>JBDGXC010000023.1:0-43216 GCA_039584815.1 Gemmatimonadota bacterium
ACCTCGCCCAGCAGGTGGGAGATCGCGTCAACGTCCTGGTCGGTAAGTTCAATCCCGTCGACTTTCTCGCCGAGGACCCGTTCTTCGGCGGCTGGGGCACCCGCCGTTTCATGAATCTCATCTTCGTGGCACCGCCGAGCGGTCTGGTACCGCCCGTCTTCATGGGCGCGGTCACCAGTATGAGGACGAAACATGTGACCTGGACCGTCATGGCCTTCGATCCCAACGACCGCACCACCGACTACTTCCCGGCAGACGTGTTCGAGGATGGCGTGAACGTGTCAGCATCCGGGGCCCACGCCGCGGAGCTCGACGGCCGCAAGACCACGTACACCGTGACTTTCAACTTCAGTACAGCGGAGGGAGTAGACTATTCGACGCTGCCACCCGGCACCGAGACGACGGACAAGAAGGACGCCTGGAACCTCGCCTTTCAATTCACGCACAATTTGCAGGAGAGCACCGAGCAACCGATCGTTAACTGGGGCTTCTACTTCAAAATGGCCGTCGCCGACGGCAACCCCAACTACGTGAAGGCCTCGGTACTCGGTGGCATCGGCGGCCGGGCCCTGTTTCTCGGTCGACCGCAGGATAGCTTCGGTATCGGTGGTTTCTACTACAATCTCAGCGATGCGCTCGAGGCCTCTCTCGACCCGATAGCAGAGTTCGGGGACGAGGCGGCCGTCGAGGCCTTCTACAGTTGGTCCGCGACGCCATGGCTCCATGTCGGTGGCGATATCCAGTACGTTTTTCCGGCGCGTCGCAGAGCCGATTCCGGCTTGATCGGGGCCCTCAGGACCAACCTCCGTTTCTAGGCATGAACTCTGGAGAGGAATGATGAAGAAGTTGAAGTCAATCTCAGTCTTGCTGGTGATGCTACTGGCAACTCTTCCACTGCTCGTGTCGTGTCAGGACAAGCCCGGGACGGCCGATCAGGCTCTCGATCGCACCGTGGCCGCTCAGGTCGAGGAATCCGAGGTTCCCGGCGTCACGAACTTCTCACGAATCGGCAACGCGGCAGGGTTTGGTGGCGCCACCCAGCCGACGGCGATGGCAGGGTTGAAGGACGATGGCTTCGCATCGGTGATCAACCTGCGCCTAGCGACCGAACCGGACGTCGATGTGGAGGCCAGTGCTGCCGCGGCCGAGACAGCCGGGCTGAAGTATATTCACCTGCCGTTCGATGCTGCCGACCCGGACCCACAGCTCGTCGACGACTTCCTCGCGGCTGTAGGGGACGAGGCAAACCAGCCGGTCTACATCCATTGCAACTCGGCGACCCGCGTGGCTGCTCTCTGGATGATCAAGCGCGTGACCGTGGACGGCTGGGAGTTCGAGGAGGCCCGCAGAGAGGCCGAGGTGATCGCGGAAAAGCCCGCTGATGCCCTCGCCTTCGCTTCCGCCTACCTGGCATCGGACGGGAAGTGAGCCGGGGCTTTTCGCCTATATGAGCACGTTCCCGCAGGCCGTGGAGAGGCTCACGAAGCGAGGCTGAGATGAGGAAGATCGGCGACGCCACGGATCGACGAGGACACGACATCAAGAGCCGACCGCGATCCACCGCCCGGGCACTATCGGCCATGATCGTGCTCTCCACGACGGGATACGGCGTGATGCCTGCGCTGGCCCAGGAGGTGGCCTCAGAGTCCACCTATTCCGCGATCGCGGTCGACTCACGTTCCGACACCCTGCCAAGCGTGGCGGATCGAGCCAGGTCCATGCTGGACACGCTGCACGTGACGGCCGACAGCGTGGAGGCACTCAGGGCGATCCGGATCGCCGACCCTGACGCGGATCTGGACTTCCTCCGCATGCTTGCGCTCGAGCAGCTAAGGCAAACGCAGCGGACGCTGCGCAGCCTTGCCGACCTGCTGGGCCAGGTCGGTCCGGACAGCCTGCCCGGCGACTCAGTGCGAGCGTTTCTACGCGACTACATGAGCACGCACCTCGATCTGATCGATCAGTTCTTTGAGTCGAACGTGGAAGATTTCGAGGAGTTACGGCGGCAGCGCTCGTTGGCGACCGCACAGGAGATCGGTCCGCTGGAGTCGCAGATCCGCGCAGTGCGGACGAGGGGGGATACTCTGATCCGGTACCAGGAGTGGGCCCTCGGCGCCAGCGATTCGCTGCACCTGGACGTGGCCGACCGGTGGGCGCGCTACGATCAGTTGCTGCTGAACTTCGCGGAAGGTGCGACAGATCGGCTGCAGGTAGCGGTCACCGAGCGCGATGAACTGAGGGAGCAGATTCGTGTTGCGCAGGGCACAGAAACGCCCGAATCGGAGATCGCGGACCTGCGGCTGAGGCTGGCCGCGGTCGAAACGCGTATCGGGGGTATCGCTGGTAACATAGCCAGCGTCAGCCGAGTACTGGAGCGCCGCGGGTTCGAGACGGCCGCGTATCAGGAGGCGCTCATCCGGGCGACGGGCGACGTGACCAGCGAGGTGCTGGATCCGGGAGTCCTGGTGCGTCTGGCTCGGAGCCTCGCGAGAGAGACACTGCAGTCCATGCGCCGCAATGCCGGCACTGTGCTCGTGCGCCTGCTCATTGTCGCAGGCTTCATCGTCTTGTTCAGGGTCCTGTTCGGCCTCCTGTGGCGGTTTGCCAGGGCGCTCAGACTCGTTCGCGGATCACACCTGATCAGGGATCTCGTGGGGCGCCTGCTGCGACCCGTGGCGACACTGATCGGACTCTACGTGGGCCTGTCGGTCATCGGCGTGCAGACGACGACGCTCCTCGCCGGACTGGGAATCGCGGGTCTCGTGGTGGGATTCGCGCTGCAGGACTCCCTTTCGAACTTGTTTGCGGGAATCGCGATCCTGGCGAGCCACGCCTACGACGTTGACGACATCGTCGAAGTGGCAGGCGTGGTCGGAAAGGTCCGGGCAATGGGCCTGTGGAACACCACCATCGTGACGTTCGACTCTCGCCGACTCCTCATTCCCAACAAGAGCATCTGGGGCGCAAACGTCGAGAACCGGTCCGTGGAAGTGAACCGGCGTGTCGATACGGTCGCGCGAATCGGATACGAGACGGATCTGCAGGCAGCGATCGCCCTGCTCGAGCAACTGTTGCGGGACGACCCGAGGGTGTTGGAGGATCCGGCGCCCAGGGTCTGGGTGTCTCGTCTGGACGAGTCGTGGGTCGAAGTCAAGTTGTGGCCGTGGGTCAAGACCGAGGACTGGTGGTCGATGTACTCCAACCTCCCTCGCCTGGTCCGTCTGAAGCTCGCTGAAGCGGGGATCGATGTCCCAGTGCCGCGTCGAGATGTGACGACCCGTCCCGTCGGGCCGCCGGAGGAGACGCCTCCTACCGACGATTGAGCGAATCCGGGGGTACGGCCGAGGCCATGCGGACGATGGCGGATTGGGCCCCATCGCCCGGCGGATACGCTCAACCGGCCGAGATCCGGAGCAGCACGGACATGATGGTACGAGGAACACGAGTCGGGTCACCTGGCCGACCCTCGATCACTCGTATCGACTCCCAGCTTGAAGCACTGCCTTCCCACCCCATGGCTCCAGAAGTCCGCTGGCGTCCGCCGGGACGGCCCCGGCGACTCGCGATCGAAGATCGCGCAGAGCTCGAAGGCATCCTCAGCCAAGACGTGATACTCGTACGACTCGGCCGAGCCCGGATCGACGGTGTTCGCTCGGATGCGGGGATCCTCTCCCAACTCCTCGAGCGATGCGGGCAGTCGCTCGTTGCGGCTCCAGAATTGGTCCATTGCCCGCATGATCTCCTCGAGGTCCTCGATCCGTGCCGCATCGAGGCGCTCGAGGCGGCCACGGGCCGGTGATCCGACCAGGATCACGCCGGCGATGATCGATGCCGCGACCACAGTGGTGGCGACGGTCACCACGGTCCTGCCGAGAGACGGCTTCACCCGCCCACCTCCTTCTCGTCTCGCCTCAGATCGCGGAGATAGTAGACGAAGATGGCACCGGCGATGCTTCCGATCGTCAGGGCCTTGAGGAGGAAGCGGGCGGTGACTTCTCCACCGAGGAGGTGGTACACCAGGTTCGTGGAGTCACCGATGATGACGCTCACTGCGATCGCCAGGGTCAGGTACGTGAGCCAGCGGCGCACGGGGGAGATTCGCTTCAGTGGTGAGCCGGCGAGCTCTCGGCTGATGGTCCGTGCCGTGTAGAGAAACACGGGAGTCGCGACCACGAGCGATGCGACCGCCCAACGGATCCCCTCCGGTATCGCGTCGATTTCGGCCTGCGACCAGAGAGGATCCGGGAGGGCAAGGTTGATGAACTGGAAGAGGAGGCTTCCCAGGCTGTAGGAACTGAGATAGAGCGTGCCGAACAGGACCAGGTACTGGAAGGCCTCTCGAGCGGAGAGCGAGGGGCGCGGTCGTGGGACGGCCATGGGGAAGTCGACCGCCGCGAACGACCGGAGCGCTGCCTCGACCTCTTCGACCGACCAATCAGCCTCCTTCAAGGCGCCCCGGATCTCGTCGCGTGGCAGGCCACGATTCAGGGCCTCTCGGATGAATCCGGTCAAGTCTTCATTGACTGCCATAACAAGATCTCCCTCTTAAGGCGTTCGGTGCAGTCGGATCTGCCATGATCTCCCCTTCTGTCATTCTCTCTCCCCAGCAGGGAAGAGCGTCGGTGTTGACAACGTCAACATACAGTATACACGCGCATGTTGACTTCGTCAACATCTGGGCCCATGTTTACGCATGACCGAACCGGCCAGGGCGTATCATCACGGGGACCTTCGGGCGGCACTACTCGACGAAGCTGCTGCCATGATCGCTGAGGGAGGCGCTGCGAGCGTGACGATGAGGGCTCTTGGCCGGCGGCTCGGCGTGTCGCGGGCTGCCCCGTATCGTCACTTCGAGGACAGGGCCGCGCTGCTCGTCGCGGTCGCCGCGTCCGGGTTCAAGCGTCTCAGCGACCGCCTGCACAGGATCGAGGCGGGCGCCCCGCAATCAAGCGTCGAGCGGGTTCGGCGCATGGGTGAGGAGTACGTGCGCTTCGCGCTCGAGAATCCGGCGCACTACCGCCTCATGTACGGCAAGGAAGCGGTGGCCCGCCAGGACCTGCCCGAGCTACGCGAGGCCGGAAACGCCCTTTTCGAACAGCTGGTCGACGTGATCCAGGCCTACCAGGACCGCGGCGGCATCAAACGGCAGGATTCCCGCGCGCAGGCCTACGTGGCCTGGAGCGCGGTGCACGGGTTGGCGTCGCTACTGATCGACGGACAGATCACGGCCGCCATCGACGTAGACGAGCTGATCCGGCAGACCACGCAGACGGTGTTGGACGGGATGCGTCGGCGGCGTTGAGCACCGTTCGGTTTGCCTGGCACGGTCTCCCGAACGCTCCTACTCTGGACATCAGAGGCGATTCGGGTAACCTACGAAGAGAGCTCTCCTCGCACCGTCCCACACGTCCGAAAGGGAGATCCATGCTGCATCGTATTCCGACTCCGGGTTCAGTACTCATCGCTGCGGTCGTGACGATCGCCGTGGGATCGTGCTCCCCCGAGCGGGTCGCCGAGCCGGAGCTGTACCGAGGTGACTCCTCTGAGCTGGGCAACGGCACCGTCAGCACCTACGTCGAGACGGACTCGGCGGGAGATCTGCTGTCGATTGGAGTGCGTCTCTCCGCGTCCGCTCTGGAGAGCCTGCCTCTGGAACCGGATGGAACGGCTCCATGTTTCGACGTCGACGGAGACGGTGTCGAGAATCCGCTCACGGAGTGCTTCATCATGTTGCGGCGCGATCTCTTTCTACCTGCTGCAGCGTCGCAAGCGGCAGCTCCGTTCGGATACGTCCAGTTCAACTTGAATCCCGAGGGCCATCCTCCGCCTGCACCTCCCGTGTACGCAGAGCCGCACTTCGATTTCCACTTTTTTCTTGTCGGCCTGGACGATGTGAGGGAGATCCGTACGGGCACATGCGGTTTCTTCATCGATTGCGAGGTGTACGAGCGGGCCCGCATTCCCGTTCCGGACAAGTATATGCCGTCAGGCTACATCGAGGTGGGAGCGGCGGCCGGGGAAGAGGGCAATCACCTTCTGCTCTCGACGGCGCCCGAACTGGCCGATCCGCCATCCGAGTTCACGCAGACGTTCATCTTCGGCTCGTATGACGGGCACATCATATTCTACGAGCCGATGATCACGGTATCAGTCCTCAGCGGCGACATCGACGCGTGTTACGACATCGCGCAACCGGCGGAGTGGGAGGTCGCTGGACCGTATCCAACGCGATACTGCATGCGCTACCTGCCCGACGAAGAAGCGTATACGGTGTCGCTGGAAGCGTTTGTCCAGCGGGACGCCACCTGACCGTTCAGGCTGAGGAGTCTCGTCACCCCGTGGCTCGACCGCGCCAGGAATTCCCCCGGGGGAGTATATCCCTGGGGAGCTCCTCACTCGCCCCGTGCCTCGGCAAACGCGGCATTCTCGGGAATCTCGTCCGGAGGCAGACCGGAGGCTGCCTCGAGCCGGCCGCTGAAGTTGAAGAACGACGCGAGAGCCGTGATCTCCCAGACCTCCCGCTCGGTCCAGCCGCATTCCCTCAGCATCCCGATATCGTCCTTGCCCACAAGGCTCGGCGCCTCCGTCAGCTTGCTGGCGTAACGGAGCAATGCTCGGGTCTTGGCGTCCAGGTCGTACTCGGGCCACGTGGTCGCGAACTCATGGCCGAGGTGCTCATCGCCCGTAAGGCGGCGAACTGCCGCCGTATGGAGACCCAGTCAGGGAGCCCCACCCACCTTGCCATTGACTACCGTTGCCAGCATCTCGCGCTGCAGTCGGCTGAGCGATGACGACTTGCGAAGATGAAGGTGGCGATACAGTGAACCAGCCGGCCGTGCGACTCGGAGGTCGACCGCGAGGACTTGAAACACTCCCGGCACGACACCGCCATACTGGCCGCGCACCCAGCGGAAGAAGAGCTTTCGGACTCCTCTGACCTGTTCCGGCACGATCGTCATGATGTTCGTCATTCGTTCCCCTTCCTTCGAGTTGACCCGAGCAGGCCCGCTGCCCGCGCTCATTCATCCACCTCAGTGGCCCTCAGGTCGTAACTCCCGGAGCCGCCGCCCTTCACCAGCAGATATGTGGAACGAATCATCACCACCGCCGGAATGATGGGCTCCGCCGGCTGCAACGGGAAGAGCTCCGGGTCATGCACCACGAGATGCACGTACGTCGCCACGGCCATGATGCTCAGAACCAGTAGAGTCGCAATCCGCGTATGGAACCCGACCAGCAAGGCGCCCCAACCCCCATTTCGAGAAACGGGGCGACCGACCGGTTGAGTTCCGGGAGCGGGATGTCGGCGGCGGCGAGCTGACCTGCCCACGCGGCCGCCAGCATGGGTACAACCAGTTTCATGGCTCCCGTCATCACGAAGAGCACTCCCAGAACCACTCGAATACCTCTCGCGACCTTCTCCGGCCGGGTGCTGCGAACACGATCCAATCCCATCGCACCGGTCCCCGTGAGCTCGTTCTCAACTCTCGATCGATCGGCGAGTCGGAGGCCGCCGAGCACCAGCCAACCGCCTCCGACGGAACTCCTGCTCCAACATACTCAACCGGCATTCTTCGAGTAGGTCACGGTACGCGGGTCCTGTCCATGACTTGATTTGTCTTCGATCCGGAGTGTTCTTGGGGCCATGAACGACCATCCGACAAACGCGCGATCCTCGTCCCAGGATCTCCTCTCGAAGGTGTCCCGGTACGAGGCGCTCTTCGAGCTGGCGGGCGTGATCAACGCGGCGAGTGATATCGAATCCGTCGGTGAGGTGCTGGCCCGCAGGCTCAAGTACATCGCGGATGTCTACTCCTGGCGCTACGTCTGTTTCGATGGTGATCCGGAGGCTACCGAACGGCCGGAACCGATCGCCATCGTCATCGACGGGTATCGAGGCAGCGCAGATGTCATGCGCACCGTCCCGGCCGCCCTGTCGAGCTTCGAGGCGGAGCTATGGCGTGACCGCAAGACACGCATCCTGTGCGGCGACCCGATGAACGCCGCTCTGGAGCAGCTCCCTGCACATCTGCAAAAGGACGATCTCGAGCAGATTTCGGTGAACGCGCTGGTCGAGGCCGGCAGGACTCAGGCTCTCTATCTGTTCTGCAAGCGGCGCCAGCCGTTCACCGATCTCGATGTCAAATGCCTCTCGATGGTGTGCGGCTTCTTCCACCGCAAGGTGCACATGCTGTGGGAGCAGCAGAAGCTTCGGGATCTAGAGCAGGCGTACCTCCAGCAGGAAGTCATGCTGCGTCAGAGCGAGAGGCTCGCGACCCTGGGCCGGCTGAGCGCGGGCATGGCTCACGAGCTCAACAACCCTACGGCCGTAGCCCGACAAGGGGCCGAGCAGCTCAGGACTTCGATCGCCCGCCTCGAGCGCGCGCAATTCGCGCTCGGCGCAGCGGATCTGTCGAACGAGCAGCACGACCTCATCGCCGAGCTCGAGAAGGAAGCCGAGGCGCGGGCGAAGAAGCCGAGCTCGCTCGATCCGGTTGCCCGAAGCGATCTCGAACAGGAGGTGGAGGACTGGCTTGACCGCACCGGCATCGAAGATCCCTGGGAGCATGCGTCGACGCTCGTGTCGATGGGGCTGTGTGCCACGGAGCTGGAAGACCTGGTCGGGAACTTCGACCCTGCGGTTGCACCGGTCGTGATCGACTACTTCGGCAGTCAGTTCACGGCGTACACCCTTCTCGAGGAGATCGGCCACGGGGCCCGGCGAATCGCGGAGATCGTCAAGGCCCTCAAGGGATACTCCTATATGGATCAGGCCCCCATCCAACCGGTCGATGTGCGCGAGGGGCTGAGCGACACGCTCGTCATGCTGAGCAGCAAGCTTCGAGACGGTATCAATGTCAGTCTCGACTACGCGGAGGATCTGCCGCGTATCCAGGGCTACGGCAGCGAGCTCAACCAGGTCTGGACCAACCTCATCGATAACGCGATCGGTGCGATGGACGGAAAGGGAGCGCTAGAGTTGAAGACATATCAGGACGATGACTGGGTCGTCGTCGAAGTCAGCGACACCGGACCGGGGATTCCGGCCGAGGCGAGCGAGAAGATCTTCGATCCATTCTTCACGACCAAGGCTCCCGGAGAGGGCACGGGTCTGGGGCTCAACATCAGCCACGGCATCGTCGTGGAGAAGCACGGTGGGCAGATCTCGGTACAATCGAAGCCGGGAGCCACGCGCTTCACGGTCAAGCTCCCTATCACCGAACAGTCCTGACATGTCCAAACCCATCATCCTGACCGTCGACGACGAAGAACAGGTGCGCAACGCGGTTGAGCGCGACCTCAAGCGGCACTTCGGCAAGGAGTATCGGATCATCAAGGCTGGCTCGGGTGGCGAAGGGCTGGAGACCGTTCGCCGGCTCAAACAAAGGAATGACGCAATAGCGCTCTTTCTCGTGGACCAGCGAATGCCCGAGATGAGCGGCACCGAGTTTCTGGCCGAGGCGCGCGGGACATATCCGGAGGCGCGAAAGGTGCTGCTCACCGCGTACGCGGATACCGAAGCGGCGATCTCCGCGATCAACGCGGTCGGGCTCGACCATTACCTCATGAAGCCCTGGACGCCGGCGGAGGAGAACCTCTACCCGGTACTGGACGACCTGGTCGGCGACTGGGAAGCCACGGCGACCGTTCCCTACGACGGCATCCGCGTGGCTGGGACGCTATGGTCGGCGAGCTCGCACAGCATCAAGGACTTTCTCGCACGCAGCCAGATGCCCTATCAGTTTCTCGACATCGAGCGCGACGCAGAGGCGCGTGCTCTGGTCGAGCAGGCGAGCGATGAGACCTATCGGCTACCTGTGGTGTTCTTCCCGGACGGGACCATACTGATCGAGCCGAGCCTGACCGAAGTGGCCGAACGGGCGGGGCTTCGGACGCAGGCGACGCAGCCATTCTACGACCTGATCGTCGTGGGGGCCGGTCCTGCCGGGCTGGCCGCGGCCGTCTACGGTGCCTCGGAAGGCGTGCACACCCTGCTCATTGACAAGGAAACCCCCGGCGGTCAAGCGGGAACCAGTGCGAGGATCGAGAACTACCTCGGGTTTCCGAAGGGGGTGAGCGGCGCCGACCTGGCCAGGCGGGCGACGGCGCAGGCTTCACGCTTTGGTGCCGAGATCCTGTCGGCCCAGGAAGTCGTCAGCATCGGCCTACGCGATCCCTATCGTGTGGTGACGCTGGCCGATGGATCCGAGCTGGCGTGCAAAGCGCTGGTCATCGCGACGGGAGTGTCCGTTCGAGAGCTCGACGTACCTGGAATTCAAGCCGTGACGGGAGCCGGAGTCTACTATGGTGCGGCACGGACCGAGGCGGCCAACTACAGGGGCGAACACGTATTCGTGGTCGGTGGAGCCAACTCGGCTGGCCAGGGGGCTGTCTTTCTATCGCAGTACGCTGGACGGGTCTCGATGCTGGTCCGTAGCTCCCTGGCCCGGAGCATGTCAAGATACCTGATCGAGCAGATCGAAGGACGCGACAACATCGATGTCTGGTTGGGAGAAGAGATCGTCGAGGTTCACGGCAGCGAGCGACTCGAGGCGATCACGATTCGACATCGCGAGACCGGCGATACTCGACGGGAGGAGACCCCGGCGGTTTTCGTGTTCATCGGGGCGTCGCCCCATACGGAGATGCTGGGAGACCTGGTCGCATTGAGCTCGGCCGGTTTCGTCCTCACCGGTCCCGACCTGTTCGTCAACGGCAACCGACCCGCCGGGTGGAAGCTGAAGAGAGATCCCTATCTCATGGAGACAGGTGTGCCCGGGATCTTCGCCGCCGGTGACGTGCGGTATGGAGTCATGCGGCGAGTGGCCTCGGCCGTCGGACAGGGATCGACGGCCATCAACTTCGTGCACGAGTACTTGAAGACCGTATAGACAGAAGAGACACTTCGACTGAAGAATGCGGTCCGCCTGGGCCGGGAAGCGAGGGGAACTATGAAGCGTAGCACCCAGGTCGAGTATGAAGACGCGGCGCCCGACGTACGCGCCGTCTACGATGAGATCATGGACACGATGGGCTCACCCGCGGTGCTCAACACTCTCAAGGCCCTGGGCCACAACCCGCGCGTGCTTCGGGGGGTCTGGTCGATGCTCAAGGCGACTCTGATCGAGGGCGAGATTCCGGAGCTGCTGAAACAGCTGATCCTGTTCAGAATCTCGATCACCGCCGGCAACGAATACTGCACATCGCTCCATGGCCATGCGGCGCTGAATCTGGATCCTACTCTGACCTACGAGGATCTGAAGGCCCTGTCCGGAGGTTCTTGCAGCTCCCACCTTCCACCTTCGTTTCCGGTGGCGATCGACATCGTCTACCGCGCCTCGATCGATCCGAAGAGCGTCGGGAACGAGGACTGGGATTTCGAGGATCAGCTCAGAGACGAGGGCTTTTCGGACAGCGAGATCGACGAGCTCCTGGCCGTAGGGTACTTCAGTGTCATGATGAACATGCTGACCGACACCTACGATGTCCCGTGGGAGAGTCCGTTCCCGCCACCTTCGGAGTGACGCGCAGGGCCTGTCGGGTTTCAGAGAGGCGTACCGCGCGTGCCTGCTCGAGCCCTTCCGCTAGCTCGCCGCCGTGTCCTAGGCGGTGCGCCGACGGCTCTCGTCAGCCGAGACACCGACCTGATCGTCCGATGCGTCCGGCGCCGACTGCTGCTCCTTCGGCGTCGCCGATTCGGCCAGCAGGCGGTCGTCGGAAAGTGACAGATCCTCGGAGGCGACCTTGTCGATTCCCTCGACCGTGATCGCCACCTGTCCGTTGTAGAGGGTCTCGATCCAGCCTCGCTGCTTCAGATACCAGAGAGGAAACTCCAGGTGTTCGCGGGGCACTCCGAGCATCCTCTCCAGATCGACAGGGCCGAGGCCACCCGTCTCCGGGTCTCGCCGCCGTGCGACGCAGAGCAACGAGAGGACGCCGTGGAAGAGCTGTCGATCCTCCTCACGGCCGCCAACGGACGCGTCCTGGTCGAAGATCTCCCACTGCAGGCTCTTGTGCTTATCATACTGGACGTCGAACTCGGCGCGCCGCTCCGGATCCAGCAGGATCTCGTAGGCCGTGTGCACCTCTCGGAACTTCTCCGCATCTCCGGAGGCCGCATTGTCCGGGTGGTAGCGCTTGGCGAGCAGCCGAAAGACGCGTTCAATCGTCTCGGTATCCGCAGTCTGGATGAGCTGCAGGACTTCGTAATGGTCTACAAACGCCTGGTCGTTCACCAGAGAACCCCTTCAGGTTGTGGGCTCGGGACGAGGCTGTCTCTGTTCGTCACCCCTGGCCGGCACTCCACGCTCCTATCACGCAACTGCCGTGCCTATGACTTGATCCGGTGTAACTGATTATGGAAAGTCTATTTAGCGGATTACAGAAGAAAGACTGACCGTGCGGCTGGTTGCGGAATGCGCGTTCAAATGCACAACTGAGAGGTGCAGCCGGGAACGCAGTGCATGTTCAACGGCGACTCCACGAGCCCTCCGGGTACCGTTAGCTTATCACCACCAATAACTTGCGGTGCTCACAGATACCGGAGAGTTTGCATTTTCCGAGGCGTCGCGGAGGAGACTCTCTCAGGCGCGCCAACTCCCGAGTACCGCCCGGCAGATCTGGTCCACGTGCCTGTGGTCCGTCCGAAGTCGCTTGCGCCGCAATCACCGCGGGCCGGACACGGATCCCGACTCGCCTCGCGTGCGCCCGGGCCGCCAGCGCCGCACAGTCCCGCAGTAGTCCTCGTACTCGCTTCCGAACAGGCGGAGTAGAGTCGGCTCCTCGTAGGCCACCACGAACACGTGCGTGATCAGCAGGAAAAGCGCTGTATAGATGATGAACGGCGCGGACTCGTAGAACACGGCCGCCCCTGCCAGGATGAGAGCAGCACCGATGTACATGGGATTGCGCACGAACCGGTAAGGTCCGTGAGCCACGAGTCGCCGGGGTGCGTCGAACGGAGCCGGTGTACCCCGGCCGACGAACGCGAACGTGAAGACGCACCACAGCACGAGAAACGTCCCGCCGGCCCCGACGAGCATGCCCGCCACCTGCCAGACCCCTATCGACTCCGGTCGCACGATGCCCGACCACGTGAGCAGCCGGGCGGGAACGAAGACCACGAACAGGCCGATGAAGATCGAGGCGTATGTGATCGTGCGGGCGAGGACGAACATGGGTCAGCTCACCTCGCCGATCACTCCGTGCGCAGCGCTTTGACCGGATCCTGACGGCTCGCTCGGACTGCCGGAATGGTGCATGCCGAGAGTGCCACGACGACCAGGAGCAGGGTCGCGGGTGCGAGCGTTGCCGGCTCCGTCGGGCTCACCTCGAACAGGAGGCTACGGATGAAGCGGGTGACCCCGACCGTAACCGCGAGTCCAAGAGCTACCCCCAGAGCCACGAGGCGGGCACCTTTCCCTGCCACGAGGCGAATCACATCCGTCGCACGGGCGCCCACCGCCATCCGGATTCCGATCTCGCCTCCTCGCTGAGAGACCGCGTGCGAAAGAACACCGAATACGCCCACGCAAGCCAGAACCAGTGCGAGACCCGCGAAGCCGAGGACGAGCAGCGTCTGGAAGCGTTCCTCGGCGACGGCACCCGATCGCATCTCGGTGAACGTCTGGACGTTCTCCACCGGCATCTCCGGCTCCAGGGCCCATACGGCGTCACGGATCGCAGGAACCGTCGTGTGCGGGTCGCCGGCCGTGCGGACGAACAGGTACATGTCGCTGAATGGCCACTGGTCGTGCAGGAAGTACATGGCCCACGGCGTGGCCTCGGCCATGCCGTCCATCTTCACGTCGCCCACGACACCCACGATCCTGTACTCGCTCGGCCTTTCCTCTCCCCACCAGTTGCCCTTGCGGAGGGAATGCTCAAGAGGGTCGGTCCCCTCGAAGAACGTACGCGCCAGAGACTCGTTAATGATAACCACTCCAGGGCCATCGGCGACATCACGCTCGTCGAACTCGCGCCCCCGGAGCAGCGGGATGCCCACTGTCTGGAATTAGCCGGACGTGACGGGTCGGATCCGGGCCTCGGGTCGCTGACCCAGGGGTCGTTCATGGATCCCCGGGATCTCGAAGCTCGTTTCCCAACCGCCCTCCAGCGGCGGGTAGTACCCCAACGCTGCCGCTTCTACTCCCGGGTAGCCGCCAACCCCTGATCGTTCCCATAGAATGTCAAGGGGAAAGAGGACGTGCCGCTTCGGGAGAGGCCCGGAGGAATCTGACTGTCTACTGGAACCGGATGCCGACCCGATCGACCGATTCGTCCGGCGCGGGTCGCTGCCCCTTCGACGTGGCCGATTCGGCTAGCAGACGGTTGTCCGGAAGCGACAGATCCTCGGAGGCGACCTTGTCGATCCCCTCGACCGTGATCGCCACCTGTCCGTTGTAGAGGGTCTCGAGCCATCCGCGCTTCTTCAGATACCAGAGGGGGAATTCCAGATGCTCGCGGGGCACTCCGAGCATCCTTTCGAGGTCGACCGGGCCGAGGCCTCCCGACTCCGGGTTCCGCCGCCGCGCGACGTACAGCAGAGAGAGGACGCCGTGGAAGACCTGTCGATCCTCCTCACGGCCGCCCAGGGACGCATCCTGGTTGAAGATCCGCCACTGCATGGTTTTGTTCGTGTCATACTGGACGTCGAACTCGGCGCGCCGCTCCGGATCCAGCAGGATCTCGCAGGCCGTGTGTACCTCTCGGAACTTCTCCGAATCTCCGGACGCCGGATTATCCGGGTTGTAGCGCTTGGCGAGCAGCCGAAAGACGCGTTCAATCGTTTCGGCATCCGCATTCTGGCTGACCTGCAGGACTTCGTAATGGTCCACAAACGGCCGTTCGTTCACCAGGTGATCCCCTCAGGTTGTGCGGCGTCGTGTGAGACCCGGCATGCGGGGCACGACAAAACACTATGAGCCTGCAGCCAAGCGTCGTGCAAGTGGGACCGCATCCCATCGCCCGGCCAACCCCCGATGCCTGCGCGCTCGACCTATCGCGTCGTAATCAACCTCGCTTGCTCCCGCATCACAGACACTCTTGAAGGGTTACCCGTTTGCGGCGACTGCGGTCCGGGGGCTATTCTCCAAACGAATAGGGCGGTGCCGTGAGAGGTCGGATCGCGTGATCGTGAGTTCCTCCTGCCCTGCAAAGATAAAACATCCGAGTCGCCAACGGCCCCGCGGCTCGACAGCCGGAGGCTCCGATACGAACCGCGCGCGACTCTCATCTGCTGCGCAGTGCCGTCACTCCACCGTCGGTCGCACGGATTCCGTGCGCCGAGTCCTGAAGCAGCTCCTTGTCCACTAGATCCCGACGTCTTTCGTGACTCCTCCACCGTCGGCGATGAGCCGAAAGGACACGCGTTTGCGCAAGCTGAGAATCGGAGTCCTCGATCTCGTCGCCCGTGGGCCCACCCGGGCCGTGTACGCCCGGCTGATGCACGCGAACCTTGCGGGAATCATGCCACAGGCCGTCGCGGTGTGGTGTGAGGAAGAGGGGCACGACGTACGCCTGGTGTGCTATACGGGCTTCGAGAACCTCCTCGATGAGCTTCCGGAGGATATCGATCTGCTGATCGTCAGTGCGTTCTCGCAGACGGCTCAGCTCGCCTACGCGATCAGTGCGATGTTCCGTGGACGCGGGGTGGTGACCTGTCTCGGCGGGCCGCACGCGCGCTGCTATCCCGAGGACGCGCAGAAGTACTTCGACTACGTCCTCGGCTTTACGGACAAGGCCGTGCTGAAGGATGTCCTGGATGATTGCATGCCCCACAGGCCGCTAGGTCTGTCTCTTGCCGCCTCGCAGCAGCCACAGGCGGTTCCGGGTGTCAGGGAGCGCTGGAAGTACATCGAGCAGACCCTCCGGAAGAGTCCCTTCCTGAAGATCGTTCCGATGCTCGGCAGCCTTGGTTGCCCGTACACGTGCGCCTTCTGCATCGACTCGGAGGTGAAGTACCAGCCGCTCGACTTCGACGAGATGCGGGACGATCTGCGTTTCCTGCTGACGAAGTTCAAGCGACCCAAGGTCGCCTGGCACGACCCCAACTTCGGAGTGCGTTTCGACGACTACCTCGGGGCGATCGAGGACGCTGTTCCCCCCGGAAGCATCGATTTCATAGCTGAGAGCAGCCTCTCGCTGCTGTCGGAACCCCGTCTTGCGCGCCTTCAGAAGAACGGATTCGGGGCTCTCCTGCCCGGAGTCGAGTCGTGGTACGACCTGGGGAACAAGTCGAGCACAGGCAGAAAGCAGGGGATGGAGAAGGTCCTGCAGGTCGCCGAGCTTACGAACCAGATCGTCCGCCACGTGCCGTATCTGCAGGTCAACATGGTTCTCGGCCTCGACAGCGATGAAGGACCCGAGCCGTTCGAGCTGACCAAACGGTTCCTCGACAGATGTCCGGCCGCCTTTCCCGGGTATTCCCTGCTCACGGCATTCGGTCAGGCGGCTCCGCTGAACCTGGAATACCAGAGGGACGGCCGCGTGCTCCCATTTCCGTTCCACTTCCTCAACAACCATCACGCCATGAACGTTCGGCCGATGAACTACGGGTGGCCGGAGTTCTACGACCGGGTGATCGATCTGACGAAGTACACATTCTCCAAGCGCGCGATCCTGCGCCGGTTGCATGCCAACCGTGGGGTGATCCCACGCATAATGAACGCTGTCCGGGCGATCTCTTCGGAAGGAAACGGGCGGATCCGGTACTTCAGCGAGGTCCGCGAGCTGCTCTCGACCGATGCATCGTTTCGCGCCTATTTCGAGGGCGAAACGGACCGACTGCCGGACTTCTTCAGGCAGCGGGTCCAGCGCGACCTGGGACCGCTATGGGAGTTCCTTCCGGAGGGGGCGCTGGAGCACGATCCTCATGCCTACCTGCGCAAGGAGATCGCCGCCCAGGCACCCCTGGTGCAACTGAAGGTCGCCGAGGCGTAGCTCGACGTTCGAACGAACGCCAGAGGAATCTGCATCGGCTTCGTATTTGCAGAAGAAAGCGGGCCCCTTCGCCGAGGCGGAGAGGCCCAGAAGTCCTGTCGTCGGATGTGAATCCGGCCGTCAGCTACCCGGCGGGAAGTCCTTCAGCATCTTGCCGACTGCGTCGTCAACCAGGTTCTGGCGATCTTCGGGAGTGCGGCTGCCGTCGATGTCCGTCGTCGCGGTGCCCGTCCACACGAGATTCTTGCTGCCCGTGTCGAAGATACCGAGGATCAGCGAACCCTCCTGCCACACCTGCTCGGTGGTGGTGCTGGTCCCCATGCCCATGCCCCAGCCGCCGCCCCAGCCGTATCCGCCACCCCAGCCGGCATTGACCGTGTTGAATGACCGGCGTTCGGCGGAGCTTACCTGGTAGCTGATCGCCAGGTCCGGGCTGGATGACGAGTGCGAGAAACCCTTCGCCGCAAGCGCCGCGTCGACCGATGTGCGGATACGCGAGCTGGTGATGTTGTCGATTGTGCCCTCGCTGTCGATCCAGTCGTATGTGGAGAAGGCCGAGAAGTCGACGGCCGGATCGAAGTCCATCGTGGTCGAGATTCCGCTGCACGCGCCGACCAACAATGCGGCGCCGATTCCCAGCAGCGCACGAGGTTTCATGCACGCCCTCCTGGTCGTTGAGCGACCGTTGATGCTCCTCATCGTCGAATCCTGTCCAATATGCGCCTCCCTCGTTGTGAATGCGAATGCGACGCCGGCGACGTGTGCGCCCGACCGTGGATCAGTCATCCAGGCCGGCATCGGCGAGGATGGGCAACGCGAATGAACGGACGCCCCTCCGCAACTGCCGGAGAGGCGCTCGCCACGGCCGCTGTTGTCGGGCCGTGCTTACCAGGATGGTTTGTTCTCGTGCAGACTCTCGACGAACGCTCCCAGACAGGCGGTTCCCAGCACTGAGTAGCCGAGGAAGCTGTACAGGGGGGCATAGCTCTCCCACGACTGCAAAGCCGCCCAGAAGAAGATGCATCCCAGAACTCCCGCGATCGAACGACCGATGAACCGGCTCATGCCGCGTTCGGCTTCCTTCCGAGCCGCCGAGGCCTCGGCGCGGGCGTTGGCCAGCTCGATGTGCTGGAGTCCTCTGATCATCTCGATCTGCTGACGCCGCTCCTCCAGTGTGATCATGCTGGCCTCCTCGTACTCGTACTTGTGCCATGTCGGACGCTGTGGTCGGATCGTCCGAGGCTCCAAGAGGCAGCATCCATGCCGGTCCGCCAACGTTCCTTCCGCGAGGAGCGTCGCGATCACTCCGGGCTTGATTCGCGGGAACGAACGCCCTTGCGGTCGGCCGATCGCGTCGAGCGTGCCGCTCCTGTTCGGTCGCTCCGTGTTGTGCTGATGCAACAGGCTGGAGGGAGGTCCGACGCGGGAGCTCCTGCCTCTCCTACGCTCCGATCATTCCTTCCGGTGGAGGCAGCTCGGACAGGTACAGCACTTCCAGCGTGGTATCGGTCTCGGGAATGTGGAAGTAGCAGAACTCGCCCAGATCTCCCAGGTCTCCGCTCTGAGTCATCTCGCGGCCCTGGCCGGCCAGCTCGTCCCGCGCCTGCCTCATGGCGTTGCGGCTCGGATAGATGATGCACGTGTGATGGAAGCCATCGCCCTTCGATTCCAGGTGCTCTACGTAGACACTGCGGCCATCGAGCGGCTCGATCAGCTCGAAGGCCGAATCTCCGATCTGAGCGATCGCGACTCTGAACGAGTAGGGAACATCCCGTCCGTGCACCGTGCACACGACGGGCTCGATGGTCCACACCGCCCACTGGATCGAGAGGGAATCCGCCAGCTGTTGCGCCGCCTTCTCGAGGTCGCGCACGACCCAGCAGATGTGATGAAGAGTGCCTGTGTCTCCTACGCCCATCTGAGGCTCCTCTTGCTCATGACCGCGACGCGTCGATTTGCTGCCCGCCCGGTCAAAGAGCGGGCGGAAGAGTCAACGCTCCGGCTCGGCATCGTCGCCGCCCTCCACCTCCACTTCCGCCTCTCCCGGGTTCGCGCCTTCAGCCTCCTCCTTCTTGAGTCTCTTCCGCTCGGCCTTGGCTTCCTTCTTCTTCAGTTTCCTGGTCTCCCGCTGTCGTTTCTCGAAACCGTAATTCGTTCGTCTCCCCACTCGCGATCCTCCCGTCTGGGTCTGAGTGAACGTCACGTGCCGGCTCTGTGCGTCGATCCTTCGCTCGATCGGCACGTGCCGAATCGCACCACAGCTTGGCGGTTTCGAGGGACAATGTCCACACACGGTCCCTTTCTCCGCGTTCTCATGTGACTGACGACGAGTAACCCGGAGCGCCTGTTCGGGCCCACACGAGGAGAATCGAGATGAGTACCGCGGACAAGGACAACCTGAGTTTCCGCATAGAGAACGCCGAAGCCGAGCTCGCCGACTGGCTCGCGCGTCACGCGATCAGTCTCCTGCGAGTATCGCTTGGAGTCGTCTTCGGGTGGTGCGGCGCGCTCAAGCTGTTTCCGGGTCTCAGTCCGGCCGAGAAACTGGCCGGACTGACCATCTCGGCCCTGACAGGGGGCCTGCTCGTCCCCGCGTTCAGCGTGCCGATTCTCGGGGCGAGTGAATGCCTCATCGGATTCGGCCTCGTCTCCGGACGGGCGCTGCGAGTCACCCTGGCCGTGTTGCTGTTCCACATGGCCGGTACGGTCACTCCGTTCGCCCTGCTCCCCGGCAGCGTGTTCGCCGACGGCCCGTTCGTCCTGACCCTGGAGGGTCAGTACATCGTCAAGAACCTCGTCCTGGTGAGCGGCGCGCTGGTCGTGGGGGCCGCCGCGCGCGGCGGTGCTCGAGACCGTGGCGGGCGGTTCGCGGCTGAGCCAGGTCTGGCTCGGCGAGGTCCGCCTGGCGGGGTTCCGCATGCGCGATGACTGGGTGCAGACCCGACCGACTCTGCGCGCGAGGATCGCCGCGGCGAACGAGCTGACGAACAGGCAGGTGGAGGACCTGCTCGCATTCCTGAGGGCGCTCACCGACCCGTCGTCGCGGGATCTCTCGGGCGTGGTGCCGGAGAGCGTGCCGAGCGGGTTGCCGGTGACGGACTGAGGCCATCGGAGGCGCGCGCGGTCAGTCCTCCCGGAGAATCCTCGCCGGGTCGACGGCCGCCGCGCGTTGCGCCGGCACCAGGCACGCGAGGATCGCGACACCGACCATCAGCGCGGGCACGGCCGCGAACGTCCGGGGATCCGTGGAGCCAACCTCGAACAGAAGCGCCGACAGGAACCTTGTGAGAACGAACGAGGCTCCGATTCCGAGGAGCACGCCGAGTCCCGCGAGCCGCATGCCGCGGCCCACGACCGTGCGCGATACACGAGCCGGGCGTCCGCCCACCGCGATGCGGATCGCGATGTCCCTCGTATGCCGCTGCACGAAATGGGACATCACCCCGTAGATCCCGATGATCGAGAGCAGCAGGGCAATGAACGCGAAACCGGACAAGAGGACCGTCAGGTATCTCGGTGTGTCGAGCGAAGCTCTCAGCAGCTCGCGCATGGTGGCCGCGTTCTCGACCGGCACGGATGGGTCCATCTCTCGCACCACGGCACGCATCGACGGCAGGATGCTCAGAGGGTCGACGGAGGTGCGCATGAAGAAGTACCCCTGCCGATCCGTTCCCAGAAGCGGCCAGTAGGGCCAGTACGCCGTTCCGCCCCCGGGATCGTCGAGCCCCGTGTACCGGGCGGATCCGACGACCCCCACGATCGTGAACGGCGTGCACGTCGGACAACCGCCCTGTCTTACTCCCCGCCCGAGGGCGCTCTCGCCCGGGAAGAACCGCTGTGCCCAGGTGTGGTCGACGATCAGGACGGGCGCGGCATCGCCGGCCACATCCGTCTCGTCGAACGTCCGGCCCTCCAGTAGCGGCACCTCGAGCGCGCCGAAGAACGCAGGCGTGGCCGAGATCCAGGGGACGGATGGTTCCGTCGAGCCGGCCGGCACCGGTCTGTCCACGAGGTCGAAGTTGTTCTCCATAGGGTAGTGGTCGGGTGGACGGCCGTTCGCGAATCCGACGGCCGACACACCGGGAAGAGCTTCGATTCGGGACTGCGCCTCGTCGAGAAAACTCAAGATGTCGGTTGTCTCAGGGTACGCGGCCGCCGGTAGCGAGACCCCCGCCGTCAGGAGGTTACGCGAGTCGAATCCCGGATCTACGCGCTGGAGCCTCGCCAGGCTTCCGAGCAGCAGGCCGGCGCCCACCAGCAGGGGCGCGGCGATCGCGAACTGTGCCACCACCAGAGCGCGGCGCAGACGTCGAGACGTCACCGCGTCCGTCGTCGTCCGACCGCCCGAGCGCAGGGTCTGCTCGAGCCGGGCCCGACCTCCCCGGACCGACGGAACGAGTCCGAACAGCAGCGCGCTTCCCAGCGTTATCGCCAGCAGGAACCATACGACCGGGCCTCCGAGCGCGATCTCCTGGGCGCGGGGGATGTAGTCGGCTCCGAATCTCTCGATCAGCCAGATGCCCAGCACCGCCACGAGCAGGCCGAGCATGGCTCCGCAGACAGCCAGGATCGTGCTCTCGGCCCACAGGTGTTGCAGCAGGCGCTTTCTGGAAGCGCCGAGCGCGGCCCGTACCGCGAGCTCACGTCCGCGGTTCGCCACGCGGGCCAGAAGCAGGTTCGCTGCGTTTACCGATGCGATGACGAGCACGAAAGCCACGGCGCCGAGGACGATCACCAGGGTCGATCCGACATCGCCCAGCACTTGCCGCTTGAGATCCATCATTCCCCACGACGCGTCCTGGTTCTGGTAGCTCTCCTCCCAGAGCGGGAAGATCCGGCGGTTGATGATCTGCAGCTCTTCCTGCGCGGTGGCCGGATCGGTGCCGGGCTCCAACCGTCCGAGTGCCCGGATGAAGAACGGTCCCCTGCGCGGCGGTGGTCCCCACTGGGCTGCCACGAAGAACTCCCGGTCCGCCTCCAGGGGGCCCACGTTACGGGGGAGGACTCCGATGACGGTGTAGATCCTCCCGTCCAGCCGTACCGCCTCCCCGATCACCTGCGGATCACCGTCCAGGAAGCGGTTCCAGAGGCGGTCGCTCACGACTACCGTTGGCTCGGCGCCGGGATCAGCGTCCGCCTCCGTGAACCCTCGGCCGAGGACGGTCGAGACGCCGAGCAACGGAAAGTAGGACCAGGTGACCGTCTTGCCCGTGAGCCTCTCCGCCACCTCATCCCGATTCAGTGTCATCGTCACGTTCGCGTATCCGGCCACTGTCTCGAATCGCGTCTGTTGCTCTTCGAGCGCCTGGTAGTCGGCGACCGAGAACGGCCACTCGTAGGGCGGTGAGTCGGTATAGATGCGGTATATACGGTCGGCCTCGGGGTACGGAAGCGGCCGCAGCAGAACGGCGTGGACGACCGAGAACATCGCCGTAGTCGCACCGATTCCCAGACCGACCGTTCCGACGATCATCCATGCGAGCCCCGGTGTCTTCGCCAGACTCCGCGCAGCGTGTCGCAGGTCCCGACGGAAGTTGCCGACGTGCTCCGCGAGTCGAAACCGCCGCTCCGTGCGGCCGGATTCGCGCCGCAGTGTCTGACTGGCCCGGCCCGGATCGCCGAACTCGGCCCTCGCCCGGTCGTGCGCCTCGGACTCGCTCGACCCGGCGGCCACCAGCTCCTCAGCCCTCCTCTCCAGGTGGAATCGAATCTCGTCGTCCACGTCGCGTGCCACGTGTTCGCGGAGCGGCCTTCGAAAGCGCACGATGCGACCTACGCCCCTGAATCCTCGTTCACTCATCACATTCCCCCATCCATCCGATCCCTACGCGATCTCCGTCTCGAGCACCTGGAACAGCGCTCCCACGTACCGGCGAATCTCGCCCGTCTGCCTTCTCAGCTCCCGGCGGCCTCGTACCGTGATACGGTAGTATTTTGCCCGGCGGTTATTCTCCGAGCGGCCCCACTGAGACTCGACCCAGCCGCGCCGCTCCATGCGATGCAGGCTCTGGTACAGGGCTGCGTCCTCCACTTCGAGAGTGCCGCCGGATTGCTCTCGGATCCACCGGGTCACGGAATATCCGTGCATCGGTCCACCCGACAGCGTCTTGAGCACGAGCGAGTCGAGTGTCCCCTTCCACAGCTCCATGGCACGCTCCAGTTCTACCCTGTCGATCCCTTAGACTCTTTCACTAAGACACTACGTGGAAAACGCCAGTTGTCAAGCCACCGGGCCGCTGGTCACGGAACCGGTCCACCGATGTACCCTGATTTCCTCTGCCGCCCTATTATGCACGCGGGCTTCAAGGTGGACCGGCAAGGAGGTCGCATGGAACGGCATGAGGGGCGAGTCAATGCCCACCGCGCGTTGCTCGTGTGCGCTCTGGCCCTCGCGACAGGGTGCTCGGCGAAGACGCAGAGCCTCTCGGTGGATACCGTGCCCGGCGGTGCCGAGGTGTTCCTTCAGCGCCGCGGTTACACGGAAGTCGAGGCAGCGGTCGTCGGTGTCGTGGGCGTGGTGGACGGCGGCGACTTCGAGGAGGAGTGGATCACTCTTGGGAACGCGCCCGTGGAGTATGAGTTCGAGCTCACGGAGTCCAAAGGTGCCTTCTACTGGGGAGGTTCCGGCGGCAACGTGAGGCAGCACTACCGGGAGGGCACGATCCGCGTCGAATTGCGCGGCCGCCGGTCGATCAGCCGGCTCCTGAGCTTTTCGGGTGATCGAATTCGCCTCACCCTCGAGCTGCCGCCCGAGGAGCCCTGAGCGGGGCTCATCCGGCTCGCCCTCCGCATCCACGGAGTCCTTCAGGCGCCGCTGCCTGTCCGCTCGCGCAGAAAGCCGTCGAGCCGCGCGCGCGAAGGGAGGGAAGGCCGGGCCCCGGGAGCCGTGGCAGCCAACGCCCCCGCTCCGCAGGCGAAGCGGACGGCCTCGGTGAGCGGGAGTTCGGAACCGAGCGCCACGGCCAGTGCGCCGTTGAACGCGTCGCCCGCCGCCGTCGTATCCACCGCGCGTACCGGGAAACCGGGGACGATGTGCGGGTCGGCTCCCGTGCAGACGAGGGCGCCGGCGGCTCCGAGCGTTACGACCACCCGCGCCGCTCCCCGCTGCCGCAGGTGCGCCGCCGCTGCCGATGGGGTGGCCTGTTCGGCGAGGAGCTCAGCCTCTCCCTCGTTCGGCGTGAGCACGTCCACCAGCTCCAGCAGAGCGTCCGGCAGGGAGCGTGCCGGGGCGGGGTTCAGAATGACGGCGGCGCCGGCGTGCGCCGCGAGCTCCGCCGCCCGCTTGACGGCCGGAAGCGGAGTCTCCAGCTGCAGGAGAAGCACGTCGGCCGACTCGATGGCCGGCCGCGCCTCCTCGACATTCTGCACGGAGAGCGCTTCGTTGGCACCCGGTGCCACGGCGATGGCGTTCTCCCCCGCTTCGTCCACCACGATGAGCGCCACGCCCGACGGCTCCGCCGGGTCGCGTCCGATGTGCCGGACGTCGATGCCTTCCGCTCGCAGGCCCTCGATCGCCACCTCGCCCAGCTCGTCCGAGCCGACGCGAGCGACGAACGTGACAGCGGCGCCGAGCCGGGCCGCCGCCACCGCCTGGTTCGCACCCTTTCCGCCGTCCGCGCGCAGGAACGAGCCACCCGTGACGGTCTCTCCGGGAGACGGAATGCGGGGGGCTCGCACCACGAGGTCCATGTTGGCGCTTCCGACGACGACGATCCTGGCGGGCATGGGCACACCTCGGCTGGTTATCTGAGCACGGAGTACAGAAGCTCTTTCCAGGCCCGGACGTCGATCTCCCAGCACACGTCGACGTTCGGCTCACGCTCGAGGAGCGAAGCCCAGATCGGGGAGTTGCGCTCGTCGTCCACCACGTCGAGCGCGTCCACGACGGTCATGCCTCGCGTCAGGTCACTCCCCGTCTCCACGTCCACGTAGTGCCGAGACCGTCGCGTGCACACGGTCGGATCGATCGCGATGGCCATGGCCACGGGATCGGGCAGAGGAAGTCCCGGCTCGTTCGACTGCAGACGGGCAGCCTCCAGCGCCTTCAGGTTGCAGTCGATCGCGAACCGCGCCTGCGGAGTTCCGAGGCCGCGCAGCAGGGTCATCTCCTCCTCGGAGAGCGTAGCCTCGCCCCTGCACAGCTCCCACCCGACCATCTCGATCGGAAGCCCGGAGCGGAACACGATGTCGGCGGCTTCCGGGTCCACCCAGATGTTGTACTCGGCCGCCGGGGTGACGTTACCCACCGTGCAGGCAGCGCCTCCCATCACGACGCAGCGGCCGACGCCCGTGGCGATGTCGGGCGCCCGTTCCACGGCCCGGGCCACGTTGGTCAGGGGTCCGAGCGTGACGAGGACGATCCCCGGGTTCGCGCGGACCGTGTCAATGAGCACGTCCACCGCGTCTCCCGCGGCTGGCTCGAGCCGGGGCACCGGATAGCTCCGGTCGCCGAGTCCGTCCCGTCCGTGGAAGAACTGGGCGACCTGAAGCTCCCGGCGCAGCGGCCGGTCGGCTCCCCGGTACACCGGCACGTCCGTTCCCGAGAGCTCGACGGCGTACAGGGCGTTCCGAGTCGCCTGCGGGAGCTCGACGTTGCCGGCGACGGTGGTGATCGCCTCCACCCTCACGTCCGGGTGGCGCAGCGCCATGAGCAGGGCGACGGCGTCGTCGGAGGCGGTGTCGGTGTCGATGATGAAGCTGCGAGGCATGTGGACTCGTCCGGCGTGCGAAGGTGTCTTCCCGGTACACTTACTCAACAATACGACATGCGCGCCCGAGCAGGCACGGGGTGCGCGTGCCGGTCCGGATCGCGTACACTGAACCCGTACGTTGCACCGTCGTGCTGCACCGACCGCCCGGCCCGGGTCGGCCGGATGGAGCGGACCTCCGAGTACGGGACGCCGGGATGAGACCTCAGCCCCTCGATGACCTGATTCAGGCCATGCCCAAGGTGGAGCTCCACGTGCACCTCGAGGGATCCATCCGGCCCGAGACGTTGCTCGCTCTCGCGCGCCGGAACGGGCAGCCTCTTCCCGCGAGCACGGTCGAAGAGCTACGGAATTGGTACGCGTTCCGGGATTTCGACCACTTCCTCGACGTGTATGTCGCGGCTGCCCGCTGCATCCGGTCGCCGGAGGACATCGAGCGTATCACGGCCGACTTCCTGGCCGGACAGGCCGCTCAGAACGTGCTTCACAGCGAGGTGACGTACACGGCGTCCACGCAGCGCATGCTGGCGGGCATTCCTCTCGACGAGCAGCTGGACGCCATCAATCGCGCTCGCGAGGCCGCCAGGCGCGAGTTGGACGTCACGATGACGCTTACTATCGACTACCCGCGCAACCTGGCTCCCGATGCGTTCGTCCCGGTCGCGGAGTGGGCAGCTGACAACATGGAGCGCGGCGTCAGCGCCCTCGGCTTGGGCGGGCCGGAAGTGGGCCGTCCACCGGAGCTGTTCCGGGCCGCTTTCGCCGTGGCCCGGGAGGCAGGACTCCCGAGCGTGCCCCACGCGGGCGAGACGGAAGGGCCGCAGAGCATCCGGGGCGCCCTGCGCGACCTGCATGCGGTGAGGATCGGTCACGGCGTGAGATGTCTCGAGGATCCCGACCTGGTGGCCGAGCTCAGGGAGCGGCAGATCCCGCTCGAGGTCTGCCCCACGAGCAACGTGTGCCTCAAGGTGGTGCCCTCGTTCCACGCGCACCCGCTTCCCCGGCTGCTGGAGGAGGGACTGTACGTCACCCTGAACTCCGATGACCCGCCGATGTTCGAGACGACCCTCAGCGGGGAGTATCGCAAGGCAGCGGCCGCCTTCGGCCTGGATGCCGGGGCGCTCGAGGCTCTCGTCCTCAACGCCGCGCACGCGACGCTGCTGGAGCCGTCCGCCCGGGCGCGGCTCGTGGAGCGCGTTCGAGCAGGATTTCTGGAACTTGGACGCCAGGAGCGCCCGCCCCACCGTCCCGTCTGATTGCCAGATCGTCCCCGGGTCGTGATAATGCGCGTCCCAAAACCGCTCTTTCAGACAGAGGTGGACGGATGACCAGGCACCGCACACCACGATCCGTGTGGCCTTCTGCCCTCTTACTACTGGCAGCCTGCACGGTGGGTCCCGACTATGAGCCCCCCGACTTCACGGCCGAGACGATTCCCGACCGATGGCGAACCACGGTGGAAACGGAGATGGAGGCGGACACCACCGACCTCGAGATGTGGTGGACGACCTTCCACGACTCGTTACTCACGGAGTTCATCCGGCGGTCGGAGTTCGGGAACCTCGATCTCCAGGCCGCTGTCGGCCGTGTGGCGGAGGCCAGAGCCATCCGTGGCGTCGCCAAGGGTGGCTACTGGCCGGACATCGTTCTCGGCGGCGCCTACAGCTACCAGAAGCTCAGCGAGAACGGGATTCAGGGCGCACAGGTGGGGCAACCGGGAGACGGGGGCGGTGAGGGCGGAAGCTCCCTGCTCGAGGATCCCATCGACTCCTGGATCTTCGGACTGGACCTGAGCTGGGAGATCGACCTGTTCGGTAGGGTCCGGCGTACCGTGGAAGCCGCCGACGCCCAGCTCCAGGCGTCGGTCGAAGACTATCGGGACGTCCTGGTCACCCTATACGCAGAGGTCGGCTCGGCCTACGTGGACGCGCGGGCCTTCCAGACCCGGCTCGACTTCGCCACGCAGAACGTGGAGGCCCAGAACAGAAGTCTGGAACTGACGCGCGATCGATTCAACGCCGGGCTCACCTCGGCCCTCGACGTCGCCCAGGCCGAGCAGAACCTGGCGCAGACCGAGTCCACGATTCCGAGCCTCGAGATCGGACTGGAAACATCGCTCAACCGTCTGGCCGTGCTGCTGGGCGAGGCGCCGGGAGCCCTGCACGAAGAGCTGCAGGCGTACACGGGACTCCCGCGACCGGACGATAAGGTGGCCTACGGCATACCGGCGGATCTGCTGCGCCGTCGCCCCGACGTCCGGCAGGCGGAGAGACTCCTGGCCTCCCAGACGGCCAGAATCGGCATCGCCACGGCGGACCTGTACCCCACGCTGTCGCTCGGCGGCACCGTAGGGCTCGAGGCCCTGGACTTCGATGACCTCGGAGACGGCGGGAGCGTGTTCTGGAGCATCGTACCGAAGATCAGCTGGCCGATCTTCACGGGCGGGAAGATCCGCAACCGCATCCGGGCCGAGGAAGCGCGCGCTGCGCAGACCCTGGCCGGTTATGAGCAGACCGTTCTGAGGGCGCTCGAGGAGGTGCAAAACGCGCTCGTTGCGTATGGTCAGGAGAAGATCCGTCGGGACCGCCTGACTGATGCGGTGGACGCCTCGCAGCGAGCCGTGGACCTGGTGGAGACCCAGTACCTGTCCGGCCTCACGAATTTCCAGAATTTCCTCGACTCTCAGCGTTCCCTGTTTCGTCAGCAGGACGAGCTTGCCGAGAGTGAAGGCCAGGTGGTCAACAACCTGATAACGCTCAACCGGACCCTGGGCGGCGGGTGGTCGCCGAGCCAAGCCGAGATGACGGCGGTGGCCACCGCCGGGGAAACCCCGCCTCCGACGGCGGGAGGTGACCGATGAGCAGGACAACCATGAGGATTCCACGAATGAGCGGGAATAGAAGATGGATCTCCGGTGCCTCCAACCGTTGGGCGAAGGGTGTCGTGCTGTCGGCGGTTGCTGCCGCTGCGGCGTGCGGAGGTGGCGACGGGCCGATCCGTCCGCCTCCCGAGGTCACGGTCGCACAGCCGGTCGTTCGTCCCGTGCAGCCGTATGTCGATTTCACAGGCACGACACGGGCGGTCGAGTCCGTGGAGATCCGTGCCCGGGTGGGAGGCGTGCTGGAGCGGCAGCTCTTCTCCCCGTCGGACGTCGTCGATGAAGGCAAGGTCCTGTTCGTCATCGAGCAGGAGCAGTACGAGGCGGCTCGGGATGAGGCCGTGGCGCTGCTTCGCGCAGCCGTGGCGGACTCGGCGCTCAAGGAGTCGAACCTGGAGCGCGTGCAGATCGCGATCGAGACCAACGCCGTGAGCCGGCAGGATCTGGATCGCGCCCAGGCCGAGCGGGACGCGTCGGTGGCGGCCGTGCTGGGGGCTCGGGCCCGGCTGTCCCGGGCCCAGCTCGACTTCGAGTACACCACTGTCCAGACGCCGATCACTGGTCAGGTGGGGCGACGCCTCGTCGATCCGGGCAACCTCGTCGGCTACGGTGACCAGACCCTTCTCACGACCGTGAACCGGATGCAGCCGATCCACGTGTTCTTCAACGCCCCGGAATGGGTCGTCCTCGAGATGCTGCGCCAGATGGAAGAAGCGCGCGCGGAGCAGGGCGTGGATGACGCCTCGGTGATCGACACCCTCGAGGAGTCCGGGGAGCTGGACGACGCGACGGTCCGGGCGCAAGAGGCAGTGGTGAAAGTGCTGGTCGGGACATCCGCGGACGAAGACCGCTTCCCGTTCGTGGGCTACATCAACTTCATCGGGAACACGGTGGACCCCAGCACCGGTACCATCGAGCTTCGGGCCGTGTTCGAAAACGAGAACCTCCAACTGTTCCCGGGCCTGTTCGTGCGTGTGCGCGTCATCGCGACCGAAGCCGACGATAGCCTGCTCGTAGACGAGAGGGCGATCGGCACGGACCTGGGTGGCAAGTACATGTACCTGGTCGACGACGAGAACATCGTCGAGCGTCGCTACGTGCAGGTGGGCCAGCCGCAGCCCGACGGAACGATCGTGGTCGATGATGGGGTCGAAGAAGGAGACACCTACATCTCCAACGGACTCCTGCGCGCCCGTCCGGGCCTGCCCGTGACGCCGCGAACGGAAGATGAGATGGTGCAACGGCAGGCGGCCACTCAGGCCGGTCTCGAGGACGCGCCCGGCGGAGACTCGGGAGAGGAGGAGTAGGCCATGTTCAGCCGCTTCTTCATCTACCGGCCCGTCTTCGCACTCGTCATTTCCATCGTGGTCGTCATCCTGGGGACGATCTCGATTCCGACCCTGCCGGTGGAATCGATGCCCGACATCACTCCGCCCACCGTGTCGGTGAGCACGAGCTTCCCGGGCGCGAACGCCCAGGTGGTCGAACAGACGGTCACCACGCCGATCGAAAAGGAAGTGAACGGCGTGGAGGACATGATCTACATGCAGTCCAAGAGCACTTCAGTCGGCTCGATGGACCTCACGGTCTCGTTCGAGATCGGCACCGATCCCGATATGGCGGCCGTACTTACGCAGAACCGGGTATCGATCGCGGAGCCGCTCCTGCCGGAGGAAGTAAAGCGCCAGGGTGTGAAGACGGAGAAGCAGTCTACCCAGATTACCCTCATGGTGAACCTCATCTCTCCGGACGGGCGGTACGACGACATCTTCATCTCGAACTACGCCACCACTCAGATCAACGACGTCCTGGCCCGTGTTCCCGGAGTCGGTAAGGTCACGGCTATGGGGGCCAAGGACTTCGGGATGCGGATCTGGCTGGACCCCGGCAGGCTCAAGGCCCGGAACCTGACCACGGACGAGGTGATCGGGGCCCTGCGCGAGCAGAACGTGCAGGTGGCGGCAGGCGCGATCGGCCAACCCCCGAACCCCGCCGGGCTGAACTTCCAGTACACGATCACGACCCTCGGCCGCCTCGAGACGGTGCAGCAGTTCGAGAACATCATCGTCAAGACGGGCCAGGCTGGAGAGATCGTCAGGGTGCGGGACGTGGCCCGGGTCGAGCTGGGGGCGCAGGACTACTCGTGGTACGTGCAGCTCGACGGCGCCCCCAGCGTAGCGATCGCCGTGTATCAGCTTCCGGGTTCGAACGCGCTCGCCGTGGCGGAGGGGGTCAAGGAAGCCATGGCCGAGCTGGAGGGAAATTTCCCTGAAGGACTCGAGTCTGTGATCGCCTACGACTCGACGCTCTACATTGAGGCCTCGATCGACGAGGTCATCGAGACCCTGATCATCGCGATCCTTCTCGTGATCTTCTCGGTGTTCATCTTCCTGCAGGACTGGCGAACCACCGTCATTCCCTCGGTCACGATCCCGGTTTCTCTGATCGGCACCTTCTTCGCCATGAAGCTGTTCGGGATGTCGATCAATAACCTGACTCTCTTCGGACTGGTCCTGGCCATCGGAATTGTGGTGGACGACGCCATCGTGGTCGTCGAGAACACGATGCGGCTCATCGACGAAGAGGGGATGGAGGCGAAGGCGGCTACGGCGAAGGCGATGGAGGAGGTAGGTGGGGCCATCGTGGCGACGACGCTCGTGCTGCTGGCCGTGTTCGTGCCCACGGCGCTCATGCCGGGTCTGACGGGACGCCTGTACCAGCAATTCGCGATCACGATCTCGATTGCCACCGTGTTCTCGTCGGTCAACGCGCTGACCCTCAGCCCGGCCCTGGCGGGCCAGCTGCTCCGCCCTTCGCCCGAGAAACGCGGCCGCTTCTTCACGAAGTTCAACGAGTGGTTCGATGTGGCGACCGGCAAGTACATGGGCGTCGTGAACAACATCGTGCGGCGCACGGCCATGGTCATGCTCGTATTCGCGGGGCTCATGGTCGCGATGTTCCTGAGTTTCAGCCTGATTCCCGGCGGGTTCATACCGGACGAGGACCAGGGATACTTCTTCGTGAACCTCGAGCTTCCGGATGGCGCCTCGATGGAACGGGTGGAGGAGGTCCTGGACCGCATCAACCTCGTCCTCGAGAACACGAGCGGCGTGCAGAACTACATCACGATCGGCGGCTACTCGTTCCTGAACGCGGTCCAGGGGTCCAACTTCGGTGCGGCCATCGCGACACTCGACAACTGGTCCGATCGCAGCGAGGAAGAGCACGTCGAGGCGCTGATGGCGAACATGCAGCGCTACCTATTCTCGCTGCACGAAGGGACGGCCTTCGCGTTCGGGCCCCCGCCGATCATCGGACTCGGGAATGCAACCGGTTTTTCTCTGGAGCTCCAGGACCGGGGCGGCGTCGGTCTTCAGCAACTCCAGATCTTTGCCCAGGACATGGTGGCCGCCGGCAGCCAGAGCCCGGTCGTGGAACGGCTCAACCAGAACTTCACGGCCAACGTCCCGCAGCTGTTCGTGGACGTGGACCGGAATCGGGTTATGACGTACGGGGTGCCTCTGCAGAGTGTCTTCAACACGCTACAGGCGAACCTGGGCTCGGCCTACGTCAACGACTTCAACATCTTCGGTCGGACCTGGAAGGTGCAGGTGCAGGCGGACGAACAGTTCCGTTCGCGGGTCTCCGACATCGATCGCCTGGAGGTACGCAACGCGAGTGGTGACATGATCCCCATGGGGACCCTTGCCCAGGTTCGGGATACGGTCGGTCCGAACGTGATCACCCGCTTCAACATGTTTCCGGCGGCGACGATCACTGGCGTGCCGGCGCCCGGGAAGTCCTCCGGGGAGGCGGTGACGGAGATGCAGGCCCTGGCAGGCCAGTACCTTCCGCCGCAGCTGGGCTACCAGTGGTCCGGGGTCACCTACCAGCAGCTCGCGGCGGGCAACCTGGCCCCGATCATCTTCAGCCTCGCGATCATCTTCGTCTTCCTGTTCATGGCCGCGCAGTACGAGAGCTGGTTGATCCCTCTGGCAGTCCTCATGGGCGTGCCGATGGCTATTCTCGGCGCCCTGCTGTTCACGGGAGTGCGCAGCCTGGACAACAACATCTACACGCAGATCGGACTGGTGCTTCTGATCGGTCTATCCGCGAAGACGGCGATCCTCATCGTGGAGTTCGCCAAGCAACTCCGGGAGGAAGGGAAGGACCGGGTGGAGGCCGCGGTGACGGCTGCCCGGCTCCGGTTCCGTCCCATCCTCATGACGGCCATCTCCTTTATCCTGGGAGTGACCCCGCTGGCGATTGCATCGGGAGCGGGAGCCGCGAGCCGTGTGTCACTCGGCACGGCCGTGCTCGGCGGAATGCTGATCGCGACGGCGAGCGGAGTGTTCATGATTCCGGTGTTTTACGTGGTGGTCCAGGGGTGGGTGGAGCGCTTTGGGTCCAAGAAGGGAGTCGCGGCCGGCGCGACGGCGCCCCGGGCGCCGGGCGGGCCCCCGCTGGCGGACGACCCCGCCTGGTGAGGATCGTTCGGTACCGCTCCGTTGTTTCCTTGCCTCTCCGGCGCCTGTCCGCTCTCCCGCGCGCATTTCGCATCCTCGGGATAGAGACAGCCGTCCGCGGTGCGTGCCGGGTCGTGCTCGAAACGGCAGCGTACCCGGTTCGATGATCATAGAGAGATACGAGAGTCCCCACGATCGGAGATGACCATGCGGCAGTACGGGTACCTGTTGGCGATGACCTTTCTGTTGACCTCCTGCGCGGGCGGCGAGCCCCCGGGCGACGATGTGGATCGAGGCGAGGGTTCCGGAGCGGCGACCCGCGTCGAGGATGAATCCGGCTCGCCGCTGGGAACCGTTCAGCTGGCGAATACGTGCTCCAACGAGGCCGCCCTTCACCTCGAGCGTGGCCTCGCCCTGCTTCACAGCATGACCTACGAGGAGTCGGAGTCGGCCTTCGCCGCGGCGAGCTCCGTCGATCCGTACTGTGCCTTGGGCTACTGGGGCCAGGCCATGACGATCGTCCACCCTCTGTGGTCCGATCCGCCCACTCAGGCTGAATTCGACGAGGGGCGCAGTCTCGTGGATCGGGCCCGCAGTGCGGCGGGCTCGGATCGCGAGCGCGCGTTCGTCGAGGCTCTGGCGGCCTACTATGACGTGGGGCGTGGCGACTCCGAGCGGCCGAATCTTCAGGCCTTCGAGCAGGGCTGGAGGGCGTTCCACGAGGCGTATCCCGACGACCCGGAGGGTGCGTCGCTTTATGCCCTGGCGCAGCTCGCCACCGTAGACCCGTCGGACAAGACGTTCAGCAAGCAACGCGAGGCCGGCGCGCTCGCGGAGCGGGTCCTGCGCGAGGTGCCGGATCATCCGGGTGCCCATCACTACATCATCCACGCGTACGACAATCCAGCCCTCTCCGCGCAAGCCGTCGACGCGGCGAGAAGCTACAGCGACGTGGCGCCGGATATCCCGCACGCGCTTCACATGCCCACCCACACGTTCACCCGCCTGGGCCTGTGGCAGGAGTCCATCGACTGGAATCGTCGCTCGGCCGACGCGGCCCTGCAGCGTCCGGTCGGGGACCAGACCTCACTCCACTACTTCCATGCGCTCGACTACCTGGCGTACGCGTTCCTCCAGGGCGCCGAGGACGAGAAGGCGCTCGCTGTGCTGAGAGAGATGGAGGCGATCGAGCCTCCGTACCAGCCGCACATCGCCAGCGCGTATACGTTCGCCGCGGTGCCGGCGCGCCTGGCCCTGGAGCGACACCTGTGGGCGAAAGCGGCTGACCTCCAACCGCGTGTCCCGGCCGACTATCCGTGGGAAACGGCTGCCGCGACCGAGGCCATTACGCACTTCGCCAGGGCGCTGGGAGCCGCTCGCAGCGGACGGTTCGAGGAGTCCCGGGCCAGCCTCGAGACCCTGGCGGCCCTTCAGGAGAAGGTCGCCGCGGCCAGCCCGTACTGGGGAACGCAGGTGGAGGTTCAGCGCCTGTCCGCCCTCGCCTGGCTGCGGTTCGAGGAGGGCGCGCGCGAGGAAGGGCTGTCCACCATGCAGTCCGCCGCCGATCTGGAGGCGACCACCGAGAAGCATCCGGTCACGCCCGGCGAAGTGCTTCCGGCCCGCGAGCTCCTCGGCGACATGCTGATGGCGTTGGGGCAACACGAACGGGCGCTGACCGAGTACGAGGCCGCGCTCGACCGGAGTCCGAATCGATTCAACAGCCTCTACGGGGCGGGACGTGCGGCAGAGCTGGGCGGACAGGACGCAACGGCGGCAGAGTACTACCAGGCCCTGATCGCGGTGGCGCGGAATGCGGACACCGAGCGGGACAGGCTGCGACACGCCAGGGAGTACGCGGCCGTGAGTGGAAACGCCGGCCTGTAAGGCGGAAGAACCTCCTGCAGCGGGGGCGCCGGTTGAGCGGCGCCCCCGTTCTCAGTGGCCTTCCGGAGGCGACATCCTCGCCAGAACCGCCGCTACCATGATCACCAGAAGCATCACCGTCGTCTCAAGCCGCACGGTTCGGCGCAGGGCACCGCCACCTGCGGCGAGTCCCGGCATGACCCGGAACCGGTGATATGCCCCGAATCCCACGAGGGTCGCGAAACCGGCCCATTTGAGGAGAACGACCCTGCCGTAGGGCGTTCCCGGGTAGTCGGCCAGATCGCCGACGAACAGGAACGACTGAAGCCCGCCGGAGACGAAGATCAGGATGACGGCCAGCAGCGCGGCGGCCGATACCGCTCCGGCGACGGCCTCGAATCGCCAGGTGTCGGAACCATCCGTTGGGGCGTCCGGTGCCAGCACGAGCAGGAAGAGGCCTCCGAGCCAGATCGAGACCGCGCCCAGGTGAACCGCGCTGGCGGGAAGGGCGATCAACGGTGAGATCGCGGCCGGGTGGCCCGTCGCCGCGCCGGCCAGGAGCGCGAACAGCGCGGCAAAGGTGGCGATCCTCCCCCGGCCGCGCAGCGCAAGCAGAGCGAGAAGGAGCAGGAACAGACGCCCCGTGGCCACGACGCCCGTACGGGAAGCCAGCCCCGGCGCGAATCCGTCCAGGCCGGCTCCGGGCACTCGAACCCCGAGCAGCCACAGGGCCAGGTCCACTCCGAGCAGGATGAGCGCTCCCCAGCCAAACGCCGCCAAGACGACTCGCACCCGGGGTTCGCGCATCAGCGGCCCGGCGCCGACATACCACAGCAGGCCGGCGAAACCGAGAAGGCAGGCGAGCCCGAAGCCCCCGAGGATTGCGCCGCCGAGCGGGGACGTCGCGTCGGCCGCGTCCTCGACCACGGCCTCAGTGGTCGGGGAGTCCGGGATATCCTCCGGGATCGGCTCGGCGTCCTGCGCGCTGTCCGTGACCGTGACGGCGGCACTCACCGCAGTGAACCTGAACTCGCCGTCGACCGGGTGCCCATCCCGCGAGACCGTTCGCCAGCGGACCACATGGAGCCCGCTCTCCAGGTCCGGCGTCCCGGCGATCAGGAGTGTCTCGTCGTCCGGAGGGTTCGCCACGGAAAGGAAAAGCGAATCTCCGGACGGATACACCAGGGTGATCGCACTGAGGCTACCGTTCACCGGCCCGCTGAAGCGCAGCTCGAAGCGCTCGGGCGCCTCGGAGAGCACCTCGCCGGCCGCCGGCAGCGACCCCAGGAGGCGGGTATGCACCGGGGAGACAGCCGGCGTGTGCTCGGCGGGCAGCGCCGATGTCGGCGCCACGAGCCCGAGAGCGAACAGGGCGGGGAGGGCCGTGAGAGCCGGGGTGTCCCTCAGGATGCGGAGCAGCGTTCGGTCTCGCGAGGCCGGCATGGGCCTTTCACCGGTTCGGAGCGAGGATGCGTTCCGGGCGGTCCATGCTACACTCGCGCTGTGTGGTCGGCAATCGCGCGACCACGACACACATGGAACGAAGGCCCGGGGTCTGTTTACATAGGACGATCGGTCAGGCCGAGAGTCGGCCGTCGAGCGACGGTGGTGTCGCGAACCGGAACCGGAGGCACCCACGTGAAGGCTACCTGTCGAGCCGTGCCTGTCCTGTGCGCGGTCCTCGTCATGCTGTCCGCCGCCTGCGACGGACCGGACGACGGGGCGATCGCCGAGCCGACGGTCCAGCTTGTCTTCACTCCCACCACGCTCGCGCTGGGTGAGGAACGGGTGGCCTCGATCGAGCTGCGCAACGCGGACGATAGGGCAGCCGGGCCGGTCGAGATCGTGGCCTCGACCGTGAGGGATGGCGGCGGAAATGCCATACCCGGTGCGAGCCTCGCGGTGAGCCCGAGCGAGATCCCGACGCTGGCTGCCGGAGACAGCCGGGTTATCGCCCTGGATCTCTCCGTTCCCGAATCGGTGGCCGACGGAGAGTACCGGATCGACGTGGAGGCGCGCGTGGAGGGCCGGACGGTGGCCTCGTTCGGCGCCACGTTCTCGGTAACCAGGGCCGACGGTCCGGTCGTCGTCGCGCTCGAGATCACGGGTGGTGGCTCGGCGAGCGAGCAGGGCGACGTACTGGAGTTCGGGGCGACGGCGAGGGACGGACAGGGAACCGTGCTTCCCGACGTCGTCGTCGCCTGGAGCGTGGAGCCCGCGAGTGCCGGCCTCGTGACGTCACGCGGAGAGTTCGTGGGATACGCCATCGGCCCGGCGAGCGTGATCGCGCATGCAGGCGACGCCGCCGACACGGTCGAGATCGCGGTTTCCTCGCGTGATGTCCCGGCGGGGATTCTGGAGGTTCGGGCCCATCGTGTGGTTCCGGAGCGCTACACGTCCGATCATTGGGAATCCGGCGACGTTGCCTTCACCGGCACGTGGGGATGTCGCGCCGTGACTGGAGGGATGTGCGGCAACACGCTGTATGTGTGGGATATCACGACTCGCGATTCCCCGGTGCTGAGCGACTCGGTGCTGGTGGACGCACGGGTCGTGAACGACGTGAAGGTCAGCGCCGACGGCGCGATCGCCATCATCACGCATGAAGCGTCGGGCGACGGGTCCAACGGCATCACCCTGCTCGATCTCTCGGTCCCTCATCACCCGTCGGTGATCACGCGTTTCGCGCCGGCGGACCTGGCGCCCGGTGTCCACAACGTGTGGATCGACGGGACGCACGCATACCTGGTGGTGGACGGGGCCGTGCCTGACGCCGGACTCCGGGTGATCGACATCGCGGATCCGACCGAGCCTCGAATCGTGGCCTCCTTCTATGGCGGCGGCAGCTTCCTGCACGATGTCGTCGTCCGGGACGGTCTCGCCTTTCTGTCGCACTGGACGGCGGGTCTCGTCATTCTGGATGTGGGCGCCGGGATCGCCGGCGGGTCTCCGACCCTCCCGGTGGAGGCAGGCCGGATCGCCCCGGCCGGGTATCGGGTGCACAACGCCTGGTACTGGCCGGATGCGGGCTACGTATTCCTGGGCGACGAGATCGGGATCCCGGGACAGGTGCTGGTAATCGATGTGACCGACCCCACGGACCCGAAGCAGGTCGCGAGCTTCGCCGTGGAAGGCGCCGCGCCGCACAACTTCTGGATCGATGAGGCTTCGGCGGTAGCGTACTTCGCGTGGTACGAGAACGGCGTGCACGCCGTCGACGTCTCGGGTCGCCTGCTGGGCGAGCTCGAGAAACAGGGCCGGCGCATCGCGCACGGTCAGTACGATGGTGGCGGCACGTGTCTCAGTACGGCCGGGACGTGCGCATGGGCGCCGCAGCTGCACGACGGCCACGTGTACGTGTCCGACATGAACGGCGGGCTGTGGGTCCTGCGGCCCAACTTCTGACCCCGTGCCCGGCCCCCGGGTGCCGGGCACCAGCGCGTCCGCTGGCGGTAGCAGCAGCCGCGATGCTGGCCGTCGTGCTCTGCGCGGGCTGTTCCCGGCAGCCCACACCGACGGACTCCGCGGCTCGCCTGTACGTCACGTCGGGCGTCACCGACGAGGTTCTGCGCCTGGATCCGAGCGACGGATCGATCGTGAGCCGCATTCCCCTGGAGCGTCGGCGCGACGAGGTTGACGAGCCGCACGGAGTGGCCGTCAGTCCCGATGGCCGTCACTGGTACGCCACCGTGTCGCACGGCGAGCCGACCCTGTGGAAATTCGAGCTCCAGGAGGATCGTCTGGTCGGGCGCGTCACCCTTCCCACCGCAGGGGCAGCTCGGATCGGCATCACTCCTGACGGAAGGCGGGCGTTCGTACCGGACTACGACCGTGCGAGACCGGGTGAGCCCGGTCGGGTAGCCGTCGTACAGCTCGAGGATCTGACCGTCGTGGCAACGCCCGTCGTGTGTGCCGGCCCGCACCACGCCGCCGTCGATCCGGCGGGCGAGCTGGTCGCCGTCGCCTGTAGCCTGGGCGATGAGATCGTCATGCTGGATTCCGAGACGCTCACGGAGCGTGCCCGCTTTCCGGTCGGTCCGAATCCCGGGCCCGCGGGCCGGCCCAACTACCGGCCGCTCAACGTGGCCTGGACGGCGGACGGCGAGGTGCTGTTCGTGAGTCTTCACGCGGCGGCCGCGGTGCGGGCGATCCGGCGGGATGGGACCGCTGTCGGGACCGTGGAGGTCGGAGACCGCCCGGCCCAGATCGCGCTCACACGGGACGGAGCGACGCTGGTGGTAGCCAACCGTGGCGACGCGTCGATCTCGCTCGTAGACCCGCACCAACTCACGGAACGGGCCCGCATTCCGGTCGGGGCCGCTCACCCGCACGGCGTGGCGATCGACGAGGACGGTGTCCGGGCCTACGTGACCTGTGAGGGGACGCCGGAGACGCGGGGACGGGCCGTCGCGGTGGATCTGGACACGGAGCGCGTGCTGTGGTCGGTGGCCGCGGGCGCCTACACTCTGGGCGTCGCCTCGGCCCGCGGTCGTCAGGCAGGCACCGAGCGACCGTAGCGGGCGACCACTCGGGACGTGCAGCGGCTCGTCAGAGGCTCTCGAGTGCCCGCTGCAGTCTCTGCTGAGCCTCGTCGGCCACCTGGCCGATGGCCGCGCTGTCGGCCACGTCCATCATCGCGTGGGGGCGCATGACGGCAACCTCCGTCCCTTCGTCCGTCGCGGCGATCACCACGTTGCAGGGGAGCATGAGGCCGATGTTGTCGTCTTCCACCAGGGCCCGGTGCGCGAGCCCCGGATTGCACGCTCCGAGAATGGTGTACGGCCGGAACTCCGCCCCTATCTTCTCACGCAGTGTGTCGTGCACGTCGATGCGTGTGAGAACCCCGAAGCCTTCGACCGCCAGTGCTCCGGTCACCCGGTCCACGGCCTCTCCGAAACCGACATCCGGCAGGGCCCGGTGCATGCTGTAGTGGTTCTCTCTCATCGTTTCTCACTCCGGCGATTGGCTCGTCCGAGGACACCGTGTCCATCCGCATCCTGCCCGGCGCACCCCGGACACGCAATCGTCCCATCGTACACCGGGATTCTGGATCCACTCTCCCCTTCGATCCACCCGGGCCATACGTTACACCGATGCGCTTTCCCGTGCTCGCACGACTCCTCGCTGCGGTCGCTCTCGTGGGGACCGGCTGCGGAGGTTCTTCTTCCCCACCCATGACGAGCGTCAGCGAGAGCTGGTCCGAAGAAGGCTTTGCCTCGTGGTACGGGCCCGGGTTCGACGGGAAGCGCACGGCGTCCGGTGAAGTCTACGATATGGAAGCTCTGACGGCGGCGCACCGGCGGCTCCCGTTCGGCACGCGGCTGCGAGTCGAGAACCTGGATAACGACCGCCGGACCGAGGTGCGGATCAACGACCGCGGACCGTTCGTCGACGACAGGATCATCGATCTGTCGCGAGCGGCGGCGCGCGACATCGGGATGCTCGGTCCGGGAACCGCCCGCGTACGCATCCTCGTTCTTGAGGTGTCGACGATGCTGAAATGCAGCCTGGTGCAAGTCGGCGCTTTTTCCGTCGTGGACAATGCCGGTGCCCTGGAGCGCCGGATGCGCGACGACGGCCAGGCGGTGATCGTCCGACGGGGCGACGACGGTCTGACGCGGGTCTACATTGGCCCGTACGAAGATCTCGGCCGCGCACTGAAGGCTCGCGACCGATATGATGGGATCCTGCGGCCGTGCCTGGAGGAGTGACCGGACGCGGCGGGGAAGAAACACGACCGGCCCCCCTGGGTATCCACCCGGGCCGCAACAGAGGGGCACAAATCCAGCCCGAACGCGAACAGGCGTCCGGACAGACGGAGGAACGATATGAACGCTGGCCCTATCCGCAGGGGGGCTATCCTCTCGCTCGCCATCTTCCTCGCGGGAGCGGCTGCGTCTCCCAGGCCCGTCGAGGCGCAGTACTTCGGGCGTAACAAGGTCCAGTACAAGACCTTCGATTTCGAGGTGCTCAAGACGGAGCACTTCGACATCTACTATTACCCGGAGATGGAGCAGATCACGCCACAGGCCGCCCGCATGGCGGAGCGCTGGTACGCCAGGATCGCGCGACTTCTGGACCACCAGCTCGAGGGACGGCAGCCTCTCATTCTGTATGCCAGCCACCCGGACTTCGAGCAGACCAACGCCATCTTCGGTGAGATCGGCGAGTCCACCGGTGGCGTCACCGAGGTGCTCAAGCGTCGTATCGTTCTTCCTCTGGCCGGCACGCTCAACGAATCGGATCACGTGCTCGGCCACGAGCTCGTGCACGCGTTCCAGTTCGACATCACGAGCATCACGGGCGACGGAGGTGTGGGGTTCCGCGGTCCGACGGCACTGCTTCTCCCGCTGTGGTTCATCGAGGGGATGGCGGAGTTCCTGTCCGTCGGGCCGGTCGACGCGCACACCGCCATGTGGATGCGGGACGCAGCAGCGTGCAACTGCCGGCTTCCCACGCTGCGAGACCTGACGACGCGCCAGTACGAGTATTTCCCGTATCGCTGGGGTCAGGCCTTCTGGGCGTTCGTCGCCGGCACGTGGGGTGACGAAGCGGTGGGCAAGGTGCTCAAGGTGGCCGGCCGCTCGGGCAACCCGCAGCAGGCTCTCGAGGCCGTGCTGCAGATCACCGTTCCGGAGCTCGAGGCCGAGTGGCACCAGGCGATCTACGACGCATACGCCGACGTGGCAGCCGACGCTCTCGGACCCGGCGTCGAGATCCTCCCGGTTGTCCCCCGGGACCCGGATGACGTACTGGATCCGGATGCTCCCGAGGCCCAGCGGGAAGATGTCAAGCAGCTCGCGGACCTCGACGACCTCCCGCCGCTTCCGCAGCACGGCGACGCGAGTCAGATCGTGTCTCGTCAGCGCGGGGCAGGCGGCCTGAACGTGGGGCCGTCGGTGAGCCCGGACGGGTCCAGGGTCGTGTTCCTGTCCGAAAAAGACCTGTTCGCGATCGAGATGTTCCTGGCGGATGCGGAGTCGGGCGACATCGTCCGCCGTCTGACGAAGACCGCGGTCGATTCGCACTTCGAGAGTCTCCAGTTCATCAACTCGGCCGGAGCCTGGAGCCCGGACAGCCGCCTGTTCGCCTTCGCCGTGGTGGTCAAGGGGCGTCCCGCGATCACGATCGTGGAAGCGGAGACCGGCAAGAAGGTACAGGAGATCCGGTTCGGGAGCCTGGGCGAGATCTATACGCCCTCCTTCTCACCCGATGGCCGCAGCCTGGCTTTCGCTGCCATCGTCAACGGCTTCACGGACCTGTTCGTTGTCGACCTCGAGACCGAGGAGCTCCGACGACTCACGGCGGACCTGTATTCGGACCTGCAACCCGCGTGGTCGCCCGACGGCGCGGTGATCGCGTTCGTCACGGATCGCTTTTCCACCGAGCTGGAGACCCTGGACTACGGCAACTACCGCCTCGGTCTGATCGACCCGGGGACGGGCGAGATCCAGGCACTCCCCGTGTTCGGCGTGGGCAAGCACATCGACCCGCAGTGGGCGCCCGACGGACAGAGCCTGTACTTCGTCACCGACGTCAGCGGCATCAGCAACGTGTATCGGTACGAGTTCCAGGGCGGCGCGCTGTACCAGGTGACGGAGCTGGTGACCGGCGTCAGCGGTATCACGGGCCTCAGTCCGGCGATCTCGGCCGCCGCCACCACCGACCGGCTGGTGTACACGGCGTTCGAGCGGGGTGACTACAACCTCTACCGCCTCGATGGCGAGGAGGAGCTGCGCGGGAGGCCGATCGAGGAGGCCATCGCAGGCGTGAGCCCGGCCGTGCTGCCGCCGCAGAATCGTAATGCCGGACTCGTGACCGTGCTCCTCAGTGAACCGGAGCTCGGTCTGGCCGACACCCTCACGTTCAACGGGGCGAACTACAGGCCCGGCCTTTCCCTGGACTTCGTGAGCCAGCCGCAGCTCGCGGCTGGCGCGGATCGGTACGGCGCCTTCCTCGCCGGCGGCATCTCGCTGTTCTTCAGCGACATGCTCGGGAATCGCAATCTGAGCACGGTGTTCAATATCAACACGGCCAACGGGAACATCGCCCGCAGCTCGGCTTTCGTGGTGGCGTACGAGAACCGGCGCAGCCGCTGGAACTGGAATGCCGAGGCCGGGCAGGTACCCCTGGTGACGCGACGCTTCGGGCCCCCCGTGCTCGTCGATCCGGAACAGGGGATTTTCCGGGAAACGGAGATCCGGGAATGGCAGGTCAACCGGCAGGCCACGGTCGGCTTCGGCTATCCGCTCAGCCGGGCGAACCGGGTCGAGATGTCGGCCGGCTTCCTGGGCATCGACTTTTCGAACGAGGTACGCACCAGCTTCTTCACTTCCACGGGCGTCGAGGTGGAACGTAAC
>JBDGXC010000024.1:0-42478 GCA_039584815.1 Gemmatimonadota bacterium
CATATGACAGGCAGGAGATCGTCCAGCAGGTACCAGCCCTCCGCGATGCCGCCGTTCTTGGCTGCCGTGTATTCCTGGTTTCCGCCTGTGCACTTGTTCCAGTTCTTCCAGTAGCCCGGCGTGCGCGGAGTTCCCAGCGGCGGCGGAACGTTGGTCACTTCGAAGGCCATCGTCGCACCTACGTCGAGCACAAAGTCCGTTTCATATCCGAAGTCCACGCATCGGTTCCCGAGATCCTCGTTAAACTCTGGATCAGGATCGAAGTCAGGATTGTAGGGCGTTACGGCCGTCCCGTTGATCTTCCACTCGGCTTCCCACCCTGCCGGTACGCTCAACTCGCAGATCGTATATGCGGTCTCGCTGCCATCCGGGCGCAACGCGGGATTGCCGAACTCGAGGATGCCATCGGCATCATTCTTCGTCGAGTCCTCGGCGACCACGGGGATGCTGCCAAAACCGTCCGCACCCACGTAGATCTTGAACTTGATGTCCGTCGTGGGATCCGGTGCCGCACCGCCCAGCGGCCCGAAGAGCTTCAACAGGCTCACGAACCCGGCTTTGCAGGTGTAGGTCGTCGAGGCCCGGGACTGGTCTAAGATGGTCTCGCCGGCCTTCAAAATGGCCGTGTTGTCCACGGTGGCCGAGTACATGCCGTCGGCGACGTACGCCGAAGCGTCCGACGCGCAGGTATGAGTCTGGGTTTCCGTCCACTTCCACGGACCCTCGCCGGCGCTGAGCGTAAGCGGGAAGCCCGGCTCCTGGTCATCGTCGATCGTCGCCGTGGCGTTGATGACGGTCTTGGTCCACTCCACGTCATCCTCGGCGGTCGCCTCGTCATAGCCCTCGGCCGTGACCGTGGCCGTGTTCTTGGTGGCCGATGCATCGCCGGGCGAAGCTGTGTACGTGCAGGTGTAGGAATCCTGGGCAGGTACGGTCACCACGTTGTCGTCGTCACAGGTCACCGAGGCGCTCGTGCCGTCGTCCAGCATGTCGGTCACCGTGACCTCGACTGCAACTGGGAACGGATTCGTGACCTTGATGTCTCCGCTCACCAGGAAGTTGTCGTCGGCAGAGACTTCGAAGACGTCGACGGTCCACGTCCAGGAGAGTTCGCCCCCAGGAAATCCCATTTGATCGGCGGGGTCTACCGATTTCTCCACGTTCCACGTGTGGATCTCGTCGTACGAGCCGTCTGCCGTCTTGGTGACGCTGAGCTCGTAGTCGTAGCAGAACTCCACGTGGCTGATGTCCTTGTTATCGGGGGAATAAAGGCCCGCGTCGCCCTTCGACTCGGGCACGTACACCCAGACGTTGGCGCCTTTTGACTTCACGATAACGGCGTCGATGCCGAGGCTGGCCTCCCAGGTGAAGGTTGTCCCGTCACTTTCGGAGATCTTCACCCAGTTCGACGCATCTTCGGGTGCTCCCCCGGTCAGGGTACCATCTGCATCGGTGAACGTGTAAGGCCCGTTCGGTGCTTCCCCCTCGACCTTGAAACCAAAATCAGATGTCAGGCCGGGGAAGTTCGTGTCGTCCGCGTTCAGAGTTGCGCAGTTCGGATTGCCGTCAACGAACACGGGATTCACGCCGTTGGCGGTCACCGCTTCCTCCGGAACCTTACCAATCGGCTGCGTCGCCCCCCCCACCTCCGGCTCCGTCGGGATCTCCGGTTCGTTGCAGCCCGCCACGAACCACGTCGCGGCAAGGACCGCAAGAACCGCGGTTGCCTTCCTCGGTTTCATGAGACTCTCTCCTGCTTTGGGCCTGTGCGGGCTCCTGCTGCGACCCGCATGGTGAGCCTCCTTCGGCAGCCGGACGGGGCGGGGTTGGCCCCCTGGCTTTGCGCGTCGACCGAGGGTCGAGTTGCCCTTTCGGGAAGGCTGATTGTTCCGTTGTACGTCAGACGACACCCCAGTTCGAGTTCTTGTCAGGCTTCTCCGTTCCGGAGACGTCCCTACCACCGCCCGTGAATGCGGGGCGGATCTATGGTCACGTTGCGGCGGCCCGTGGACGGGCTCGCCGCCGTACCCTCCTGCATCGCAGGCGCGACGGACACCGATCCCGGAGTATCCGAGCCGTTGCCCACGCGGTCGCGGATCATGTGCCGGAGCACGTCGTACTGCGCCTCGGCCGCCTGGATCTTCTTCTGCAGCTCGGCCTGCTGTCTCTCGAGCTCCCGGCGCTCCTTCTCCAGGCCGTCGCGGATGTCGCGCTTGTTCACACGCCGTCCGTCCACTCCGCCCTCGCCCAGCTTGCCCAGCATGCGGGCGCGGCCGGCGTACTCGCGCATGAGGACGCGCAGGCTCACGAGGTGGAGGGCGTAGACCCCGATCAACAGGGCCGACAGGTTGAAGGCGGGGTGAGGCATCACGTACGACAGCGCTGCCGCGGCCGCCGCGAGCAGCATGACGACCACCACGTACCCCAGGCTTACAGGCGATTTCATTGTATGCACCCCTGCTTCGGTGGCCCCTGTCCGAAATCGTGCGACTCGGATCGCGGGGCCGTTGCTCGCCCTGACACTCAAGCGAGAGTCGTGCCGCCGTCGCGGCGCCACGAGTCACGCAGTCAACATATGATTTGACTTGGCCTTACGAGGTCACACCGGGGAAGGTCAGGCGAGTCGGCGAGGCATCATTCCGTCGCTGTGTTGCGGTCTCTCCACAGTTCGACGCACAGGTGCAGCGGTCCGATCCGCGGATGCGCTCCGCGTCTAGCCGGGCGAGGCCGTGATCCCATCGTCCGGATCGGACGGAGCGCTCGCCGGGGTCTCCGACTCGGCGCCGACCGTCGATCGCACGTGCAGGTCGCGCTGCGGGAACGGGATCTGGATCGCGGCATCCTTCAGCGCGTCGTGCGTCGCGACGTGCAGCTCGCTGCGCAGGCGCAGGTAGTCCGGGAAGTTCCCCGTCCACGCCAGCAGGCGGAAGTCGAGCGAGCTGTCGCCGAACCCCAGGAACAGGACCTGGGGCTCCGGATAGCTGAGTACCTCCGGATTGGCGTCGGCCACGCCATTCAGGATCTCGATCACCTGGTGCGGATCGGTCCCGTAGGCGACGCCGACCTCGGTGTGGATGCGGCGACGCTGGTCGGACAGCGTCCAGTTGACCACCTCGGACGAGATGAGGTTCGCGTTGGGGACAATCACCTCGGCCCCGTCGAACGTGCGCACGACGCTGGAGCGGATCCCTATGCGACGCACCTCGCCCGTCAGCTGAAGGTGCGTGATCTCGACCATGTCCCCGACCTTCACCGGCTGCTCGAAGATCAGGATGAGTCCCGAGACGAAGTTGTTCACGATGTTCTGAAGGCCGAAGCCGATCCCGACACCGAGCGCCCCGGCGACCAGCGCGAGCTGCGACGCCCCGAGCCCTGCGGCTCCGGCCGCGGCGAGCAGGCCGACCGCCACGATCGTCCATTGCGTGACCGTCGAGATGGCGCTTGCCACGCCGCGCTCGAGCCGCACGCGGGGCAGCACTTCCTCGTCGAGAACGAAACGGACGAAGCGCGCCAGCCACACGGTCAGGAGCAGCGTGACCGCGAAGTTGAGGACGCCGGCCAGGGGGATGTCGAGGATCCCGATGCGGATCGAGCTTCCGAACAGGCCCCGCAGCCACCGCGCCACCAGAATCTCGAACTCGAAGTACTGGAGGGTCAGCCAGATCCATACCGGAAACGCTACGACCCGCAGGGCCCGCACGATGCGGCCGGTGATCAGATCGCCGTGCAGACGCAGGGCACGCGAGGCACGGCCCACACGGCTGTAGGGAATCAGCCGCACCATGCCGGCCAGCACGCGATACGCGATGACGGTCCCGAGGGCGGCATACGCGGCGCCGATCAGCGCCGTGAGGAGAGTATGCGCCAGCAACGTCCAGCCCAGCGCGTTCGCCACGACCGCCACTACCGCCACCCCGATCGCGATACGGAGCCCCTGCAGCACGATTCGGCCCCAGAGACGTCGCTCCTCGGCGGGAGCGGCATACCTCCGCACGAGCCACAACGCTCCCGCCGCGATGACCACGCCGAGCGCCAGCGTCAGGAAGCGGAAGCCGGTCGAGGACTCGAAGAACAGGTCGAACAGTACGGACAGCGCCACCAGCACGAGCACCGCCTGCAGGCTCCGGTTCACGAGCGCGACGCGTGAGCGCGGGATCAGCCGGTACAACGGAACGATGGCGAGCAGCCCGAGCACCTGGAACACCGTGAAGGAGGCGCCGGGATGCAGGGGCTCAGACAGGAGGATGGCCAGTACGGCAGCCGCAGAGACGGGACGCGCGAGTGTCTCTGCGGCGGCATGCAGGGCGGGATCGTCGACGCCGGGCTCGTGTTCGAGGCGGGTGCGGAGACGAACCGCGACCAGCAGGAGAAACAGGAAGACGAGCACGTGCAACAACACGCGGTCCGCATCGAGCTGCAACAGGCCACGGACGGCGCGCCACTCCTCGCGCCACGCTCCCCTGAGAAGTCCGCGATCCGGATCCATCTTCCACGCGTCGGGAGACCACAGGGGCGGAGCGGTGCGAACCAGGAGCCGCGCCCGCACGCCCTCCTCGGCATCCGCCACATCCCGCAGCACCCCGTTGATGCCGGAGAGGGCCTCCTCGATCTGCTGGTCGAGACCCAGCAGCCAGTCCAGATGCCGGCGGATCCGTGCCTCGACGTCGTTGGCCGAGGCGAGGACGGCGTCGATGCGCTCGACGATGCCATCGGACACGGGCGGCTCGGCGACTTCCGCCTCGCGCGTGAGATTCCACGTCTGGCGGAAGACCGCGACGTCGGCGTAGGCGTCCCGGAGCCAGCTCCATTCCCGCTGGAAGGTCGATTTCCAATCCAGGAGCCGGGCCTCGTGCCGGCTCCACGCGCCCTTGAGGTTCTGGAGCTCCCGCAGCGACTGGAGCTCGAGGAACACCCGGCCTACCCGCTCGTGCTCCCGTGCCAGAAGCTCCAGCTCGCCCGGCAGCATCTGTTCGATGGCCGCGACATCCGGGTCCTCGCCCAGCTGCGCCTGCAGGCTGCGCAGCCGGGAGATGGCCTGGTCTGCTCGCAGCGGGATGTCGGCGACGGGAATCGCCTTTGGCTCGCGCTCGGCCGGCGCCGTGTCCGGGGTGGCCGCGGGCAGCTGCAGGCCGATCTGTTGGCCGGGCAGGCCCGCCGGACCCGTGAGCCCGAGCACCGCCAGGACCACGGCGGCCAAGAGCGGCTTCGCGCGCCGCACCATTCCGCGCATCACCTACTTCTCCTGACCGGAAATGTGCTCGCCGACGAGGATCCTGCCGATCTCGTCGCGCTGGATCTGGTTCGTCCCTTCGTAGATCTGCGTGATCTTGGCGTCCCGCATGTACTTCTCGATCGGGTAGTCCCGCATGTAGCCCGAGCCGCCGTACACCTGCACCGCGTTCGTGGTCACCGACATCGCCACGTCCGACGCGAAGCACTTGGACATCGCCGAGTAGATGGTCGAGCGGGCCTTCGGGTTCGCGTCGATGTGCCGCGCGGTAGCGTAGATGAGCGCCCGCGCCGCTTCGACCGACGTCGCCATGTCAGCCAGCAGGAAGCGCAGACCCTGGAACGAAGACACGGGGGATCCGAACTGGCGGCGCGAGATCGACCAGTCCACGGCGAGGTCGAGCGCGCCGTGCGCGATGCCAAGGGCCTGTGCACCGACTCCGGGACGCGAGGCGTCGAACGTCTTCATGGCCGTGATGAAACCGGTGCCCTCCCGGCCGATCAGGTTGGCGACGGGCACCCGACAGTCCTCAAACACCAGCTCGCGCGTCGAGGAGGCGCGAATCCCCATCTTGTCTTCCCTCTTCCCGAACCCGAATCCCGGCGTGTCCTTCTCCACCACGAGGGCGCTCGCCCCGCGCGCCCCCTTCTCCGGGTTCGTCATCACCACGACGGTGTAGATCTCGGCGTCGCCGCCGTTGGTGATCCACTGCTTGAGGCCGTTGAGGACGTAGTGATCGCCGTCGCGCACCGCCGTCGAGCGGATGCCCGCCGCGTCGGATCCGGCCTGCGGCTCGGTAAGCGCAAAAGCTGCCAGCCGCTCGCCGGCCGCGATCGCCGGCAGGAAGCGCTGCTTCACCTCCTCGCTCGCCGACAGGATGATGGGCAGTGCGCCGAGCGCCGTGCTGGCGAAGGCCAGCGAGATTCCGCCGCACGCTTTCGAGAGCTCCTCGGTAACGAGAACCATGTTCATGGTCCGCGAGTCGCCGGCCAGACCCCCGTAGAGCTCGTCGATGAACACACCGAACAGCCCGGCTTCGGCCATCTTCTCCACCACCGGCCACGGAAACTCGCCCGTGCGATCGTACTCGGCCGCCACGGGTCGGATCTCGTTGTCGGCGATGGTCCGGGCCAGGTCCCGGATCATCGTCTGCTCCTCGGTCAGTCCATAGTCCAGCACCGGGGATCTCCTATCGATTGAAGCGATGGACCAGCGGATGACATCGCGCCGCGGGCCCGGCGGGCGGGGTCAGGACCACAGCAGCGGGTGCTGCACCCACGCCTCCCCCTTCTCGAACAGGAGGCGGACGAGGTTCTCCGGCACGAAATCGGCGAACGACCCGATCTCGAACCGCCCATCGAGACTACCGACCGCCGCCAGCTCGAGCAGGCGGGCTGTCAGCAGCCGGCCGTCCAGGTTCACGTCCTTCATGCTCACGGTGACCTCGCGGCCCTCGGAGGAAGCCCGGAAGTCACCCTCGGGATACAGGCCCTCGTACGTGTCGGCCAGCTTCTGCAGGGACTCGGCGGCCGTCGCCGCGTCCTCCGACGCGAAGCGCACGTTTCCGTTCAGGCGGTGCTCCCACTCCGGGGTAGCGATCACCGTACCTGCCGAGTACGGGCTGCGCGCCGCGCCGGCGTAGTCCGGATGGGCCCACTGGATGTGCAGGGCCCCGCCCGGCTCGACCCGCAGTCGCACGAGCTGCGTCGCGGGCTCCTCCGTGTGTACGAAGAAGTCGCCTCCGGCGATGGAGGACTGCAGGTCGAAGGGGATGGCGGACAGAATGCTGACGAGCTCCACGGTAACGGTGGGAAGGATCGGCCCGGTGGAAGGCTGGACGTGTCCGATCTCGATCGCGCCGCTCCGGGGATCGTACTCGAGCCACTCGCCCGGAAGCTCCGCCAGTCGCTGCCGCACGTCTTCCGGTAGCTCGCCGAGGGCGACGCGGCCGTGGCATCCGGACTGGTAGGACATGGTCTCTTCGCCTCGCTGGGGCTAGCTCCGCGGCCTCCGCAGGACCACGAAATCGGTCAGGATCTTACAATCGCGCCAGCCGGGGGAAAAGGATATCGTGTAGGATCCGGGCCCGACCTGTGGGCCCCGACTTACACGGACACGGCATGTCATGCGGATCGCGTACCTGAACGGAGACTTCCTGCCGCGAGACGAGGCGACGATCTCGGCCGACGATCGGGGGTTTGTGTTCTCCGACGGCCTGTACGAGGTGGTGCGGGCGTACGGGGGGCGCCTGTTCGAGCTGGAGCTCCACGTGGCCCGCCTGGCTGCCAGCCTGGCCGGACTGCAGATCCGCGGGTTCGAGCCCGCCTCGCTCGTCCCGGTGTGCCGCGAGCTGATCGAGCGTAACGGACTGTCGGGGACCGACGCGCTGGCGTATGTGCAGGTGACGCGCGGCGCGGCCCCGCGCACACACCACTTCCCGGATCCGCCCGTACCGCCCACCGTGTACGCGTGCGCCTGGGAGCATGTGCCCGATCCACCCCCGAAGGGCGGCGCGCGGGTCATCACCGTGCCGGATCAGCGGTGGGCCCGGTGCGACATCAAGACGGTGGCCCTCATCCCCAACTGCCTGGCCAAACAGGCAGCCCGGGAGGCCGCGGCGGATGAGGCCATCTTCGTGCGGGACGGCGTGGCCCTGGAGGGCACGCACACGAACCTGTTCGCCGTCTTCCGTGGCGTGGTCCGCACGGCGCCGCTGTCCAACTACGTGCTGCCCGGGGTCACACGGGCCGTCGTGCTGGACCTGTGCCGTGAGGCGGGAATCGACGTCGCCGAGCGACCACTGTTCGTGCAGGACCTGCCCCGGGCGGACGAGGTCTTCCTCACCGGCACGGTGAGCGAGGTGGTCCCGGTGGTCGATCTCGACGGTCAGGCCGTCGGTACCGGACGGCCCGGATCGATCACGCTGCGCGTGCAGGAACTGTTCAGGAAACGGACGCGGATCGACTGAAGGCTGCCGTCGAGCTCACCGGGTGCTTCGGGGGGGAAGCGCCGGCCGGCCACCCGCCCCGCGGGGCGGCCGGCGGCGTTGATTCACTTCGCAGCTACATGGGCATCTTGGACAGGTCCACTCGGGACGAGTAGATCTCGTCGCTGTGCTTCGCGAGGTACTTGAAGTACGTGGACTGCAGATCCGAGAACTCCTCGTACCCTTCCTCGCCCTCCTCGGGCACGTTCTCGTCCGCCCAGGTCTGGCAGGGCTCGCCGCACGATGCTTCGACGTCGGCCCAATCCTCATACACTCTGACCATCTTGACTTCGCTCGAGTTGTGCCCCCAATAATGCGCAAGAACGTGGAACGCCTTGACGTTCGGGTTGTTGCGCGCCTGCGGAGCGACCACACGCTCGACGAACTCCATGAACTTCCCGCGATCCTCTCCGAGGGGAACTTTCATCGTGGACACCGTCACCACGACGGTCTCGGGCGGGCCATCGTCATCGTCGCCGTCCTGGGCCAGTGTGGCCTGCGGCGCCAGAAGAAAGGCGAGTACGGCGAATCCGAAGCTGAACCTCTTCATAACTGTCGTCCTTTTCACGGGTGGGCGGGGCTACCTCAATGTGTCCGGCCTCTCGACCGGGCGTCACGAACTGCGTGAACCGTTCCGCCGGACGGCCGGCGGACAGGTGTCGTCTCTATCGCAAGGCGGTCCCGAGACCCGCGTCAGGACTCCGGCCGCTTGCCACGAAAAGCAACCAAGAATCGGCTCAATCGTGGCACATTGTCAAGGTCTGGCGCCACGCGTGAGGCAGAAAGAAGAGGCGGGAGCGCGTGGGCGGTGCGGGGTGGGATGGGGCGAGGAGGTTGACGGCCGAAGGGGTGGGGCGGCACCCGCGTCGACCCCTCCTCGCCCCTTGTGGTACGCCGCGCCAGCTGCATCAGCCGGCATTCACGGGTCCGCCGATCGGAAGTGGTTCCAGTGTGTCGTCTCCCACTCGTCCGCACTTCCTCACGGCGGACCGTCGGCGTACCACGGTAGAAGGCAAGTGACATGCCAGAGTCGGTGGTCGGCGTAATCGACTGGGGGCCATGACGTTGGGTCTTGAGCCGGCCGTGTACGGCGGAGGCGGAGCTGTTCGATTCGAGGAACGGGTGTCGCGGAATCGGACACCCCGGGCTCAGAAGCCGTCCGCCCGGTACACGATCTCGCCGCCCACGACCGTCATCTCGACCCGCGTGTCCAGGATCCGGTCCTCGGCCACGGTCAGGATGTCGTCCGATAGCACGGTGATGTCGGCCAGCTTTCCCACGGCGATCGACCCCTTGAGGTGCTCCTCGTGGCCCGCGAACGCGGGGCCGATGGTGTAGGACCGCAATCCCTCCATGCGGGTCATGCGCTGGGCGGGATTCAGGACTTCGCCGTCGTTCATCCGCCCTGCGACGGCTCCGTAGAACGAGACCAGGGGGTTCACGTCCTCGATCGGCGCGTCCGTGCCGTTGATGACTGTCGCGTCCGCGTCGAGCAGAGCGCGAAACTGGTAGGCCCGCTCACGCGTCCGGTCGACCCCGAGCCGTTCCGGGGTCCACGGCCCGTCCGAGATCGCGTGCACGCCCTGCATGGCCGCCACGACGCCCAGCTCGGCGAACCGGGACACGTCGTCCGGGTGCAGGATCTGAGCGTGCTCGATGCGGAACCGGGCATCCTCGGCCGCGTCCGGAGCGGCGGCGAGCGCCGTCTCGTACAGGTCCAGGATCTCGCGGTTGGCGCGATCGCCGATGGCGTGCGTGCACAGCTGATAGCCGTGCTCCAGGGCGAGGCGCGCCGCTTCGCGAATCGTCTCCAGGGGGACCGTGTTGTGCCCGGTGTTGCCCCGGTCGTCCTCGTATTCCTCGAGGAGCCAGGCGCCGCGCGACCCGAGGGCGCCGTCCGCGTAGGACTTGATCGCCCGAACGGTCAGTCGGTTCCCGCCGTACCCGATCACACGCTCGGCCGCGAGGACCTCTTCCAGGTTCTGCACCGTGTCGCTGATCATCGCCCACACGCGGAGCTTCAGCTCTCCCTCGTCGATCGCCTCCCGGTACACGGCAAGGTAGGCCGGCCCCACGCCGGCGTCGTGGAACGTGGTGATTCCCTTGCTCAGGACCTCCTCAGCCGCCAGCCGGAGCACCTGCCGGCGCTCGGCACGGAGCTGTTCGTCGGTCATCCCGGCGCGCGACGCGTCGTACGCGTCGGCCAGTATCCGAAAGGCCGGTCGCTCGACGAAGATTCCCGTGGGGCGGCCGTCGGCTCCGCGGATGATCTCCCCACCCTCGGGATCCGGGGTGGCGGCTGTCACGCCTGCCAGCTGCATGGCACGGGCGTTGGCGAAGCCGGCGTGCCCGGAGGCGTGCCGAAGGTAGACCGGATTGTCGGGAGAGATGGCGGACAGGGCCTCGTGCGTCTGGAAGCCCCGCACCATCGGGGCGGGCGCCGGGTACCACTTGCTCTGGTGCCAGCCCCGCCCGACGATCCACTGCCCCGGCTGCGCCGCGGCCACGGCCCGTCCGACCCTGTCCAGGAGCTCCTCGTAGGAGCGCGTGTCCAGCAGGTCGAGCTGCAGGCGGGCCTGTCCGATCCCCATCAAGTGGGCGTGACCGTCGATCAGCCCCGGAACGGCGAGCCGTCCGGCCAGGTCCACCACCGAGGTGACCGGGCCGACGTAGCGATCCACCTCCGCGGCCGGGCCCACGAACACGATCCGGCCGCTCCGCATGGCGACGGCCTCCGCCTCGGGGACGGCGTCTTCCACCGTGACGATGCGGCCACCGCGGAGGATCAGGTCCGCCGGAGCCGGGCCCGGCTCCGGGGAGGTACAGGCCGCCGCCAGGACCAGGGTCGAGGCGATCGTAAGGATGGTGTGACGCCGGCGTCGGTCGGCGGCGGGAGAACGCATGGCCCGCTCCGCTGGCTGGAATGCACGTGTCTCGACTTCCCGGAAAGTGCAATATCGGGACCGCACCGCGCCGATGCCACAGCCCGTCAGGCGGGCTTGCCCGCCCGAACGAACGCCGCGATGATCGTTCCCGCGGCCGCCCGCAGCTCCTCCTCCGTCACGCCGACCTCTCCGAGCACGCCGCGCGCATCGGCCGCCGTGTACACGCGGGTCGGCTCGACATCGACCGCCTCGAAGCCGGCCTCGGCCAGTAGGCTCCGATACTCCTCTTCCTGCAGAGCGCCGGCCACGCAGCCCGCCCACATCTCGAGACTCCTGCGGATGCCGTCGGGCAGCTCGCCACGCAGCACGATGTCCGACACGGCGAAGCGACCACCGGGACGCAGCACGCGGAAGGCCTCGCGCAGCACCTTCGCCTTGTCCGCCGACAGGTTGATCACGCAGTTGGAGATGATGACGTCCACCGACGCATCCGGAAGGGGGATGTCCTCGATCTCTCCCTTGAGAAACTCCACGTTCTCGACCCCTGCCTCCCGCTGATTGCGGCGAGCCAGCTCCAGCATCTCGTCCGTCATGTCGAGACCGAAGGCGCGGCCTCCGGGTGCGACCCGCTTCGCCGACAGGAGGACGTCGATCCCGCCACCCGAGCCCAGGTCCAGCACCACCTCGCCGGGTCGGAGCTCGGCCAGTGCAGTGGGGTTTCCGCACCCGAGCGAAGCCGCGACCGCATCGGTCGGCAGCCCTGCGGTCTCGGAGTGGTCGTACAGATCGCGTGTCACGGGGTCGCGCAGGTCGGGCGCAGACGGCTCCGCGTCGCCGCACCCACAGCCGGCGTCGGCGTCGGAGTCCGCCGGTCCGCAGCACGAGGTTCGCCCCTCCTTCGATACGCGCCGCGCGGCGGCGGCGTACCGCTCGCGAACCGTTTCCCTGATCTCCGTCTCGTTCGTCACGCTCATCGTTCACCTCACGTCATGAGTTGTCGGTTTTCGAACATCGAAGCCGGACGCGTTCCGGGCCGTCACCCGCTTCCGTGCCGGCAGCACCGGGCTCCCCGTCCGCGGCGTACGTCCCGCGCAACGATCGCCAGGTAATCCCGGACCTCCCGCAGCACGCTCTCCTCCAGTGAGTAGTGCACCCACCGGCCCTCCTTGCGGTCACGCACGAGGCCGGCGTCGCGCAGCGTGCGCAGGTGGAAGGAGAGCAACGACTGCCGGATGTCGAGCGATCCGGCCAGGTCGCACACACAACACTCGCCGCTCCGCAGAACCTCGAGGATGCGCAGTCGCTTGGCATCCGCCAGCGCATGGAACGTCTTCGCGAGGCTCGGTTCCGGCATCGTCTCCGTACTCATGGTATCAATATAACTAGTATTATTGATATGTCAACCGTTCGAGACGGGTTCCGTTCGGGCCCTTCCAACCTCCATACTGGACCGGGAGTCCAAGAAGTGATGCCGCGTCCGGCGCGGCGGCTCCGAGGCGACGATCCGGGAACGAGGAGGATGAGAGATGGGATCGCTGGGACAGGACCTGCGCTTCGCCGTCCGGATGCTGCGCAAGCGTCCGGGGTTCACCGCCGTGGCGGTGCTCACCATCGGGGTGGGGATCGCCGCCACCACGTCCATCTTCTCGGTGGTGGACGGTGTGCTTCTCGAGCCACTCCCGGTCGAGGAACCGGAGCGGCTCGTCGTTCCGAACGTGATCGGCCCGAGCGGATTCGAGATCTCTCTCTCCATTCCGAATTTCAAGGACTGGCGGGACCGCAACCGGACCTTCGCGAGCCTGGGAGCCAACGCCACCCGCTCGCGCACCCTCACGGGGGGCGAGCGCCCGGAGATGGTGACGACGCGCATCGTCCTCGGCGACTGGTTCGAGACGCTGGGCGTGGCTCCGCACCTCGGGCGGACCATCGCATCCGACGAGACGTGGGCCGGCGCCGGGGCGATTGCCGTGCTCACCTACGCCTTCTGGCAGCGACACTTCGGGGGAGACCCGGGGGCGCTGGGCCGGACGCTGATCCTGGACGGCGAGACGTTCACGGTGGTGGGCGTGATGCCCCCGGAGTTCGTCTTTCCTTCGGCCAGCACCGACATATTCGTACCGATGGGCTTCTACTCCGAGCGCATGTGCTGGGAGGCCCGCGGCTGCTCCCAGGGCACGTGGGCGATCGGACGACTGGCGGAAGGCGTGACGCAGACGGCCGCGCAGGAAGACCTCGATCGCATCGCGCGCGAGATCAGCGAGGAGGAGGGAGATCAGCAGGCGGTGGCACGCCTCGAGTCGCTGAGTGACGCGTACGTCGGAGACATCCGGCGGCAGGTATGGATCCTCATGGCGGCCGTGGCCTTTGTCCTTCTCATCGCATGCGCCAACGTGGCCAGCCTGCTCCTGGCACGCGGCGAGAGCCGGAGACGCGAAACGGCCCTCCGCACGGCCCTCGGCGCCGGTCAGACCCGCATGATCCGGCACTTCCTCACCGAAGCGGTGGTGCTCGGGCTGACCGGAGGCGCGTTCGGGCTGGCGCTCGCGTGGATCGGAGTCCGGCTTCTGGTATCGATGATCCCGGCGGACGTCCCGAGCATCCTGCACGGTCGCATCGATCTCGACGTCACCGTGCTCCTGTTCGCGTTCGGTGCGGCAGCCCTGGCGGGACTGGTGTTCGGAATCGCGCCCGCCCTGCGTGCCGCGCGACCCGATCTCAACAGCGAGCTCAAGGAAGGAAGCCGGGGCTCGGTCGGTAGGGGCCGGCAACGGCTGCGCTCGGTCCTGGTGATCGGAGAGGTAGCGTTGTCCCTGGTCCTGCTGATCGGAGCCGGCCTGATGATCCAGAGCCTGGGCGAGCTGCGGAACGTGGACAAGGGCTTCGACCCGGCAAACGTGTTCACGGCCCGGGTGCAGCTTCCGCAGGTCCGGTACGACGGCCCGGAACCGGCCCGCGCGTTCTGGCAGGAGCTGATCGAGCGGGTGGAAGCGCTGCCCGGCGCAAGCTCGGCGTCGCTGTCACAGATCGTTCCCCTGCAGGGCAACAGCTGGGAGAACTTCGTGTTCCCCGAGGGGGTCGAGCTCGAGCAGGAGAACGGCCGCTCGGTCCTGTACCACATGATCACGCCGGGGCACTTCGAGACCCTGGGCATCCCGGTCCTGCGGGGACGGGGATTCACCCCGGCGGACCGGGAGGGTGCGCAGCGCGTGGTGGTCATCGACGAGCGGATGGCCGAGATGTTCTGGCCCGGCGAGGACGCGATAGGCAAGCGTATCACGTACGAGGCCGAGGAGGTCGAGGACGATCACGAAGGAGACGCGCCGCGGTTGTGGCGCACCGTGATCGGCGTCACGCGCAATACGCGTCATTACGAGCTGGAGTCCCCGTCGCGCATCCAGCTGTACGTGCCCCTGCAGCAGAGCGGCCTCTCGTGGACGACGTCGATGTACGTCATCGCGAAGACCGCCGGCGATCCGTTGGCCCTGACCGAGCTGGTGCGGAGCGAGGTCGAGGCGATGGACCCGGACGTTCCGCTCACCGAGGTCGAGACGCTGGAGGGCTATGTGGACGGGGCGATGGCCGGGAGCCGCGCCATGAGTCGACTGCTGACCGTGTTCGGCGGCGTGGCCCTGTTCCTCTCGGCGATCGGCATCTTCGGCGTGATGTCGTTCTCGGTCGTACAACGCCTGCGGGAGATCGGCATCCGGATGGCGCTCGGTGCGAATGCGGGTGACGTGGTGCGGATGGTGTCGCTCCAGGGGCTCGGCCTGACCGCGGTCGGTGTCGCGATCGGCCTGGTGGCCGCGTTCGGGCTCACCCGTCTCATGGCCAGCCTCCTGTACGGGGTCAGCCCCGCGGATCCGGTCACGTATGCCGGTTTCGCGGCGTTCCTGGTCGCGGTTTCCCTGCTGGCGGCCTGGCTCCCGGCCCGGCGAGCCACCCGGGTCGATCCGGTGATCGTGCTGCGGGAGGAGTAGGCGGGGGCCATCCGCCTCCTGTACCGCCGCATTCGGCCGGATTATGATCACGTTGAGTGTGTCGATCCGAACCGTCTCCGGGGGATTCGCGTGCGGCTGACGACGCTACGGCGTATTCGACGCATCCAGGAAGGCCTCAAGCTCCTGTGGGAGAGCGACGAGAAGCGCATCCGTCGCAAGTACCGTCGGGCTCTTGGCCGCGAGCCAGAGCTGGCGTCGCCGAAGACCTTCAACGAGAAAATCCTGTGGCTCAATCTGTACGACCGTCGGCCGGTCAAGGTGGTCTGTGCGGACAAGTATGCGGTTCGAGACTGGGTGAGTCAGCGAATCGGGGATCAATATCTTCTTCCTCTCATCGGAGTCTACGACGATGCGAAAGACATCGAACTGGACCGGCTCCCCGACGGCTTCGTGGTCAAGGCAACGCACGGGAGTGGCTGGAATCTGATCGTGCGGGACAAACGGCAGATCGATTGGCTCCCGGTCAAGGACACGCTCAACGCGTGGCTCGCTTCGAGCTATTTCCCGTATCTGCGCGAATGGCAGTACCGGGACATCCAGCCCCGCCTCGTGGTCGAGGAACTACTCCTGGACGAGCACGGCGAGATACCATCCGACTACAAGCTGCTATGCCTGGGGGGCGGCGAGGCTCAGACGATCATCATAGAGGTCGACCTGGATCGGCATACGGACCACCGCCGAAACATGTACGACCTGAACTGGAACCGGCTACCTTTCGACCTGAATTACCCTGGCTCGGACGCCGTCGTTTCGCGGCCGGATCGTCTCGATGAGATGGTCGACCTGGCGCAACGTCTGTCGAAGGGTTTCCCGTTCGTACGCGTCGACATGTACAGTACAGCGACAGGGCTATTTTTCGGAGAGATGACGTTTACTCCCGACGGGGGCCGCGGGGCGTTCGAGCCCCGCGAGTGGGACCGACGCCTCGGCGACCTGATCGGTCTTCCGGTTGCGCGCTAGGTCCCCGGTTCCGTCACGGGGCCCGGATCGTCGTGTGGCGACTCCGTGATCGCCTTCGTTTCCGACCCCGAGATGCTGGCCTCCGCCAACTTGCCCAGTAGCCGCCGAAGCTCCCGTCTGCGCTTTCGGGCGCTCCGTGTGTAGAGTGAGCGCGCGGTGCCGAAGAAAGCGACGACAGCAGTGACCGCCATGGCCCCGAACACCAGCGGATTGCCGAACTCACCCATCCCGACCGCTCCCGAGATGGCAACGCCTACGGCGCTTCCGCCGAAGCCGAGACCTACGAACAGGGCCGTGGACAGGTTATCCAGCCGTTCGGTGATCCGGATTTCGGTTCGCTCGTCGCGAGCTGTGATCGCCACCACCAGGCTCGACAGGCGGCTGCTGGCCAGCGTCCGGGAAGCGCTCCACGTTGCGGACCGATCGGTTCGAGTAACGCTGCCTCCGTCCGCGAACGCCCGCTGCACTTCTTCTAGCATTCGGTCCACGGAGTCGGCGCTCACTTCTCCCTCCAGGACTTCCACGATCTCGAGAGTCTTCACCTCGCCGAACACGGGTGAACGCTCCGTCTCGGGCGACGAAATCTGCGATTCGAAGATGGCCCGACGAACGAAGGAGGGGTCGATACCGGCTTCCCGGGCAACCTGTTCGAGATCGGCTGCACTTAGACCTTGCCCGGAATACACGGGTACCGTGGACTCGTGCTGCAGCTCAGCTGCCCGGCGCAGGACCTGTCCCGCGGTCTCGTCATCGTAGCGCTTCTGCTCATCCATTTCGACGACTCCGGTCAGCCCACCAACCATGCGACGCCCACGACGATCGCGGTGACGCCGAACGTGAACAGAAGCGCCCGATACAGGCGGGCGCCGCTGCGCGAGAACCGCATCGCCACCCAGCCGATCAGCACTGCGAACAGGGTCATGGCCACCACCGTCCCGACTCCGAACGCGGCCACGTATGCCACGGCGCTGGACCGGACGGTGAACGCGAGCGCCGGCAGGATTCCCAGGAAGTGGGCGCTGCCGGCGAGCCCGTGCAGAATCCCCACGCCAAAAGCGGCCCGGGTCTGCACGTGAAGATGCGCGGCGGCCGCGCCGTGCGCATGTGGCGCCTCGTGGTTCACGGCGAGGTGATGCACGTGGACGTGCGCGTGGCGGTGTCCGTCGTGCTGGTGTTCGTGCACGTGAACCCGCTGCCGGGTCGCCTGCCGAATGCCCCATGCACCGATTGCGATGAGAACCAGGCCGACCAACCGCTCGCTCCACCCTGAGAGGCGCTCCACGGGCAGGACCTCGCGCAGAAGCAGCGCCGCCGCTCCCACGACGACCACCCCACCCGCGTGTCCGAGCCCCCACAGGAGCCCCGCGGCCCACGGCCGCGTCTGTCGCTCGGCCGCCAGCGGAGCGATCGCGGCGAGGTGGTCCGGTCCCGCGAGTACGTGTATCGCACCCGCGGACAGGCCGGCGATGAGGGCCGCGGTCACGGCGCACCGGAGCTGTCAGAGGACGGCGGCGGGCCGTACACGGAGGGAACGGGGGCCATCTCGCTCCGGGATGCGCCGAGCTGCTCCGTGTGCCTGACTCGCCCGCCCCGCTGCACGTACGTCACGTAGGTCCGGACCCCGCGCTGCTGGGACCCGAGTGGCACGCGGATCCACCACTCTCGCACGATCCAGCCACCACCGGGAAGCTGGTCGAATACCATCTCGCCGTGCGGGCCGGGACCCTCGCCTCGCGCCGGTCGCTCGACGCCCGTGTACCGGAACTCCAGCGTGCGGAGCTTCGAGCTCTCCCGGTCGAGCCACAGCACGCCCTCGACGTCCACACGATCGCCGCCCTGCACCACGGGCTCGAAGGAAAGGCCCACGAGCGCGTCGTCGTCGCCCAGCCGGGATCTGAAGCAGTGCGAGTCCAGGAATTGGTCCGACAGGACCACTTCGGCGTCCGGCCCGTAGAAGTACGTGCCCTCCGGCTTGCGACGGGCGTACCCATGCTCTTCCAGGTCCTCGATCGGCGCGCTGCGGAACGGGTGACGGCCGGCCATCGAGACGTGCTCCGTCTCTCCCGCGGTGAGTGTTCCTCCCCACGGATCGACGGTCCGCTCGTAGGTGGTGGCGTCAAAAAAGTATCCAGCTGCCGTCCTTTCAGTGACTGCGAGCGCTTTGCGCGCCTCCTCCCACACGACGTACGTGGTTTCGCCCTCCTCGGGCCGCACCCTGCACTCTGTCTTGCTCTCCACGGTGAGCACCGGGAGCACGATCGCCGTCGAGGAGGCCGCAAGCTCCTCCGTCACCACCTGGCCGCTGAGAAGGGCGATCTCGCCCGAGAGAGAGCTCTCGAATCCGATCCGCTCGGCCCGCAGACGGAACACGCCGGCACCCGGGGCCCGTACGTGGTACGTGCCCTGCGAGCCGGTCACCGTGCTGGCGACCTCGGTGCCCTCCAGATCGAACATCACGATGAGTCCCCCGGCCACCGGCGCGCCCGAATCCGCTTCCACAAGCCGGCCGCGGACCGCCTGGGCGACCAACAGGTCGGCGGTTACCAGGGTCAACGCGAGGATGGCGCACGAGCGCTTCAGCATGTCCGCTCGTCCCTCACCTGTTCGATACCCGCCGAGATCAACCGCCACTGCAGCTTCATGTGGTCCCGGATCGGCATGGGCTTCAGGCCGGCCACGGCAGACTCCCCGGAGACATGGACCGGGTCGGCTCCAGCAGCGAGACGCTCCCGCCACCCCGCAATGCGCGTCCGCCATTCCTCCAGCACTGGATCCGGAGGCCCGATCCGGTCGCCGACGCCCGGCGTGAGGAACAGCGGCATCTCGGTGACCAGTGTCAGCGGATCACCTCCGAAGGAGCGCATCGTCTCCATCGAGCTCGGGCGGAAGCGGGCGGCGGTCTCTGGATCGCCCAGTCCGAGGAAATGGTTCCGCATGGTCCGTGAGTCCGGTCGCGTGCAGAACCCGCGGGCGATGCGGAAGAAGCCCTTCTCGCCCTGGCGCTCCACGTCGTGCAGAGCGTACCCAAGATCATCGGCTGCCGTCCGGCACCGCTCCATGAGAAGGCCGGCGCGGTCCCGCCATGCGCTTTCGATCAGGTGCCAGGGCCCGGCTGCGAACCCCATCCCGTGCAGCGAGACGTGCAGGTCGAACGGTCCGCCGGCGCCTTCCCACCACTCCCACGCCGCCCGGTTCTCCGGTCGCACCCCCTCGTCGCCTGCGGCGCGCGGGTAGCCGAACTCGATGTCGTCGCCGGGCAGCTCGCGGACCACCGATCCGAGGTAGGAGCCCGCGTCGAACGTCTCGGCCGTCTCATCCGCCCAGCTTGCGTTTCGAACCTCGCCGTCGGGGTTGATGTGCGGCAGAATCCACCACGCGTAGCGGTCCAGCATCGGGTCGTCCGCTGGCAAGTCGGCCAGGTACGATGCCAGTCGGCGCAGCAGCCATGGGCCGACGGGCTCGTCGGCGTGGCTCCCGCCCACCAGGCTCACCCGCCTGGGACCGGCGCCGAACCGAACAGCCCGGAGCGCCCTTCCTTCGCGCGACCGTCCGATCTCGATCCCGTCACCCGGGATGATCGGGTCGGAGGCGAGGATGTCGGGAAAGCGCTCGAACATGTGGACCACGCGAAGACCGGGAATCGGGACACCATCCGTGACTATGTTATGGGATTCCACACCATCGGCAAAGGCGGGAACGGGAGAGGACCACTGGCCCCTGACCGCTCGAATCCCCTAATCTGGCACGACGAAGAATCCGCGCGCTAGGAGGACGAGTGACGAAGCGACAGACCTCGATCGACACGCAGCTCATCCATGCCGGCGAGATCCGGCCCGGCATCGAGGGTGCGGTGTCGCTGCCGATATTCCAGTGCGCCAACTTCGAGTCCGAGGAGGGCGAGGGCTACCACGACATCAAGTACATGCGACTCAGCAACTCGCCCAACCACGTGGTTCTCGGGGCCAAGCTCGCCGTCCTCGAAGGGGCGGAGGCCGGCCTTGTCATGACGACCGGGATGGCCGCGATCACGACCATATTCCACTCCCAGCTCTCGGCCGGCGATCACGTGATCTTCCAGGATTGCCTGTACGGAGGAACGTACGACTACGCCCGACGCGAGTTCGCCAGACACGGCCTGACGTGCGACTTCGTGGACGGCGAGCGTCCGGACACCTGGGCAGGCGTGCTGCGCCCCGAGACGCGCATGATCTACGTCGAGGCGATCACCAACCCGCTGATCCAGGTGGCCGACCTGGAAGCGGTGGTGGCGTTCGCTCGCGAGCACGGGTTGATATCCGTGATCGACAACACGTTCGCGAGCCCGGTGAACTTCCGGCCGCCCGAGATCGGCTTCGACCTTTCCGTGCACAGTGGCACCAAGTACCTGAACGGCCACTCGGATATCGTATGCGGAGCCGTGATCGGAAGTGCCGATCTCGTCGCCGGGGTCAAGAGAATGATGCACTTCCTGGGCGGATCGCTCGACGCCCACGCGTGCTTCCTGCTGCACCGGGGACTGAAGACCCTGGGCGTGCGGGTCCGGAAGCAGAACGAGAGCGCCCTCGCGCTGGCGCGCGCATTGGAGACGCACCCGGCGGTGACCCGAGTCAACCACCCCGGTTTGCCGTCCCACTCGGGACATGAGCGGGCGTCACGGCTGTTCGACGGCTTCGGGGGCATGCTGAGCCTCGAGCTCGCGGGCGGCGCGGCGGCGGCGAACCGATTCCAGGAGGCGGTCACCATTCCGATCATCGCCCCGAGCCTCGGGGGAGTCGAGACCCTGGTGACTCTGCCGGCCACGACCTCTCACGCCGGGCTCACGAAGGAGGAGAGAGTGGAGGTCGGCGTGCCGGACGGGCTGATCCGGGTGTCCGTCGGCGTCGAGGGAACACAGGACCTGGTGGACGACTTCGAGGCGGCGCTCGCCGCAGTCTGAGGTCCGCCAGGCATGCAGGTGGACTCCTGATTCACGGGAGAATCCGCCGATATCTCAACGCGGGAGGCTGTCATGCGTTTCTGCGTCCGCACCACCGCGCTCACGTTCGGAATCCTGTGGGCGGTGGCGTTCTTCCTCGTCGCGGTGGCTCAGCAGATGTGGCCGGACTACGGGGTGGCGTTCCTGGACCTGATGGACGGCCTGTATCCGGGATACGCCCCGGGCGGCTTCGGATCGGTGATCATGGGCAGCCTGTACGCCCTGGTGGACGGCGCGATCGGCGGAGCCGTCTTCGCCTGGCTGTACAACCGGATCCTGGGCCCGAGGGAGGTCTGATCGGGTCGCGCGCGCCGGCCTCCACGGCTCAGCCGGCGCGCTCCTTCACCCTCCGGTAGTGCTTGCGGGCCTTCTCCCGGTTGCCGCAGGTGCTCATGTCGCACCAGCGGCGGCTCCGGTTGCGGCTCTCGTCCAGGAACAGCCACTCGCACGTATCGGCGCCACACAGCTTCACCCGCTCCAGGTCGGGAGAGGTGAGCAGATCGGCCGCCGCGTGGACGATCTGCCACAGGGGCCGCTCCAGGCAGCTACAGTCGCCCGCCCATGACCACCTGTATGCCTGTTCCGTGCGGACGAGGCGGGCCCTCGCCAGACCCTCGCACAGCACGGAGTTGATCGAATCGAGGTCTGCGTCGTCGGGAATCCCGCCCGCGGCGATCGACCTGAACACACGGTACAGCGCCTCGCGCAGCCGCACCGCCTGAGCGAGCGTCCTGTCCGCCTGCCGGGGAGCGGCCTGAGCCGCGGCCGTCAGCTCGACGATCTCTTCGTCCGGAATGCCGCCGGACTGCCGTGCGAACGCCAGCAGATCCGTGTACTCCAGCAGGTGCTCGACCGGATCACCCGTGCGTTCGCTGACCGTGTTGATGAGATCGAGACCCGGATGTCCGCCCGAAAGATCGAACTCGTAGCGCGTTTCCGAACTAACCATTGTTTACCTATTGACAGGTTACACGCATTCCCGTATACTATAACCAGCATTAATAGAATAACCGGTTACAAACGAAAGTCAAGGTTCGGCATGGGAAGGGAACGAGACATGTATGCTGAAGCGTGGGGCTACACGGCTGCCGAGGCACTCGCCTATCTTTGCGCGTCACGCAGCGGGCGGAGCCGGCTGAGCAGAATCCTCATCGGTGTTACCGTCGTGGCGGCCGCGGCCGTGGGCCTCGGCCAACTTCTCGGCCTGTGAGCAGCGAACGCCAGGCCTTGCGGAACCGCCGTCCCGGAGTGCGATGTTGCAGGCGCCAGATCGGACCGTCCCCGGGAGCGGAGACCGGATGGACCAGCTTCAGATCAGACGGAGCCTGCACGGACGGGCCTGGTGCATGCTCGCTCTGTTGTCGGCCGCCGAGCTCCTGGGCATGTCGGTGTGGTTCGCAGCCAGCGCGGTGGCGCCGCACCTGCGATCCGAATGGGGACTCAGCGTCGCGCAGGCGGGCTGGCTCACCACCACGGTGCAGCTCGGTTTCGTGGCGGGCACGATCGTGGCCGCCCTCCTCAACCTGGCAGACGTCATTCCCAGCCGGCGTTTGTTCGCGGCCTCCGCCGTGCTGGCAGGCCTCGCTAACGCTTCCCTTCTCATGGCCGGCGGCTTCGGCCTGGCGCTGGGGCTCCGGTTCGCCACCGGGTTCTTCCTCGCGGGAGTCTATCCGCCGGGCATGAAGATGGCCGCCACCTGGTTCCGGGCGAACCGCGGCCTGGCGATAGGGGCCGTCGTGGGCGCCCTTACGGTGGGCAAGGCGTTCCCCTACCTGGTGGATGCGATCGGAGGGGCCGGCGTCGGGTTCGTGGTGTGGAGCACCACGGGCAGCGCGTTCCTGGCCGCACTGTTGGTCGCGGTCGGGTATCGCGACGGACCCCACGCGTTCGAGCGGCGGCCGTTCAGCTGGGGGCTCGTCGGAACCGTGCTCCGCGACCGCGAGTGGCGCCTAGCAACGGGCGGATATCTGGGCCACATGTGGGAGCTGTACGCGTTCTGGACGTGGATCGTGGCCTTCCTGGCGGCCAGCTCCGCGGCGCGGGCGGGCGTCCCGTGGACGGGAGAGTATCCGACGGCCGTGAAGCTGATCGCCTTCGCCGCCATAGCGGTGGGCGGACCCGCCTGCGTGTGGGGAGGCCGCGTAGCCGATCGCGTGGGGCGGGAGCGGCTCACCATCCGGGCGCTCTCGACGAGCGGGGCGTGCGCCCTGCTGGCGGGGCTGTTGTTCGGGTCCGGCTTGCCTCTCCTGGTTCCCCTGGTTCTCGTATGGGGCTTCTTCGTCATCGCGGACTCGGCGCAGTTCAGTGCCCTCGTCACGGAGGTCTCCCCCTCGCACGCCGTGGGGACGGCACTGACGATCCAGGTGGCGGTCGGATTCCTGCTCACCATGGTCACGATCCAGATCGTGCCGGCGATCGCCGAGGTAGCCGGCTGGAGGTGGGCGTTCCCCATCCTGGCTGTCGGACCGGCGTTCGGGATCGGGGCCATGCGTCGGCTCATGCGCGTCCGGTCCGTGGAGCCGTCCAGCCCCGGATGATCCCCGCGCTTCTCCTGGTGTAGATTCACATTGGAGGACCCGTATGAGGATCTTCGGCCAGCACGAGGAGAATACGCTCGCCCAGCTGCGAAACGTCGCGGCGCGGGCCGAGCGCGCCGCGCTGATGGCCGACGGCCACCTCGGCTACGTCATGCCGATCGGCGGCGTCGCGGCATACGTGGACGAGGTATCGGTCGTCGGTGTCGGCTTCGACATCGCGTGCGGCAACGCGGCCATCAGGACGGACCTCCGCCTGACCGACTTCGGCCCCGAGGGCAGGCCTCGCCGCGTGAGCCTCGGCAGAATCGCGGATGAGATCAACAGCACGGTGAGCTTCGGCCTCGGCCGCACGAACCGGGCGGATGACGCCCCCGTGGACCACCCCCTGTTCGACGATCCCGCGTGGGACGCGATCCCGGCCGGCAAGCGGAACGACCTGCTCAAGAAAGCCCGCGCTCAGCTCGGCACGGTGGGGAGCGGCAACCACTACGTGGACATCTTCGCCGACGCGGAGGACCGCATCTGGGTGGGTGTCCATTTCGGGAGTCGCGGCTTCGGGCATACCATCGCGTCCGCCTTTCTCGCGCTGGGCCAGGGGCGGGCGTGGGGCGAGCGAGTGCCGGAGGCGGAGGTGATATTCCCGCTCGACTCGCCGCTGGGACACGACTACTGGCACCTGATGGAGCTCGCCGGCCGCTACGCGTACGCCGGGCGGGAGTGGGTCGTGCGGAAGGTGGTGGACCTGATCGGCGGTCGGGAGCTGGAGCTCGTGCACAATCACCACAACTTCGCGTGGCGGGAGATGCACGAGGGCCAGGGCTACATCGTGGTCCGAAAGGGGGCGACGCCGGCTTTCCCGGGACAGATGGGTTTCATCGGTGGATCGATGGGAGATGACGCGGTGATCGTGCGCGGCGCGATCGCCGAGCCCGGCAGCGAGGAGGACACGCTTCAGAAGGAGGCCCTGTACTCCACCGTCCATGGAGCCGGCCGGGTGATGAGCCGCACGGCGGCGCGCGGGAAGGTCAAGCGGAAGACGGGCAAGGTTATTCGGCCCGGGCGGGTCAGCCCGGAGATGATGCACGGCTGGGTACGCGAGAAGGGCGTGATCCTCAGGGGCGGAGGGCTGGACGAGAGCCCCCACGTATACCGGCGACTCCCCGACGTGCTGGCCGCGCAGGGCGGGACGATCGAGATTCTGCACACGTTGCGGCCGCTGGCAGTGGTCATGGCGGGGGCGGACGTGTTCGATCCGTACCGGGACTGAGCGAGCCGGAGCCGCCGAAGGGTTGAGCTGGCGTCCCCGCATCACGATCTGCGGGCCCGCCAGACCTTCCCCGCGGCGAACCGCAGTGCGAACGCTACCGCTGAGGCCGCGATTCCTATCCACGTGGCATGCCAGGCGGCCCCTCCAGCCATGCCCGTAAGCCGCAATACGACCAGCACCGCTACCCCGGCGCTGATCGCCGCCAGCGCTTCCGGCGTCCCCGGTCGTCGGCTGTGCAGGCCCGCCGCGACAGGCACGAACAGGCTCACGCTGAGGAAGACGTAGAACACGCTCAGGGCACCGATCACCGACGGGAGCGAGAGGGCCAGCGCCACTGCGGCGCCGCCGCCGAGCACGGCGGCCCACCTCGCCACGCGCAGCACGTCGCGATCTCCCGCGTTCGGCCGCACGAACCGCTTGTACAGGTCCTCCGACAGAGATGTCGAGAGCATGAACAGGATCGCGTCCGCCGAGCTCACCTCGGCCGAGAACACGGCCGCCAACCCGATCGCTCCGACGGCCGGCGGGAGCGCCGTCGTCAGGACGGACGGCAGCGCCATCTCGTGGTTCGCGAGGTCCGGGGCGAATGCGTGCGCGAGGACCCCGAGCAGCGGCGGAACGGCGGCAAACAGGAGCAGAGCCAGGGCGCTGAGCCCTACGCCGAGCCGCACGGTCCGCTCGTCGCGCGCCCCGTACACCTTCTGGATGAGTCCGGGCGAAATGATGAACGCCGGCACGAGGAGGGCAAGATAGACGATCCCCGAGCCGCCGCCCCGCCAGAAGCTGAAGTAGTCCGGCTCGGCCGGCGCTGCCGTGACCGCGGCTTCCCATCCTCCAGCCGCCGACAGGGCCCATGGGAGAGCGATCCCGAACCCGACGACGAGGACGACCAGCTCGACCAGGTTCACCCAGACTGAGGTGAGCAGTCCTCCGGCCGCGAAGTAGACGGTCATAACGCCGCCGGCGATCAGGCACCCCGCCCATTTCGGAACGTCCGCCACCGCGTCCAGGATCCAGGCGAAGGCGATGAGCTGTCCGGCAAGGATGGCCAGCGTGGCGAGCCACAGGAGGCCGGCCACGATGCCCCGCACGCTCGGCCCGTACCGCAGCTCCAGGTAATCGCCGACCGTGTACAGGTCGTGCTCTTTCGCCACGTGCCAGATCTTCGGACCGATCCAGAAGGCGAGAACGAGGGTGCCGAACCCCGCCGAGCCCACCCACCACCAGGCGGCAAGACCGTCACGGTACCCGAGGCCGGCCGCCCCCACGGTGGAGCCGGCGCCGATATTGGCGGCGAGCACGGTGGCGAACAGGAGCACTGGACCAAGCCGGCGGCCCGCCACGAAAAAGGCGCCGGTCGCTTTGACCCGGCGCCCGATCCACAGGCCGAGCCCGATCAGGGCGGCCGAATAGAGAAGGAGGAAGAGAAGCGTCGGGTTCAACGGCCCGTCAACGCGACCCTGAGACGTCGCGTACCGAAGGAATGCCCTCGAGACCGGTGGCTGATCGCACGGCGCGGAGGATCGCCTCCGCGACCACGTCGGCCCCGACCGCTCCCAACACGATCAGGTCCGGTTCTCCCTCCACGTCTCCGGTAGCGAGAGCGAAGATGGTGTCTCCGTCCCTGGGAGTGTGGGCGGGATAGACCGCACGGGCGACACCATCCTGCGCCATCTGGGCCAGCTTGGTGACTTCCGCTTTCGTGAGACGCGCGTTGGTTGCGACCACTCCGATCGTAGTGTTGTCGGCCGGTCCGACGCTGACGCCGGACCGTGCACGCAGCAGCTCTCGGGAATCCGCCAGCTTCGTTCCATCCGCGGTTCGGATTCCTGCCACGACCTTGCCTGTCGCTGGATCTACGACGTCACCCACCGAGTTCACCGCCACGATCGCCCCGACCACGACGCCACCCGGTAGCTCGATCGAGGCGTTCCCGATGCCACCCTTCATGGCTCGCGACATGCCGGCGAGCTTGCCTATCGTTGCTCCTGCTCCAGCTCCGATGCTGCCCTCGGCGGGAGGATCGGTAGAAGCCACGTCCGCCGCCGCGTAGCCGCACTCCGGCCCGGGTCTTACGGACGGATCGCCGACCGCCAGGTCGAAAAGGATGGCTTGCGTGACGATCGGGACTTTCGCGACTCGGGTCTCGTAACCGATGTCCCGCTCCTCCAGCCAGCGCATAACTCCCGACGACACGTCCAAGGCGAACGCGCTGCCGCCCGACAGGACGACGGCGTGCACCGCCATACTCTGAATGGAGTTGACCGGATCGAGCAGTGCGATCTCCCGAGTCCCCGGCGCTCCACCCCGCACGTCGACCCCACCCACGGCCCCTGCGCGCGCCAGGATCACGGTGCAACCGGTCGGCCGCTCGGCCAGTGTGTGGTGACCGACCTCGATGCCGGCCACATCGGTGATCGATCCCAGCATTCCTTCACCCTCCCCTTCCTGCTGCGCGCACCCCGACGCCGGCGCGGCGAGTAACATTGCCGCCGCCAGCGCCGGCGCGACGCGCGTCCGGATGCTCCTCACCCTCGTGCCTCCGCTTCCCGCGTGGCCTTCACGGTGATCGTCTCCAGGCCGTGTGCGTGCGGCCCCGTCTCCTCGCGCCGTAGCATCCAGGCGAAGAAGAATCCGAGAAAACCGAGCACTGAGAAGATCCACATCCCGAGGGCGTATCCGCTGGGGTTCGTAGCGCTCGCGGCGGAGAAGTCGTTCGCCCGTCCGATCATCCAGTTGAACCCGAACAGGCCGATGTTCTGGATCATCGTCATCAGGCCGTAGGCAGTGCCCAGCTTGGCCTCCTCCACCAGGTACGCCACCGACGGCCACATGACGGCCGGGACCAGCGAGAACGCGATACCCATGATCGCCATCGGGATCTTCAGGTCGACCGCCGTATACGCCATCATCAGGTACACGGGCACCAGCATCAGCGACCCGACCATCATGAACAGCGAGCGCTTCCCTACGCGGTCCACCCAGATCCCGAACAGGGGCGTCATGATCATCGAGAACAGCGTGATGATACTGGACAGGAAACCCGCGGTCTCCCGACTCGCGCCGTGCGCATCCTGGAAGAACTTGATGGCGAATGTCTGGAACGGGAAGATCGCAGAGTAGAAGGTCACGCACAGCAGCACCACCCACATGTACGAACGCCCGAAGCTGAAGAGGTCGCCCCATTCCACCTTGTCCGTCTCCCCCGCCTCGCCCAGGTCGTACCGCTTGTCCGCCTGGTCCTCGAGCACCCAGTAGACGAGCGCACCGACCACGCAGAAGGTCGCGAAACCGACGGTGATGAGAAGCGGTCCCTGCCAGTTCTCGTAGGTACCGCGCGCCCACGTCGGTGAGTTGAGGGCCAGGAAGGAACCCAGCCGGGCAATCGTCAGATTGACCCCGAACGCGAAGCTCAGTTCGCGTCCCTTGAACCAGCGCGCGATACCGACGGTGACCGAGACGATCAAGGACTCGGCGCCGATCCCGAAGATCAGGCGGCCGGCGGCCATGATCACGAATTCGCCGGTCGCCGCCGTAATCGACGCCCCGATGAAGCACAGGGCCCCGAACAGCAGAGTCGCCTTCTTGACGCCGATCCGATCGATGATGATCCCGCCGATCAGGACCATGATGATGTTCGGGAAGCTGTAAATCGCGTTCAGCGTCCCGATCCGGCTGTCCGAGAAGCCGAGCTGGTCTCGCAGCAAGTCGGCGATCGGGCTGACCGCGTCGTAGACGTAGTAGTTGCCGAACATCGCCAGACTGATGACGACCAGCACGGCCCACCGGAAGACAGGAGGCGGTGGTGGCTTGCCAGCGACGGAATCTGACAGACTCGGCTGCGAGTTCATGGCTCTCTTGGGTCGGGGAAAGGCGGCCCGCACGGGGCCGTGGACGAGAGCGAAGTTAGGGGAGGATTCGGCCGGGAGCCAGCGGGCGCGAAGGTCGGCGCCCTCCCGTCTCCCGCTGCCCCGCCCCCCCGACTACATTGTCCGTCGAACGCTCGCCCGTCTCGCCGTGAGACCATTGCTGAAAGGCGAACTTGCCATGAACGGTCCAGCAGTCGCCGACGCTCCCGTGAAGGAAGACCTGAATCCGTTCCACATCGCGCAGCAGCAGTTCCAGCAAGCGATCCGGTATCTTCCGGAGTACCAGGAGGGCCTGGTGGAGTACCTGGTGCGTCCCGAACGGGTCATCATATCGGAGTTCCCCATCCAGACCCGCAACGGCACGGTCCGGAACTTCACGGGCTACCGAGTGCTGCATAATCGAGCGCGCGGCCCGGGTAAGGGCGGCATCCGGTACCACCCGGACGTGACCGCCGACGAGGTGCGGGCACTCGCGACGTGGATGACCTGGAAGTGCGCCGTGATGGACATCCCGTTCGGAGGCGCCAAGGGTGGAGTCATCTGCGATCCGAAGAAGCTCACCAGGGACGACCTGCGGATGATCACTCGCCGATTCATCGCGGAGCTGGGAGAGGCGATCGGTCCGCACACCGACATTCCCGCCCCGGACGTGAATACCAGCGCCGAGACGATGGCGTGGGTATTCGACACGTACGACATGATGCACCCCGGCCGGAACAACACGCCGGTGGTCACGGGCAAGCCAGTGGACATGGGCGGATCGTTCGGCCGCAAAGAGGCCACGTCGCGCGGCTGCCTGTTCTGCACACAGCGCGCGCTGTCACGCGGCCTGGTGGACGGACTGGACTCGGTCGCCGGGGCGTCGGTCGTTGTGCAGGGCTTCGGCAACGCCGGAGCCATCGCCGCACAGCTGTACGCTGAAGAGGGTTCGACGATCCTGGCCGTCAGTGATTCCCGGGGGGGCATTTACAGCCCGGACGGCCTGGACCCGAGCGCCGCACTTGCCCACAAGAAGGAGACCGGCTCGGTCGTCGGGCTCGCCGGCACGAAACAGGTGAGCAACGAAGAGCTGCTGGCGCTGGAGTGCGACATCCTCATCCCGGCAGCCCTCGAGAACCAGATCCGGGCCGACAATGCGAACGATGTGAAGGCGCGCCTGATCGCCGAGGCGGCCAACGGGCCGACGACGCCGGCGGCCGACCGGATCCTGTTCGCGAAGGGCATCGCGGTGCTGCCGGACATCCTGGCCAACGCCGGCGGCGTGACGGTGAGCTACTACGAGTGGGTGCAGAACATCGAAAACGAGCAGTGGGACGAGGAAGAGGTCAACGCGAAACTGCTGCGCAAGATGATACGCTCCACGGACGCCGTGCTCGACACGCAGGCTCGTATCAACGATTCCGCGCCGGAGATGGCGATTGCTCGATCGGACGGGGGACACGGGGGCGACCCGGTCGAGAAGGTCGACCTGCGCACGGCGGCGTACGTGCTGGCCGTGAAGCGCGTGGCCGACGTCACGCTGCGGCGTGGCATCTGGCCATAGGAGGAGCCCCTACCGCTCCCGGAGGATCGGCAGATAGGCGCGCCAGGGCCCGGTCCTGGCGCCGAACTGCCGCGCCATCACGCGCGCGATCTGGGCGATGTGCCCCAGGTCGTGCGCGGCCCACGTGCTCAGGAGCTGGCCCGCCGTCACGCGGCCGAGATCCGGGTGCCTGCCCGGCGCCGCGAGATCGATTCCCTCTGCCAGCAGCGCTCGCAGGACTCCCAGGTTGTTGGCCCTCAGCGAGGCGAACTCCTCGAGAAGCTCCTCGAGTGACCTGCCCGTGCTGCTCTCGAATTGGGCGAACCGGTCGAACGGCTCGAAGGGCCGGGACTCCCCTTCGGCAAGGATCGTTTTCAGCCGGGGAATCCAATCGGTCCGTTCCCCGTGGATCAGGTGCCCGACCACATCGAACGGACTCCACGAGCCTGCGCCCTCGGTGGCGCGGACGAGGTCGGGCGGCGCTCCCCGCAGCATGCCCTCGAGCGTCGCGGGAGTTCGCTCCAGCACGGAGACCACGTGGCCCAGGTCGTGCACGATCGTCACGCGCTTACCTCCGCTCGCGGCTCAGTCGTCCACCCGGCCGCCGAAGATTCCCTCGCGAATGGCGCGCGCCTTCGGTCCAGCCTCCGGGTCTTCCCCGGCCGACAGGGTCGCGCTCACCGTGAACTCAATCTCCGTTTCCAGGCTCACCTCCCCTTCGTCCCGCAGGACCACGACTTCGACCGTCGTTCCCTCCGGTGCGTCCGCGTACCGGTGCCGGAACTCGTTCGCGAAGCCGGAGCCTTCGGCTCGAACATCGTCCACCCGGACCAGGACGTCTCCCTGCATGATACCCGACACCTCCGCCGGGCTGCCCGGGGTGACCTCGGTCACCTTGAGTCCGCCCGCGTCCTCCGCGGTCTCCGCGCCGATGAACGGACGACGGGTGGACGTCTCCGTCACCCGCATCCCGGCGAGCGGCAGGACCTCGTTCCACGGATACGGTTCCCGGCCCTCGATGTAACGGGCCCGGAATTCCTCGAACGAAGCTCCGTCGGCAGCCCGGCTGACGGCGGCCCACCATTCCTCTTCGGTGAACCCGGATCCGCTCCTGTACTCCCCGTCGTACAGGTCTCGCATCACCTGGTCGAGCGATGTGCGGTTGTCCGTAGCGTCCCGGATCAGAATGTCGAGGAACAGGCCGGCCAGTGACCCCTTCTGGTAATAGATGGTCGCCGTGCCGTCATCGGGCTCGATCCACGTCGAGACGGACGCGTCTTCCAGGGACACGGGCCCGGCGGCCTCCGTCTGTCTGATCTTGAGCGTGAGCAGCTGGTAGAACAGGTCCGGATCCACGATCCCACCGCGGACCAGAGCGAGGTCCGCGTAGTAGTCCGTGACACCCTCGCTCACCCACAGGAGCGTCGTGGGTTGCGCGCGGTCGTACTCATACGGCCACAGCTCCTCAGGACGAAGGCGCTTGACGTTCCACGCGTGAAACGTCTCGTGCGCCATGACGAGGGGGAGAATGGGGCTCGGCACGAGCTGGGGTGCATAGATGCCCAGGTGAGAGTTCCGGTGCTCCAGAGCCGCGCCACCGGGGAATCCCTCCTCGAACAGGGCCAGGATCGTGTAGTCAACCCACGGGGTTTCGCCGAACACTGCTGCCATCGGGGGTATCATGGCCTCGATGTCCTCCCAGAGCCGTTCGCGATCCTCTCCCGTCACCGTCCCGGACGGATAGGTGGCGAGCCGGTACCAGCGGTCGTCCACGCGGGTGCTGTCCAGGTCGAAGCGGCCCACGAAGAACGGCATGTCCACCAGCTCGTGATACGTCGCGGCTTCGTACTCGCCCGGCGATCCGGCGCCTCGCATGCCCGTGGCGACGAGCCAATCAGGCTCCGTAACGACGGACACGCGGGCCGGGAAGTCGAAGCTCTGCCCCTCGGGATACGGGAAGACGGTCGTGCCGTTGAAGAAGGCGAAATCATCCTTCGCGCCTGCCATCCCCGTGTCCAGCGTGTCGGCGTGGTAGCGGAAGCGGACGGTGACCCGGCCGGCTCCATCGGGGTGCACGCGCCAGCTGTCGAAGTCCGCCTTGTCCCAGCGGATGGGTTGGCCGCTCGATTCGGCCGAAAAATCGGAAATAAAGCGGGCGAAGTTGTCCAGCTCGTATGATCCGGGGGTCCAGGCCGGAATCGACAGCACGACCGGGCCGGACCCGTACACGTGGAACGACATCTCAGACCGAATGGACCGCGCGGAGGCGGACGCCCGGTCGAAGGACACGACGTATCGGATATCGCCCACCTCCGGGTAGCCCTCTGCTTGAGCTCCCGCGAGGCCGGCCAGAGCCGGAGCCAATACGAGCGCGGACAGCACCCCGTGTGTACGCCTCATCGACACCCCCGGCAGACATGAATGTGCTCGGAATCGCGCCAGCCCCACCATACGACCGAGGCCGGGCCTTGTTTCAGGGCGGCCCGGCCGAAGAACCTGGAAAGAACCCGGGATGTCGGTTCAGGTGTCGGAGGCGCACCCGCACGACGGACCGCACGGGGCAGGCCCGGACCCCGGGGACGTGGAGCTTCCGGTGATCGGAATCGGCGCGCCCATGAGGCGCCGGACAGGCGCCTCCGCCGGCGTGTCGCCGGTCTCGATGCCGACGACGTCGCACAGCTCGCCCCAGGTCGAGACGGAGAGGGCCATGCCGTGCCGGACCTCGACGGTCCGGTCGTTGGCCTCGCAGTAGTAGTCGTACAACGCCATGCTCTCACTCCATGCAAGTCAGGACCCGACGCCGGCGATCTCGTCGCCGCCGAGCCGGTGGGCTCTTTGTATGATACTCCGCGTGGTTCCATCCGTCCGCGGAGGATCCGGCCGCGTTCCCCCGGTGAGGTTCCGCTGCCTCAGGCAGGAATCAGCGCTCCGACCGCGGGTGATTCACCGCGTAGGCAAAGGCCCCCGCCACGATTCGCTCGGCAAGCACCGAGACCAGCCGGCCGAGAGTCCCCGCGACGGCATCCCACGCGCGCGCCCAGGCCAGGTAGAGCGGCCGGAACACGGCCAGGCCGAACAGGAATGCAAGGGTGAGGACGAACAGCGCGGGCAGCGCCCACGCCGCCACAACAAGTGGGATTCCGATGAGCTGCAGCATGCCTGCCCTCCTTTGGCGGGTCGTGCCCACCGTCTCGTTACCCTGGAGCCGCCCGTTCGATTCGGCCAGCCTGTGCGCAGGGTCGCCTAGCGATCACCGCCGAAACGCTCCGCGATCGATGGATCGACCGCTTCCCGGTGCACCATGTACGCGAGGACACGCATCGCCAGCCAGTCGCCCCGTATCCAGACGTAGCCCCGCCGTCCGGAGCCCGTGCCGTGCGAGTTCTTGATCAGGTACCAGTGTTCCCCGTCCACCACCCGATGATCGACCGCGAGAACGAGGTGGTCGTCGGTCGTCCTTCCTTCCTCGAAGTCCCGCTGTCGGGTCTCCTGATCGACCATGGAGCCGGAGAGCATGTCCGGGTGCATCACGGCCAGGCCCGCACCGTTCCATGAGGCTCCCTTGTCGCCCCAGTCCGTGTCGATCACGACCGGATATCCACCGTCCAGGGCGTCGTCGATCGTGCGGACCCATGCGTCGAGCGGGACATTGTAATACCCGTCGAAGTCCCACCAGTTGTCGGGAACGTCGAGCTCGCCGCGGCCGTACGGCGGCAAGTCCGTGTACGACGTGATCTCCCAGTACGCCGTCGGATCGATGCCCAGGTATTCCGTCGCGTACTCGACGGGCGTCATGCTGAGGCCGTCTACGGTGATCGTTTCGGGCGGCGGCGCCAGGTGTCGGTCGAGCACGACGCGAATGTCGGCCACCAAGGCGTCCTCCGCCCATTCTCCGCTGGCCTCGTGGTCCTTGAGCACGGCGTTCAGCTCGCCCCGCATCCGTTCGTAGTCCTCGACGACCGTGTAGTCCGACTCCGGCACGATCCCGTACTCCTGGATCAACCACGTCACGTCGTGACTCAGACCGCCATCCGTGAAGCGCGCCCCGTCACCGGCGCGCCGCGCGTATTCCCGGGCCTTCTCCACGTACGCCCAGTAGACCACGAAGTAGTCCGACAGATCGAGCTCCTCGTCCGCCGCCGCGAGAGCCTCGCGGACGGGCTCGTTGAGGCGCAGGACTTCCGACTCGAGGAAGGCCACCGTGGAGAAGCTCCAGCACGTACCCCCGCGCTGCTGCTTGATGGAGGTGTGCTCGATGTCCGTGGCCAGCCAGTTGGGCGCGTGGATGCCGTCGAAGAAGGCCTGTCGCGCAGCCGCGTCGGGGTCCTGCTGCGCCCCCACGGGACTCGCACACAGGAACGTTCCGGCCACGAGGAACGTGAGGAATGAAGCACGGTACGGCATGAATGTCGCTCCAGCGTCGAGGGGTGTCGGGCTCCGCCGCGAGGCCTGCCGGCCGTGCGTTACAGCAGCAAGAGTCGTGCGGAGTGCGCTGTCCGGTTGTACGCCGGCGCCGGATCGGGAGACGAATACTCCAGAGGGCTGTCATGAGTGGAGTTGCGGCCCCAGGTGACGTCGAGAGCGCGCCTCACCGGCCGCGTATGGACCGGTCGCTGCGAGCCGCCGCGGCGTCAGGTTGTCGGCTCGCGACGGCTCGCGTGTGACAGGGTGTCACATCCGGCGATCATTCGGGTGAGCCTCTACGGGGCGTCGTCTACCCTGATCCGCGTCCGCGAGTCCGAGGTCACGATCTCGATCTCGCGACCCGGCTCGATGATGTTCACGATCACGGAACCCGCGCCTCGCACTTCCACGCTTGCCCCTCCGACCACGCCCGAGTAGCGAAGCTTGCTCACGTCGGGCGAGGCGTACGCGACGGGCGCCTGCCCCACGCCACCCGAAGCCACGTCGGGTGGCGGCGGCGGGGCGGGCATGTCCGGACGCCGGGCGGCGGTCGCCGTCGTAGAACGTATGGCTCCGTCGCGCCGGTATGTCCAGCGGACGGTCTCCTGTGGCTCGATGGAACCGAAGCGTCGGCCGCCTTCGTCGCTCACGAGCGGCACGCCGTCGATCTCCAGCAGCACGTCACCGCGGCGCAGGTCGGCAGCGTCAGCCGGGCTTCCCGACTCGACGGAGCTGATCTCGGGCGGCTCGCTGAACGCCCACTCGGAAGACCCGCTGGCTTCCTGCACGCTCCACCGGCAATCGGTGCAGCGGATTCCGAAACCGAACCAGCCGGACGGCAGGAGGCTGTACGTCGGGCGGGGCACCGGCCCGGCCACCGCGATGCCGATGACGGGAGCCGCAGCGGGACGCGGGGCACCTGCGACGCGGGGCTCGCCCACGCCGATCCCGACGTCCGGCGCCAGCGCCGGGACGGCCGCGCGGGCTCCGCTCCGCGGGCACTCGGCCCGTGGGACAAGCGCGACCGTTCGCTCACGATTCCCGCTTCGAACCACCATCCGCGAGGTCCTGCCGGGCTCCAGGTTCGCGAGCCGACGCCCGCCCTCTGCGGTCGTGATCAGGTGTCCGTCGATCGCGACGATGGCGTCACCTTCCCGGATCTCACCGTCCGCCGGGGAGCCCGGCTCCACCACGCGCACGCGGGGCTCGGACGTGAAGCTCCACAGGCGTCCGCCTTCGGTCTCCCGGAGCGTGCAGTTCGTGCACTCGAAGCTCGTGATCCCCACCACTCCGAGCGGCTCGAGACCGCCCGGACAGGTATCAGTCGCCACTCCCGCCTGGCCCCGTGCCGTGCCGGCCTGCAGCGACAGCAGCCCGGCTGCCAGAAGTGCCGCGATCGGGAGCCGCCTTGCTCCGTCCTGGTGCTCTCTCGTCTTCCCGTTCACCACGTCCCCCCCTCGTTCTAGAACTCGACCAGGAGCTGTCCGCCCGGCCCATACTCTCCCGCATCCACGGCCCTCGCCTCGAAACCCTGGAGGATCCGGGCGGTGAGCGGGTCGTCCGGCGCCAACCGCACGATCTCGTTGGCCGCGGCCCACAGGGCCGTGAGCGCCACTTCGAGAGCCTGGCCGGTGTCCGCCGCCGCATCCCCGGCTTCGGCCAGGGCCTCCAGGGCCGTCACGTAGTCCGACCCCGCTCTCTGCACCCGGGAGGCGAGCCGCGCGTCTCCTTCCTCGAACACGGTCTGGAACGCGTCCGCCGTCTGGCGCGCTCCCAGCATCTGACCGACCGACAGGCCGCCTGTGAACAGGGCGATCCCCGCGGCTATCGCGGCGGCCGCCGTCCACCAGGGACGTCCTCTCTCGCCCTTCCGCGCAGGTCCTTCCACCGACTGGCGCGCCGGCGCCGCCGAGCCGAGGAGCCCTCCGTCGCGCAAGGCGTTGATCGTTCGCTCCTCGAGCATCCGGCCTGGCACCCGCTCACGAGGCAACGCGTCGAGGGCGGCGCGCTCTTCCGGAGTCAGTTCCACCGGCTCGCGATCGTCAATCGGCATGTCAGGGTCCTTCATACAACGTCTCCCGTCGCAGGATGGCCGGAGCCCAGCAAGCGTCGCAAGTAACGCCGGGCCGACCACAGTTGGCTCTTCGAGGTTCCCTCGGACACGCCGAGGCGTTCGGCGATCTCGGCGTGCCTGTACCCTTCGATGTCGTGCAGGACGAGCACGGTGCGGTATCCCGCCGGAAGCAGGGCGATCGCGCGCTCGAGGTCGATCCGGGATTCGCGCTGGGCGGCGCCGGGCGTCCCCAGTATCTCTTCGGGCAGGTCCGTCCAACGACCGCCGGCGCGCAGCCGGTTCCGGCACAGGTTGAGCCCGATTCCGGTGAGCCACGTCTCGAAGCGTGACTCCCAGCGAAAACCGGCCAGGTTCCGTGTGGCCCGGATCCATGTGTCCTGCAAGACGTCCTCCGCCTCCAGCTCGTCCCCGCCCAGAACGCGCAGCACGAACTGATAGAGTCTCGGAGTGTGACGGCGGTACAGCTCACGGAACGCGGATTCGTCGCGTGCGGCCACGATGCGTCCCGCAAGGGCCTGGTCGGTCGTCCGTGCCACCGCTTGCGCTCTCATCTCGACTTTGAGTGTCGGGAGCGGAGCGAAGGGTTGGGTGCGCCGCCGCTTCCTCTATGTAGGTCAAGTTGCGAGGCGCTGCTCCGGCCCGCACCCCCGGCGACTTGCCGCGCATGAGCTCCGAGCGTATGGAATCGGTGGCATGCGGTGGAGTCGGATCCACTTCGGTAACTGAGGTTCCGTTTGACGAACCGCTGGCGGAGCGCGGCGGCGCGCACCGGTGTCGGCATGATCGTGGGCGGACTGCTGCAGCTCGCGGGCGCCGTGCCGGTCTCCGGGCAGGAGACAGCCCTCGAGGAAACGTCCGGGGCGCCCGCTCCCGGCTGGCGCTTCACGCCCGGAGAGTCGTTCACGTACAGCGTGGCGATCGGCCGCTTCAAGCTGGGCGAGGCCTGGCTCCGGGTGGACGGCATCGAGGCCATCGACGGCCGGAGTCTCGCGCAGGTCACTCTCGTCGTCGAGGGCGGCCCGCCGTTCTTCCGGATCAGGAACCGCCTGTCCAGCTGGATCGAAGCAGGGTCCATGCGGTCCCACCGCTTCGAGCGGAGCATCCGGGAGGGCCCGAAGCGGTACTCCGATCGCTATCTCCTGAACCAGGAATCGGGGAGCTACACGGCCGAACGGTGGTCCGAGGACCTGGAATCCTTCCAGCCGTCGGCAGCCGAGGAAGGAGGCCCCATGCCGACCGGCGCGATCGACGAAATCGCCTTGCTGTACCTGGTTCGGACCCTGTCTCTCGAGCCAGGGGATGAACATCAGATGGACCGATACTTCAAGCCCCGATCGAACCCCGTCGTCGTCCGCGTGTTGGAGCGCGAGGAGATCCGGGTCCCGGCCGGGCACTTCCAGACGATCGTGGTCGAGCCGATCATCCCGGAGGTCGGCGTGTTCCAGGCGAACAAGAAACCGCGGGTGTGGATCACGGACGACGAACAGCGCCTGATCGTAAGGGTTCAGACGTCCAGCCCGGTGGGTCCGGTGGCACTCAACCTGACGGCATACGAGGTTGGAGGACCCGGGTCGTGAGGCAGCGGAGGGTTACGTCTCGGGGTCTTTCGTAATCACGGGACCCCAGGGCGCTGCGGGGCCGTGCAACCTCCACCATTCGTCCGCATGTTCCTTCGTCCACACCGCGACCGCGCACGCCGCGAGTCGAGCGTCCAGCTTTTCGGCCGTCTGCGGCCGGGCTTCCGGGTCCTTGGCCAGGCATGAAAGGATCACCGCCTCGAGGTCCTCCGGTATCTCCAGCTCCGTACGGCGGGACGGAGGAAGCGGCTCCTCCTGGACATGCTTGAGCAGCGTCGCTACCGGAGTATCGCCGACGAATACGGGCTGCCCGGTCAACAGCCAGTAGGCGACACACCCCAGCGCGTAGATGTCCGCCCTTCCATCCACCGTGACGTCGCCGAGGGCCGTTTCGGGAGCCATGAAGGCTGGGGTACCCGGCACAGCACCCTCGCGAGTGAGGGCGGTGCCGCCTCCACTTTCCTCACCCGTCGACTTCACGAGCCCGAAGTCCAGCACCTTCACGAAGTCGGAGTCCGGTCCCAGCCGGCACGTGAAGATATTGGCCGGCTTGATGTCACGATGGATGAGCCCGGCGTCGTGGGCCTCCCCGAGGGAATGGCACACGCCGCGCAGGAGATGGACGACCCTTTCGGCAGGCAGAGGCCCGAACCGCCCGACCAGGGTGGCCAGGTCCAGTCCGTCCAGCAGCTCCATGACGTAGTAGAACGCCCCGTCGTCCGTGATCCCGAAGTCGTACAGGTCCACCGTATGCGTGGAGCGAAGGGCAGCCGTGGCGCGGGCTTCGCGTTTGAAGCGTTCCTCCACCACACGGGCTCCGGCCTCGTTCGCTCCCAACGCTTCGGGCCGGATCAGCTTGATCGCCGCCGGGCGCGCCAGCATCTGGTGCTCGGCGATCCACACGTCACCCATCCCCCCGCGCCCGAGCAACTCCGTGAGCCGGTAGCTCCCGACCTCCTGTGCCTTCGCGAGCCGTCTGCCGTACCGGTACACGGCGCGCGAAATGACGAGCGCGAGGGCGGCGCACAGGTACGCGGTGAACAGGTAGTAGCCGAACATGCGGCTCAGTGGCACGTCCGCCACCGTAGCTCCGAACGCCTTGGACAGCGTGAGGACGATCATCCCCGCGGAGGCGGCACCGGCGGAGGCCAGCAGGGTCTTGCCGGGAGTGCTGGGCACGATGAGCGGAAACAGCAGGATCCACACGCACTCCCATGGGATCCCCACGTACCCGCCCCGGGCCCGGAGACCCTCGAACCACAGATCGTATTGGCCCGCCTCCGGCCACATTCCCCACACGTTGGCCCAGGCGATGCCGACGGCGCCCACCACTTCGAAGACGAGACCGATATCGAGCAGAACCTCGGGACGGATGGTCCCGTACCGGGAGAGAAAGTAGATCCCCAGGCCCAGGCCGATGGAGGCCACGGCCACCGGCGTGGAGGGATCGGCGAAGACGGTCTGGATGCCTCGCGGATCGACGAGGTGCCCACCGAAATACGCCATGAAATAGGTTCCGGCGTAGATCAGTGCCGCCCAGCTCAGCCGCTTCGAGGCCCGCTGCAGGAGGTCCGGCGGCAGGCCCGTCGGCGTGTGGTCGGCATAGCGGACCCGCGGTGGGGTCGGAGTGGAGTCCATCATCGCGCGCTCGGCTCCTTCGGCCGGCGGTTCCTTCGGGCTCGCGGGGCGCTGATCACGGCGATCACCTGTACCGCTTCGCCACCGTGGCCACCCGCTCGCCGAGCAGCCGCACGCGGGCCAGCTTGCGCATCAGTACCTCCAGCTCGTCAGGTCGGCTCCGGGGGGCGCCGCGTCTCGTATCCGTTCCAGGATCCGCGGCACGTACATCGTGTTGTAGCGCAGTCGCGAGATGGCGTTGGAATTCTCGTGGTCGCCGTTCCAGCAGTGCTCGAACCGGTCACCGTAGTCTACGACGCCCGCGTAGTACGGTTCGGTCGTGCCCTCGAGGAACTCCTCCATCAGGTACGCAGCGTTGTTCAGGTAGTAGTTGTCCATGTCGCCGGCGTAGATGTGAATCTTCCCTTCGAGGTTCTGCCCGACCTCGGCCCAGTCACGCTCGAGGATGTAGCGTAGGTCGTAGTTCTCTCTCCAGTACTCGGCGACCTCGCGGTCGATGTCGCCCGTCCGCTTGTCCCAGATGCGCCGCGGGTACCCGTCGTCGCCCATGGGCGAGTAGGTGGCCTCCCAGATGTCCCACTGGCCGCCCGACCGGCCCCTGGTGCCACGCACCAGCTCCTGGTGGTTCTCGTTCCGCACCGTGTAGCTGATCTGACCCAGCCAGTCGCGGTGCGCCGGGCGCTCCATGCGGCCAAACGGGCCGATGTCGAAGTAGGCGTTCTCGTGCTCGTAGATGTTCACCAGCTCGTAGGCCCGAAAGTCGATCGGGTCGGGGCAGGCGGCGAACGCTCCGTTGTACTGGTCGGGGTAGAATACCTGTACGGCCAGGGCTTCCCAGCCACCGGTCGAGCCGCCGTACAGGAACCGGCTCCATCCCTCGCCGAGGCCCCGGAACTCTCTCTCGATGAAGGGGATGAACTCGTACGTGAGCGCGTCGCCCCACGGACCCTGGCTGGCCGAATTCACGGCATACGAGTCGTCGTAGTACGGCGTCGGGTGCTGGATCTCGATCACCAGAAAGCGGGGAAAGTCCGGCGAGATCCACGTCTGATACAGGGCGTACTCCTCCTGCTGGTGGATTCGGTTGTAGCATTCGAGGCTGAAGCGCTCCGAGTACTCGCACTCCAGGTCCGGATCCGGGGGCTCGGTGCGGAAACCGCCGAAGTCGGAGGGAAAGTGCCCGTGGAACACCATGAGCGGGTAGCGAGCCTCGGGGTGCTCGTCGAACCCTTCGGGTACCAGCACGTGCGCGCCTACGTACATGTCGCGCCCCCAGAACTCGGACAGCAGGTCGCTCTTCATGCGCACGTGCCGGATGTACTTCGTGTCGCCCGGCGGCTCGATCTCCGGCATCACCCGGTCGAGCACGATCTCGATCGTCTCGGACCGCGACGGCTCGACCCGGACGGTGCGCGGGATCGAGTAGAGATTCCCCGGTTTGCGGTTCCACTGCTGTCCTTCGCCGCGATCGGGCGGAAGCTTGACCGCGTGGCCGGTGGCCAGGCGGAACGTCTCGTACACGTTCAGAACCGCCTGCACCGTGTACTCGCCCGCGGGAACGTCGGCCAGGTTCTCGATCGGATGTCCGAACGTGGAACCGTCGATCACCGCCACCTCGGCCGGCTGCCAGCCATCCACGTCGACCCCGAACGCCTGGGCGCTGCGCGCCGGCTCGGAGCGCAGCTGAAACCGGGGCTCGGACTGGTCGTCCGATGCGATCAGCAAGATGACTCGGCCGTCGAGCGGCCCCGCCATCGCGTCGGCATCGTACCGGACGGAGAATCTCAGAGGAGCCGTTCCGTCGTCCGACCCTCCGACCGGTGCACAGGCCGCGGCGAGGGTCGGAAGCAGAACCGCTAGAGCCGCGGTGTGATGTCGGAAGAGTAGCATAGCCGCTACCTCACATGATGTGGGGTCACCGATGTCCGTGTGCGCTGAACCGTCCTCCGTCCGACTCCTGCTGCAAGAGCCAACCTATCCGTGCAGGGCCGCTTGCGCCCGATCGTAACGGGTTGTGCCTCTGAAGAAGAACGTCGGCCCGCAGCCGTGCGGAAATCGAAGGACTGTTGACGGTGATCACGACGTCATCGGAGTCCGTGCAGCCGTCAACTGAGGTCGCGCCTAACCGGATAGTCCGGTCATCGTTTCCGATGTGGTCTGAAGAAGATGCAGGCAGGCCCCTGCTCAGAAGAACTCGTCGAACAGGCGATCCGTGGCCCGGTCCACTCCGGCGGAAGGCAGTGCCTGCGTTCGCAGCACCTGCGCCTCGTTCGCGAAGGACCCCAGGTTCGTGAGGAATCGCTCGAAGCGGACCTCGTCCACGTAGTCCATGGCGGTCTCGTCCCCGATGAAATTGGCTACACCACCCCAGCCGCGCGACGAGCGCCGCACGCCCGCCGCGAGCTCCGGATGATCGGCCTCCAGGGAGAACGCGTACAGCAGGACGGCGAGCTGGATGCGGCCCACGTGTGCCTTCTGGACCGCCATGAGCTCACGGCGATCGCGGATCGCGGCCACGTTGAACACCTGTGTCGCAGGAGGGAACAGGTTCGGGAC
>JBDGXC010000025.1:0-40094 GCA_039584815.1 Gemmatimonadota bacterium
GGGCTCTGCCCCGTGCCGCATCTCCGTCAGTCGTCGCCGGGGTCGCGCGGGAGAGGATCGCCCAGCGGCTCTCGCAGGATCCGATTCCGCGGATCCACCGCGATCCGCGCGTCCGCCGGCAGATCGACGTTCGCCTGACCGTGCGGAAGCTCTATGCGTCGGCGGCTTCCGTCCACGTACACGTCGACCGGCATGGGGAACGGAAGGTCGTCCGGTACCTCCCACCGGAGAGACAGCACCTGGCGGTCGGCCTCCGCGCTCCGGACGAGGTCGGCGCGCAGCCTCGGAACCGGCGCCCGCCGCAGGTAGACCTCGAAGAACCAGTCCAGATCACGCCCGGAGACGTCCTCGAACACCGTGATCACGTCGGCCGTCGAGACGAAGCGTACGTGCGAGCCGTCCGTCGTCCGGGCGGCGGTCTCCGTCGGGTAGGCCATCCGCCGCAACGCCTCCCGCAGCGCGTTTCCTCCCACCAGGTGGCGCAGCGTGTGCAGCACCCAGGCGCCCTTGAAGTAGATGTCCGTCCCGTACACATCCTGGGCCGACAGAGAGTGACGCGGTGCGGCCGGCGCCCGGTTTCCGATCAAGGGCCTGATGTTGGCCATGAACTCGTGGTAGCGCGCGATCCCCTGCGTGTCCTCCAGCCACAGCGCCTGCATGTAGGATCCGAAACCCTCGTGAATCCACATGTCCTTCCAGTCGGCGTTCGTGATCAGGTTGCCCCACCACTCGTGCGCCAGCTCGTGGTGGTGCAGGGCGTCGAATCCCCAGTCCACTCCGCCCGTCATCGACCTGTTGTCGAAGTTCGCGCCGTACGCGATGATCGACTGATGCTCCATCCCCAGGTGAGGCGTCTGGGCGACGCCGTACTTGTCGGCCCGGAACGGATACGGTCCGACCGTCTCCTCGAACCAGCGCAAATGCGCCAGGATCTCCGGCATCAGTGCCCGGCCCTGCGCGACGCTCTCCGGCAGCACCCAGAACGTCACCGGGAACGTCTCTCCCGTCACGCTCTCGTACTCCTCCTCCAACATCTCGTACGGCGCGATGTTGAGGGCAACGTTGTAGCCTGAGATAGGGGTCGACACAAACCAGTGATAGGTGCGTGTGCCGTCCCCGTGTTCCTCGATCTCCTCGAGCCGTCCGTTGCTGGCAACGACCAGGGGCTCGGGCACCGTGATGTGGATCGCCATCGAGTCCGGCTTGTCCGACACGTGGTCCTTGTTGGGCCACCACACGTCGGCGCCGATCATCTGGTTCGAGGTCGCGACCCAGGGGAACCCCGACGGTGTCATCGCCCACTGCACGCCGCCGTCCCACGGCGGGCGCGGCGCGACGCGAGGCCGGCCGCCGTACTGGACTGTCAGGCGGAGCTCGTCGCCCGGCTGCTTCGTAAACGGAAGCTCGACGAACACCCGGCTGCCTGATCGGCGAAACGGAAGCCCGGCTTCCCCCTCGCTCTCGGACCGCGAGATCGATTCGATCGTGAGCAGGGTGTCCAGGTCGAGAGCCACTACCTCCGCGGGCGCCACCATGCGCGCGTGCATGGAAAGAGTGCCGGCGATGGTGCTGTCAGACGGGTCGACAGTCAGCGCGAGGTCGTAATACGTTACGTCGAACGCCGCCTGCTCCGCGATCAGAGGCCCGCCGGAGTCGTAAGGGTCTCTCCAGTCCGGTGCGGTCGGGTCGATCTCCTGTCCCCACAGGTTGCCGCTCGTTGCGACCAGCGCCGCCAGACAGAGCGGCAAATATCCTCGCTTCATCGCCATCCTCGATTCAACGCGGTTCCGGTGCGCGCCGCGCTCCGGCGTCTGAGGGCTGCAAGATAGTCGCCCCACGGACGACCCACAGGCCCCCCTGATCCCCTGGAAGTCGGTTCGTCGGGTGTTCGGTTTCGGCACAAGTGATCCCGCAGCCGGTACATTCAGGCCCGGCTTCCGTCCATGTAACACGCTCCTTAATATCGTGTCGTTGCGCTACTTACGTGTCGTCGTAGCCCTTGGCACACGTGTTGCCTCTATCCAACGGTGAGCAGGGCCGGCAGGGAGCCGGACGCGAGTGTGGATGCGGACGAGAGGACGGGAGGACGACGATGCTGAAGAAGATGCTTCTCGGGGTGGCGACAGCGTCAGCGGCGATACTGGTCGTGACGGTTCCAGCGACGGGGCAGGATCGTCCGTCGTACGAGCTGCCGGCGATTGAGGTGGCGGTGATGCAGACGGGCCTGCACCAGATGGCCGTGCAGCTGTACGAGTTCCCGGATCGGTGGGAGGATGCCGCGAACCTGCACAAGCAGGCGGCGGAGGACCTGCTTCGCAACGACCCCGGACAGTACTTCGGCTACAGCCGCGCCGCGCTGCTGTACTTCTACGCGGGCGAGTTCGATGACGCTCGCCGGTCGATGGAGAAGGCGGCGCGCGTGGCGGAAGCGACGGGCGATGCGTTCACGGCGGCAAACACCTTCGTGGATGCGGCGTTCGTGGCGATCGCCGAGGGATTCGCCGGCAAGAAGCGCCAGTTCGTGAAGGACGCGCGAGAGCTCGCGCAGTCCGAGACCGTGACCGTCGAGGAGCGGGCCGGCATTCTCGCCCGGATCGACGGAGCACCGGCCGGCGCCGCCTCCGCGAGAGTAGCGTTGGCGCAGCGGCTGGGAACGCCGATGCAGCTGGCGGCGGACCGATAACCCGTTCTTTCCGGAGTGAGAGATTGCTTCGGATCGACCTGAGGGTGGCGAGCGGGGTGCGTGACGGGTGGATGGGATGACGGTGACGGGAATGTGAGGTGGCCTCGCCCCTTCAGACCGAGAGAGCCCCGGTGCGGAAGCGCCGGGGCTCTCGCTTTGTCTGACGCGGGTATCTGAGGAAACCGTCACGCCTCATCTTGGTATATTGATGGGCCAACGATCGATTCCCGATTCCCGAGCCAGGACCACGGATGCGCACCGGTTTGACCACCACGTTTCTGGCGGGCCTCTGTGTGGCGGTGTGCATCGCGGCACCGGAGGATGCCCGGGCCCAGCGTTCGGGATCCGACGGTGACGTCCGGGTCGTCGAGAGCGTCGACCCGGTAAGCGGCCGGCGCTACCGGCAGACCATGTACGACTTGACGAAGAAGGAGATCAGGGCCGTGCAGCGAGCCCTGCGCGCTGCCGGGTATCTGGGGGTCGGCTGGACGGGTCGGCTCGACCACGGCACGGTCCGGGCCCTGAATGAGCTCCAGGAAGATCGCGGTCTGTATCGGTGCGGCTGCGTGTCGTACGAGACGGTCGTCGCGCTGGGACTTCAGCCGGTGATCGAGGTCGTCACCGTCTCGGTGGGCGGCACGGTGAGCGCGGAGGACTGGATGCCGGGCTGGACGTGCCACACGTGCGGGAGCGGGATCTACTACCCGGTCGCGGTTCCGATTCTGTGGCCCGTCGGTCCCGGCGGATCCGAGGACACCGGGCACGAGGTCGAAACGGAAGCGCCCGACTCGTACCCGCCCCCCGGTGCGGTGCCGCCGGGAGTGCGCCCGCTGCCGCCTCCCGCCAGACTCGTCCCGGCAACGGCCCGCCCGGGAGCGAATCCGCGCGGGACTCCCTGAGCCTGCCGGTAGCTCGATGATCCCCTCGCGGGCGAACCTCGGGGTCCTCGCCGGCATCGCCTTCGCCGCGTTCGCTCTCCCCATCTCCCTCGAGGCCCAGGCCGTTCCCGCCGATACCGTCCCGCGTCCCCGGGTCGGTCTGGCGCTCAGCGGCGGAGCGGCGCGCGGTTTCGCGCACGCGGGCGTGATCGAAGTTCTGGAGGGAGCCGGTGTGCCGGTGGACGCGATCGCCGGCACGAGCATGGGGAGCGTGATCGGTGGTCTGTATGCCTCGGGCTTCTCGACGAGTCAGCTGCGCGCGGTCACGGCGCAGGTGGACTGGGATCGCATGTTCAGCGATGAGCCGGACCGCCGGAATCTCCCGATGGAGCGGAAGACAGAAGCGGGGAGGACTCTCGTGACGCTACCCGTCCGGGAGGGACTGCCGCGCCTGCCGAGCAGCATTCTCACGGGCCAGCGCATCTCGCAGCTCCTCGCGGGGCTCACGTGGCACGTCCACCCGATCGACGATTTCCGCGACCTGCCGATCCCCTTCGTCGCCCTCGCCACCGACGTGGAGACCGGCGAGGCCGTCGTCCTGGACCACGGGTTCCTGGCCGACGCCATCCGCGCCAGTCTGGCCATCCCGAGCCTGTTCGCGCCGGTGCAGATCGACGGCCGGTTCCTCATCGACGGAGGGATTGCCCGCAACCTGCCTTCACCCGATGCGGCAGACCTCGGAGCCGACATCGTCATCTGCAGCGACGTCACGGAGCCTCTCGCACCGGCGGACAGCCTGGTCAGCCTGCTCGACATCCTGAATCAGACGATCTCCTTCCGCATGGTGGAGCGCCGGAACCGCGACGCCGAGCGCTGCGACATCCTGATCCAGCCCGACATCGAGGGAATCGCCTCCGCCGATTTCGGACGGGCCGAAGCGATCGTGGAGCGCGGCCGCGCGGCCGCGCGGGCCGCCCTCGATTCCCTGCGTGCCCTGGGGATCACGGGCCGTGCGGAGCCGTCCGGGCGGGCGACGAGGAAGCCGGTGTCGGACCGGGTGCACGTGCAGGCGGTACGCGTGTCGGGCCTGCGGCGGACGCCCGAGGGAACGCTCCGCGGGAGCCTGGAGCTCCGGACGCCCGCTGTGCTGAGCGTGCGCGACGTCAACGAGGCCGTGACACGGGTCTACGACACAGGACTGTTTCAGCGGGTCTCCTATCGCCTCGACCCCGTACCGGCGGCGGACCCGAGCGGTGCTTCCCCGGACTCGGCGGCCCGCGTCCTCGTGGTCGACGTCGAGGATGAAGGCCGGGACTGGGTGGGCGCGTCCTACCGATACGAGGGCCGATACAAGGCCTCGATCCTGGCCACGGCCGCCCTCCGCAACCTGCTGCTCAACGGAACCACCCTCCTGGCCGACCTTAGGCTGGGAGAGCAGACGAGGGTCGCGGCTGAGTTCCAGCGCCGCAGCGGCTGGGATCTGGCGCCGCTCGTGTTGCTGCGTGGCGAGTGGAAGCGCAGCCCGTTCGACCTGTACGAGGACGGCCGGCGAGTCTCCGACCCGCGGGTCCGCGTAGGACTCGTAGAGGCCTTCGCGGGGGCCGGCGTGGGATACGCCGCGATCGTCGGGGCCGCGATCAAGTTCGAGGGGACGGAGGCGGATCCTGCGGATCTGGTCCAGGACTGGGCCGGGGGCCGGCAGGAGTACGCCACCCTGTCCGGCATCGCGCGGCTGGATACGCGCGATCGCCTCACGTTTCCGCGCCGTGGCGTGGCCGTCCTGGGCAAGACGGAGTGGGCCGAGGGAACGCTGTGGGGCGGCGACGAGTTCTCGCACCACGTGCTGGATTTGGATGCGTCGATTCCCGTCTCGCGGGTCGTGTCCGTGCGCGTGCGGGCCACGGCGGGCACGGCCGACGGCCCCGATCTTCCGCCGGCCTACCTGTTCTTCGTCGGCGGCTCGAACGACTTCTACATGTACCCCGACCGCCACTTCAGCTTCGCCGGGCTGCGGGTCGAGGAGCGTCGGGGACAGCACCTGCAGGCGGCGCTGCTCGGAGCGCAGTGGGAGTTTCTGCCGGACCTGTTCGCGCTGGGACAGCTGAACGCGGCGGCTCTGCCAGAGGAGTGGCGGATCGATGCGGAGGACTGGTTCTCGGGCTTCGGGCTCGGCGCCGGCCTGCGCTCGCGCTTCGGATCGGTCCGGCTGATGGTGACCGGCGGCGAGGTGTCGGGAGGAGTGCGCTTCGAGATCGACGTCGGCTTCGCCTTCTGACGCGGCAGATTCTCCGGAGGGCTCCGGTCGCCGAGTGGATCGGGGGGCCGCTGTCACGGCTCCCGCTCTGCGGGGACGGTCGTCGGGCCCCCGTCGGGCAGGGTGACCCGCTCTCGGAGGACGACGCGATACGCCGGATCGTACGCCGCCACGTACGCCTCGGAGTGATGCACGGCGGGCAGGCCCTCGCGCTCCCTGGCGCGCCTGTAGGCCAGCAGGTGCTCCGTCGTCGCGCGGAGCTCTCCTTCCTCCGCCATCGCGTGGAAGCAGGACCAGTAGCGGTCGAACACGTCCGGGCGGTCCCGCACCTCGTCCGCGGTGCTCAGGAATGCGGCCAGCACGGTCTCCGGGTCTCCGCGCGCGTCCAGGAACGGCCGCAGGTTGACCCGCACGAGGCTCGAGTCGGGCAGCAGCGGCTCGATCAACGGGACCGGTGCGGGACACCCGTCGGACGTCGACGCCCCCTGCTCCGACCGAATCTCCTCCACCTCTGCCATCAGCCGGGCGCGGACGTGCCCCGGATCGGACGCCGCGTGCCTCGGTCCGAACGCGGCCTGGTACGCGAGCTTGTAGAGATCCGCCACCTGCACGTGCGGGTATCGCACGACGTGCTCGCGCGCCACGGCGCACACTGCCCCATCGTCCCGCGCCGCCTCCTGGCCGTGACCGGGACTCGGGACGCGTGCCAGGACCAGGACGGCGAACGCGGCCGCCGCCGTCGACCGTTTGATCGAACCCTCCATTCGGATCTCAAACGACCGGGCCGCCCGCCTATGGCGAGCGGCCCGGGATAGAGGGAGCGGGACGTCGGGCGACGTCCCGCCGGGTTGATGGATCAGTCCAGGAAGTACCGCGCGCCGAGCTGAATCCGCCAGCGCGAGAATTCGCTCAGGTCGTCGGTGAACGTCTCTGTCGCCCCGCTGAACGAAACCTCCGGACGTCCCTCGGCGTCGATCGTGCAGGGGAAGGTGGTGCACGCCAGCGGGTTCAGGGCCGCCTGGTTTCCCACCTGACGCACGCCCCAACCCGAGTCGATCAGGTTGAGCACGTTCTCGAAGTCGAGGCTGAGCTGGATCACGCTCTCCCGTTCGCCGGTCCCGAAGATGAAGTCCTGCAGGACGCGCAGGGAGAGGTCCGTGTACCACGGATTCAGCAGGCCGAACCGCTCGGCGATCTCGCCCCGGTGGCTGCTCAGGTACTTGTCCTGCTCGATGAACGCGTTGAGCGCGCCCCACTGCCCTGGATCCGCGAGGTTGACGTCGCTCTGGGTCTCCGGGATGAAGATCAGGTCGTTGGTCGCCCCGTCTCCGTTCACGTCACCCGAGTAGATGAAGGAGTAGCGGTTGCCGCCGTTGCGGAACGTGTTGCCTTCCGCGACCTCCCAGAACAGGCCGAAGCTCGTGCGCAGCAGGTCGCTCCACCGGTTGGTGTACGTTCCGGTCAGCACGAAGCGGTGCCTCTGGCCGAACTCCGAGGGCGAGGCGATCGGCTGGTTCGGGTTGCCGGGAGTCGGCTGTGCGCCCCACAGGACACTGGCGATCTCCGTCGATTTCAGCGTGTTAGTGGCGTCCAGATAGGCGTACGACAGACCGAGCCCGAGGCCCGCCTCCCACACCTTCCGCAGCTGCACCGTGAGGTTGTAGTTGCGCCCCTCGTCGGTGTTGCTCAGGACGTAGATCGACCTGCCCAGGAAGAACGGATCATCATTGTTTCGCAGGCCCTGATAGTTCGGCCTCCCGTCCGCCAGAGTCTCCGTCGCGACGGGGAGGTCCATGTTCTGCATGTAGATGTTGTTGATGTCCTTGCCGTAAATGAACTCCAGCGTGCCCAGGACACCACCCGGAAGCATGTGGTCGACGGCGATGTTGGTCGTCCACACCTGCGGCCACTTGAAGTCCGGATCCATGGCGGCGATGCCGTCGAACGACTGCTGCAGGATGAAGCTATCGTCGCCGGAGCCCGGTCGCGGACCGCTCGTGACGACCTTATCCGCGTCAGGGTAGATATTGGTGTTCGAGCTCGGGTTGGAGAACACGTTGCCGATCCACACGAACGGCAGACGGCCGGTGAAGATGCCCGTGCCTCCGCGCAGCTGCGTGGAGCGAGTGCCCGTGACGTCCCAGTTGAAGCCTACCCGCGGCGACCAAAGGGGCGTGCTGCCGGCCAGCTCGCTCTGGTCGACCGTGACCGGGTCGCCGTCTCCGTTGATCGCCGTGAGGCCCCTCGAGAACGGGTTGTCCACCGGATCGGTGAAGTACATCGGGAAGTCCACGCGCAGCCCGGCCGACAGGCTGAACCGCGGGGAGATCACGAACTGGTCCTGCACGTACACGCCCAGCTGGCCGAGGTTGAACTTCTCGCCCTTGTAATCGCCCGTTCCGACTTCTGCCCTGAAGTCTCTGGGGTCGGCCGGATCCGTGGCGTCGAGGAAGTCCTCCACACTATTGAAATTCCCCGCCCCGCCCGGGAAACCGAACGTCCCGTGCCGGAACAGGTTGAACGAGTTGAAGAACCGGAACATCTCGAAATTCGCGCCGAGCGTCAGGCTGTGCCGGTCCTTGAAGTACGTGAAGTCGTTCGTGAACTGCCACACGTCCGTGTCGAGGTTGTTCTCGATCGAGAACGGCTCGTGTCCGATCGTCGTATACGTGACGCCGGTCGCGCCGTCAGCGATCTCGAGAGTCGGGAACGGCTCGCTGCGCGCGTCGCGGAAGTCGCGGAACCGGTTGTAGCTCGCGAAGAACCGGTTGGCCCACTTGCCCGACCCCGTCCGCGCGTTCCACTCGAAGGCGTACGAGTTGAACTCGTTGGTGATCTGATATCCCGAATTCTGGGACGGCAGGCTCGAGCTGTTCGGCCCGCGACCCGAATCGTTGATGCTCAGCACGAACGGGTGCGGTCCCAGGTCGCGCTCCGCGTCGAGGCGGCTGTAGCGGAACATCAGGTTGTGGTTCTCGGTCGCGTTCAGGTCCAGCTTCAGGAGGACCTTATTGCTGTTGCTCTCGTGGACGAAGCCTGAGTACGGCCCCGTATCGTAATTGTACACATCGGCCATGCGTTCCGTGATCAGCGCAAGCGTGTCCGCATTGGGGCGCGATTCGCCAGCCGCCAGCGATCCACCGCTCGAGGGAACGAAGTTCGACCCGGGGTCGTCCCGCTGGGAAAGCTCGCCGCTGAGGAAGATGAACAGCTTGTCCCTCAGGATGGGCCCGCCCAGGCTGAACCCGTACTGGTTGACCGAGAGATCGGGGTTAGCGATCACGTCCTCGCCGCTCACCTTGTTCCCTACCAGGCTCTCGTTCCGGAAGAACGTGAACCCGCTGACCTTCCACTCGTTCGTCCCGCTCTTGGTGACCGTGTTGATGTTGGCGCCCGTGAATCCGCTCTGCCGGACGTCGTACGGGGCCACCGAGACGACCACCTGCTCCACCGCGTCGTAGGGAATCGGCTCGGAAGCCGTCTGCCCGCCCGGTGCGGGATCGTCCAGGCCGAACGAGTTGTTGAAGTAGGAGCCGTCCAGCGTGATGTTGTTGTACAGCCAGTTCCGGCCCCCGAAGCTGAAGTTGCCGTCGTTGCGCGGATCGAGCCGCGTAAGGTCGCGCGTGCTCCGGCGCACCGAGGGCAGGGTCTGGACGGCCACGTTGGGAATGACCGTCGCCGCGCCGGTGCGGTCGCTGTTGAGGACGACGTCCTGCGCCGCCTCCACCGTGAGCGCTTCCAGCTCGATGGCCGCCTCGGCCAACGCAAAGCTCAGCCGTGCGTTCTGGCCCAGGGCAACCTGCACCTCCTGTTGCGTTTCCTGCTGGTGGCCGAGCGTTACGGCCGTGACCGTGTACGGGCCTCCGACCCGCATGCCTCCGATCGTGAACACGCCTCCCGAACGGGACGTCGTCTGATACGTCGTTCCGCTGGGCTCGTGCACCGCCGTGACCGTCACCCCGACAAGCGGCAGGGCCGCTGCGTTGGTGACCACGCCGTCGATTCCCCCCGTCGTCACTCCCTGCGCCGCCAGGCTTCCACTCGACAGGAGCAGGAGCGCCACCGCGGCCATCGGTGCGGTGGCTCGGCGGAGCAGGCTGTGGAACGTCGGGGACAGCGAACGGAAGGGTCCGGTGAGGTGAATAAAGGGTAGCGTTTGCTTCATCGCGGCCTCCTGAACAGGGTTGGGACGGAGCTTCCGCAGGAATGCACAACGTTACGGGGCGCGTGCGGGCCAAAGCAAGACCCTAACACGCGTTGTGTGCCCTCTGTTACATTTGCCGGTTGCGATTCCGGCAACGGCAGATCCCTCAGCCGGATGCCGCCGTCGCCTCTGCGGCGGCGATCCGGGCCAGCTCCCCCCAGTCTACATCGCGGAAGTTGTGCATCGGACAGAACTTGGGGCCACACATGGCGCAGAATTCCGCCGTCTTATAGTACTCGTCCGGAAGGGTATCGTCGTGATAGGCACGCGCGGTCTCGGGATCGATCGCGAGCTCGAACTGTCGATTCCAGTCGAATCCGAACCGCGCGCGCGACATTTCGTCGTCCCACTCACGCGCGCCGGGGCGGCGACGCGCCACATCGGCCGCATGCGCGGCGATCCGATACGCGATCAGACCCAGCTTGACGTCCTCGGCGTTGGGGAGGCCGAGGTGCTCCTTGGGCGTGACGTAGCACAGCATGTCCGCGCCGTGCCATCCGATGACTGCCGCCCCGATGGCGGATGTGATGTGGTCGTATCCGGGCGCGACGTCCGTTACCAGAGGCCCGAGCGTGTAGAACGGGGCCCCGTGGCAGATCTCCTTCTGACGGAGGACGTTCATTTCGAGCTGGTCGAGCGGGACGTGTCCGGGCCCTTCGATCATGACCTGCACGCCGCGCTCCCAGGCGCGCAGGGTGAGCTCGCCGAGCGTCTCCAGCTCGGCGAATTGCGCTGCATCCGACGCGTCCGCCAGGCTTCCCGGCCGCAGGCCATCCCCGAGACTGAGGGTGACGTCCCACGCCGCGGCGATGTCCAGGATATCGTCGTAGCGCTCGTACAGCGGGTTCTGTCCCCGGTGGTGCACCATCCACTGGGCCAGAAGGCCGCCTCCGCGGCTCACGATCCCGGTGACGCGGTGTTGAACGAGGGCCAGGTGCTCGAGCAGGACGCCGCAGTGAACGGTCATGTAGTCCACGCCCTGGCGCGCCTGGTGCTCGATCATGTCCAGCAGGTCCACCGCCGTGAGATCCTCGAGCCGGATGTCGGCGATCGCCTGGTAGATCGGGACGGTTCCGATCGGCACCGTGCTCGCCGCCAGGATCGCGCCGCGCGTCTCGTCGATCATCCGGCCGGTGGACAGGTCCATCACCGTATCCGCCCCCCACTGTACGGCCAGCTCCAGCTTGGCGACCTCCTCGTCCATGTTCGACGTGGTCGGAGAGCTCCCTATGTTCGCGTTGATCTTGACCGAGGCCACGGATCCGATGGCCATAGGATCGAGCCGACCCTCGAGGTGCACCGTGTTCGCCGGGATGACCAGGCGTCCGCCGGCCACCTCGTCGCGTACCGTCTCGGGAGTCAGGCTCTCGCGCTCGGCGACGCGTGCCATCTGGGGGGTGACGCTCCCGGATCGGGCGTGCTGGAGCTGGGTGACAGGCGAGTTCACGGTGTCTCCCTTCGCTGGAATGACCCAGATCAGGTTCCAAGGGTATGATCTCAGCCCCGCGCCTCCCGGACGCGGGACACCCCTGTACCGACGTTATGTGGTATGAGCCTCGAGTTTCGAGATACCGGGAGCCAGCTCGGAGCGCAATGGCGGTGCGGGTCGCCCCGGGTCCTCCGGCGGAGTCAGGCGTCCGGCGAGGGCTTGAGCAGCTCCGCCTGGAATTCCTGGGCTTCCACGAGCCGATGCAGAACCGACTCGATCCCATCCATCTGCCCCTTCAGCGCCTCGACCTGGCCGCGAAGCTCGACCACTTCACCGCCGGCAGGCTGCCCTGCCCGCATGCTCCCGATCGCTTCCGAAATCGGCTTGATCGCGAACCGCAGCGTGAACCCCGTGATCGGGATCAGCACGATGAGTGCGGCCATCATGATTCCCAGTATCTCGGCCCAGTCTGTCATTCTGCCACCTCCCGTTCCGTGCTCGGTCGCACCGCCGGAGCCCGAACCTCAGTCCTCGGCCGGTCTGAGGAGCTCCGACTGAAAGTCCTGCGCTGCACCTATGCGGTCCACCTCGGTGTCCAGGCCTCCGACCTGCTGCTCCAGGAGAGCAAGCCGCTGGCGCATGATGGCCAGTTCCTCCTGTGCGGCCCCGCTCGCACGCATCTGGCTCACCGCCTCTGCGATCGGCTTGATGGCGAAGCGCAGCGTGATGAGCGACACGGGGATCAGGAAACACAGCGTTCCCATGACGATCGCGACGATGGGAATCCAGTCGATTACCATTACTCGCTCCTCTCCAGGCTTGCCGCGTCGTCCTTCCGGACGCGACGCAGCGCCTCACGCATCTCGTCCGGCGGGACGTCCGTGATCGGGCACAACGCGCCCGTGCACGTATGGCCCACCTCGAGGCAGATGATGTCGTCCGGGGCCCCACCGGCCTCGGACTCCGTGCGCTCATGCGGCCGGATGACGACCTCGACCTGCCGGTCGCACGCCGAGCAGTACGCCCAGTGCCTGTCCATGAACCGTCCTCCTCACGAGCGGGCGGAACCGGTCGCTCCCCCGTCTTCCTCCAACCGGCACGTTCCTTCGTCACATGTGCAGTCGCCGCACCCGGCGCGGCCGGCGAGTCGGAACGCGCCGAACACGAGGAACAGTGCGGCAAAGCCAGCCACCGCCAGAACCGTCGTCACGCGTCGACTCCTCCTACGAGGGATCCGATGCCAAAGTTGCCCGGGTCGCTCACGACGTGAACAGCCCGGCGAAGCCCATGAAGGCCAGCGACAGGCTACCCGCGACGATGAGCACGAGGCCCATGTTACGGGCCGCCGCCGGAACACTGGCCGTCTCTGCGTTCTCCCGGATCGAGGCCATGAGGACCAACGCCAGCGTCAGGCCGAGGCCCGCCCCTATCGCGAAGAACAGGCCCTGAAGAAAGTCGTATCCCCGGTTCGTGTTGAAGATCGCGTACCCGAGGATCGCGCAGTTCGTCGTGATCAGGGGGAGAAAGATCCCGAGCTGCCGGAACAGCGTCGGACTGAACTTCTTGATCGCCATCTCGGTGATCTGGACGAACGACGCGATCACCACGATGAAGGAGATCAGCCTGAGGTACGGCGCGTACGGCAGGATGAACGTGTTCAGGAGCCACACGCACACCGACGTCATGACGAGAACGAAAATGTTCGCAAAGCCCATGCGGAGGGCCGTCTCCACCCTGGCCGAGACGCCCATGAACGGACACAGGCCGAGGAACAGGTGCAGGGTGAAATTGTTCACCAGCATCGCCGAGAGGAGAATCCAGAACAGCTCGCCCATCAGGCCGCCTCCTCTCCGCTCGCAACGCCGTGCGGCCACTGCCGGACCCGGATCGCATCCGCCTGCCGGTCCTTCCACCAGCCGAACCACAGGAGGATGAAGCCCAGCGTCAGGAAACCGCCGGGTGGCAGGATCATTACGATCCACGGCTCGAAGTTCTCGCCGAACAGGCTGTAGCCCATGATCGAACCGTTCCCGAGAACCTCCCGGAACGTCCCCATCATCAGCATCGCGATCATGAAGCCGGTCCCCGTTCCCGCCGCGTCGAGCAGGGCCCTTCCGACCGGCCTCTTCGAAGCGAAGGCCTCCTGCCGGCCGAGAATCATACAATTGACGACGATCAGCGCTATGAAAGCTCCCAGTTCCTTGTGGATCAGCGGCACCACGGCCGCGAGCACCAGATCGGCGATCGTCACGAAGGTGGCGATGATCAGGATGTAGGCCGAGATCCGCACCTCGGAGGGGATCCAGTCCTTGAACAGCGAGACCAGGAGACTGGACCCCATGAGCACGAAGAACGTGGCCAGGCCCATCGCGATGCTGTTGGGCACCGTATTGGTCACGGCCAGTGCCGGGCACAGGCCCAGCAGCTGCACCAGGACCGGGTTCTCCTTCCAGATGCCCCGGATCAGGTCCTCGCGCGGAGCGGTCGCTCTCATGACCCCTCCTCCCCTTCGTCCGGCGCCGGCTGTTCGGCCGTGGCGGTGTCAGGCGAGACTTCCGGCGCGGGCCCCGGGACGTGCTCCTCCAGCGTCGGTCCCAGCGCCTCGAGTCGGTGGTTGATGATCCCGATCACGGTGCGTGAGGAGATGGTGGCCCCCGTGATCATGTCGACCTCGTTGTCCGTTCCGGAACCGGCTCCCACCTTCACTCCCTCGATCGGAGCGAGCACACCCTGGAACTGGGCCACGAACTCCTCATCCTTGAATATCTTGTCCCCGAGGCCCGGAGTCTCCTTGCTCTCGAGCACCTTCATTCCTAGGAGGCGGCCCTTCCCGGCATCGTATCCGAAGATGAGGTGAATGAAATCCTGGAAACCGGGCTCGGCCCCGGTGACCGCATATCCGATGGGATCGCCGGTCTCGTCGTAGCCGAGGAACACCTTCTCGGCGGTGACGGTGTCCGTACCCTCCGGAGCGAGCTCGAGGAGCCCGTCGGGCGTGACGTACAGGGACCGATAGCTCGCGGGTCCATCCAGCACGTCGAAGACCGCGGCGCGCAGCGCTGCAGCCCGGTGCGCCTGTATCTGCGGGTCCGCCCACTCGAACACGAGCACGATGACCAGGCCGGCCAGCGCCCCCGCCAGCGCGAGAGTGGCCATGAGCTTGCCACTGGATACCTGCGGCGGTCCCGGAGGCGCAGGAGTCTCGTCCTGGACAGTCGGGAGCTCCGTCACGACTCCGCTTCCTTCGGGCCTCGGCGCGCGTGGCCGAACACCCGCGGCTGGGTCGCCCGGTTGATGAACGGGACGAGCGCGTTCATGAACAGGATCGCGTACATCACGCCCTCGGGAAGCCCGCCCCACACGCGAATCAGCACCACGAGCGCGCCGATTCCGATGCCGAAGATCCAGGCCCCGGCGGTGGTGACCGGCGAGGTGACCATGTCCGTGGCCATGTACATGGCTCCGATCATGAGGCCGCCGGAGAACAGCATGAAGGTCGGGCTGGGGTAGCGGTCCGGTCCGATCAGGTAGAGAGCGCCGGAGAACACGAACACGGTGAGAAAGATGCCCGCCGGAATGCGCCAGTCCATGTACTTCCTGAGCGCCAGGTACGCGCCGCACACCAGGATGAGCAATCCCGCCGTTTCACCGATCGAGCCACCGGTCGACCCGATCATCAGGTCCCAGGTGCTCGTCGACACGCCCTCGAACTTCATCAGGCCGAGCGGCGTCGCACCGGTCGCCACGTCCGGCGCGCTCGGCGACATGAGCGGCAGTGCGAGATTGTCGCCGCGCAGGGACCACCAGCTGTCCGGCTGCACCGGCCATGTAGTGATCGCCAGGGGAAAGGCGGCCTGGAGGAACGCCCGCCCCAGGAGTGCCGGGTTGAAGATATTCTGGCCGAGTCCTCCGAAGATCAGCTTGCCGAAGCCGACGCCGAACACGCCGCCGAGGAACGCCATCCACACGGGGAAGCCCGGCGGCAGAATCAGGCCGAGAAGAAGCCCGGTGATCACCGCGGAGCCGTCGCGCGTGCTCCCGCCCGGCCCGAACAGGCGCTCCGTGAGCACGCTTCCGAGCGTCGCCGCGGCGACCACGAGGAGCGCGCTGGGCCCGAAGTAGTAGGTGGCGACCACCAGGACCGGCACGAGCGATCCGACGACGTTCCACATGATGCGCGGAGTGGAATGGGGCGAGCGCAGGTGCGGCGACGCCGCGATGCGCAGGCGGATCTCGGTCAGCGAGTCGAGGTCCGTCGCGCCACCGGCCGCGCCGAGCGCACGATCGAGATCACCCGGGCCGGCACTCATGCCGCCGCCTGGCGCTTGCGCAGCATGTTCTTGCCCAGGGCGAACATCTGGGACAGAGGAATGTGTGATGGGCACACGTAGGAGCAGCATCCGCACAGCATGCAGTCCATCAGGTTCGCCGTCGCCATGCCCTCATACTGGCCGGCCTGGGCCAGAGTGCCCAGGAGCGACGGGTTGAGGAACACCGGGCAGGCCTCGAGACAGCGCCCGCAGTGGATGCACGGGTAGCGCTCCACGGACCGCGCTTCCCGGCCCGTCAATACCACGACCCCGGTCGTCCCCTTGATGAGAGGCGTGTCGAGGTCGGGCTGCGCGGCGCCCATCATCGGTCCGCCGAACACGATCTGCGCCGCGTCCTCCGTCAGCCCGTCACAGAAATCCAGCACGTCGCGCAGCTTCGTTCCCACCGGGACGAGAAGGTTCGAGGGACGCCGCACGCCGGGCCCCGTGACCGTGACGATCCGCTCGATCAGGGGATAGCCGGTCTCGAAGATCTCCGCGATGCAGGCGATCGATCCGACGTTCTGCACGATCGCACCCACGTGCATCGGGAGCTTCCCGGACGGCACCTCGCGCCCCGTGACCACCTGGATCAGCATCTTCTCCGCCCCCTGCGGGTATTTCACGGTCAGGGGCACAACGGAGACGTCGAGATCATCGGGCAGGGTCTCGGTGAGCTTCGAGATCGCGTCGGGCTTGTTCTTCTCGATGCCGATCACGGCCCTCTCGACGGCGAGGACCTTCATCATGATCCGGATCCCGAGCTGCACCCGTTCCGAATACTCGACCATCGTCCTGTGATCGGTGGTCAGGTACGGCTCGCATTCGGCCCCGTTGATGATGAGGGTGTGGACGGGTACGTCGTCCGGAGGGAGCAGTTTCACGTGGGTCGGAAAGGCGGCGCCGCCCAGACCTACCACGCCCCCATTCTGTACCTCCTGGACCACCTGCTTCGGCGACAGGCCCTCCCAGCGTGGAACGATCCGTGGCCGGGGCAACTGGGGGGAGTACGTGTCCACGGAGATGATCACGGATTCCGCCATCGAGCCGTCCGGATGCGGCCACAGGCGCACGTCCCGCACCGTCCCGGCAGCCGAGGCGTGGATGGGAACCGAGACGAAACCGTCCGCCTCGGCCAGCTTGTCGCCCCTCTCCACTCGGTCGTCTCGCGCGACAAGCAACTTCGCCGGGCGGCCCGCGTGCTGCCTCAGCGGCAGCACGATCTCCTCCGGAAACGGCATGCGGCGGACGCGCACGTTCTCCGTCAGGTGCTTGGTCTCCGGCGGGTGGACGCCGTGACGGAACGTGGTCGAACCGAGCATCGGGCTCTCTCAGAAGGTGATCGGCGTCACGATCAACTGAACGGCCTGGCCCGCTCGATCCACTTGTCCAGGTCCTTTTCCTTCTTGTTGAGAGGCGTCCCGGGATGGATGATCTCGGCCGTGCACTTCTCGGCGGCCTGGACCAGCTCCTTGAACGTCCCCGCCGTGGCGTCCTTGATGTACGCCTGCTTGTTCTCGTCGTACACGAACATCTTCTTGTTGATGTTGATGCACTCGTCGCACGAGGTGCAGCGGGCCGTCTCGACGTACGGCTCCATCACGAGCTCGTCCTCGTCCTCCTCCGCATCCGCCGCCTCGACCGCTGGAGCCTCGGCGACGGCCACGGCGCTCGCGGCCGCCTCCGCCGACGGAACGGTCACGGCTCGCGGCTCCCCTCCGTCGCCCGCCATCCCGGCCACCGAACCGGCCGTGATCGGTTCCAGCGTGGCGTCGGCGTTCGCCCGGGCCAGCAGCTCGCCGACGGTCAGATCCGCGCCGCCCGATGCCAGCAGACCCTCCGCCATGCGGCGGGCTACGAGAGACGGATAGCTCATCCGGAGCTCGGCCAGCTTCGCCTCGTACTCGGCCCGAATCGCGGCGGTCCTTTCCTCGAACTCGGCCTCCATGTCATCCGCGATGTCCGCCCGGACCGAAGCCGGCACCTCGAGCCCGGCCAGCTCCTTGAGCTGCGACCAGAACAGCAGGCGGTCTTCGGCGAGCAGGACCATCTCCATCGAGCACGCCAGCCGGCCCAGCTTCTTCTCGTTGTCGATCACCCAGATGAAGGGTGTCCTGCCCACGCGCTCATCCTCGGACAGGCTCAGGAACTGGTGGAACGGTTCCTGGTCCTCGTCCCAGTCCGCCGGCTTGATGCGCTTGAAATGCTTCTTGAACCGGCCCTCCGTGGCGGCCCAATCCGCCGTCGTGAGCGGGAGCTCCATCGTCTGAGCCGCGCCGTCGTCGTCCACGTACTCGAGATCGTACGCAGGCCACGTCTGGTCCAGATCGGGATTGCCGCCCAGGTCCAGGCAGTCGGCGATCGTCGTTCCGGCGTCCGGATCGAAGATCATGAACGGGAAGGCTCTCCCCTCGAGCGCGAAACGGGCTGCGTTCGGTGCCCACTCGTCGGCGAGGCCGTGCTCCACGGGACACGGCGTGTAGATGTTCAGCACGGCCGGCCGCGGGCTCTTCAGCGCGCGGATGACGCCACCGATCATGTGCGACGCGGACGCCTGCGAAGACTGCAGCACGAAGGCTCCGCGGTGCGCCAGCGCGATCAGCGAGAGCTCCTTGCGTGTCTCTTCCTTGCCATGCTGCGCCTTTCCGTATGCGGCCATGTCGGATACCTGGCCGATGAAACCGCTCGTGCAGGCCTGGCCGCCGGTGTTCGAGTAGACCTGCGTGTCCAGCACGATCACCCGTATCGGCTTACCCGAGGCCAGGAGACGAGACAGGTTCTGGAAGCCGATGTCCATCATGGCCCCGTCGCCCCCCATCGCTACGATCGGGGCGCACAGGTCGAATTCCTCGTCCGTGAACTCCTCCCACACCAGTTCGACGAACTCCGGCTCGTGCACCTCGGCGTCGTACTCGCCGGACGCCAGAAGCCGCGCCCTCCGGACGTCGATGAACGCGTTCGCCATCTTCCGCATGTGGCCCTCGAAGATCCCGATGGCCACGGACGGCGAGTCCTGGAAGAGGTGGTTCACCCACGGATACGGATACGGGTTGTACGGGAACGTGCTCCCCCACACCGACGAGCAGCCCGTGCTGTTGCTGATTCCCAGGTTGGCCCGTCCCTGGCCGCTCGGGCCCTTGGTGTAACGCCACAGCAGGTCCTTGAGCGCCGCGATGGCATCCGTAAGCCGCTTGAGCTCCGCGCGCCTCGCATCGTCCAGCGGCACCGCCGCCTCGCCGCCCTCCGCGATCGCTGCCAGGTCGAGCTCGGCGTCCGCGGACAACAGCTCCCTCGCCTTCGCATCCAGCGTGGCGACCAGCTCCTCGAGCTCCGCGATGAAACCCTCGACGCGAGGCTGCATCAGGGACTCAACCGCCGAGACGATGAGGTGCACGGCCGTCTTCTCGCCGCACCCCATGCAGGCGCCGTCGCCGCCCGCCATCGTCCGGTAGTTCTCCTTCTTGAGGAGAAGTGAGGGCAGGACGCCGATCCCCTCCTCCAGGTTCCGGATGTTGATGTAGCGGTCGAGCGTGTCGGGCAGCCTCTCCCACGTCTCCCAGTTGCGCCGGAGCCGGTCGAGGATCTCGTCGTCCTGCCGTACCGTGACGAGAGCGCCGTCGGCGCACACATCGACGCAGATGTTGCAGCCCTTGCAGGCCTCGGGATTGACCGTGATAGAGAGCAGTCCACCCGATCCCTTTTCCTTGCCCTCCGGCACGTCGAAGAAGGGGACCGTCTTCGCGAGGGGGAACTCGGCCAGGACCGAGTACACGGCCGCGAACTCTTCGTCCAGCGCCTTCTTGCGCTCAGCATCCCACGGGAGCTTGTCGGACAGGGTCCGGTAGGCCGTCGACACCGTCTCGCCAAACGTCGAGAACGGGACCGCCTTGAGGGCCTTGCGCGCCTCTTTCGCCAGGTTGGCCGAGATCGACTGGATGCGATCGAGCGACCTTCCGTTCTGCGCCGCGCGGATCGCGGCCCGGATCACGTCTTCCACCGTGTTCACCAGACCCGGGATCGCGGCGTCCGGACATTGGGTCCAGCACTGCGCGCAGCCCGTGCACTTCGAGGCGATGAAGTCCGGAACCTCGAACCGGATGTCCGACATGTCGCGCACCGTGCTCGTGGCCGCCGGAATGGCGCTGATGGCCGAGAAAGGATCGGCGATCACGTCCTGGTCGAGGCCGCACAAAGAGCACACCTGCTCCCAGAACCGGCCCTGGTGGCCGATTCCCCATTCCTGGTCGGCCGTGTCGAGCAGCGTGGGGATCTGGCCGACGGCAGCCTCCGCCATCACCTCACCCGCCGCCACCAGCTCTTCCAGCACCGCGATCTCACGGACTTCGTCGAATCCGCGCCGGATCACCTTCAGGTTGGCCTCGACGACGCGCTCGCCGAGGTGGCCGAACTTCTTTTCGAGCTGCTTGCGGATCCCCGCGAACAGGGTGTCCTCGTCGAGCCCCTCCGTCTCCATGAACGGCGATGTACGGAAGAAGGCACCCATGAAGGCGGTCCCCTGCATGCGGTAGCGCAGGTCCGGATCCGTGGCCTCTTCCGTGGCGATCCTGAACGCGTCGAACGCGAACACCCTGATGTCGCGCTCGCGGATGATCTGCCTCGCCTGCGGGGGCAGCGAGCTCCACAGTTCGTCGGGATCCTGGTCGCTCTGGATCACGAACACACCGCCCGGCTGCAGGCCGGCCAGCGGGTTCGAGTTGTTGAACACGTTGGGGTCCGGGGACAGCACCACGTTCACGAACTGAAGCTCGCCGTTCAGCCGCAGCGGCTCACGGGAGAGGACGCCGTAGAACGTCGTCGGCTGGCCCTTCTTCTCGGAGCCGTACTTCGGGTTGGCCTTCACGTTGAGGCCCGCGAGCTCGAATCCTGTGAGCACCACGTTCTTGCCCATCGTGATCGCGCCCCAGCCTCCCACCGAGTGGATGCGCATCGAGATGGCATCCTCGGGCAGGAGGTTGATGCGCTCTTCGGGAACCAGGGCCCGCTCGGCCAGGTCCGGGTAGTGCTCCAGCAGCTCCTGCTGCCAGATCTCGAGCTTCGGGAGCTTGGTGCCCTCCCGCACGAAGTCGATGCCGAGGTAATACTGGCGCCGCTTCCCTCCCGTCGGGAGCATGTTCTCGACTGCGAGCACGAGGTCGGCGGGCTGCAAATCCCGGCTTCCGAAGCCGAACCCGCCGGAGAAGAAGTCCGGCACCTCGCCGACGCCGATGTCGGCCACTCCGGGGAAGGGACGCGACCCGTTCTTCGACGCCCGACCGGCTCTCGCGTTCTCCTGGCCCTGGGACATCGCCGCCCGGATCTCCCGCAGGATCGGCTGGTCCACCGCCAGCGGCTGGTCGCACCGCTCGAGAACCGTGACCCCCTTCTTGCCGCGCAGCAGCGAGCTGATGAGATCCGCCGGAAATGGCCGGAACATCACGATATCGAGCACGCCTACCTTGAGCCCGCGCTCCTCTCGCAGGTAGTCCGTCACGGCCTCCGCGTTGGATACGACGGATCCCTGGCCCGCCAGCACGTACTCCGCGTCCTCGAGCCGATACCCCATGGCGCGCGCGTACCGCCGTCCCGTCAACTCGGCGTATTCCTCGAGCGCCCGCTCCGTCAGCTCGCGCACGTGATCGAAGTAGAACGGCCTCTGGGCGGCCACGCCCTGCATGTAGGCGTCCTGGTTCTGCACGGAGCCGATCAGGGCCGGATAGTCGAGATCGAACATCTCGGGGATCCGTCGCCGCGTCTCGCCGAACGTCAGCACCTGCCCCGGTGTCGGGGATTCGATGATATCGGCGGGGTCCCCCAGGTACTCCTTGATCAGATCCCGTTCCGGCAGTCGCATGGACTCGATGACGTGGCTCGTCAGGAAACCGTCCTGCGCCACCAGGCCTGGGTTCAGGCTCAGCTCTGCGATCCGGTGCGCGATCACGGTGAGGTCTGCGATGCTCTGGACGTCCTTGGCGAACAGCTGAAAGAAGCCCGTGTCGTCCACGGCGTGGTAGTCGTCGTGGCCCGCGTGCACGTTCAGCGCGTGCTTCGTCATTGCCCGCGCTGCCACGTTCAGGACGTAGGTGAGCCGCTTGCCCACGGCCGCGTACAGCGACTCGTGCATGTAGGCGATGCCCTGACCGCTGGAGAAATTCGTCGCCCGGAGGCCGGTCATGCTCATCCCGGCCGTAACGCCGGCTGCGGCGTGCTCGCCCTCCGGCTCGAAGAACAGGAGCCGCCGGCCGTTCACGTTGGTCGTCCCGGCGGCCTTCGCCGCTGCCCAGCCCTCGCCCATTTGCGTGGACGGGGTGATGGGATAGGCGCCCGCGCCCTCGCTGGCCGCGGTCTCCATCTCCACCACCGCGGTACTGCCGTCCATGGCCGTCGGGATTCCCGGGTACCGGGCCTCGGGCGTAGGGCTGTCGCCTCTGGTTCGCCTGATCATGCTGTATGACTCCCTGCCGTTTCCAGAATCGCCTCGAACCGCTGCGTCCCCTCGACCCACCGTATGGCTCCGGTGGGGCAGCGTGCCGCCGCGGACGGGTCGGCGAGATGGATCTTATCGTAATCGACGACCGCCAGGCCGTCGCTCATCCGAACAACCTCGGGCGCGTCCTGCGCGCACCGCCCGCACGTGTTGCAGGCCACGGCACATACGGCCGTGGCCGAATCCCCCTCGAGAAGGTTCTTGCATTGCACGATGAGCCTGTGGTCCATCGGCATGAGCACGAACAGGTCGAGCGGGCACGCCTCCACACAGTCGTTGCAGGCCGTGCACTTCTCCGGGTCGACGATCGGAAGATCGACGTCGTTCATCCGGATCGCGTCGAATGTGCATACCACGGCACAATCCGACAGGCCGACGCACCCCCAGGCGCAGGCCTTGCCTCCCCCGCTGACGGCGACCGCGGCCGCACAGCTCTCGATACCATCATACAAAGCTTTGCGGGGGGCCACATCGGTTCCTCCGGCGCACAGCAGACGGGCCACCACCTTGTCCGCCTCCCCGGCGTCCACGCCGAGCATCTCGGCCACGTCCTCCAGCTCGAACTCGCTCAACACCGTGCAGCCAGCCGGCGCCACGGAACCATCGATGGCCGCCTCCGCGAATCCGCGGCACCCGGCGAAGCCGCACGCTCCGCAGTTGGCTCCCGGGAGAATGTCCGTGAGCTCGTCGATGCGGGGGTCCTCCCACACGTACAGCTTCCGATTCGCGAGTGCGATCAGGGTACCGAACGTGAGCCCCACTCCGCCTAACACGGCGACGGACGCCAGGATGGCCTGCGGATTCAAGCGAACCTCCTCAATCCGTCCCCGTGAGGTCGGACTGCCGGAGGATCCATGCCGCCAGCCGATCGGCGGCCGCCTCGGCCGGCGGGAGCGGCGCGCCCCCGTCCGGAGACGGAGACGTGTCCGGCGTGGTGAGATCCCGGACGCCGGCGAGAGCCGCCAGCTGACGCATCTCCTCGGTCTGCTGGGCGGCGCTGATGCTTCCAAGCGCACGCTTCGGCTCGCTCTCGGTCATGTGCTCCACCGTGAGCCGTCCCCGGCCGCCTGCGGGATCGGGTACGTGCAGGAACCGGCAGGCCTCGGCCGGAACGAGCGCCGCGACGGCCGGTCCCGTGGACTCCGCGACGACCGGCAGCTTCGCCGGGTCGTCGGTCTGCAGCACCAGGACGCCGGGAGTGATCAGCCGCACGAGGGCCGCAGGAGGCGCCTCGCCGCGCACGACGAGCACGATCTTCTGGGACCCGTCGAGGAACTCGGCCAGGACTCCCGCCCGTAGATCGGAGCCGTCGACTTCCACCACCAGCGGCGGGGCGAAATCCCGCTCGCGCCGACGCCACAGCGCCGGAGGGAACGCCTCGAGCCACGCGGCGTGCACCGCCGAATCGTACGTTCCGGCCCGGGCCAGCTCGACGGTCCGCGCTGCCCCGAACGCCCGCCCGGCACGCCCGAGAGCCGTCGCGACGGCGTCCCCGAGATGAGCGCCGGACTCGACCCGCACCAGGTAGAGCTCGTCTTCGTGCTCCACGAGGGCCTGCAGCGTACGCGCCGCGGCTTCGAACCGCGGGGCCTCGTCTTCCGGTATCGGGTCGCCCGTGGTCTGCAGAGACGCGAACCGCTCGATATCGATATGACCCACGGCGAACGCACCGAGCTCGGCAGCCGTCCGCTCGGCGCGGGCCTCCGCCGTCACGGTGCGCGAGGCAAGCATGCTGCGCACTTCCTCGGCAGTCGTCACGATGGCGGAGTGGTAGTCCTCGCGCGCCTTCGCCAGGACCTCCAGAGCGCCGCTCGTGCGTTCGTCGGTCCGTTTGTCAGACGGCATATTGATCCAGCTCTGCGTTCAGGATTCGAATCTTCTCCTCCGCCGAGTGCAGCGGGAGGTGACGCGTCTCCTCGTACCGTGGCCTCGACTCGTCACGAAACAGGACACCCAGCCGGAGGCGGGAGGAGTCCTCCGCCATCTCGCGGGCCGCCCCGATGTTGCGCGGATCATGGCGCACCCGGCTCGTGTAGATCTGCTCCAACGCCTCGGGGACTTCGATCCCGTCGGGATGCTCCAGAAGATCCACCATGTCCGGGTTGCGAACGGCGTCGAGATAGATGTCCTCCGTGTACACGGGACAGCGCTGAAGGACCCGCACGAACGAGAAGCCCCGATGCCGGTACGCCGCCTGCAGAGTGGCGAACAGGTGTGCCGGAATCCACTCCGCCGTCTGCGCCACGAACGAAGCGTTGGTGATCCCGAGCGTGCCGGACAGCGGGTTGAGGGCCGGGAGCCAGCTCCCCAACGGCTGCGTGTTGCTCCTGTAGCCCTGCGGCGTGGTCGGCGAGGTCTGCATCTTGGTCAGGCCGTAGATGTTGTTGTCCAGCATCATGGCGACCATGTCCACGTTGTAGCGTGTCGCGTGCACCCAGTGGCCCGCGCCGATCGACACGCAGTCCCCGTCGCCCATGACCACGAACACGTTCAGGTCCGGGCGATTCAGCTTGATGCCCGTGGCGACGGGAAGCGCACGGCCGTGCAGGCCGTGGAACCCGTACGTCTTCATGTAGTGCGGGAACCGGCTGGAACAGCCGATTCCAGAGACGAACACCGTCTCCTCGGGCTTCAGCTGCTCATCCTTGAGAAGCCGCTGGGCCGCCGAGAGGACGGAATGGTCTCCGCATCCGGGACACCACCGCGCCGCGGCGCCCTCATAGTCGCCCATCGTGTATTCACGGTCGTCATCGACCGGGAACAGCAGGGAGCAGGAGCTCATTTGGCGCCCCCTTTCGCGAGCCTGCCTCGGATCACGTCGTGGATCGCCCCGGGCTGAAGCGGCTCGCCGAGCACCCGTGTCCAGCAGTCCACGTCGACCAGCGTATGCGCCCGCAGCAGCCACGCGAGCTGTCCACGACGACGGTTCTCTTCGTTGATGTATGGCATGTCCGGATCGTCACTGTAGTTGATCTCGATGGTCATCACCCTCTTGAAGCGGCCGAAGATCCGTTTGAGGCCCGGCTCCATCGGCGACAGGAATCGAAGGTGCAGGGAAGACACCGACAGCCCTTCCTCCCGGGCTCGGTCCACCGCTTCCTCGATCGCCCCCTTCGTGCTGCCCCAGCCGACCACCAGAAGGTCGCCGGACTCTGAACCATACACCTCGGGGGGCCGTAAAGTGCTGTGCAGCACCGCGAGCTTGCGGCTCCGCATCACGGAGCTGCGCTGGTTGATCTTGGAAGCGTAGGCCACCCGGCTGTTCTCGTCGTGTGCCAGCCCGGTCAGCGTGTGCATGCCGCCCGGCGTGCCCGGGATGAACCGCCGGGAGATCCCGGTCTCCTCGTCCCAGTCGTAAGGCGCCACTCCTTCGGGGATGGGGCTCATGTCGGGGTGGGAGCCCTGCCACGCCGGATCCAGCTCCGGACGCGGGAACGGCTGAACGCCCGTGGCCAGGTTGGCATCCGTGAGCACCATGACGAGGATCCTGAACGTCTCTGCGATCCGCCGCGCGGTGGTCATGGAGTGGAAACACTCCTCGATCGTCGCGGGCGCCATGACCACGTGGGGAGCATCTCCCGGCTGGCCGAAGATCGCGGCCAGCAGGTCGGACTGCTCGACCTTCGTCGGGAGCCCGGTGCTCGGACCGCCCCGCTGCACGTTCACCACCACGAGCGGGATCTCCGACATCACGGAAAGCCCCAGGAACTCGGTCTTCAGAGCGAGCCCCGGACCGGATGTGATGGTGAAGGCGACCTTTCCGGAGTACGAGGCTCCGATGGCCACGCCCGCTGCCGCGATCTCGTCTTCCGCCTGGTGAACGATGCCGCCGAACTTGTGGAACATCTCGCCGAGCTGGTGGGACACCGACGTCGCCGGCGTGATCGGGTACATGGCGGCCAGCTCCATGCCCGCGGCGACGGCTCCGTACGCCACGGCCTGGTTCCCGTTCATCACCAGCATCTTCTCGTCAACTGGTTCCGTCGGAACCTCGATCCGGACGTCGAGATGCGCCTCGGCCCAGGAGTAGCCGAGCTCCAGCAGCTCGTGGTTGCGCTCCGTGATCTCCTTCGCCTTGTTTCGAAACGCGTGCGCGATCTGGGCCCGAGCAAGGTCCATGTCACGGTCGAACAACCAGCACAGGATGCCCAGCGCGAACATGTTCTTGCCGCGCCTCGGGTTGTCCACGATGGTGAGGCACTCCTCTTCCATCGGGACCTCGATGATCCGGTAGCCGGCGGCACGAAGCTCCTCCATCGCTTCCGCCCATTCCGTCCTGATGTCCTCGTCCCGGTGTGAGGCCCACATGTTCTCCACCAGGAGGATGGCGTCGTCTTCCAGCGCATCCAGCCGATGGCGCGCCAGAAGGACCTGCTCGTTGAACGCGATGCACACGTTGGTTCGGTCGCCCCAGTTCGTCACCACGTCCGTGCCGATGCGGATGCGATTGCCGCTCGCTCCCGCCGGACTGCGGGCGGGCGGCTGGATCTCGGCCGGGATGATCTCCACCGTCCACACGCCGTTCCCCATCTTCGCGCTTACCGCCCCGAACGTCTGCCCACACTTCTGGGCCCCTTCTCCCGAATCCGAGACCACCTCGATGGTATAGACGGATGTCTGGATCTTGCGGACCCTCGTCATCCGGTTTCTCGTCTTCAACGCAGTATCGTCAGCCACGGTCGCTCTCGTCGCCGTTCGAGTTCGCCCATCGTGCCTCGAGTGCCGCCGCTTCGCTCACAGGGCGGCATCCCATTCGCTGGCCTGAGGCACGGTGCAGGGAATCGTTATACGTGGTGCATCATCCATGCCCGGGAGGAGACGATCGCCCGGGTCGGCTGCCCCGTCGGGTGATCGGGCCGGAAAGTCGACCCCGGTTCCGCGGAATCCGCGCTGCCGGGCCAGTCTTCGGTGGGACATACTGTCACAAGGTCCCGGCGCGGGACAGTCTGTCGAGGACCGGGCGCGATCCTCGACCTGCGCGGTGATCCGCGCCATCCCGAAAGCCTTCTCCAGCTTGATCGGGCACGATCGCCCGCACGCCCGCTCTCAGGTCGCGCCCGGATCATGGGGCTCGACGACGCCGATATACGGGAGGGTTCGGAAGCGATCCCCGAAATCCAGACCGTACCCGACGACCCATTCGTCCGGAATGTCGAATCCGAGGTAGTCGACCTCGACCTCGACTTCCTGGCCCGGTTTCCGGACCAGAACGCAGCTGCGAAGCGAGGCGGGGTGTCGAGCCCGGAAGGTCTCGAGCAGGTACCCGAGGGTACGGCCCGAATCGAGAATGTCCTCTACGATGAGCACGTGGCGACCGGCCACGCTGATCCGCGAGTCCATGATCAGCCGCACCCCTCCCGCGAACGTGGAGCCGTTCTCGTAGCTCGAGAGGGCGATGAAGTCCACCCGGTTCGGGATGGCCAGCTCGCGCGCCAGGTCGGCCAGAAACACGAATGCGCCCCGGAGGACCCCGAGCAGGACGAGTTCGGACGCATCCTCGTAGTCTGCCTCGATGCTCCGGGCCAACTCCGTGATACGTTGCCGAATCTCGACCTCACCGATCAGGACGCGTGGCCGTGTCGCTTCCATGGCTCGAACCCAAGGCTGGAGGCGACCGCCACCGGCCGGACTGGCCGGTCGAAGCCCCCTCGTCAGTGGAAACTGTAGCCGATAAAGACGGAGGTCACCAGATCGTGCTGCAGCTTCGACTCCGAGAAGGGTGGGGTGCTGAACTCGGATATGTAGTCCCGCACATCCAGGCGGGCGAACCAGTCGCCGCTGATCTCGATGTGCGCGCCACCCAGAATGGAGCCCGCGAACCGGGTCTCGCTCTCGATCGGAGGAAAGTCCAGCTCCGAGGGGAGCGCGGGGTACGTGACCGAGACGACGCCCGCGCCGACGCCCAGGTACGGCCGCACGACGGAGGCACTGCCGGCCAGGTTCGGCCGCCACATCAGGTTTCCGGTCACTGTCCAGTAGTCGGTATTCCCGAGCTGCACGGGCAGCGTGAAACCGATCGTGTCCCCGACGATCTGCAGGGTCAGCTCGGGAGCAGAGTAGCCGCCCGTCACTCCGATCCCGAATCCGTTGCCGAACCAGTAGTCCAGCTCTCCCCCGAACGCGAGTTTGGTCGAGAACTCGGCCCGGATCGTGTCGCCCGAGTCGGCGAGCTTGGCAAGCGGCATCATCGCGCCGATGAAGCCCGAGAGCTCCAGACCCTGCGATGCGGCCTCGTCGGCGTCCTGGGCGATGGCCGTCCCGGGGGCGGCGAGCGCGAGCAGCAGTGCCGGCAGCATCCGTGGGAAAGCCCACCGCACCGGCTTCATATTCGTCCGTGAGGACATGTCGATCTCCTCGGTTCCTGAACGTTCCTTGTCTTGTAGGGCGTCGCCCTGGTCCTGCGTCGCCTCGTCCGTCCCGATCGCAGCCGGACGACGCTACTTCGTCCGGTGCTTCGCAGTCCCTTCACTCGGTCGGCGGTTCCACCTTCCAGAATCCGATGCCACTCGCCTGCTTGCCCGTGTCCGCCGAGCCGACTCGCTCGCCGGCCCGCAGGTCGACGACATCCACCGTGCCCGGCTCGCCGCCCACCCCTTCGATGCTGACGAAAGCGTACCGGGAGTCGGGGCTGACCGCGACCCCGTGCGGGATCCGGCGCGAGGTAGGCACGACGGAGCGTTCCGTGCCGGACTCCAGGTCGAACACGCCGATCTCCGCGTCCCCCTTGTACGTCACGACCAGCGTATGGCCGTCCGGCGTGACCTCCAGGTTGTACGGTCCGGCGCCCGTGCCGAAGCGTCGCGTGACCGCCCACGCCTCGAGGTCGACCTCGAGCACTTCCCGATTTCTGTTGCACGCCACGTAGGCCCGCCGCCCGTCCGGCGTGGGCTGGACCCATGTCGGTCCGCAGCGGGGCGCTCCGTCTTCGCCGGGACGGCGTCCCACGACCGTGACGGACTCCGTCGTTTCTCGCGGAAGCGCTCGCTCGGCGCCCGGGCCAAGGTAGAGCCGGCGCGTGACGGCGAGATCGCGAGTGTCGATCTCCACCAGCTGATCGTCCATCATGCAGACCGAATAGTGCTGTCGATCGTCGGGCGACAGCTTCGATCCGTGGGGCATCGCGCAGGTGAGAATCCGTGCGATCTCGACCATGGATTCCGTATCCACGGCCGACACCGAGCTCGGAACGGGATCGCCGTGCAGGTTGAAGTTCACAACGAACAGCAGCCCGTCCGCCGCGACGGACATGGTGGCGGGAAACAGTCCGACCTGGACCGCCCCCAGCCTCTCGTTCGCCGCGAGGGAGTACTTGTGGATCTGCCCGAACGGCATCCCATGCCCGATGGAGACGTACCAGTTGGACCGTCGCGGATCGACCACGATTCCGTGCGGTCCGTCCGTCTCGGTCGGGAGCACGCCGACCGGCACCGCCTCGACTACCTCCGTCCCGGCGGGGCCGAACCGCACGACCGCCACCTCGTCCTCCGATTCGGCGGCCACGACCACGTAATAGTCGGTCGCGGATGGCACCTGGGGCGCTGCCGGAACGGCGGCGAACGGGACGATTGCCGCTCCCAGCGCCGCCAGTCCGGTCCGGCTCCACATGCCACGCATGTCCCGTCTCCTCGGTTGCCGAATCGTGTGCCACACCGGTGACCCGGCGGCCCTTCGAATGAACACGCTTCCTGCCTCCCGCGTTAGGCCACCGCGCGACCGTCCCGGCGCTCGCCGTCGCCCCGTCGGTCTGGCTCCGCGGGCCGAGGTCCTGGAGGCCCCTGTGCGCGGCCGCACCCCATTCCCCGGACAGGCGCTCCTAGGATGTATCGGGGGCGTCCCGCCATTCCGCAACGCATCGTCGCCGGACGGTGTACATTGATACGTGGAGCCGCGGAGGGGGATGAGGTCGCGGGTCGGTCCGCGAGGATTCGGCTCGAGGAAAGTCCGGGCTCCGTAGGGCACGGTGCCGGGTAACGCCCGGGCGTCGCGAGGCGACGGAAAGTGTCACAGAGAACAGACCGCCGATGGCGGGACGGTTTCGGCCGTCCGCACAGGCAAGGGTGAAACGGTGGGGTAAGAGCCCACCGCGCGTGCCGGCAACGGCCGTGGCACGACAAACCCCACCGGGAGCAAGGCCAAGCAGGAGCGAGTGACGGCCCGTCGCGTTCGAGCTCCGGGTAGGCCGCACGAGGCGTCGGGTGACCGGCGTCCCAGAGAGATGACCTCAGCGGGCCCGCGGGCCCGTCACAGAACCCGGCTTACCCCCCTCCGCGGACCCCTTCGACGGCCATCTCTCGGTGGTCCTCGTCGCGCGGCGTCGTGTCCGCGTGCCGGGCCACGCCCGGGAAGGGGCGGCGGGCTCGACGACCCATCAACTTCTTCCGTTCCGTAACTTTCCGCGGCCGAGTGGCAAATACTGAGTAGGCAGCGTTGAGATCTCGTTGATCCCTCTCGCGCAGAGTGGGACCAACGGGTGTGGGAGAGCGTGCGCGAAGAACGGCTGGAAACGGACCTGCTATCACGCTTGCGACGTGGCGACGCGGAGGCCCTGCGGACGATCTACGAGGGTCACTCAGACGCCGTGTACCGGGTGGCGCTACGGATCACCGCATCCTCCGCGGATGCCTATGATGTGACGCACGACGTCTTTCTGGGCCTCCCGGAGGCGGTTTCCCGCTACGATCCGACCCGCTCCTTCATGGCGTGGCTACGGGGCGTGGCCGTGCGAACGGCCCTCATGCGGATCCGCTCCGAGAAGCGGCGCCGGGAAGTCTCGCTGGCTCCGTTGCGGGCCCTCGGCGTGCGCCCGAAGGCCGGTACCGTCGTGGACCGTCTCACGCTCGAGAACGCGCTGGTCGATCTGCCGCCCGAGCTCCGGACCGTGTTCGTGCTTCGCGAGATCGAGGGGCTGACATACCGGGAGATCTCGGAAGTTCTCGAGATCCGCGAGAACACGGCGGCCGTGCGGTTGCACCGTGCGCGGAGCCGACTGCGGGATCTGTTACGAGGCGATCGATGAACAGAGGACGAAAGCACCCGCCGTGGGGCGACCTGAATCGCCTCGCCGATAGCGAGCTCACCGCCGACCGCCGCCGAAAGGTGGCCGGGCACGTGGCCGGCTGCCCGAGGTGTCGAGCGCGGATGGACTTTCTGTCCGAGCTGGTTGCGGCCGCCTCCGAGATCCGGCATCCGAGCCCCCCGCGAGACCTGCTCGATGACGTCCAGCGGAGGCGCGGCGAGGGCCGCCGGGCCATCCTCCCCATGGCTCCGGTCTCCGCCCCTCCCCGCCGGCGCGTCCGGGTGCTGGTCGCAGGTCTCGCGATCGCCGCCCTGGCAGGTCTGGCGACGGTGTTCGTCTCGTCGGAGGCGGGTGCGGGAGCGAGCGAGCTTCTCTTCGAGCCAGCCGCCCCTGTGGCGGGTCAGTCGCTCCGGGTGACGTATCGGACCGGCAGCGAGCTGGCCGGCAGGCCGGCGCTGCGCCTGCGGGCGCGGCTGCGTGGCCCAGGCGCACTTCCGCCGCGTACGACGCTGGGCGAGTACGAAGAAGTCGTGCTCACTCCTGACGACGGCCGAACGTACTCCGGCACGTTTGACCTGCCCCTGGATGCGGTGTACGCGGCGTTCGCGGTGGAGGACCTGACGGGTGAGCACGTGGATCACCGCGACGGGCATCTGTGGGAGCTTCGTACGTACGAGCGGAGTGGCGTTCCGAGCCTCTCTTCCCTGCGGCAGGAGTTCCTGGCGCGGCAGGATCGTGATTGGCCGCGGGCCGGCGACAGGCTACGGGAGATGACTCGCCTCTTTCCGGACCGAGCCGAGGGCTGGTCCCGCATGCTGGTGCACGAGTTGCCGGTGCTGTCGCCGGACGAGACGGCGGCGAGCCTGGCGATGCACAAGGAGATGTTCCTGGGGCTGCAGGAGCGCATGCTCGGTGCCGGGAACCTGCCGACCGAAGAGTTGGAGAGCCTGGTGCGCTATGCCCGGGCCCTGGACGAGGCGGAGGCGGAAGCCACCTGGCTGCGGCGCCTGGAACAGCTCCACCCGGGGCACCCGATGGTCCTGCAGGCGCGGCTGGTGAGTCACTACGAGGAGGGCCGGGCTCCGGCAGCTCTGGACTTTCTCGAGGCGTCGTGGTCCGAGGGCCATCGGTCGGCTGTCGTGTACGAGGCCGGCCTGAACTTCGCTCTCGCTTCGGGGGACCCGCCGGCGGTCCGTCGCTGGGCCCGGAGAGGCCTCCAGTCGACCGAGGACCACGGGTGGGCCAAGCGAGCCGTCCTGGCCATGGTCTCCCATCCGCTCACGCGGGCCGAGGGCATCGAGCAAGCGCGCGACCTTCTGGACCGTCTCGATCAGATCGGGGACGATCGACGTCCACTGCACCACTCGCGTGCCGAGGCGAGACTGGAAGCCAGGCGTCTCCAGAGGCAGCTCCTGACTGGATTGGGTGGGGCCCTGCTTCAGGTGAACGAGCCCGCGGCGGCGCTTCGCGAACTGGAGCGAGCCGACCGTCTGGGAGGCTGGCAGCCTGCCCTGTACCGCTGGCGGCTGGAGGCCGGGGCGGCGTTGGGTGACACAGCGGCCGCACTCCGGGACTTTCATCGATTGATGGCGGACCCCGTCTACCCGCGTGTGACCCTGGATTCCCTGCGATCCACCCTGGGTACCGCCGTCGGGACGTCGCGCGCGCCGATTGCGACGGCATATCGCGAGATGGTCGACGCGTTGCTGGCCGGCCTCCCGGCCGCGCGACGAATCCCGCGAGCCACGCTCGTTTCGGAGACCGGCGCCGCGATCACCCTGCGCCAGTTGGTCGAGAATCGAGCCACGGTGCTCGTGTTCTGGGATCGGCGCGTTCAGATGACGGAGGCGGCCGTGACCGAATTGCACACCGCGACCCGGCTGCTCGACGGGTCGGCCGGCCAACTCATTTGGGTCACGTCCGAGCCGCAGTCGTCTGGTCTGCAAGCGTTCAGCAGGCAGTGGAACTTGAACGTGCCGCGCTTCCAGGACCCCGGCTCCGGGCTTGCGACCACGCTCGGGGAATGGAGAGCTCGAGCCTACTACGTGATCGACCGGGGTGGAGACATCCGCGGGCGACCGCCGAGCCTTCCCGAAGCCGTCAGGCTGCTCCGAGTCCTCGAGCAGGAATCTCGCGGGACGGTCTAGCCCCGCGGAGGCGTCCTGCGTCTCCCGAACCCGCCGATCCCTGGCCCATCAACCTCAACCGCGAGGTGCACACATGACACGTCAACCGACTTTCGTGATCCGCACGACCATCGTGCTCGCGATGCTGCTGCTCACGCCGCTCGCGTTCCGGGGAGGCGGTGAGCTCGACCGGAACCTCGCCTGCTCAGCCCAGGATGACCCGGCCTGTTTCCGCGAGATGGATTCCGTATGCACGCTCGGGGAGCCGTCCTGGAACTACTACGCCAGGTCCGGGAACCGATGAGTGCGCTCGTACGAATCCCGCTCGGGGTGACGGTGCTGTTCGCCTGGATGAGCGTGGCCTTCGGGTACCGCCCCGCTCCGCTTCCCGAAGTGGTCGACCTCGAGCCGGCGCCGGTGACCGCGATACCCCTGGTGGGGGAGACCCTGTACGACGGCGAGGTGCTGGCGATGCCTGCGCAGATCGCCGTGGTGGGGGATCGGATCGTCCTGGTGGATGGATTCGCGGAGCGGCCGATTCACGTTCTGGATCGGGTGAGCGGAGCGCACCTCGCAGACCTCGGACGCGGGGGGGAAGGTCCCGGCGAGTTTGAGTGGCCTCGCTACGTCGAAGCCGATCTGGGCCGGGACGATGCGTTCTGGGTATACGATGCCGCGCTTTCGCGGCTTACCCTCGTCGAGCCGGCGGAGTGGGTCACGAGGCCCGCCTCCGAGCGTCGAACACTCCCCATCCGGACTCCAGCCCAGGTGACCAACATCGTGCGCCTCGGACCCGACCGACTGATCGCGGCGGGGTTCTTCGGGGAGGGCCGGCTCGGGAATTTCGACGGGTCCGGAGCATACACCGGAGCCACGGGCCCGATTCCGACATCCGTGACAGCGGCTCCACCGGGAGTGCTGCAGCACGCATATCGGGGCACCCTGAAGCCCGACCCGCGGCGCGAACGTCTCGTGTTCGCGAACCGCCACGCCGGGTTCCTGGAGGTGTACGACGCGAGCGGGGAGCTTCAGCGCCGAATCGAGGGACCGCATTCGTTCGAGCCGGCCTTCGAGGTGAAGGCCGGACCCAGAGGACCAGGTCTGGCGACGGGCGACGACCTGCGGTTCGGCTACGTGGACGTCGCGCCCACCACGGATCGGGTGTATGCACTTTTTTCGGGTCGAACACGGGTCGGCGACCGCGAGCGGGCCACCTACGGAAGGGTGATCCACGTGTTCACGTGGGAGGGACACCTGGAATCGGTGCTGAGCCTGGACGTCGACGCGATGGCCATCGCCGTGGACGGAGAACGCGGCCGCATTCTCGCGGTGCGACACCTCCCCACACCCGCGGTGGTGGAGTACCGGGTTCCGGGCTGAGGGCCAGCGCCGGCCCGACACGGACGAAGCGAAGCGGTCGATCGTTGAGGGCCGGGATGGTCCGGGGTACATTGGGCCACCGTGACCACCCGTAGTGCCGGAATCCGCTTCGAGTACGAGACGCACGTGCTGGACAACGGGCTGCAAGTGATCCTGCAGCCCGATCGAGCCAGTCCGCTCGTTGCGGTGCACGTCATGTACCACGTGGGCTCCCGTGAGGAGCCGCCCGGTCGGACCGGGTTCGCGCACCTGTTCGAGCACCTCCTGTTTCAGGGGTCGGCGCACGTGGGCGAGGCCGAACACTTCCGCCTCGTGCAGGAGGCCGGCGGGACACTGAACGGTTCGACGTGGTTCGATCGGACCAACTACTTCGAGACCGTGCCCTCCAACCAGCTCGACCTCGCGCTATGGCTCGAGGCAGATCGGATGGGCTGGTTTCTTCCCGCGATTACTCAGGCTAAGCTGGACAATCAGCGGGACGTGGTGAAGAACGAACGCCGCCAGTCCTACGAGAACCGACCGTACGGGCTCGCCACGGAGACCGTCTTGCGTCACGCCTTTTCGGAGGGCCATCCGTACCGTCATCCGACGATCGGCTACATGGAGGATCTCGACGGCGCCACGCTGGATGACGTCAGGGCCTTCTTCCGGACGTGGTATACGCCGGGAAATGCGGTACTGGTTCTGGCCGGTGATTTCGACCCGGCGGTCGCTCTTCGCCGGGTCGATCGATACTTCGGCGAGATCGAGCCCGGACCGGCGCCGCAGCGCCGGACCGTGACACCTCCGATGATCTCCGGCGAGACGAGGGCCGTTATCACGGACGCGGTGACCGTTCCGCGCACGTACATGATGGCCCATGCTCCGGCCTTTCCGCAGCCCGAGTACGAGACGTCCGCCGTGCTCGCGACGGTGCTCGCCGGTGGCCGCAGCGCGCGCCTGTACGACGATCTCGTATACGAACAGCGAGTCGCGCAGGACGTGCACGCCTTCGTGTGGCCCCTCGAAGCGGTCGGAATGCTGTGGGTGGTCGCCACGGCCCGCCCCGGTGTATCCGCTCCGGCGCTGGAGGCCGCGATCGGCGAGACGCTGGCGCGACTCGCAGCGGATGGGGTGACGGAGGCGGAAGTCGCGGGTGCGCGAAATCGGGCGCGCGGCCAGCTCGTGAACAGCCTGTCCGGACTCGGAGGACGGGCCGATCTCCTGGCGCACGCGGCAGTCCTGCGCGGCGAACCGGCCTATGTCAACGACGTGTTCGGGCGGTACGAGAAGATCAGCCGGAATCACATCGACGAGCTGGCCTGCGAGCTGCTCCTGCCGAGTCGACGCACGGTCGTCTCCGTGGTGCCGAAGGAAGACGGATCGGGCCGGCTGAATGTGGGGGCGGACCGGTGACGCTCGATCGTTCGGTACCCCCGAGCCCTGGGCCTCAACCCATCCTGGAGGAGATCCGTCCGGCGCGAGCACGGCTGGCCGACGGCATGCAAGTGACATGGCTTGACCGGCCACGCCTCCCGGAGGTTTCGTTGCGTCTCGTGGTGCCGGCCGCGGGAGCGGAGGGGCCGGATCAGGCCGGCATCGCAGCCCTCGCGGGACGACTGCTCCCGGAAGGGGCCGCCGGTCTCGGCTCGCGCGACGTGGCCGCGTGGCTCGACGGGCTCGGGGCACATTTGCACGTGAGCGTCAACCACGACGCGACCGTACTGCGGCTTCACGTGCTGTCCGAGTTCCTCGAGGAGGGGCTGGATGTACTGCGGGCGCTCGCTCTGGAGCCGGACTTTCCGAGTGTCGAGGTGCAGCGGTGCCGCGCCGAGCGGGTCGACGCCATTCGCCGTCTGCGCGACGACCCCACGGAGGTCTCGGCCGACCTGATGGCGGAGTTGCTGTACGGCGATCACCCGTATGGCCGGCTCGCCCGGGGCCGTGCGGACTCCGTGGCGGAGCTCGAACGTCCGGACCTCGTCGACTTTCATCGAGAGCGCTATGCGCCTGCCGGAGCGACGCTCGTGGCGGTCGGCGATCTGGACGGCGATCGGTTCCGGACGGCGGTCGAAGAGCGCTTCGGACGGACGGCGGGGCACGCTCCCCGATGCGAGCCGCCACCGAACGCGGTGGCCTCCCACACTACCGGACTGGTTCTCGTCGACCGACCCGGAAGTCGGCAGTCCGTGATTCGCATCGCCGCGATCGGGAGCTCTCGAGGAGCTGCCGAAGAGCCGACGGCCCGCGTCGGAAACGCCATTCTCGGCGGGCTGTTCAACTCCCGGCTCAACATGAATCTGCGTGAGGACAAGGGATGGACGTACGGCGCTCGTTCCATCCTGGAGCTCCGCCGCTCCGCTGGACCGATCACCCTGCGAGCGGCCGTCGATACGGCGTTCACCGCGGACGCCGTGCGCGAGATGATGGCCGAGGTGCGTACGATGCGCGAAACAGAGCCCGCAGCGGACGAGATGGTTCTCGCAGCGGCCGCCCTCACCCGCTCCCTGCCGCTGCGATTCGAGACGGCCAGTCACCTGGCCGGTCGCCTCGTCGAGCAGGTTCTGTACGGGCTCGCCGACGACTACTGGTCCGGATTCGCGGATGCCATCCGCGCGGTTTCGGACCACGAGGTTCGCGAATGGGCGGAGCGCTTCCTCGACCCGGCAGGACTGGTGATGCTCGTGGTGGGGGACGCTGCGGCGGTGAAGCCCGGACTGGCGCAGATCGGATCGGTCGAGCTGCGATCCCCGCCTTGAGCTTCGGTGTGTTTTCGGTTAGTCTGTATGCTTGACTCATGGTGAGGCCTTGAGAGAACACCCGATATCGGAATGCCGGGCCGTAGCCCTGGAGAGCCGCTCCGTGTATCGCGGAACGGTGCTGGACGTCCGGGAGGATCGAGTCCGCTTTCCCAACGGGAGCGTGGGAGTTCTCGAGGTCGTGCGCCACGGGGGAGCCGCGGCCGTGCTGCCGATCTACGGGCCGGAGCACTGCGCCGCTGGAACGGGACCCGACGTGCTTCTGTTACGGCAGTACAGACACGCGGTGGGCGACATGGTGTGGGAAGCGCCGGCGGGAAAGCTGGATGCCGGGGAAGCTCCTGAAGCCTGCGCGGCACGAGAGCTGGAGGAAGAGGCGGGCGTGACGGCGTCGCGGCTCGTGCGGCTCACGACCCTGCTCACGACGCCCGGATTCTCGAACGAGCGAATCCACCTGTTCCTTGGCACGGGTCTGCGGGACGGTCGACAGGCCCTGGAGCTGCATGAGGTGATAGAGCGTCACCGCCTGCCGTTGGGCCGGGCGGTGGATATGGTGCGGTCCGGAGAGATCGTGGACGGCAAGACAGTCTGCCTCGTGTTGCTGGCCGCGTCTGCACCGCAGTTGTGGGAGGCCGACGGAGAGGCTGCGTGACCGGGCGACGGCAACAATAGGATCGCCCGGGGTGTCAGAAAGACAGGGAAGGAAACGTTCCTCCGGCAGGTGACTGCGCCGGGGATTACTCGGGTCGGAATCAGGGGAGCAGTGGGAGCAGCCGTGCCGAGTCCAGGCGCGGCGCCGGGGTGGTCGACCGTTCCCGGGGTGCGACGAAGAGAAATGCGGGGAGAACCGATGCTGAAAGCGAGAGATTCTCGGGAGCCCGGTGGTCCGGAGCCGCGTCTGGATGAGAGATCGCTGCGGACGGAGCTGAAGGAGCTCGATGACGCAGCGCTGGTCGCCGAGTATCTGGACGGCCGGCGGCTCGCGTTCCAGGAGCTCGCGGAGCGCTACCATGCGCGTCTCCTCAACTTCATCTACCGGACGATCGGTGATCGGGACCGGGCGGAAGACCTGGTCCAGGAGACGTTCGTGCGCGTGTATCGCCACCTGCACCGGTTCGATCCTACGAAGAAGTTCTCGACCTGGATCTACACGATCGCGAGCAACCTGGCGAAGAACGAGCTGCGCAATCGATCCCGCAACCCGCTGGTCCTGTTTCAAGCCATCAAGAAACACTGGGAGGCGGATCACAGGCCGTTGCAGTGGGAGGACAGCTCCTACTCGCCGGATGACCTGTACCGCAAGCGTCACCTGAAGGAACAGGTGGAGCGTGCGGTCGCGGAGCTGCCGGAGCACCACCGCGTCGTGTTCGTGCTGCGCGAGATGGAAGGCAAAACGTACGAGGAGATCTCGGAGATCACGGGCGTGACGCTCGGGACCGTCAAGTCACGGCTCAACCGAGCGCGAAACAAGTTCGCCCTGATCATCGCTCCCATGCTGGAGTAATGTCCGGGGCGGAATGGTACGCACGATGAGAGGCGGTCCCGCAGGGGCCGCCTCTCTCGCGTTGAGGGAGCCGTGGGAACAACCTCTCGACACTCGCGTAGAACCGCACGCTGGAGGTAAGCGACTCCCGTCCGGGGAGTCGCGGAGACGAACGAAGGGAACCAGAGTCGCGATGGTCTGCGATCAATTCGTCGAGCGGTACACGGAGTACCGGGATGGCCTGCTCGCCCCCGAGGCGCGGCGCGAGGTTGAGGAGCACCTCGACCGGTGTCCGTGTTGCACCCGGTACGATCGGGTCATGCAACGTGGCCTGAACATCCTCGCCGAAATCCCCTGCGCCGAGAGCTCCGACGACTTTATGCCCCGCCTCCGACACCGCCTGTACAACGTGGATTGCGGTTCGGTCGATGGAAAGCGGCACTTCGGCGGAAGCGCCGCGCTGATCGGAGTGGCGGCCGTCGGGCTGCTGGCGCTGTTCTGGCTACCGTTCGCGGCCAGCGTCCCGGTGGAAATGGAGCTGCCGGCGGTCTCCGCGAAGCTTCCGCCTCCGGGGACGGAGGAGGTTCCGTCGCTCTTCCGCAGCGGACCCTTCGTCAGTACCCTGCTGCTCGAGGAGGATTCGTATCCGGACGGCAATCTCCAGGAGTTCGAGTGGCCGCCTCGCCTGCGAGCAATGTCTGCCGCAGCCATCGAAGCTCCCTACCTGAGGTCGGAGACCAAGCTCTTCGACCGTTGAAGGTGACCGTGCCGGCCGGCCGATCCGCCTTTCCAGGCGACCTTCCATGAGCCTCACCGCGGAGCGTCGACTGGATGAGATTCTCCAGAAGGACCGCGTCGAGGGCGTGTTCTTTTTTCACGGCGATTCGGTCCGTCTGCGGGATGATGCTGCCCGAGCGCTGGTTGAGGCCTCCGTCGACCCCTCCACGCGTGAGTTCAACCTGGACGTGTATCGGGGTTCGGAAGTAGAGCCGGAAACGCTCGCCGCCGCGCTTGCCATGCCTCCGGTGATGGCTCCGCGCCGGGTGGTGGCGCTCTACGGGGCCGAGCGGCTGACGCCCACCGGATGCGCCGTGGTGGAGTCGGTGCTC
>JBDGXC010000026.1:0-39484 GCA_039584815.1 Gemmatimonadota bacterium
CCCAACCCGTGTCTGAGTTTCATGTACGCCCCCTTGAAGGTTCATCCCTGAACTGGAGCCCGACGCCATGGACTTCGTCGCCGGGCCGTCCAACATCTTGTGACAAATTGCACAAGCATTTGTGAGAGATTGCACAAATGGTGCCGGAAAAGGATTTTGCGGGTGAGATTCGGTAATACTACGCAGGTGGTTGCTTTATGCGGACCAAGGCGAATCGAGGCGAGTGCTGGGCAGGGAGCTCACGAAGTTCTGATCGTGACGAAGTGGCCCGTCGATGACCGGAACGTCCCCTCACGGATGCACCAGGCGGCGCAAGCCCCGGAGACGCGTGCAGCGCCTCCGGGCCTCCGCCCGGGTGGGGAGCAACCGTTGTGCGGCCCGGCGCCCGCGGCATCGCGCGCGCCGGGGCTCGGGTCAGGTTACGGCACCACGCAGTCGTTCGTGAGGTACGACTCCGCGTTGTCGAGCAGGGACTCGACGTAGTCCGGGTTGTGCACCCCGAAGGCACCGGAGTTGTAGACGAACACCGCTCCGTACACCGCCTCGCGCTGACACACTTCCCAGCTGGGGTTGTCGTCGTCGAGCGTCAGCTCGAGCGTCGCCCAGTCCGCGTAGTTCATCAGCACGGCGATGCGGTCGAGCTTCGCCCGGACCGTGTCCTGCACCCCGTTCACGTTGAAGTCCGTGATGCCGGGGTGGCACGGCTGGCAGTTCTCCACGTCGGGAAAGAAAGTGTGGACGGTGTGTCCCTCGGGTGCGGCGCCACCCGGCGCGGGCTCCTCATCGAACTTCATGTGGCACCTCGGACACCCCTCGCTGATGATCTGGTGTCCGTGGTCGCCGTCGTAGGTGAATCCGGGAATCTCGTACGAGCCGGCCCCGATGAACATGTCCATCTGCGGGCTGCCGTGCGGGCCGAAGTGGTTATAGCCGTTCGCGATCTGGCCCTGGACGTTGCTCGTGCTGCGGCGCGCCTTGTGGCACTGGGCGCACGTCTGTCCCGCACCGTAGCCCTCCATGGCCGGGGCGTCACCTTCGCCGGGGTCAAACGGGTACGTGTAGGAGACTTCGACCGGCGCCTCCGTGCGGAGCTGCGCATGGTTGCCGCCGCCGAACTCGCCCGCGTGCGGGTCGTGGCAGGTCGGGCAACCGATGAAGCTGATCTCATCCGTGATCGAGCCGCGCGGGTACCGCGCGTCGTACGTCTCGATGAAGCCCTCGGACGAGTGGCAGTAGTCACAGAAGCTGCGGCCAAAGTGGTCGTTCAGTGCCTCCAGGTCGCCGCCCTCGGCGTTGGCGTGCCCGGACGTCTTCCACTCCTCGACCTGGAAGGAGTGGCACTTGTAGCACAGAGACGTGGACTCGCCGGTCGCCGGGTCGTCGTGCGTCGAGAACGACACATCCGGGCGGTGGGCGTTGAAGTTCGGCCCCATCGCGCCGTGGCACGACTCGCACTGCACGCCCTCCAGGGTCAGCCGCCGCTCGGCGCCTTCCGCCGTGTCGTCGCCGATGTAGCCGCTGTACCCGTCGTCCGGGTCCTCGCAGTTCGCCGGATCGATCACGGTGTCGCCCAGCGTGACCGTGCAGTTGAACCCGGTCGTGTGGCACTGGAGACAGTACAGGTTGTCCTGTTCCGCTCCGAGGTCCAGGAACGCGTTCGTATGGTGCGTCGAGAGGACGCCGTCCACGGTGCTCGCGTGGCAGTGCTGGCAGGCCTCACCCATGCCGCCCTGGTAGGAAAACGCGCTGAAGCTGGCTCCAGGGTCTCCCTGGTCACCCTTCTCACCCTGCGGGCCCTGTGGACCCGTGTCGCCCGTGGCGCCCCGTGGGCCCGTGTCGCCCGTACAGCCGACCAGGGCGAGCGACAGGATGACGAAGATCCCCAACCCGTGTCTGAGTTTCATAAACGCCCCCTTGAGGGTTGCTCCCCAAACAAGATCGGCCCGGCGCGCTGGGGGGACGCCGTCGGGCCTGTTCTCTCCCGCCCCGGCAAGTGCAGGAAGGGTGCCATTTTCCGGGCCCTCCGGCCAGTAAGCCGTAATTGTACCTAGTACCATAGTACTTATGCGGATTCCCGTCGGGTGAGGCGGCCGAAAGGGGGGATCGGGAGCGCCGTCTGGCGTGACGATATGTCTCAAGCGCGAGCGGTTGCGCCCCTTCGGACGCGGCCATTGTCCTCCGCGCCTCCCATGGGGATCGGCCCCGCGGCCGAAGTGTTATCATCCTCGGGTCGATGAGCCGGATCGCTTGACCGTCCCGGACCCGCGTCCGGGACCGGGAACGGAGGGGCCATGGTTCGGCCAGCCATGCTGGTGCCGGCGATGATCCTGGCGGTGGCTGCGGGAGCCCGCGCGCAATCGGAGATCGAGACCGCGAGCCTCGAGCGCATCGCCAAGCTCGAGATCGTCGTGGCGGATCTGGAGGGCGCGGCGGCCGACATCGGCGTCCGGGGCGGTGTCCTCCGGTCCCTGCTCGAGTCGCGTCTCCGGGAGGCCGGCGTGCCGGTCGCCGGGTTCGCCGTCGCCTTTCTGCACCTCGATGTGACCGCCATCCGCCTGGAGGCGGGCCCCGACATCGTGCTTCTGACCTCGTTGTCGTTCCACCAGCCGGCGGCGTCCACGCTCAACCGGTGGCTCGGACCGGCCCGCACCTGGTCGTACGAGCGGCTGACGGTGACGGGATTGTCGCGGGCGGAGGAGATTCTGCGCCGCGACGTCACCGAGCTCGCGGAGGCATTCGTCACCAGCTGGCAGATCGCCAATCCGCCGGACAGCTAGGAGGGCGAACCGGCCTCCGCGCCGGGCGGGGGAAGCGCGAACCAGGTCTCCCGCACCACCCGCACGGGCTGGCTGAAGATCTGCAGGTCCGCGCAGTGCTCATCCGCTGCGCGCAGCACGTCGCATACATCCCGCTCGGGAGCGTCGGTCTCCACGGTGACCACGCAGCGCACCTCTCTGTACGCGGAGGAGACGGAGTCGACGCCGAGCTCGCCGCGCACGTCGTAGTCCGCTTCGATCTCGACCGTCAGGCCGTGGATCGACACGTCCATGCGAGAGGCCCACATCACGTACGCGGAAGCCATGTACGAGCCGAGAGCGGCCCGTCCGAGCGTTCCGGTCGTGGGCCCGGTACCGGTTCCGCCGTACCTCGGGATCAAGTCGGTGGCCACGGCTGCCTGCTCGCTCATGTCGGAGTCTCCGGACGAGTTTCGTTCCTGTCGCATCCGGGTGATGATGCGCAGGACGGGTCGCCGGGCGGACACGCCGGGCGGCGTCGCTCGAGCCGATGGAAGCGGCGCGGGCGGAGTGAAATACGCCGTGTGAGCGCGTAGCTTGGGGCATGCTCGCCCCCCAGAGAGCAGGATCCGGTCTCCGCAAGGCCTTCGGGCCGGGACTCATGTGGGCCGCCGCCGCGGTCGGCGTGTCGCACCTCGTGCAGTCCACGCGCGCCGGCGCCCTGGCCGGCTTCGGGCTGGCGGGCGTCGTCCTGCTGGCCCTCGTCCTGAAGTATCCCTTCTTCGAGTACGGCCCCCGGTACGCCGCGGCGACCGGCCTGAGCCTGGTCGAGGGATATCGGAGGGTCGGTCGCTGGGCGCTGTGGCTGTACCTCGGCATCACGCTGAGCACGGCGCTCATCGTTCAGGTGGCCGTGGTGATGTTCACCGCCTACCTGGTCAAGCTGGTGTTCGGCCTCGGATGGCCGCTCCCGCTGGTGGCCGGCGCCCTGTGCGCGGTGTGCGCGGCCATCCTGGCGGCGGGGCGCTTCGGGTTCCTCGATCGCGTGATCAAGCTGGTGATGGCCCTGCTGGCGCTCTCGACCCTCGCCGCGGCGGTTCTTACCCTGTCGCGGGCCGACGCCCCGGCCCTTGTCCTGTGGCCGGCCGGCGGGCTGGACGGTCCCGTCTCCCTGGCGTTCCTCCTCGCACTCGTCGGGTGGATGCCGTCGGCGATCGACATCTCCGTGTGGAGCTCCCTGTGGACCCTGGCCAAGGACCGGGCGTCGGGGGAGCGGGCGTCCCCGAGAGCCGTGCTGCTGGACTTCCGGATCGGCTACGTGGGAACGGGCATCCTCGCGTTCGCCTTTCTCACCCTCGGAGCTGCCGTGATGTACGGCTCCGGGCAGGCGTTCAGCCCGCGAGGCACAGAATTCGCCACCCAGGTGGTCCGGTTGTACACCGAGTCCCTGGGGGTCTGGACGCGGCCGATCGTGTTCACGGCCGTCCTGACCACCATGTTCTCCACGTCGCTGACGGTGATCGACGGTTTCCCGCGGGCGATCGACCGCGCTCTGCGGGTCGCGTTCGTCGATCCCCGCGGCACGGCCGCGTACGCCGGCACTGGCCGGGCCTACGCCTCGGCCATCGCGATCCTGTGTCTGCTGACCGTCGCGGTGCTCGCGCTGTTTCCGGGAACGCTCACCGCGATGGTCGACCTGGCGACGATCGTATCCTTCCTGACCGCTCCTGTCCTGGGGTATCTGAACCTGCGGGCCGTCACGTCTCCCGAGGTGCCGCCCGCGCAACGGCCGGGACCGGCCCTGCGGGCCCTGTCCTGGCTCGGGCTGGGGATTCTCGGAACCTTCGCCCTGCTCTATGTGGCCAGCCGCCTCTGGTGAGGCGCCCGGCGCGACCGGGTGACCGGGCTCGGCTCAGGCCTCGCCGAACTCGGCCCGGGGGTGCTTCTGCGGCAGCTGCCGCTCGATGTCGGTCAGGCGCGTCACGATCTGGGTACGACGCGACGCCGAGGCCGGGAGGTCCCGGAGGAGGGTGCGGACGGCCTCGACGATCGCGACGTCCTGTCGCCGGCGAAGGGGCTTGCGGGGTGGAAGCTTGAACAGTGCGGCCAGCATGGCCGCACCCGGATCGTTGCGCACCGCGTCATCGGAAGTTCCCAGGTGGAGGGCCAGACGGTGGGTCGCCTGCTCCGATTCCGCCGCTCTGCTGAGCACGTCGTCGGATCGTGTCTGGCGTCGCCAATCTATCATGGACTCGCTTCGCTCCCCTCGTGACCCCTCGTCTCTCCGCTGTGCGTCGCACATGCGGTGCGCTGGACTGCCTCACGTACAGGCAACAGGCGTACCGCGGCGTAACTGTGGGTCTGGCGGGCACATGGAAAGGCACGCATCGGGCAGCGTGGCGTCGATGCCACAGAATCGGCGGGGTGCGGCTGGTAGATGAAAGCTGGTAGATGAAAGGTGGGGCGGTCACGTGAACCGCCCCTGCTCCAGCACACCTGCGTCTACGTCTCCGCTTCTACGCTCCAGCGTCGGGGCGCTTCCGCTCCGCTCCGCGGATAGGCGGGTGAGCCGGGGCAATCGTCCGATCGGCCGGTGGGCCGTGTGTGAGTAATATACGGCATTCGCGCCGGTCTCGGGAGGGGCGCGTTCCGCCCTTTCCTACGCCAGGGCGCACTCGCTCCGGCCGGCCTCGAGGACGTCCGCTTCGTCCGGACCCACCGTCGCCAGGCCTGCGTTGATCGCCTTGATGTGCGGATACGCCTCCGGCGGGGTCGAGATGCGGGCCGCAACCCACGCGCGGAACGCCGCCTCGTCCTCGATGCGCAGCGACACGTTCTCTTCACGGAGTCGCCCGAACGGCCGGTCCACCGTGCGGTCGGGGTTGCGCTCCGACTCCGACACGTAGTGGGCGGGCAACACCCGCAGTCCGGCGTCCCACTCGGCCTTCACCCGTTCCAGGCTGCGCCACAGGTCTCCGGTCCAACCTTCCGTCTTCCCCGCCAGATCGGGGCGGCCCACCGAGTCGACGAACACGAAGTCCCCGGTGAAGCCGACGGAGCCGCCCTCCGTGTCTCCCGCCTCGAAGGTGACGCTGCCTTCGGTGTGCCCCGGGGTGTGCCGCACCGTGACGGGCACCCCGCCCACCGGGATGACGGTCCCGTCCGCCAGCGGCTCGAGCTCGAGCCGGCCGGGCGTGCCGTCGTACGGCCACGCGTTGTCCGCCGGGTGCAGGTAGTAGGGCACTCCGAGCGCCGCGGCCATCGCCGGGCCTCCGCTGATGTAGTCGGCGTGCACGTGCGTGTCCGCCGCGCCGATGATGCGGGCCCCCGCCGTCTCCGCCGCCGCGCTCCAGGCCTCCCAGTCGCGGGATGGATCGACGGCCAGCGCCTCTCCGCCGGCCACGAGCAGGTACCCGAGGGCGCCCTTTCCGATGCGGTCGAACTGCACGAGGCCGTCGAAACCGGCCGGCGGCTCGATGTCGCGCGGAATCGACATCCGCATCCAGGCGAGGACGCCACCCCGCATGGACCACGCCTCGTACCCCCGACGCCCGAGCAGCGTGGCGATCACCTTGCTGTCGTTTCCGCGGGCGCACACCACGGCCACCGGATCCGCCGGATCGAGCCCCAGCTCCCCCTCCGGATCGGAGATGCGCACGAACTCCGACCCGCGGACGTTGTGGAACCGGTCGTCGGCGACCGGCTCGACGCGTCCTGCCTCCAGTCGCTGCGGGGCCCGGATATCCAGCACCCGGACCGGCTCCCCGGCCTCCAGCCTGCGGGCCAGCTCGGCCGGTGCGATCTCCGGGGTCCTGTGCGACTTCAAGCTTCGCCTCCCATCTCTTCTTCCACCTCCTCCGCCGTCTTCGGGATGATGCGTCCGAGGACGCGGAACCCGTCGTCCGTGACCAGCACGTCGTCCTCGATGCGGACGCCGCCGAATCCCCTGTACGACTCCAGACGGTCGAAATCGAGGAACTCCGCGTGCCGGTCCTCCGCCCGCCACTGGTCCATGAGCTGCGGGATGAAGTAGCAGCCGGGCTCCACGGTCAGGACGAATCCCGGCTCCAGGGTGCGTGCCACGCGCAGGTACGCCGTGCCGAACTGGTCGCTGCGCCGGAACTCCTTGCCGTAGCCCACGAGCTCCTCGTCCAGTCCCTCCATGTCGTGCACGTCCAGGCCCATCATGTGGCCCAGCCCGTGCGGCATGCAGATCGCGTGCGCGCCGGCCGCCACCGCCTCGTCGACATCCCCCCGCATGATGCCCAGGTCCCGCAGACCGGCGGCCACCACACGGCAGGCCACGAAGTGCACGTCCCGGAACGGAACGCCGGGACGCATCGCGTCGATGGCCGCGAGCTGCGCCGCGAGGACGATGTCGTAGATCTCGCGCTGGCGCTCGTCGAACCTGCCGCTCACCGGCAGGGTGCGCGTGATGTCCGACGCGTAGCCGAGCGGCGACGTGGCTCCGGAATCGTGTACCGCGAGCTGGCCGGCCTTCATCACGTTGTCGTACGAGTGGTTGTGCAGGACCTCGCCCCGCACCGAGAAGATCACCGGGAACGCGACGAGCCCGCCGCGTGACAGCACGACTCCCTCGACCGCCCCCGCGACCTCCCGCTCCACCATTCCGGGGCGCGTCAGGTGCATCGCCAGGGTGTGCATGTCGTGGCTGATGTCGATCGCGATCTCGATCTCCGCAACCTCCTCTTCCGTCTTGACCAGGCGCTGATCGACCACCGCCTCGAGCAGGGGCCGGGATGCGTGGTCATCGGTCTCCAGACCCGGGATCCCGATCATGCGCGCCAGTTTGATCCGGTTCCACGCCCTGTACTGCGGCAGGAAGTGGATGGACCGGCCATCCGCCTTCGCGGCCCGCAGGAGGTCGGTCAGCTTCCCCGGCTCCTCGTGCCGACCGACGCCCACGTGCCCGCACTCCTCGGCCAGCGTCGGGACCGGGCCCGTCCACACGATCTCGTCCACCGTCGGCTCGTGGCCGAACACGATCTCCTCGCCGGAATCCGCATCGGTCACGGCGGCGAGCCCCGGCTGGTCGAGGCCGAAGTAGTAGAGGAACGAGCTGTCCTGCCGGAAGTGGTACGGATTGTCCGGGTAGTTCATCGGCGCCGGGTCGTTGCCCAGCAGGAGGATGAGGCCGGACCCGACCCGCTCGCGCAGGGCGGCACGTCTCTCGGTAAAGGTGCTGGCTTCGAACATGGGCTCTTTCTCCCCCTCCGGCTGATTCGTCCGACGTTTCAGGGCACGCTCCGCACGAGGGGACGCCTCACGAGGAGGCGACCGGCACGGCGGAGAGCACCGAGTCCAGTTCCGTGACGACCCGGTCCGCGTCGTCCCGGGTGAATACCATGGGCGGCTTGATCTTCAGCACGTTCTCGAACGGGCCGTCCGTGCTCAGCAGAATCCCGCGCTCCTTCATGTCGTTGATGACGTCGGCGGCCTCGGCCGTCGCCGGTTCCAGCGACTCGCGATCGCGCACCAGCTCGACGCCCAGGAACAGGCCCATCCCCCGGACGTCGCCCACCAGGGCATGCTTCTCCCCGAGCGACGACAATCCCTCCCGGAAGTGGTCCCCGACGTCGCGCGCGTGCTCCCGGAGGCTCTCCTCCTCGATCACGTCCAGCACGGCGAGTCCTACCGCACACGATACGGGATTCCCGCCGAACGTGTTGAAGTACTCCATCCCGTTGTCGAACGCGTCCGCGATCTCGCGCGTGGTCACCACGGCCCCCACCGGGTGCCCGTTTCCGATGGGCTTGCCCAGCGTCACCACGTCGGGCGTCGCGCCCTGGGCCTCGAAGGCCCACCAGTGCGATCCGACCCGGCCGAAGCCCACCTGCACCTCGTCGGCCACGGCCGTAGCGCCCGCCCGCTGCGCGGCGGCGCACGCCTCCGCCAGCCAGCCGTCCGGCGGGACGATGTGGCCCGCGCAGCCCGGGATCGACTCCGCGAAGAAGGCGGCCGCCGGCCGGCCCTCCCGATCGAGGCGGCGCAGCACGCGCTCCACGTCCGCCGCGTACCTGGCCCCGGCCTCGCGGTCGTCGCTCCGGTACGGTCCCCGGTACACGTCGGGGACGGGCGCCACGTGCACGTGATCCGGCCGTCCGGACCCTCCCCCGTGCTCGAACTTGTACGGGCTCAATTCCACCATGCCGTTCGTGTGGCCGTGATAGGCCGCCTCCAGCACGACCACGTCCCGGCGCCCCGTGGCGGTTCGCGCCATGCGGAGCGCCAGCTCGTTGGCCTCGCTCCCCGAGCACACGAAGAAGCATACGTCCAGCCCGTCGGGCATCGTGCCTGACAGCCGGCGGGCGTACTCGACGATGTGGTGGTGCAGGTAGCGCGTGTTGGTGTTCAGCCGCTCCATCTGGTGGCGGGCCGCTTCCACGACCCGCGGATGGCAGTGACCTACGTGGCACACGTTGTTGACGCAGTCCAGGTACGCCCGTCCCCGAGCGTCGAACAGGAACTGGCCCTCGCCCCGGACGATGTGCAGGGGGCGTCGGTACGAGATGCTCAGCGAGCCTCCGAGGTGGCGGCGCCGCAGGGCGAGGATCTCGTCAGGATTCATGGCTCTCCCGCCGCGGGGTCACAGGCCGTGAGGAACGCTTCGGTCAGTCGATCGGCCGGAGAGCCGGACAGCCACTCGAGCCGGCTCCACGCCGGAGCCTCCGACACGGCCAGGTACGCGTTGTCCGGGTCACGTCCGGTCTCGTATGCCGACATGATCACACTGACGCAAAGCCGGGCCTCGATCAAGGGAGCCAGGACCGCGATTTCCGTCCGCTCGAGCGGCCGCGTCTCGTGGTATCCCGCCAGGAGCTCCGCGGCGGCGGCAATCGGATCCCCCGCCTCCAGCATGGCATACGTCATGGCGATCGCCGGCTCACAGACGCGCGCGGTCCACGCCATGTCACCGAAGTCGATCAGGCCGAGTCGCGCATCGCCCGCCTCGAGAACGAGGACGTTGTGGTCGTTGGCATCGTTGTGAATCGATTGTCGGGGGAGCTCGTCCACGATGGGCAGGATATGCGACCGGAAGCGCTCCAGGCGTTCACGGACGGCCTCCCGACGGGCCATGTCTCCGATGTGTGACACCAGCTCCAGTGCCTGCGGTGCATGCCGCAGGTCCCACCGGAAGGTCCGCCGGAGTGAAGGATGGGCGTACGAAGCGAGCCGCACGTCCAGCTCGCCGAGACCCCGGCCCAGGTCACGAAGGAGCCCCTCCGGACGCTCGGAGAGATCCCCCAGCGGTCGGCCCGGGAGGCACGTCACGAGCCACACGAGGTGCTCTCCCGCCCGGGTGACCGGCGCTCCGTTCAGGCACGGCACGACCCCAGGTGTGCGCAGCAGGCCGGGCTGCATCGCCAGGTGCACGAGCGCCGAGATCCGGGCGTCGAGGAGTGTCGGATCCTCGTCGGAGTTGCAGATCTTCAGGACGTACCGGGCGTCGGCGGCATCGAGCAGATGGTAATTCTGGTCGAGATAGCTCGGCAGCTCCCGCGCCTCCGCGTCGAAGCCGTAGTGGCGCGTCGCCAGGTCCTGCGCCTGACCGGGTGTGAGACGGGGAACGATGGGCGCCCAGTCCGCTGCGGGTGGGACTTCTAGCTTTCCTTCCGCCGTCCGACGGATCCGGCAAGCTCCGCCGGCGCGGCGCTCGCGTCAACCTATCATCGACGAACCGGCACAGGAGGCAGGGTGGCCACAGCTTCCGTGCCGGAACACGGCGGCGATTTCCAGGTTTCACATACTTTGGCAACTTGACCGTCGCTTGACTCCCCCGTGTCAGGATGCAGAGGCGCGTCCCGGGTCCGCCCGTGTGACCCGGGTCGTCCTGTTCCTCATTCGGGAGGTGTTCCATGCGTTGGGTCAGAGTCGTTCCCTTCCTGGCGGCGGGCCTGGTCATCGCGTCGGTCGACGACGCGCTCGCTCAGAAGGGTGTCACGGAGCTCGGGGTGGACATGGCGTTCTCCTACGAGACCGAGTCCGAGTTGTTCGGTATCATGCTGCCGGGCGGCGGCTCGGCGGAGAGCATCGTGGGTCCGCAGGGGGCCGTGCGAATCGGGTTCTTCCTCAGCGACGCGGTGTCCCTCGAGCCGGCCACGTCGTTCAATCTCCTGTCCGGTGACTCCGAGACTCTCACCGTCTGGGCTTTCGCCCTCAAGCTGCAGTATCACTTCAACGCGGACCCGGGACGGGCGCGGCCCTACCTGGGGATCGGTCCGACGTTCACCCTCGTGGACCTGGGCAGTGAAAGCAGCTCACAGTTCGGACTCACCGGCGAGTTCGGGGTGAAGCTCCCGATCAACGAGCACGTGGGCGCGAGGCTCGCCGCAAGCTACACGCGCGGCTTCGAGAACGATGATTTCGGTTCGCGCAACATTCTCGCCGCCGTCTTCGGGATCTCTGTGTTTCTGGGCGGCTGACGACTGTCGGACCCGACCCGGAGGGGCCTCGCGGGGCTCCTCCGGATCCTCACATGATGGGTGAGCTGCGGCCCGGGGCGCGGAGAGGTCGGCCTAGACCGTCGCCTTGTGCAGCTTGCGCTTCAGCCGGTGGATCTTGCGCCGGATCCGCTTGAGCTGCACCGCGTCCTTCGCCGCCAGCGCCTCTTCCCGGTCCACCTTGAGCTCCCGAATCCGGGCCTTGATGGACGCCTTGTCGACGCCGACGACCTCGTGGTGGGCGTGGTCCTCGATCCCGAGCGCGTGGCACAGCGCCGGAACGAGATTCTCCTTGTGCATGGTGGAGTACCCGTGGATCTCTTCATGATCGCCCAGCTCCTCGGCGATCTCCCGCAGCCGCTTGACCGGCATCTTGTGGAGCTCTTCCCAGGTGTAGGCCATTCCTGTTCTCCCTCGGCGGAGTGTCGGCGGGTGCCGCACCGTACGGAAACGTGACCGGCACGGTAATATAGGGTGGCAGACGATTCGTCGCCGCGCCCGGCCCGCTCCGCCAGGCCGACGAGCCGGCCGGCGCCGCCGGGTCACGCGTTCAGCGGAGGCCGCATGAGTCCGCACGCAGCGAAGTCGGAACGTCCCGCGCTTCGCGTCGTCGTGGTCGGAGGCGGGGTGATCGGCGTGTGCAGCGCCTACTGGCTGGCCCGCCGTGGCGCCGCCGTCACGCTTCTCGAGCGGGACGAGATCGGTCGGGGGGCGTCGTACGGCAACGCGGGCCTCATCTCGCCTGGCCACCCCCCGATCAATCGGCCCGGCCGGGTGCGGCAGGCGCTGCGCTCCCTGTCCGATCCGCTGAGCCCCCTGTACGTCGAGCCGCGCTGGGATCCATCCCTGCTCCGGTGGGTGTGGACGTTCCGCCGCTACTGCACGGAGGAGCACGTCGAGCACTCCATGCGGTCCCTGTCGCCCCTGGGACTCGCCACTTCCGACCTGATGGACGAGCTCGTGCGGGCCGAGCGCCTGGACTGCGGATACCGCCGTTCCGGATACCTCGAAGTGTTCGACACGGAACAGGGCCTGGCGGCAGGCCAGGCAGAAGCCGCGGTGGTCGCCCGGCACGGGTTCGATCCGGAGTACCTCGACGCGGATGGACTGCGCGAGCGGGAGCCGTGCCTGTCGACCGGCGTGGTCGGAGGCTGGTTCCACCCCGAGGGCACGGTCGTGCATCCGTATCGGTTCGTGGTGGAGCTGGCGGACCGGGCGACCCGAAGGGGGGCCCGGCTCCATTCCCGCACGGCGGCGCGCGAGGTGGTGACGGAGCGTGGCCGCGTGCGCGGGGTCCGCACGGCAGCCGGCGAGCTCGTGGAGGGCGACGCCGTTGTCCTGGCTACCGGTGCCTACAGCCCCGGGCTCATGGCGGCGCTCGGCTGTCCGCTTCCCGTCCAGCCGGCCAAGGGGTACCACTCGGACCGCGACCCGGGCGCCGGAGCTCCGGACCTCGAGGTCCCCTGCCTGCTGGGCGAGAGCGCGGTGTTCTGCTCCCCGATAGACGGGTTCGTACGCCTTGCGGGCACGCTGGAGTTCTCGGGGCGCAACCACGACATCCGGCTCGCCCGCCTGCACCAGCTCGACGCGGCGGCACGCCGCTACTTCGATCGTACGGGCTCCGGGGAACCGCTCTCGGAGTGGTGCGGCCTCCGGCCCTGCACGCCCGACGGCCTCCCCGTGATCGGGCCCGTGCCGGGCGTCCTCGGGGCGTACGTGGCCACGGGGCATGCCATGCTGGGGCTGACGCTCGGACCGGTCACGGGAATGCTGATCGCGGATCTCGTGGTGGACGGCGTGGCCGGCCTCCCGACCGGCGCCTTCCGAGCCGATCGGTTCGGGCGGGGCGAGACGGCGGGCGTCACCTGAGCGGGTCGCCCTCCGGGCCCTCCCGGTTGGCCCTCAGTCCTCCAGGGCAGCCGCGATAGCCGGGGCGAAGGCCTCCAGGGTCGTCGGCGTCGTACCGGCGGCGGAGCGCGGTTTCTCTGGAACGAGGAGGCCTGCGGCGCCTCCGTGGTACAGCTCCATGAACGTGGCGACGGTGGCGGGGTGCGTCCCCATCCCGGCGAGCGCCTGCTCCATCACCTCGTCCGGGATCCGTGCGTACGGGAGATCCGGCTTCCCGATCGCGGCGCCGATGATCGAGGCCGCCTCCTCGAGCGTATACTCCCGTGGCCCCAGCAGCTCCTGCGTCTGATGCCCCTCGAAGTCCATCGCCGTGAGGTGTCGTGCCGCCACGACGCCGATGTCCCGCGCCGCGATCATCGCGATCGGCACGTCCCCCGGGAACGGCAGCCCGAGGGCTCCCATGGTGCGGATCCCGTCGAGCGACATGAACAGGTTGTCCATGAACCATCCCGCCCGCAGGTGGAGCACGTTGGCCTCGGTCAGCTCGTTGAGCCGCGCTTCCTGCTCGCGCAGGCCCATGATGGGGCCGGTTCCGGCGCGGTGCTGGGCGCCGACACTCGAAAGGTTCACGATGTAGGGCACGCCGGCGCTCCGGATCCCCTCGGCCAGCGCCTTTCCGCACGTCGTCTGCCACGCCCGCAGATCGACGTCGAAGCGAGGCGGGATCATGCAGTACACGCCGCCGACTCCGTCGCACGCGGTGGCCACCACCTCGGAATCCGACACGTCGCCCACGAAGGCATCGGCTCCCAGGTCGACCAGTGGAGCCAGCCTCTCGGCACTCCGACCGATGGCACGCACCTGCCGGCCGGCCGCCAGCAGCTCTTCCGCGACCACCCGACCGGTGTTCCCGGTCGCACCCACGACGGCATTCATGTCAGCTTCCTTGCAGGAGTCGCATCGGCCGGCGAGACCATAATGTTCACCGTCGGGGGACGTCGGAACAAGCGATGCCGGACCCTCCGTTCAGGGAGCGGCCGCGACGGCGTCCAGTATGCGGCGACGCTGACCGGCGGTGAGCATGTCCCGGGCGACGACCTCGCGAACGATCCGGGCTACGAAGACGTACCCGCGCGCCTCCGCCACGAGCCACCGGGTCCACTCCAGCTCATCCAGGGCCCGGTTGAGCTCGTCGCCCTCGATGCCGGTGGCGCGCGACAGGAGTGCCGCCTCGCAGCGCTCATCGAGCACCGAGGCCGCGCCCAGGACGGTCTGCGCGGGTCGGCCGAGGCGACGGAAGCCGACGCGGATGGCAGCCACCACGGAATCGGGAAGGTCGCCCGGGTACGACTGTTCCATCGTTTGGAACGGACGGGGCCACGCTCCTTCGACCTCCTCCAGCTCGAGTCCGAGCCGCACCGCTTGCAGGAGCTCCACGGCGAGTAGCGGCAGGCTGGCGGAATCGGCCGCGATGCGCCGGCCGAGGCGCTTCGCGGCCTCGTCGTCGAGGTCGGGCAGGACGTGATCGACGAGCTCGCGCAGTCCGGCCGGATCCAGGGAACCGAGCGTGAGGATGGCACCGGGCAGATCGAGGCCTACCCGGGACGACAGATCGTCCAGCTCGTCGCGCGGTGGGCTCGACGACGCCGTGAGGAGAAGCGCGCACGGCACGTCGGCGACATCGCGAAGCAGGGCACGAAGGGAGCCCGCTGACTCGGGGTCGAGGTGCCCGGCCCCGTCCACCCACAGAAAGACCGGCCCGAGAGCGGCCGCCGCCCGGACGAGGTCGGTGAGCGCCTCCCCCGGCGCGGCCGGCTCCGTGTCCTGCGCCAGCCGGGCGAGCCGTTCGTCCGGCGCGGTGGTCCCGGCCAGGGCGAAGGCGAGCGCCCCGGGCGATGCACGGACCGCACCCCGCGCGGTCAGCAACCCGCCGCGGCTGAGCGCCGAAAGCCCGCTGAACGCCACGTCGCGATCCGACGGGACCGCCCGGATGTGGGCCACGGTCGCTCCCTCGAGGCGGGCCCGAGCCGCGATCTCTTCGCCGAGCCGCGTCTTGCCCGAGCCCGAGTCGCCCCGCACGACGAGCAGCGCCGCCGTGTTCTCGTCGAACGCGGAGCGCACGGTGCCCCATGTCGTCTCGAGCTCGACCTCGCGACCGACCAGGGGGATGCGACGAGCCCAGCGCTCCGCCTCCGTCACGCCCGCGGGCAGCTGCCACTCCCGTTCGCTGCGCACCCGTTCCGCGAGAGCTTCCGTATTCGGATCCGGCTCGATCCCCAGCTCGTCGGCCAGGCGCGCGGCATAGCCGTCGTACACGGCGAGCGCGCCGGCCCGCTCACCCTGGAGGGCGTAGCTGAGCATGATCAGGCGAACGGCCGTGTCGGAGAACGGGTCCAGACCGAGCGCCCGGGCTGCGGCATCCGCCCCTCCCCGCACATCGCCCCGTGCGAGGCGAGCCTCGGCGAGGCCGTGCAGCGCGCTACCGGCCCGCTCGGCCCAGTGCAGCCGTTCCGTCGCGAGCCAGTCCTCGAACAGCCGGCTGTCCGGCACCGTGAATCCCTCGAGGAACGTTCCCCGAACGAGATCGGCCGCGGCTTGCCAATCCCCGCTCGCCAGCCGGTCCTCGAACAGGTCGACGTCCACCCGTGCGATCTCCTCCGACAGCACCACCTGGTCACTCTCCGACACCAGGAGGTCTTCTCCGCCCGCCTTGCGGATGACGCGCAGAGCCTCGTTCAGGGAGTGACGTGCCGAGGAGTCCGGCTTGTCGCCCCAGAACACACCCACCAGGTGCTCGCGCGAGCGGCGCCGATCCGCCGAGCGCACCAGGTACAGGAGCAGCGCCAGATTCTTGCGCCACATGAGCTCCCGCGGGGCCGGCGTCCCGTCCACCGAAACCTCGACCGGGCCGAGCGTCCGCAGGTGGATCACGGCGGGCAGTCCGCCAGCCCCGCCACGGCGCGGTCGCGCACCGCCCGGAGGGCCCGATCCGGCTCCGTCCACAGGCGGGCGACGTCGCGAGCCCGAGGGCACCCGAAGTCCGCGTCGGGGGTCGTCTCGATGATGCGGAGGCGGGCGTGCACTCCGAGGGCCCCGTCCACTTCGGCCGCCTGCACGAGATACGGAGGGATCGTGCCCTCGATGTCGGTGTTCTCGTGCCACAGCCACGAGGCCACGGCGCTGTCGGGCATGCCGATCTCCCGGTACCACGCGCCGCGCTCCAGATAGAGCGCCGAGCGCGTGAACGGCCGGTCCGCCAATCCCGCCGAATCGTAAGCCAGGTCGGGCGCCGTCGTACGCAGAGCCGCCTCGTAGTCGTTCCCCGAAGCGTCCCGCACGGCCGCGAGCATCCGGCGCATGCGGCCGTACGCCCCTTCGCCTCCGGCCAGTCGATCCAGGTTTCCGCTCCACGCATCCCGAGCCGCGTTGTCGCCGCGGCGCCCGGCGTACAGGGCGAGCGCCCACGCGGCGCGGGCGCGCAGGGCCGGATCCGCACGCTCGTCCTCGAACACGGCCTCGAGTCGCAGGGCGCCCTGCCGGGCCGGCTCGGCCTCGAACCCCTCGAGCCCGAGGGCGAACGGGACGACTCTCCACTCCGCCGCCTGCAGTCGGGTCGCCACGCTCGGTCGATGCTGGGCCGCCTCGTCGAACGCCACGTTGGCCTCCCCGATCTGGCCCAGCGTGACCAGCGCGGTTCCCCGGGCCAGGGAGCCGGCCGCCACCAGGCTCGGGTCGCCCGCGGCCTCGGCGGTGGCGGCGAGCTCGACCCCCAGGGCGTGCTGGGTCGCCGGAAGATCCAGGTAACGCACCCAACGCGTGATCAGCGTGAGCAACCGGACGCGGCACTCGGGAGTGTCACACATGGCGCGCAGGAGATCCTCTCGTCCCTGCTTCGCCTGCTCCGGGTGGAAACGCTCCAGGACTCCCTGGCTCCACATCGCCGGGTAGTAGGGATCGGACTCGGCGGGGGACGGATGAATGGCTGCGAGCTGGGGTAGAAGGCGCTCCGCCGCCTCCCGGTCGCCGGTTCGGATCATGGCCTGCGTCAGGTGTTCTACGGCCGGCACGAGGGCGGAGTCCCGACGGACCGCCAGGTCGAACAGCGCGATGGCGCTGTCCAACGGGACGCCCCACAGACCTCCCCGGTGATACAATTCGTCCGCGTACAACAGCGTCGCGTAGGCGTCGCGCCGGTACGTGGTTCCGCTCAGGATGTCCTCGTACGCCGCGTACTTGGCCGGGCCGGGCGGCTGGACCCTGGCGTACAGGAGGAGGGAATCGAGCGGGCTGAGGCTGGCCGCATCCATGTGGAAGATCCGGACCAGGTCCTCGTCGATCGGATCGTGCGCCAGCCACCGGTGCACTTCGGCGAGCCGCCACCTGGCCAGCGTGAACGTGGAATCGATGGACAGGGCGTCGCGGTAGTGCAGCTCCGCGACAGGCCAGGCCCCGCGGAGGAGTGCCTTCTCGCCATGCAGCAGCGCGCGCACCGCCGCAAACGGATAGTCGGACAGGCGAGCCGCCGTCTCCGGCGTCACCGTCTCCACGCGGAACACACGCAGCACGGCCAGTGTCAGCTCCGTGGCGGCGTCGAGAGCCAGCCCGGCGGAATCCCCGCGCGCCGACACCATGCCCTCCCGCACGAGCTCGCCGGCGGGACCGAGCACGCGCCACCCCACGTCCAATCCGTCCCCGGTCCGGAGGAGATCGCACTCCAGGCCGTGCCGGGCGCCCAGGGCGCCGACCCAGTCATCCGATGTCAGGTCGCCGCTCCGTCCGTGGAATCGGCGGGCCGCCTCGTTCTTTGGAGCCGTGCTGATGCCCGGCACGTCCTCCAGGTTCAAGGCCACCAGCCGGCCCACCATGAACGCCAGCGAGCTGTCCGCCACGTTTCCGGCCTCGCACGGAAAGACGGCCACGTCATAGCCGGCAGGGTCGATGTTCGCGCCTCCCGAACCACCTAGCGAATAGGCGAGCACGGCGAGCACGACGAGCGCCGCCGCGCCGCCGAGGAAGGCAGCCCAGCGAGGCACGCGAAGGACGGGTCCGCGCACCCGCAGGGCGGTACCGAACGAGGCCGCGTCCGGCCACCGGTCGTCCGGATCGACCGCAAGGGCACGGCACAGCACGGGACGGGCGGCGATCGGAACCCCGCTCCAGTCGGCCCGTTCCGGCACGGTGAGCGCCTGCCATCGGCGTCCGGTGAACGCCTCGAACAGCAGCATCCCCGTCGCGTAGACGTCGGAACGGGGAGTGGCCGAGCGACCGGCGATCTGCTCCGGCGCCATGTAGGCCGGCGTGCCGGGGCCGCCGCCCTCGCGGGTCAGGACGTCGTCTCCGGAGGCGGGAACGCTGGCCACCCCGAAATCCGCCAGCAGGGTCCGGCCGTCCACCAGGAAGACGTTCCCGGGCTTGACGTCCCGGTGTACGACCCCGGCCTCGTGAATTCGCTGCAGGGCCGCCAGGAGATCCCGACCCATCCGCAGGACCCCGTAAGCGTCCAGCGGGCCTTGCTCGAGCCGGGTCGCCAGCGTGTCGCCCTCCACGAAATCCATGATGTAGAAGAAGAGGCCGTCGGCCTCCCCCGCGTCGTGGATCGACACCATGTTGGGATGCGAGAACGACGCCAGCACCCGGGCCTCCCGGAGGAACCGGGCTTCCCCCGTGGCGGTAGCCAGGTCGGGTCGCAGGACCTTCACGGCGACGACGCGCTCGAGCGAAGTGTCGCGGGCCCGGAACACCGTCGCCATGCCGCCGGAGGCCACCTCGGCCTCGACTTCATAGCGTGGCTCCAGGGCCTCGCGTAGACGCTCGAGCAGGGAAGGCATCGTCAGCTCCCGGAAAAACCCGACCGGGGGGCGGTCGGTCGTGTCAGTGAGTATGCAAAGGTTAGAGGGAGCGCCCGGACGGGGCAAGTTCGTGCAGCCGCAACCCGTTGTACGGGAACGAAGTCGATCAGCGATCCGGCGTCGCGCCACCGGCCCGGCGGGTGTAGCTTTCTGTCTCGGGCGTGCCCGCCTCGACGATCGGCCCCGGAGCGACACTCGACCGATGACCCTGCGATCCACCCTCCGCGCCCTGTTCACCACGGGAAAGGGCGTGATCCGCGGCCTCACGGAGGAGGAGGCCGGCGGCGACCCGATCGCGCTGTTCGGGCGCTGGTTCGCCGAGGCCCGAAAGGCGGGGCTTTACCTGCCTGAATCCATGGCTCTCGCCACGGCGACACCAGCGGGAGAGCCATCCGTGCGACTCGTGCTGCTGAAGGCGTTCGACGAGCGCGGCTTCGTCCTCTACACCAACTACGAGAGTCGCAAGGGCCGCGAGATCGCGCAGAACCCGCGCGCAGCGCTCGCCGTGCACTGGCCTGTCCTGCAGCGGCAGGTGTGCATCGAGGGCCCGGTGGAAAAGACGTCCGAGGAAGAGTCGCGCGCCTACTTCGCCACCCGACAGGCGGGGAGCCGCATCGGCGCCTGGGCTTCCGCCCAGAGCTCACGGTTGGAGAGCCGGGAGGAGCTGGAGCGCCGCTTCAAGGACTACCGGGCCAAGTACGGAGGGGAAGACATTCCGCTGCCGCCCTTCTGGGGGGGCTACCGGGTGGTGCCGGAGGCAATGGAGTTCTGGCAAGGCCGCGCCAATCGCCTGCACGACCGACTGCGGTTCACCCGGCGGTCCGGAGAATGGGCGGTGGACAGGCTGTATCCGTGACGGGTCGAGAGCGAGATTATCATTCGCACGCCGTGCAGCACCGACGTAGTGTTCGCCCGGTTCGTGGGGGACGATGAAAGCGGCGAATGAAGTGTAGGGCGTAACGAGAGGACGTCATCGCGCTAATCGCCGACGCAATGCGGCTTCCTGACGGCTTGCGCCCCCGCGATGCGATCGGTTCGAACCTTTCCCGATGCGAGGTACTGAAGATGCGAAAATCAGCAGACTGGATCCCGATGTGGATCCCGGCCCTGCTCCTGGCGACCGGCTGCGGTGGAGAGGCCGGCGGCGCGGCCGAATGGGCCGGCACGGTGGATGACAGCGCCGGCGTGCAGCTGGTGTACAACACGCCCCAACCCCTGTGGGGCAGTGAAGACGCCTGGAGCGTCGAGGACGTGCTCACGATCGGCGAGGCGGCCGGAGATCCCGACTATCAGTTCGGACAGATATCCGGCGTGGGGCTCACGTCGGACGGGCGCATCCTGGTGATCGACCAGCAGGCACAGCACGTGAAGGTGTTCCAGCCCGACGGGACGATCGAGCGCACGATCGGACGGGCCGGATCGGGCCCGGGCGAGTTCGGCCAGGGAGTGGGCCCCGTCCTGGTGGGGCGGGGCGACACGGTGATCGTTCCCGACCTCGGAAACCAGCGGGTCAACGTGTTCCTGCCGGACGGCTCGGAGCCGGCGAGCTTCCCCATGAGCTTCGACCAGGGCTTCCCCGCACGTTGGGACATGACCGACTCGGGCGACCTCGTGTACCAGCTCCGAGCGCTCAACCTGCCCAACACGGACCAGCGGGAGACGTTGGACCTCATCGCCGCCGTCTCCTACCGGGGCGAGCTGCTCGACACCCTGATGACGCCGGCGCGCGGGCAGACGCTCACGTTCTCGGACGATGGCCGGCCGCAGCGCCGCATTTTCTCGCCCGAGCCGAGCTGGACGCTCCTGGGGGCGGACCGGATCTGTCTCGCCGTGAACGATCGGTACCGGATCGGGGTCTACGATCTCGAGGGTACTCTGCGACGCGTCATCAGCATCCCGCAGGAGCCGGCCCCGATCACCGATGACGATCGCCGGATCTTCTGGGAGATGGTCGAGAACCTGTGGGACCAGCTGCAGGTGCCGGAGCAGCAGCGGGAGATCGGCCGGCAGACGGTCAGCCTGGCCGATGATTTCCCGGCCTTTCTGCAGCTGATGAACGGGCCTCGAGGTACGCTGTGGGTTCAGCACGTGCTCGAGCCCAGCGCGCTCACCGAGGAAGAGCAGGCGGCGTGGAACCCGTTGCTCGACTTCGGGGCGGACGAGTGGGACGTGTTCGACGAGGACGGGCGGTACCTGGGCGTCGTCGAAATGCCGCACCGGTATCAGCCTATCCTGTTCGATGACGACCAGGTGTACGGCATCTGGCGCGACGAGTTCGACGTGCAGTACGTGCGCGTGATGGAGATCACGGGCCTGGAGTCCGCCGCGGCCTGACGGGCGGACCGCGCGGCGCCTCCTCGCTCTCCGAAGCTCTCGATTGGAGGAGAATCTTGAAGCGGAATGCGACAGCCTGGGTCCCGGCTATCCTGTGGTGCGCGGCCTGCGGCGCGGAGACCGGAAGCTCGGCGGCGTGGTCCGGTACCGTGGAGGACAGCGCCGGCGTGCAGATCGTCCGCAATTCGGTGCAGCCGCTGTGGGGCGAGGGCGACGCGTGGGGCTTCGAGGAAGTCCTGACGGTCGGCGAAGCCGCCGGCGATCCCGACTACCAGTTCGGACAGATCGCGGGACTCGACGCGACGTCGGACGGACGGATCCTCGTGCTGGACAACCAGGCCCTCCACGTGAAGGTGTTCTCGGCATCCGGCGTGTACGAGCGCGCGATAGGGCAGGCCGGCTCGGGGCCGGCCGAGTTCGGCCCCGGTGCCGCGCTTCTCATGGTCGGTGTCGGCGACACGGTAATCGTGCCCGACGCCGGGAACCAGCGCGTCAACGTCATCCTTCTGGACGAGGGCGAGCACACGAGCTTCCCCCTCCGGTTCGAGGAGGGCATCCCGATGCGATGGCAGATGTCGAGCTCGGGCGTGCTCGTGGCCCAGCGAAGGGCGCTCAATCTGCCGAACCAGGAGGCCGCCGACGTGGACGTCATCGCCCGCCAGGCCTACGACGGCAGCACCGTCGATACGCTGCTGACTCCCCCGCGCGGCGAAACCTTCTCGTTCAGCGGGGGACTGCCCGAGTTCCACTTCTTCTCGCCCGAGCCCGCGTGGACCCTGTTGAATGACGGGTCGTTCGTGTTCGCCACGAGCGACGAGTTCCGCATCAGCGTCTTCGACCTCGATGGGAACGTGCAGCGCATCATCACGATGCCCCACGAAGACGTAGCGGTCTCCGAAGAGGACGAGACGATCATCACCGAGATGATAGCGCGGCTGTTCGAGGAGCAGGGCGTGCCGCCGGAGCAGCTGGACGTGATGACCCGGAACATCAGCTACGAGGAGGTGTTCCCGGCGTTCACGCAGCTGCGGAACGGACCGGAGCGCAGCCTGTGGGTGCAGCGAGTGGGCATTCCGAGCGACATGACGGAGGACGAGCGCGAGAACTGGAACCCGATGCTCGATCAGGGCTCCGACGAGTGGGACGTGTTCGATGCGGAGGGGCGTTACCTGGGTGTCGTAGCGATGCCCGACCGGTTCAGCCCGTTCTCGCTCAAGGGCGACCTGCTGTACGGCGTGTGGCGGGACGAGTTCGAGGTGCAGTACGTGAAAGTGTACCGGATCACGGGGCTCTCCGGCACGGTCTGAACTGGCCCGAAAGGCGCGCGATGCGGAGCGGGGCGTCCGGCGTGGACGCCCCGTTCCTCCGTCAGGATCGACCGATCGTCGAGTCCGCCCGGACCCGTCGGATGACCTCGGCAGCGTAGGCGATTCCGGCGGGCGTGCGTGATCCGTGCCAGCTGATCAGCTCGCCGTCCACGATGTCGAAGATCTCGGGGGCCAGGGCCGTGCGGCGGCTGATCTCATCGGCGTGCTGCGGTCTGAACGGGAACGGCTCGGTCGACAACAGCACGGCGTGCGGTGCCGCTCCCGCCACGTCTTCCGGCTCCACCACGGGGTACCGGAGAGGTCGGTCGGCGAACACGTTGTCGCCCCCTGCCAGCGTGAGCAGATCGCTGATGTAGGTGTCTCCGCTCACGCTCATGAGAGGCTCGCGCCACATCAGGTAGGCGAAGCGAACTCGCGGCAGCCCAACGGCGGCCTCGCGCGCCGCTCGGGCATCTTCCTCGATGGCCCGGGCGATGGACTCGGCCGGACTCTCGCTCTCGACGGCGCCCCCGATGGACCGCACCATGGACGCCGTATCCGCCACGGATCGCGGGAAGCTCACGTGGCACCGGATCCCCTCGGCGCGCAGTGCCTCCGCGTCCTCGAGCCGGTTCTCCTCCTGGTTGAGGAGCACGATGTCCGGACGCAGCTCGAGGATTCTGTCCACGCGCGGCGTCTTCGTTCCACCCACTTTCTCGACGTCGCGCACCCCCTCGGCCGGGTGCACGCAGAACCGGGTCACCCCGACCACATCGGCACCGCGACCGAGATCGAACAGCAGCTCGGTGAGGCTGGGACAGAGCGATACGATCCGCATGCCGGACGGTACGCGGCCGACGCCGGGCGAGCCAGCGCCGGGGGGCGCCGGCGATCCCGGGCTCGCGCGCGACCGCGCTTCCATGCACCTTGCGGGTCGCGAGTTGGCGAGCCTCAGTCGTGCACCGAAGCGGCTCGCAGGACCGGTCCGCCGGCACGCGAGCGGGCGTTTCCGGCACGTTCGCGTCATATCGTCCCGCGGCGGAGGACGACCATGCTGATGTACTCGACATGCATCTTCTGCAATCGGCCGCTCGGGTCCAACGAGGTTCTGGAGATCTTTCCGGTCGGGCGGAGGATCGCGTTCGACGCCTCCAGGGGCCGGCTGTGGGTGATCTGCCGGCGCTGCGAGCGCTGGAACCTCTCCCCGCTCGAGATCCGCTGGGAGGTGATCGAGGAATGTGAGCGCCTGTTCCGGGGCACTCGCCTCCGCGTATCAACCGACAACATCGGGATGGCGAGGCTGGGCGAGGGACTCGAGCTGGTGCGGCTCGGCCGGCCGCTGCGCGGCGAGTTCGCGGCGTGGCGGTACGGCGACCAGTTCGGCCGGCGCAGGCGCCGTTCGATCATGTACACGGCAGCGGGCGCAGGCGCGCTCGGCCTGGTCGTGGTGGGCGGCGCGGCGGCCGGCATCTCCATGGGCGGCGGCTGGTACGGGTTCAGCCAGATCATTCGGTGGATATCGAACGAGCGCGTCGCCTCCAGGTTCCGGCACCCGGAGCACGACGAGAAGATCAAGGTGCAGCTCAAGCACCTGGAGAAGTCACGCTTCGTTCCCACGGGGCGGCCCGGCGAGTGGGAGCTGCACGTGCGGTACGCCAGGGGCTGGAGCAGCGGCTTCAGCAGTGGGGACGGGGATCTCCTCGTGTACCGCGACGATGAGGCGATGGGCATCGCGGGACGATTGATGGCGCGTGCCAACCGGTCGGGCGGATCGAAGAAGACCATCGAACAGGCGGTGCGGCGCGTCGAGTCCATCGGGCACCCGGAAGCCTTCCTGATCGAGGCGACGAAGGAATCCGAGCGCCTGCGGCGCGAGAAGGCCGGCGACAACCCGAAGAAGCTCGCCAAGGCCACCGAAGGCTCGCTCTCCAAGCTGCCGGGCGACATTCGGCTCGCCATCGAGATGGCCACACACGAGGAGGCCGAGCGTCGGGCCATGGAAGGCGAGCTGGACACGCTCGAGGCGGCCTGGCGGCAGGCGGAGGAGATCGCGGCGATCGCAGATGACCTGCTGGTACCGGGTGAAGTGGAGGAGTTCGTCGAGGTGGAGAAGCACCGCGCCGGCCAGGAGCCCCGGATCATCGTCCCGAGCGGTTCGGGCATCTCGGCTCCCGGTGAGCCGAAGGCGGAACCCGACCCGTCCGACCCGTCATGAGCGAGGTCACCATCCGCCGGATCCGCCCGTCGGACGACGCGACCGTGGAGCGGGTCCTGACCGAGGTCCTGCGCGAGTTCGAGGCGGTAGGTGAAGGGTTTTCCGCCGAGGACGCGGAGCTGTCCGGGATGGCGGAGGCGTACGGCGGGCCGCGCGCCGCCTATTTCGTGGCGGAGCTGGACGGGCGGATCGTCGGAGGGGCGGGCATCGGACCTCTCGCGGGGACGGATCCGGCGGTGTGCGAGCTCCGGAAGATGTACCTCCTCCCGATGGCGCGCGGGTGTGGGATCGGTCGTCGCCTGCTCGAGACGGGCCTCGACGCGGCCCGGGAGATGGGCTACCGGACGTGCTATCTCGAGACACTGGCGCACATGCAGCGCGCGCGAGACCTTTACGAACGAAGCGGCTTCCTCCCTCTGGAGGCACCGATGGGCGACACCGGACACTTCGGCTGCAACCGGTGGTACGCGCTCGACCTGTGAGACCCTTGCCCCGCGAACGCGACCCCGGAACGATGGCGGCGCTGCTCGAGCTCGGATTCGAGAGCGCGCGCCCCGCGCCGGACCACGTGGAGGAACGGCGCCTGGTGACGGGCGACTGGAAGGTCGTGCACGTCCGAACGGCCATGAGCACCCGTGTGTCCATCGCCGCCATCGACGGCTCGCTGCACCTGCTCGAAGAGGCTCTCGGCCGGACGTTCGCCGAGATGGACCGGCTGATCGACCTGCTGAACCGGTTCGACCACCGTTCGGCGGTCAGCGTCCTGAATCGAGAGGGCCGCCTGGCGGGACCGCCGCCCGAGCTGGCGTTCGTCCTCGACCGGGCCTGCATGGTCCACCACCTCTCGGGCGGGGCGTTCGACGTGACGGTCCAGCCCCTGGTCGACCTGCTGCACGGCTCACCGGAAGTGGCCGGCGGCGCAGGTCCCGATCCGGCGGCGTGGCGGGAGGCGCTGAGCCTGGTCGGCCCCGAGGCGCTGGTGCGCTCGGCACGATCGGTCCGATTCGAACGACAGGGGATGGGAGTCACGCTCGACGGCATCGCGAAGGGCTTCATCGTGGACGCCATGGCGGAGGTCCTGAATGCCCACGGAGTAGATCGATTCCTCATCGACGCGGGAGGCGACATCCGGGCCTCCGGACTCCGGGAGGACGATGTCGGCTGGACGGTGGCCGTGCGCGACCCCCGCGACGGGGGGATCCTGCCGGATGCGCTGCAGGTCACGGCGGGAGGGATCGCGACCTCCGGGGGCTACGAGGCGCGCTTCGACCCCGAGGGCGCCTGGCATCACATCGTGAGCGGGCGCACCGGGCGCTCGCCCGACGATGTGCTGAGCGTGACCGTGACCGGACCGAGCGCCCACGCAGCGGACGCGCTGGCCACAGCGGTGTTTCTGATGTCCCCTCGGGAGGGAGTCGGGTTCGTCGACACGTTGCCCGGCTACGAGAGTCTCTCCATCGATGCGACGGGCCGCTCGTTGTGCTCGGCCGGCTGGCGGGATGTCCGTGTCGCGAACCCGGAGAAAGGTGTCACATGAAATCAGAATACACGGGCCCTCAGATCACGGCCCTGGTGGCTCTGCGGTTCGCCGTCGGGTGGCACTTCTTCTACGAGGGTGTCGCCAAGGCAGCGAACCCGTACTGGACGGCCGCCGGCTATCTCGATCAGGCCCAGGGGGTCATGTCCGGGTTCTTCGTGGACCTGGCGTCCAATCCCTCCACGCTGGCGGTCGTCGATTTCCTCAACGTGTGGGGGCTCATTCTCATCGGTCTCGCCCTCATGCTCGGCGGTCTGACGCGCTCGGCCTCGGCATTCGGAATCCTGCTGCTGCTCCTGTACTACCTGGCGGCGCCTCCGTGGCCCGGCCTGGTGTACTCGCTCCCCTCCGAAGGGGCGTATCTGATCGTCAACAAGACGCTGGTGGAGCTGTGCGCGCTGGTCGTCACGCTGCTGTTCCCGACCGGTCACCTCGTGGGGATCGACCGTCTGATCCGGCTGGTGAGACGACGCGACCCGATCCAGGAATCCTACGCATGACGCCCCGCGCTGCCCGAACGGAGAACGAACGATGAGCGACGAGATACGAAGCGACGGCGACGAAGAGAAGTACGAGGAGCAAGACGCTCCCGTCGGCGAGGCTTCGACCGACGATCCGGAGGGTGAGCCTTCGGTCGACGATCCGATGGAGAAGCCCTCGGCCGGCATGCCCGAGGACGAGCCGTCTCCGCCGGCGGCGACGGCGACGGACTCCGGGCGCGGTGGCATGGGACGCCGCGATGTGCTCAAGGCCCTGGCCACGGTCCCGGTGTTCGGAGCGCTGGGCTACTCCGCTCTTCGCCGGCGCGGACTGGCGGCCGACGAGCGGCAACGTCTCCTCGCGGAGCTCGGAATCGAGGACGAGGGCGCGGCGGTGTTCTCCGAGCTCGAGCATCGCACGTACGCGGAGACCGTCCGTGTCGGGATCATCGGCTATGGCGGCGAGGGCGAGTCTCTCGTTCGCAGTCTCGGCTTCGCACACCCCGACTGGATCCAGGCGCGTCGCGAGGCCAAGCTGGAGAACCCGCGGGACACCTGGCTGGAGGAGTGGCTGGAGCAGGAGAACCTGAACGTCGAGATCACGGCGGTGTGCGACCTGTTCGACATCCGGGCCGAAAGAGCGATCGCCGCCTCCACGCAGCCGATTCGCCCGGGCGGCGATACCCGCCAGCTCAGGTCGGCCAGGCGGTATCGCCACTTCGAGGAGCTCGTGGCTTCGCCCGATGTGGACGCCGTGATCATCGCCACACCCGATCACTGGCATTCCCGCATTACCGTCGCCGCGGCCCGGATGGGCAAGCACGTGTACTGCGAGAAGTGCATGACACGCACCGAGGACGAGGTGTGGCCGATGGCGGAGGCCGTGAAGAGCTCCGGCATCGTGTTCCAGCTCGGGCATCAGAACCGCCAGATGGAGAGCCACGAGAAGGCACGCGAGGTGATAGGGAAGGGCATCCTCGGGCCCATCACTCTCGTCGAGACCACGACGAACCGCAACGATCCGTGGGGCGCCTGGGTGTGGGATATCCACGAGGAAGGGAGCCCGCGCACCATCGACTGGGAGCTGTTCCAGGAGACCGCGGGGAATCGTGTGCCATTCAGCCTGGAGCGGTTCTTCCGCTGGCGGTGCTGGTACGACTACGGCACGGGCCTGTCGGGAGACCTGCTGTCGCACGAATACGATGCCATCAACCAGATCCTGGGCCTCGGCATCCCGCATTCGGCCACGGCCTCGGGTGGCATCTACTTCTTCAAGGACGGTCGCGACGTGCCGGACGTATGGCAGGCGGTGTTCGAGTATCCGGACCGCGACCTCACCCTCGTGTACAGCGCGACGCTGGCCAACGGCCGCAACCGCGGAATCGTGATGATGGGGCACGATGCGTCGATGGAGGTGGGCACACGGCTCAAGGTCACGGCGGACGGGTCCTCCACCAGGTACGAGGAGATGCTCGAGGAAGGACTCGTGAAGACGGATCGCCCCATGCTCACCTACCAGAGCGGGTTCAAGGGTGTGGACGCCGTCACGACCCCGACACAGGAATACTTCGCGAGCCGCGGTCTCCTGTTCACGTACCGGGGCGGCAAGCGCGTGAGCACGTACTACCTGCACCTCCGCGAGTGGCTGAACGCGATCCGCGATGGTGGCCGGGTGAGCTGCGACATCGAGCAGGGGATTCAGGAGGCGATCACCTGCCACATGGCCACCCGGTCGTACCTCGAAGGACGCCGGGTCACGTGGGACCCGGTCTCGCGCCGGATCGTGTGAGGCCGGCCCGTGAGCGACGGCGCGCATCGGAGGCATGCGGGAGGCAAGGCCCGGCTCGGGGCCATGATGTTCCTGCAGTACGCGATCTGGGGGGCGTGGGCGCCCGTCCTCTCGTCGTACCTGCTGAGCGACCGCGGCTTCAGCGGCGGACAGGTGGGCTGGATCTACGCGCTCCTGCCCCTGGCGACGATCATCGCTCCCATCGTGGGCGGCCAGGTGGCGGATCGGTACTTCTCCACCGAGAAGGTGATCGGCTTCCTGTCGCTCACTGGCGGCATCGTGCTGATGGTGGTGGCGCGCACGGCCGATTTCGACGTCATGCTCCCCCTGATGCTCGTGTACTGCCTGCTGTACGCCCCGACGCTGGCTCTCACGAACTCCATCGCGATGATCAACCTCGACGACTCGGAGAAGGAGTTCGGGGCGATCCGCGTGTGGGGCACCCTCGGATGGATCGCCGCCGGCTGGGCGCTGACCGGGTGGAGGTGGCTGGGCGAGGGGGAGATCCTGCCGGCCATGCAGGGAGACATGCTGTTCCTGGCAGGCGCCCTGTCCATCGTCATGGGGCTGCAGTCGCTCACCCTTCCGCACACTCCGCCTCAGAAGGAGGGCGTGAGTCCGTGGGCGTTCCTCGAATCGGTCAAGATGCTCAGAACGAAGGAGTTCGCGGTCTTCGTCGGCATCACGTTCGTGGTCGCGACCGAGCTCGAGTTCTACTACATCCTGACCGCCCCGTTCCTCGAGTCACCATCCATCGGGATTTCGAGCCGGAACGTGCCCGCCGTCATGACGATCGCCCAGTTCGCCGAGATCTTCGTGATGGCATTCCTGCTGTCCCGCGCCCTCGGCAAGCACGGCATGCGGCGGACACTGGCCATCGGCGTGGTGGCGTGGCCGATCCGCTACATCATCTTCGCCATCGGCGGTCCGCCATGGCTGGTGATCGCATCCCTGGCCCTGCACGGATTCTGTTACGTGTTCTTCTTCGTGGCGGCGTTCATCTACGTGGACAAGGTGGCGCCGCCGGACATCCGGGCCTCCGCCCAGAGCCTGATCGCGATCATCGCCCTCGGGCTCGGCCGGTTTCTCGGCAGCCTGTTCGCCGGCAAGGTGCGGGACGTCTTCACCACCGAAGCGGGCACGAACTGGACGGGCGTGTTCCTGGTGCCGTGCGCGCTCACCATCGCGTGCGCGGTGGCCTTCCTGCTCTTCTTCCGTGAGGAATCGCCCCCCGGCCCGGCCCGAGGGGCCTGAACCGTCTGCGCACCGCGGACGCCGCTCGAGTCCGGGGCAGCGGAGAAGGAGGGAACATCGGCATGAGTGACCGACTGGGGATCGGATTCGTGGGCGGTGGCTTCGTCGCCCGCTTCCACATCCGCTCGTGGGTGGGCGTGCGGGATGCGGACGTGCTCGGCGTGGTGAGCCGCGCGGACCCGACCGCGGCGGAGGCCGCTGCCCTGGCGCGCTCGCTCGGGGTCGGCGATGCAAAGGCATACGACAGTATCACCGACATGGTCGCCGATCCGGCCATCGACGCCATCTGGATCTGCGCCCCCAATTTCGCGCGCATCGAGGTGATGGAAGAGATCGTCGACGCGATCGAGTCCGGGAAGGGTGAGCTGGTCGGGGTGGCGTGTGAAAAGCCCCTCGGCCGCAATGCCGCCGAGGCGCGGCGCATGCTCGAGCTGGTGCAGCGCGTCGGCCTGCTGGACGGATACCTGGAGAACCAGCTCTTCACTCCGAGCGTGGTCCGTGGACGCGACATCGTGTGGGCCCGCGGCGCGGCGCTCACGGGTCCCCCGTACCTGGCCCGCTCGGCCGAGGAGCACGCCGGCCCGCACATGCCGTGGTTCTGGGAAGGGGAGCTGCAGGGCGGTGGGGTGCTCAACGACATGATGTGCCACTCGGTCGAAGTGGCCCGCTTCCTCCTTACGCCGCCCGGCGCCCCTCGCGAGACGCTCATCCCGGTGAAGGTCACAGCGCATACGGATTGCCTGAAATGGCAGCGCCCCAAGTACGCCGCGCAGCTGGCGGACATGAGTGCCGGCAGCCTGGATTACGCCAACAGGCCGTCCGAGGACTTCGCACGCGCCCTGGTGGAATACCGCGACCAGGACGGTGGCCGCCGTATCGTGGAGGTCACCACGTCCTGGTGCTTCGTCGGTGCCGGACTGAGACTCACCATGGAATTGCTGGGCCCGGAGTATTCGATGGAGATCACCTCGCTCGACTCGGGTCCAAAGGTGTTCTTCAGCCGCGAGGTAGTGGGTGATACGGGCGAGGACCTCGTCGAGAAACAGAACGCCGAGACGGGCGTGATGCCCGTCGTGGCCGACGAGGAAGCCGAGTACGGATACACAGGGGAGAACAGGCACATGGTGCAGGCGTTCCGCGAGGGCCGCCGGCCCCACGAGAACTTCTCGGACGGCGTCGCGGTCACGGAGCTCCTCATGGCAGCCTACATGAGCGCAGAGCAGGAGCGCACCATCCCCTTCCCGCCGCCCGACCTGGAGACGTTCGTTCCGGCCGTGGCCCGCGGTGAGTGGAATCCCGGGAGGGACGAATGAACACGCAGAAAATCATCATCACGGCGGTCGCGTTCGGCGCCGCGATCGTCGGCGTGATGACGTGGGCACAGGACCGGCCGGACGGCCCGGCCGCGGAGCCAGCTCCGGAAGCGAGGGAGGCGACGGTGGCGCGAGCGGACGTGGACCTTCCGGTGGCGCGGATCACGGAACGGGAGCGGGCGGACGGCTTTGTGCCCCTGGTCGGTGAACGGGCGGACGGCGGCTTCCACAAGCACGGGTGGAACCACTACGGCCCGGGACACTTCACGCTCGATCACGAGACCGGCGTCCTCGCCTCGCACGGCGGGATGGGACTGCTGTGGTATGCGGCCCGGACCTTCGGTGACTTCGTCCTGCGGCTCGAGTTCAGGGCCTCCGAGCCGGCGTCCAACTCGGGCATCTTCCTGCGCGTCCCGGAGCTGGTGACGAGCGACGAGTACGTCTACCACAGCTTCGAGATCCAGATCCACGCCACGGCCTCCGAAGCCATCCACCGCACCGGGGCGGTGTACGACGCCGCCGCGCCGACCGAGCAGAGCGAACGGGCGCCCGGCGAGTGGAACGAGATGGAGATCTCGTTCATGGGCGACCGAATCACGGTGGACCTGAACGACGTCCGGGTGAACGACTGGCGGGCGGAGCCGCGCGGCAAGGTGCGGGACCTGGCGGCACGCGGGTACATCGGCCTGCAGAATCACGACTGGGACACCAGCGTCTACTTCCGCAACATCCGCGTGAGGGCGCTGGACTGACCCCGGTCAGGCCCGGGGGCGGCGCAGGACGTTCCTCACCCGTGGAACCAGATACAGCGTCGACGCGGCGCGCCCGCCCAGATACGACAGGAACGCGGCCGTCGCCCCCACGAGCCCGATCCCCCATCCCCCGACCGCGAACAGAATCGCGATCCCCGTGACCTCGATCATCGTGGCCACGGTGATCGGGCGCGTGAATCGCGCCTGCATGAGAACGGCACGCTGGAGGGAGAGCAGCACCGACAGAGCCGGAAGCCCGACCATGATCTGCGTCGGCGTGAGCGCGAAGGAGGCCAGCTCGGGTGTGAGACCGGAGACCGTGATGAACCAAACGTCGGCGAGAGGCGTGAACGCCACGGCAGCCAGTCCGGCCGTGGCGACCGCGCCCAGCCCGAGGCCGAACCGCGCCAGCTCTCGAGCATGCTCGTTATGTCGGCCGAGCAGGGCGATCGCCGCGTCCTGGAAGCTCAGTCCGAGCGCCCGGAAGATGAACGACAGGGCGTGCACGACCGGAAACACTGCGAGCGACTCCACGGGCGACGCCGCCCGTCCCATGAAGAACGTCAGCATCGGGTGCACCATCAGGCCGATCACCGAGGTCAGCAGCAGCGGAAAATAGAAGTGCGAGATGCGCCCGTATCCGAGCGGCGGGGCCGTGGGATCGGCGACGGCCGGACCACTGACCAGCTCGTGGATCGCTCGCGCCGCCATGAACCGCGCCGCTATCGCCTCCGTGATCACGGCGGCGGAGAGCGAGGCCGCGCCGACCCACGCACCGGGGAAGTCGGTCGTCAGGTAGAGAACGAGAGCGGTCGTCGACATCGCGATCAGGCGAATCACCGTTCCGGTCGCCACGAGGCGAGTCCGTCCCGACCGGATGAGCACGCCTTGAACGAAACGGCGCATCCCGATGGCGGCCGGCCACGGGAGGAACAACCACAACGCGCCGTACGTGAGGTCGGCGACCTCCGGGGGCAGGCCGATCACGGTGCGCATGAGGACGTCGAACACGGGCGGGATCAGCACGCCCAGCAGGACGGCGGTCGAGCCCACGTTCAGGGCGTTGGCGAAGTTGCGCAGCTTCCGGTAGCTGACCGCGTCTTCCACGAGGGCGGTGGAGGCGCTCATCAGCATGATCACGGGCGCCTCGATGAGGACGGCGAAAGCGAAGGCCACCCCGTGCGCCGCGAGGTTGTACTTGGGATCCGGGAGGCGGGCGATGACCGCCGCGAGGAACGGGCCCTCGGCTGCCATCATCAGCCACGTGGCGGCCAGCGGCGTCCAGAAGCGGAAGATGTAGCGGGTCGACAGCCGCGCCGGCTCAGGTGTACTCAGGCGTCAGCATCTCCCGCACCCGCTCGAGCAGGGCCTTCGTGAGACGGATCCCGTCCGGCTCCGGAAGCCGGCTGCCCTCGTATTCGATCCCGATCCAGCCGCGGTACCCGGCGTCGAGAACGATGCGGATCAGCAGCTCGTAGTCGAGCACGGTCTCCGTGCCGGCCTCGTCGAAATCGTACGACTTGGCGGATACGGCCCGCGCCCAGGGCATCATCTGCTCGATGCCGCGGTAGTTGTCATACCGCTCACTGTCGCTGATGCGGAAATTGCCGAAGTCGGGCAGCGTGCCGAGGCGGGAGTGGTCTCCCGCATCGATCACCGACGACAGCCAGCGGCCGTTGCTGGACAGGCCGCCGTGGTTCTCGACGATCACCCCGATTCCGTAGCCGTCGGCGAATTCAGCGAGCCGCCGCAGTCCGTCCGCGACCCGGTCCCGTTGCTCGGCCCAGGTCCCTTCGCTGGACGCGTTGACGCGGATGGAATGGCAATCGAGGACCCGTGCGGCCTCTACCCACCGATAGTGGTCCTGCACGGCCGCCGTGCGGGCCGCCGCGTCCGGATCTCCGAGACGGCCCTCCCCATCGCACATGATCAACAGGCTCCGCACGCCTTCACTGGCGCACCGGTCCCGAAGGGTCAGCAGGTAGGCCTGGTCGCGCTCACGGCCCCCAAAGAATGTGCTGACGTACTCTACGGCCTCGAGTCCGTAGTCCCGGCGCGCCACGCCCGGGAAGTCCAGGTGGTGCAGGTCGCCCCGCTCCAGGGCCCGATGAAGGGACCACTGGGCGAGGGAGATGCGGAACAGGGGCTCGCCCGGTCTTCCGCCCCGCGTGGACGGCTGCTCGTGCGCACGCGCCCCCCGGCCTGCCCCGAGCGCCCAACCGGCCGCGCCGGCCGATACCCGGATCACGAAGCTCCTCCGGTTCAGGCGTTTCGAGGTTCGGGTGGGTGGGACCATCCGGGCTCCTTGCCGGGAGCCAACCCGGCGGCCAAGATCCTGAGGTGTCGCGTGTCCCCGCAACCTAACGGTGCGGATCGGCCGGCACAGCGTCCCGTGTAACGAGAATCCGAGGATGTCCCGGACCATGCAATCCGTTTCGTCGCCCGACCCGATCGAAAGCGCGCGAGCCTGGCTCGAGGCCCATCCGCTGCTGGAGACCGTCGCGGGCCTGGCGGCACTGCTGCTCGTCGCCTGGATCGCGAACATCGTGGCGCGCCGCTACCTGCTGCGGCTGGTGGAGCGACTCACCGCGAAATCGCCGATCGACTGGGACGACGCGGTGGCCCGCCACGGAGTGTTCCGGCGCCTTGCCAGCCTGATCCCGCTGGCCATCATCTACTACGGAATCGACCTCGTCCCGAACGTGTCGCCGGGCGTGTACGACACGATCGAGATCATCGCCCTGATCCTGATCGTGTGGACGATCCTGCGCTCGGCGAACGGTCTCCTGGACGCGGTCGAGAGCATCTACGGCGAGCTGCCTGCGGCGAAGGACCGGCCGATCAAGGGGTGGCTCCAGATCATCAAGATCTTCCTGGTCGTGTTGGGCGCTATCATGATCGTGGCCATCGCGATCGGCCAGTCGCCGCTCGTTCTCCTGGGCGGCTTCGGGGCCATGACCGCGGTCCTGATGCTGGTGTTCAAGGACACCATCCTGTCGGTCGTGGCCAGCATCCAGATCGCGAGCAACGACATGATCCGCATCGGCGACTGGGTGGAGATGCCGAAGTACGGAGCGGACGGCGACGTGTCCGAAATCGCGCTCCACACGGTGAAGATCCAGAACTGGGACAAGACGGTCACGACGATCCCCACACATGCCTTCATCAGCGACTGGTTCCGCAACTGGCGCTACATGTCCGATTCCGGGGGACGACGCATCCGACGCGACCTGTTCGTGGACCAGTCCACCATCCGCTTCCTGACCGCGCAGGAAACCGAGCGCTTCAAGCGCTTCGACCTCCTGCGCGAGTACATCGAGGGCAAGGAGACCGAGCTCGCGGGGGCGAACCTTCCGGTGACGGAGGCGGACGGCGACCCCGTCAACACACGACGCCTGACCAACGTGGGCACCCTGCGCGCCTACATCTTCAGGTACCTGCGCAATCATCCGCGGATTAACCAGGACATGACGCTGCTCGTGCGGCAGCGCGAGCCGACACCCGACGGACTGCCGATCCAGATCTACTGCTTCACCTCCACGACGAAGTGGGCCGAGTACGAGGGGATCCAGTCCGACATATTCGACCACATCCTGGCGATCGTGCCGGAGTTCGGGCTCCGCGTGTTTCAGCATCCGTCGGGCCAGGACGTACGGGAGCTGGGACTGGCCGCGATCGACGCGCCGGACGAAGGTCCACGAGGAGCGACGGAAGAGACATGAACAACCGGTCCACGCCGCAGGTGAGAAGCGCAGCGTTGCCCGAGTTTTCCCCGTATCACAGCCGGTGGCGTCTCGCGCGCGACCTGGGCGTGTTCGAGGCGAAGCTCCTGGTCGACGGACTCAAGGACATCGTGCTCGCCCCGCTCGCCCTGGCGGCGGTGGTGGCCGACATGGTGATGCCCGAGGAAAGCCGCGGAGTGTTCCTCCGGGCGGTGATTCGGCTCGGCGAGCGGTTCGAGAGATGGCTCAATCTATATGGCATGAGGCGCCGGGCGCGGACCCGGAGCATCCTCGACGATGGGGGCAGCGACCTGATCATCGACTATCTCGAGAATACGGCTAGGGGACTGGGAAAGGAGATCAAGGACCGCCGGTCCGGACGAGCGCCGGACGACGAGCCCTGACGAGCGCCCCGGGGCTCGGATCTCGATCAGCGAGCCGAGCTCCACGACCCCGTTGTTCGGCGAAACAACGGCTATTTCAGGGACGTGCGGTCCGGTCGGCGATCCAGTCGGCGATCGTCGCCAGAGCGCGGGGAGCGAACGTCTCCTCGATCCGCGCGTACTCGGCGGGCGATCCCGTGTCCGCCGTCTGGAACAGGTGATTCAGACCGGGCAGCACCTCCGTCGTCACGTCCGGATTCCCGCCCTCGCGCAACGCCCGGTCCGCGGGGCCCAGGTTCTCCGTCGGAGGAACCTGCGTGTCCTTCTCGCCGGCGAGCACGAGCACGGGCACCGCGAGCTCCCGCAAGGCGGGCAGCGGATCGTACGTCAGGAAGGAGCGCATCCACGGGGTAAGCAGCGCCCGCACCTGCGCCTCCGCCGGCTCGCCGGTCACGCCGGCCTGTTCGAGGATGCGGCGCGCCTCCACGGCGGCCGAGCTGTCGTCCGCCGTGCTCGCCACGACGTCGAGCAGTCGCTTCTGCAGGGCCGACCGGGCCTCCGTGACGGACTCGCTCATCCCCTGTGCCCGGTTGATGGCGATCAGCTGCATGGTCAGCAGCTCCTCCCCGGACACCCCGCTGCTTGCCAGGAGGACGGCGAAGGCCACGCCCTCGGACCGGTTCGCCACCATGGGGACCACGAGGGCGCCCTCGCTGTGTCCGATCAGCCCGATGCGCTCGGGATCCACCTCGGGGCGGCTCGCCAGGAGGGCGACCGCGGCCAGGGCATCCGAGGCGAAGTCGAGCGTGGTGGCGGCGGCGAAGTCCCCGGTGGACTCCCCGACTCCCCGGTCGTCGGTTCGCAGAACGGCGATCCCCCTCCGGGTCAGGTGATCCGCCAGCACCAGGAAGGGGCGGTGCCCGAAGACGGCCTCATCCCTGTCCTGCGGCCCCGAGCCGCTGATCAGCGCGACGGCCGGATGCGGGCCGTCTCCGGACGGAATCGTGAGAGTGCCCGCGAGTCGGATGCCTGCGTCGGGGTTGTCGAAGACCACGTCGAGAGAAGTGTAGGGATAGGGAGGCTCCGGTTCCTGTGGCCGCTCGGGCGCGAGAGGCGCCTCCTCCGTGCGGGCGAGGTCGAGCGGGAACCTGGCCCCACCCTGGCTCCAGTGACCCTCGATCGCCTCGCCGTCCCGGGTCGGCCGTCCCGAGTACTCTCCCCCCAGCGAGGCGACGGCGAAGCGGACGGCCGTCGAGTCGACCTCGACGGCCGACAGCCTGATTCCGAACGCTCCCTGGTCGGGACTATCGAGACTCCCGACCAGCCGACCGTCCGCGTCATGCTCGACGTGGAAGACGAGACGCAGCTCGGTCCCGGCCGCGTCCAGCGTGCCCTGCCAGGCCCCCACAACGCTTCCCGTTCCCGTGTCTTCCTGGGCGGGCAACGATGCGGGGCCTCCGGTCCCCCCCACCGTCGCGAACAGGATCGCGATGCTCATGGCTCGTCCCGCGTTGCTCACCATACGTCTCCGTACGCACGAGAGGCGCCGGGCGGCGCCTCTCGTGCCGACGCGCATCAGCCCTCGTCCGCGGGATCCGCCGGGCTCAGCGCGAGCGGGAAGGACATGCCCGCCTGCTGGAACTCACCCTCGAGAACGGTCCCCTCTTCGTTCAGCGTACCGTCGTAGCCGCCACTGCCGGGGAGCTGGCACCCGGAAATGTGGAGCGCATCCCCGTCGATCGTCGCCGTCTCGCATACGATGCCGGCGGCGCCCTGCTCAGGCACGTCCAGCGACGCGCTCAGCGCACCGTCTTCCGCCTCGATCACGTGGAACACGAGCCCCACCGCGCGGCCGTCCGGCAGCGACAGCGTACCCTCCCAGTCTCCGGCCAGCGAGTGCGCCTCCTGCGCCTGGAGGCTTCGTGGAGCCGGAGCCAGCGGGCTCGCGACCAGTCCCAGTGCGACGACGAACGCCGCCGTTCCCGTATGCTTCAACATGTGATTCTCCTTAGAAGTCGGCGCTCCAACCGGTGCGGCGGGTTCAGAACCCCGTAACCTCGGGCTCCTTCTCCAGCTCGACCGCGTCTCCGTACGCCAGGATCTCGGAAGCCGATCCCATGACGTACGAAGTGGCGAAGCGCAGGTTGATGATGGCATCCGCGTTCAGCTCTTCCGCCTCGGCCACCATGCGGTCGAGGGCCTGCTCGCGGGATTCGGCCATCATCTTGGTGTACTCGGCGACTTCGCCGCCGACGATGTTGCGGAAGCCGGCCAGGATGTCCTTGCCGACATGGCGGGCGCGAATGGTATTGCCTCGCACCAGTCCGAGGGTCTTCCTGATCCGGTAGCCCGCGACGGAAGACGACGGGGTGACCATCATCGTTCGATCTCCTTGTAGGGGTCGGACCGACTCACGAAGATCCGGTGTCGGATCACGGACACCAGCAGAATGATCAGCCCCACGATGAGGGCGAGGATGCTCCACCGGACGAACCAGGGCATCCCGGTGTCCGTCAGCAGGTCCCGCACCCCGTGCCACGCGCCGTAGGACCCGACGACGATCGCGCCGATCGATACGAGGATCCAGGCGAATCCTCGCTCCAGCCGGCTGTACACGCTGTTCCAGTATCCGGCCCACGTCTCCTCGGGGGGCTTTCTGAATGCCATGTTCGCCGTCACCTCCTTGAGCCGGGTGAGCCGGCTCCATTCCTGTTGCAGTTCCGGGTCCGCGGCCAGCAGACCGTCCAGCTCCGCCCGCTGGCCGGGCTCCAGCTCTCCATCCAGCGCTCTCATCAGGAGTTCGCGCACACGCTCGGCCCGATCCTTCGGATCACTCATGCCGGCGCCTCCAGCAGGTCCGCGAGTCTCCGTCTCGCTGCATACAGTCGTGACATCACCGTTCCGATCGGTACATCCAGCAGCTCTGCGATCTCCCGATACTTGAGGCCCTGGAACTCCTTCAGCACGAACGCCTCGCGCTGCGGCGCCGGCAGACCGGCGATCGCCTCCTCCAGTCGATCCCGCAGCTCGGCCTGTGCCCGCGCCCGCTCCGGGTCTGTGCCCGCGGCCCGCGCCCGCGCCTCATCGGCCAGCCAGCCGCCCGCGGTCTCCAGCTTGCGGCGGCGCGCGCTCGTGTCGCGCGTGTGGTTGTAGCACAGCCGCCGGAGGATCTGGTACAGCCACGGATAAAAGGGGCGGGCCGGATCCAGTCGCGCCCGGGCCCGGTACGCCCGCGCGAAGGCCTCCTGCGAGAGGTCCTCCGCGTCCTGCGGCGATCCGACCAGTCCGAGAGCCGCGTAGTAGCATCGGTGCATGTGCATCTTCACGAGCTCGCCGAACGCGGCGGTGTTCCCGGCCCGCGCCCTGCGCACGAGAGTCGCCTCGGCCGTCTGACCCTCTCGATCGCTCTCCAGCTCCGCTGTTGGTCGGTTCACGGGTTGCCCGATCGGCTCCCTTCCGCAGACAGGTACACGGACATGGCGGCTTTATTCGGCTCGCGCCGGAA
>JBDGXC010000027.1:0-39253 GCA_039584815.1 Gemmatimonadota bacterium
GCCTGCTCGAGGTGGCTCACGCCGCCGCCGTCGACGTCCTCCGGAGGCGGGTTGGACGAGCAGGCCAACGCCAGGCAGGAAACGACGATCAGAATGGCACCACGGCGTGCCGGGCGCGTGCCCTCTCCCGCTCGTGTCAGCAGCCCCCGCATTTCCCGCTCCGTGATCCGATGAGATGCCGGCGTTTCTTCCTCTCCGTATTACCGGATCGCAGATGCGAGTTCCGGGCCGCGGTGTCGGGCTGGATCTCTGGTACGCTGCATCTACCGCTGCGAAGGGCAACAATGCGAGCGGGGGCCCGATTCGGGGCCCCGCTCGATCTGCAGGCTGCGGATGGGATATGTGGACTACATGCTCCAGATCAGCCGGAGCACCGAGTAGCGACCGAACTCGGGCACGCCCACGAAGCTCTGATAGTTGTCGTCGAAGATGTTCGAGATGTCGAGCTGCAGCGTGAGCCCGCTGCGGCCGGAGAACGTGTATCCCACGTTCAGGTCGAACACCGCGTAGGATTCCACCTCGCCGATGAACAAGCCGGACGCGACCGGGAATCCGTCCACGTAGCGGCCACGCACCCCTCCGTTCCACCCCGAGCCCGGGTCGCGGTAACCGACGGTCGCGGCCCCCTTCCACTTCGGCGCGTTCAGCGCTACCTCACGTGTGTTCGGATCACCCTCGTCACCCGTCAGGAACGCGTCCTTTTCGACCCACGAGATCGAACCGCTCAACTCCCAGCGATCGTCCAGCACGAATGTCAGCGAGGCGTCCGCCCCGAAGAAGTTGAAGTCGCCCAGATTGCGATATGTCAGGAGAATGGGGGGAGCCGTCGTACCGCCAGCGGTCGTTGGAGCCATGACTCCAAGGGGAAGACCGACGAAGCCCTCCGGCGTTTCGGCCGAGCCGACCGTGGACGCTATGAGGCCCGCGCTCTGGGGCGAGACTCCTTCCGAGATGACGAGATATCCCGCGAGAGTCGTGCCATCGAGAAACACGTTCGGCGTGAACGGCTCCAGGGCCGACACGAAGTTGTCCACATCCGTGTAGTAGACGTTGGCACCCAGGAGCAGGTTATCGCCCAACAGCAGCCCCTTGTAGCCGATCTCGAACGTCTGCCAGATCGTCGGCTCGAGAGGAGCCACATCGGGGACGGCAGCGATCTCTTTGGTGTTTCCGACGAAGGACCTCGAGTTCAGGTCCAGCGTCGCCGCCCAGATGTCGACCGCCCCATCCGGCGGCGGTGCGGCCCCGGCGAACTCTCCGAGAGCAGCATTCAGTGCCTGGCATTCCTGGCTCGTCGGATCGGCCGTGCAGGCCGACAACGTCGCTGCGCCGAATGCTGTCAGCGCCTCACCCCACATGTCCGCCGCAGTCGTTGGCCTCAGGTCTCGAGGGTCGGCAAGATTGAACGGCGACATATGCTGCGGTATTCCGTTATCCCTCGCGAACGTGAACCCGTTCTCCGTCACGCCCTGCGCCCGGCCATCATAGAAGAACGGCCCGCCAAGGGGAACAGCCTGCGCCGAGATATCTAGGAACAGGTTCAGCGTGTTCGGGGTCGAGAAGGCCCGGTTGTAGCTCGCGCGGATGCTGCGCTCGGGCGTCGGCTTGAACACGAGGGCGGCGCGCGGCGAGAACACGGGGTCCTCCAGCCGCGAGTGGTCATCCACGCGGGCCGCGGCCACGAGGTTCCATTTTTCGGTGAATTGCCCGTCGTACTGGACGTATCCGCCAAACTCCGTGACGTCGTCGTCGTCCTCGTGCCGCCCGTTGATCGTGCTCTCGGACTGCGGTTTGGTGTACAGGAAATCCAGCCCGTACGTCAGTGAGTTCTGCGGGTTGATGTCGAACCCATGCTGCAGTTGGGCCACGGTCTGATACGACTTGTCTATGAGCGGACGGCCGGAGCGCAGCAGGTAGGTCTTGTCGTTGTCGTTGCTGTTCCAGAAGACCTGGCCGAACAGCCGCTTCCAGTTGAAGCGGCCCTGAGCGTACCAGTAGCCCCAGTTCTGAACCTGGCCGGCTCCGATGCCCGTGAGGTCGACAGAGTTCACCGCATCCATGTGTCCGCCGGCCAGCACGATCGACGTCTCGGGTGCAGGCCGGAAGTCGGCCCGAAGGTCGAGTCCCCATCGCTCGAGATCGTAGTCGCGCCCGCCTGCCACGTTGTCGACGCGGGTCTTCAGGTCGGCCTGGCCCTCGGATGTGCTGACGTCGAGGTCACCCGAGAAACCGAAACATTCCTCATTCTGGGGGTTGTAGCCGGCCGCGATGCACTCCTCGGCGTTGCCCCGCTGCGCGACCTCGACCGGGTCGTTGTACCCGTAGTCGGTGCCGCCGAAGTACTGCCCCGACAGCTTGAGACCGAAGGTCCGGGCCTCGTTCGCCCACGCGACGCGGCCCTCCCCCAGCCAGGTGACTTCCGACGAGGACTCGATTCCGTCAGCCGTATCTCCCTGCTGGCGGACGCCGGACGCGAGCGAGAAGTCCATGCCGGGGTCATCGATCGGCGACTGGGTGAGGTAGTGGATCACCCCATTGGCGGCGTTGGGGCCGTACAGCGCGGACCCCGGCCCGAGCACCACCTCCACCCGCTCCAGGTCGGAGCTGGTCGTGGGCGTGAAGTGCGAGATGTTGACTCGCAGCGACGGAACACGGGAGATGCGGTAGTCGGTCAGGTTGAGCGTGGCGCCCGAGAAGATGTTGTTGAAGCCACGCACCACCACGTAGTTCTGCTGCAGGCCGGTGTTCACGAAGTCCACCCCGGCCTTCTCCTTCACGTGGTCGACCGGCGTGACCGTCGGCCTCTCGACGATGTCCTGGCGGGAAACGACCTCGATCGCCGCCGGCGCCTCGAGGGCCTTTTCGACTCGCTTCGAAGCCGTCACCGTGATCGGGTTCAGATTGAAGCTGCGCTCCGCCATCGTGACGCTGAGGCTTGACGTCTGACCGGACGTGACCGTGACGCTCGCCTCGTCCACCAGGCTCCAGCCCGGAAGTGTGAAGCTGACCGTGTACGTACCCGTCGGGATCGCGGTGATGCGGTACGTGCCGGCACTGCTCGTGAACGCCCCCGCGACTACACTTCCATCGTCACCGAGCAGCTCGACCTGCACGGCTGACAGGCCCACGCCGCTCTGCGCATCGCTGACGGTTCCGGAAACGCCGCCCTCCTGCGCCATTGCCTGAGGGGCTGTCGTGAGGAACAGGAAGAGTGCTGCCAGGACTGACCACCAAGACCGAACGGGGATTCTGCTCATGACGTCGCCTCGTTTTAGGGAAGGACGCCGGGCCGCGCCTCGCGAGGGCCCCGCAGTACGCCGCGGAAAATCAGGTTTTGTCTCCAGAATTGCAAGCGGGACGCCCGTGCGGCTGACGTAAGACGCGTGCCTCGCCGCCCGAGCGTCGTTCGCCACACCCGGATGAACGAAGGCCCGGGATACGGATCCCGGGCCTCGAAAACAGCCATCAGGCCCGCAGGGCGGGCGTCAGGCGCCGGCGCGCTCCACCGCGTGCACGGCGTCGATCATCTTCTGTGCGCTTTCCTCCATGTCGATCACGATGCGATCAACGCGATCCACGAAGTAGTTGTGCGCGATGCTGATCGGAATGGCGATCGTCAGGCCGGACGCCGTCGTGATGAGGGCCACCTTGATACCGCCCGCTACCAGCGTCGCCTCGACTTCGCCGGCGATCTCGATCGCCTGGAAGGCCTGGATCATCCCGATCACCGTGCCGAGGAAGCCGAGCAGCGGGGCCACGTTCGACAGAGTGGCGAGCCACACCAGGCCGCGCTCCAGCTTCGAGACCTCGATCGCTCCGGCATTCTCCACCGCCTGCGTGACGCGCTCGGTACCCTCGCGGTAGCGCTTCAGGCCCGCGGCGAGGATTTCTCCGGCCGGAGCCTTGGACTCCTGGCACAGAGCCAGCGCCTGGTCGAGACGCTGCTGCGCGATCAGTCCGTCGACGTCGCCCAGGAGCTGCCGGTTACCGAGCGACTTGACCAGCAGGTCGACGAACTTCCAGATGATGATGAGGATGCCGACCGCCAGACAGAAGCCGAGCGGCCACATCATGAATCCGCCCGCATCCCAGATCTCGCCGAGCTTCAACTCCTGACCCGCGCCGAGCGCCTGCGCATCCTGCAGAAGCATAAGCGCCGTAACAGTAAAGCTTGCCAAGGTGTCCTCCGGCGTAGGTGTTTGGTGGTCGTCCCGCGCGCATCAGACCTGGCTCGTGAGCGGGGGCAGAGAAGCTACCGACCCCGTCGACCCGGTGTCAAGAGAAACCTCGCGGGCCTGCCGGCGTGGAATCACGGCCCCGGGTCGCCCGTATCCAGCACCCACCAGCGGGGTGCCTCGACCCAGTCCCCACGCGAGTCCATGTCCGTTCCGAACACGTGCGATCGGAGAAGATCCACGCGGTCGGTGAAGTACAGGAACGTGTACGGTTGATCCGCTGCGACGATGCGGTGGTACCGGCCGATCAAGGAACGCAACCTTTCACGATCCGGGGTCAGAGGAATGGAGTCCAGCACCGGGTCGAGCTCGGCGTTGCAGTAGCTCGTGAACTGGACCGGCTGGCCGATCTGATCGCACGACCACAAGTCGCTGTCGTCGAGCGGGACATCTCGTGACCACCCGACGATCACAGCGTCGAAGCGCCGATCGGCTCCGGTGACGAGCGGAATCAAGGCCCCGCGCTCGCGCACCAGGGGGCGCGCATCGATACCTACGTCTCTCAGGTCTGCCTGCACGAGGGTCTGAATGCGCTGCCAGTCCGGGTTCGGCGAGGCCATCAGGTCGAAGCGGAACGCCAGGCCGTCCCGGTCCCGTATCCCGTCCCCATCCGAGTCGCTCCACCCCGCCGCTTCGAGCAGAGCGACGGCCGAGTCCTGAGAGTGCGGGAGCGCGGCCCAGCCGTCGTCGTACGCCCAGTGCCACGGCCCCACGGGCCCCGCGGCCACCGTCCCGTGACCGGCGCGTACAGCCTGGACCAGGGTGGAGCGGTCGATGGCCATCGTGAGGGCGCGGCGAACGTCCCGATCCTCGAACCACGGCTGCCTCGAGTTCCACGCGATGAACGCGTATTCCGGGGCGTGGTAGCTGGTCGCCAGGATCGCTGAGTCCTGCGCCACCAGCTCCAGCATGGAGGGGGAAGCGTCGATCACGAGATCGACTTCGCCAGTCCGCAGCGCCGCGACGAGGGCGAAATCGTCGGAAATCTGCCGGTACACGAGCCGGTCGAGATACGGACGTCCACCCAGCTCGGCCGGAAAGTCAGGGCTGGCTTCGAACACCCACCGGTCACCCACCACCCGCTCCACGAAACGGAACGGACCGTTTCCCAGGGGCTGCGTCGTGCCGAAGGGGTGTCTCTCCAGCTCCAGCGGAGGCACGTCCCCCAGGACGTGTCGCGGCATGATCGCTGTCCGCGTCCACCCGTACAACGGATTCGCATGGGGCCGCACGTAGAACCGTATCGTCGCTTCGTCCACGACCTCGACCGCGTCCCAGTAGTCGAAGTACGCCGGATTCGGGAACGGAACGTCCGGATCCTTGATGCGCTCGAACGTAAACGCCACGTCCGCCGCCGTGACACGGACACCATCGTGCCAGGTGAGGTCCTCGCGCAGCCGAAACACGACAGCGCTCGTGTCGTCGTCGAATTCCCAGGACCGGGCGAGATACGGCTGTGGCGAGTAGTCCGGCGCGTTGCGGACCAGCGTCACGAACAGGACATACATCTGGTGCTGGGCACTTTCGTAGTCCGTGCTCAGGAAAGAGCTCATGGACACGGCGTCGCCCAGGCCCGCCACGACGAGGGTGCCTCCGTACCGCTCCGCTTCGGTCACCGGCGGCATGGTCCGACCCGACGAGGTCCACGTCGGCATGGCGTCGCGCGAGGCGGGCTCGCCGCACACGGCCAACAGCATGACGGCTGCGACAAGGAGAGCGGATCTCCGCCGGAGGGCGGATCGCCCGGTGCCAGGTGTCATCGAACCTCCATGGTCCGGACGTGGCTTTCGGCATGCTCGGGAACCTCGTCGGGCAAGCTACCTCGCGCCCCCGAACACAGAAAGACGTCTCGGGTCGCTCAGCGACGCCAGGTCCAGGCTGCGTCTTCGTAGCGCGATCTCAGTCGATCGGCACTCGCGCGCTCCCGATTTTCCAGCTCGTCATACCGGACGGGAACGCCGAGCGCGGCGCCGAAGGTCGCCGACAGCTTGCGAGCCAGGACGTCGGGGTGCGGAAGCGGGTCAAGGATCTCCGCCAGCCCGATCGCCGGTACGGTGTCCCGCGCCGAATCCCCGATTCGCAGCTCCTCGACCACGGCCTGGTCGCTGTGCAGGAGAAGGGAGCCGTGCTGGAGCAGGGACCCGCGCTCACGCCACTGGGCGCTGCCGACGAGCTTGCGCCCCGCGGCAGTGACCTCTCCCGGCAGTGGATCCCGAAAGCAGGTCCGGACGGTCGGTCGGGGACTCTCGCTGGCTCCCGACCGACCCGCTAGCCCGACGGCGGCGCCCATCTCCGCCAGGCCAGCCGCCAGCACGCGGTTGATCAGGACGTAGGTCTGGCGAAGGTTGCCCCATGCGGCGGCAGGAGCGGTGACGCTGTAGGTGAGCTCGCGGTGGTGGAACACGGAGCGGCCGCCCGTGGGACGCCGCACCACATCGATGCCGCGGCGGGCAGCTTCGTCCGCATCGTATCGGCCCCGGGCTGTCTGGTTTCGTCCGAAAGACAGACAGCCGGGCTCCCACCGATAGAACCGAAGGGTGGCCCGACCGGCCCGCGCGGAGTCCATGAGGACCTCGTCCACCGCCATGTTCCAGGCGCCGGACGCCGGCCCGTGGACCAGACATCGCAGCTCAGCCAGCTTCACGATGATGCCGCCGCGCTCTGCCGCCACCCGCGCCGGACGGCTCAGCTCCCCCCGTCCGGGGAGCTCCACCTGAGGTCCAGGTGGCGCGCGGCGCCACCCTCGTCCAACCTCCGCACCGGGGTCGTGTGCGGGGCGGTCTTCACGTGCTCCGGATCCGTCTCTGCCTCGCGGGCGATGCTCTGCATGGCAGCCGCGTAACGCTCCAGTTCCTGTCTCGTCTCGGTTTCCGTGGGCTCCGTCATCAGGGCCTCGGGAACGTTGAGCGGAAAGTAGACGGTGGGCGCGTGGAAGCCGTGGTCGAGCAGTCGCTTCGCAACGTCCATGGTCTTTACTCCGGTGCGTTTCTTCAGGCTGCTCCCGGAGAAGACCGATTCGTGCATTCCGCGGCCGTACGGCAGATCGAAGTCGCCCTCCAGGAGGGCCGTCAGGTACGCGTTGTTGAGGACCGACGCCAGTGCCGTCTCCCGGATTCCCTCGCGCCCCAGCATGCGCATGTACGTATACGCCCGCACCATGACACCGACGTTGCCGTAGAACCCGTGCACCTTGCCGATGGACTCGGGGCGGTCCCAGTCCAGACCGTACGATTCATCGGAGAGCCGAACCACCTTGGGCACCGGGAGGAAGCGCGCCAGGTGCTGCTTCACAGCCACCGGTCCAGAGCCCGGACCGCCCCCGCCGTGCGGCGTGCTGAACGTCTTGTGAAGGTTGAAGTGGACGATGTCGTAACCCATGTCGCCCGGACGGGTGAGCCCCATCAGCGCGTTCAGGTTCGCTCCGTCCATGTACATCTGGCCCCCGACCTCGTGCACCAGGTGACACACCTCGGCGATGTCGGACTCGAAAACGCCGAGGGTATTCGGGTTGGTGAGCATCAGCCCGGCCACGGTCTCGTCGAGCGTGAGCCGGAGCGCCTCGAGATCCACGCGGCCCGACGGGTCCGACGGAATCTCCTGCGCCTCGAAGCCGGCCATGGCTGCCGTGGCCGGGTTCGTACCATGCGCCGAATCGGGAAACAGCACCCGTCGCCGGGTCTCGCCCTCTCCGTTGCGCTCGTGATGCGCCCGTATCAGGAGCACTCCGGTCATCTCACCTTGCGCCCCTGCTGCCGGCTGAAGCGTCACCTCGTCCATGCCGGCGATCTCCGCCAGCATACCGGCCAGTTCGTGCATGAGCTGGAGGATGCCCTGCGCCCCGGCCTGCGGCGTGAACGGATGCAGCCCCGCGAATCCCGGGAGCCTGCACGTCGCCTCGTTCACCTTGGGATTGTACTTCATGGTGCACGAGCCGAGGGGATACAGGCCCCGGTCCACGTGATGGTTCTTCAAGGACAGCTCGGTGTAGTGCCGCACCACTTCGTGCTCTGGCACTTCAGGTAGCCCTGGCGGGGCTTCCCTCCGGTGTCGCGCCGGGAGGAGGTCGTCCACCGGCCGAGTGTCGACGTCGGGGAGCGGAACGCTCGTACCGCGCCTGCCGGACTCCGACCTGTCGAATATGGTGGGCGTTGTCTCACCCTTGAACGGAAAGCCGGGCATGTGCCTGCCTCTCTTCGGTGGCGGCTCTCAGAATTCGTATACCTGGCCGGGCTTGAGGATAAGGACCTCGGCCCGAGGCTCCACGCGAGCGCGAAACGCCTCCGCGTCCTGCGCGATCAGAGGCCACGTGTCGTAGTGGATCGGGATCACCACTCTAGGCTTAATCATGTCGACGGCCCGGGCCGCATCTTCGGGCCCCATCGTGAAGTTGTCTCCGATGGGAAGCAGGGCGATGTCGGCATGTCCCTCCAACAGCATCATGTCCATGATCAGTGCCGTGTCGCCCGCGTGGTAGATCCGGGTCCCGTCCAGCGTGAGCAGCAGACCCGCCGGAACCGTCGTATAGCCCTCCGCCCCTTTGCCGGCAACCAAGCCGCCGTGCAGGGCGGGCGTGAGTTTCACGCGGCCGAACGGGAAATCGAAACCTCCCCCGATGTGCATCGAGTGGACCTCGCCGTGGCCAAGGACCTCCTGGGCGTAAGCCGCGACCTCGAACGAAGCGATCAGCGTGGCTCCTGTCTCGCCTAGCAGGGGCCAGGCATCGGCCACGTGGTCGTAATGCCCGTGCGTGAGGAGCACGTAGTCCAGACGGTCGTGGAAGTGGTCCCGGCCCACGACGGCCGCGGGGTTGTCCGTCAGGAACGGGTCGATCAGAAGGCGCGTGCCATCGCCGGTGACGATCTCGACACACGACTGTCCGTGAAACGTCAGCTTGCTCATCGAGCCCTCCTTAGCCGGCGAGAACGTCGATCAGGCGGTCGATGTCCTCGCGGCTTCGCTTCTCGGTAAAGGCCAGGAGGAGTCCATCCGCGATGTCGAGGGACGGGAAACGGCTGAGGGACACGCCGGCCAGAATCCCGGCTTCGACGCCACGCTCCAGGATGGCACGCGAGTTCTGGCGAGTGGCCACGGCGAACTCGCGAACAAAGGGGGTATCGGGATACAGCGGGGTGACTCCATCGAGGTCCTGCAGCCGGCGCCACGCGTAATGAGCGTTCTGGAGCGACGCTTCGGCGACCTCTCGCAAACCCTCGCGGCCCAGAAGGCTGAGGTGCACGGTGGCCGCCAGCGCGTTGAGCCCCTGGTTCGTGCAGATGTTGCTAGTGGCCTTCTCGCGCCGGATCTGCTGTTCGCGTGTCTGCAATGTCAGCACGTAGCCGCGGCGGCCGTCCACATCGCTCGTGGCACCCACGATACGACCGGGCATCTTGCGGACGAGTTTCTGCGTGGCTGCGAACAGCCCGACCACCGGCCCTCCGAAGCTGGGAGCGTTGCCGAAGGGCTGTCCCTCAGCAACGACGATGTCGGCGCCGAGCTCGCCGGGTGTTCGGAGGAGCGCCAGGGCCACGGGATCCACCGCCACGACGAACAGCGCTCCGACCTCGTGGGCCGCCTCGGCCAGCGGCTCAAGCTCCTCGACGCAACCGAAGAAGTTCGGGTACTGAACGATGAAGCAGGCCGTGTCCTCATCGAGCATCGCGCGGAGAGCATCGAGGTCTACCAGACCGTCCGGACCCGCTTCCACCTGCACCACCCCACCACCCTGCCCGTGCAGGTACGTCTCGGCGACCTTTCGGTGGTGCGGATGAAGCGTGGCCGCCGCGAGGACGCGGTCGCGGCGCGTCACCGAGCGAGCCATGACCGCCGCCTCGGCCGTGGCGGAAGGGCCATCGTACATCGATGCGTTCGCCACGTTCATGCCGGTGAGCTCGCAGACCATCGTCTGAAACTCGTAGATGGCCTGTAGCGTGCCCTGCGCCACCTCGGGCTGATACGGCGTGTACGCCGTGTAGAACTCGCTCCGCCGGACGATGTGATCGACGGCCGCAGGCACGTGATGGTCGTACTGCCCGGCGCCTGCGAAGCAGACCAGCGAGCGGTTGGCGTCCGCCAGACGGCCGAGCTCGCGGACCGCTTCCCACTCCGAGAGGGCCGCCGGTATGTCGAGGTCCCGATCCAGCATCAGCTCCGTCGGGACATCTCTGTACAGGTCCTTGATATCGGCCACGCCGATCCGATCGAGCATCGCGCGCCGGTCGGCTTCGCTGTGCGGTAAAAAAGACATCAAAACCTGCCGTCCCTGAATTTGACGCGCTCCGGCGGGCTAGTTCCGATTCGACTCGCGAACCGGTCCCGGCGGCGGCCTAGTCGCTCTCGATGAGGTCGGCGTAGGCCTCGGCGGTGAGGAGATCGTCCAGCTCGGAGAGGTCGCGCGCCCGGAGCCGGATCATCCAGCCTTCACCATATGGATCGGAGTTGACCAGGGCCGGGTCTTCGTCCAGTGTCTCGTTCACCGCGACGACCTCGCCGGAGATCGGGCTGTAGAGGTCCGACACGGCCTTCACCGCCTCGATCGTCCCGAACACTTCCATCTTCTCGAAGGCCTCGCCTGCGGATGGCAGCTCCACGAACACGACGTCCCCCAACTCGCCCTGCGCGTAGTCCGTGATCCCGATCAGGAACTCTCCCTCCGCGTCCGTCTCGCGGACGTACTCGTGCTCCTCCGTGTATCGGGACTGCTCTGGGATCTCTGACATGCCGGGCCTCGCTATATTCCGGGTTGTTCTGCGGCCGGCGCCCACGCCGACCGGAGGGAGACAATACCGAGCCGCGGCCCGTGGCTCAAGATCCGTCTCGGAACCTCGCGGGAAGGTCCCGACACCGGGTAGGATGGCGCCTATTCTCCAGTGTCACTGCGCGCTCGGCGCAGGCGGCGCCGGCGCTCGCGGATCCGGCGCCGGGCGTCCCGGGTCGTCTCGCCGGGAAGCATGACCTTCACTTCGACGCCGCCCATGCAGGCGAGACCCTTGATCACCAGACGGGGTGCCTCTCTGTCGGACTCGGCAGGCGCCTGGTCGAGCGCATCGAAGCCTCCGAGCAGGCCGATCCCATGCGTCTCCACCCCGAGACCGGGCGGTACGATGATCTCGACGCCGCCCATGAGAGCCAGCACCTTCACTTCCGTGACGCCGGGCGGCATCACGGCCTCCCGGAAATCCAGGCCAGCTCCGCCCATCACGGCGATCGTGTAGAGCTCGCGGGGCGGAGTCCAGGCCCCCCTCCGCTCCGATCCACCCAGCAGTGCGATCTGGAATCCTCGTGGGCGCACGACGGCTGCGTGAACACGGGGCACGGCCGGCGTCCGCTCGGCCAGCGCGCTCCCTCCGGTGAGCGCTGGCAGGTTTCGAATCAGGGCCGCGAGCTCTTCCTCAGTCGCCGCGCCATACGCCGCATCGAGACGCGACTCGAACTCCTCCTCCGTGAGATTGTCGGCGGCGAAGTGCTCGCACAGGACGGTCACGATACGCTCTCTCTCGCGACCCAGAGGTACGGGGTGATGCTGTTCCGCTTCCGTCATCGGCGGTCCTTTCCCTCGTCGTAACGCTGTGCCGGGTGCCGAACCTCGGGGTGGTCCCGCGCGCGGATCGCCGCAAGATAGGGTCTGCGAGTGCCCCGTGCATTGAAGGGCGCCCAGACTCCGCACGAAGCGGGTGCATCCGCGCCGTCGAGGACCGTTGCGCGCCGTGCCGCCGCCGCTCACTTTCGGTACAGCCGGGTCGAACGTGCTCGGCCGCGGCATCGACATGCCCCATGTTCCACTCTTCGAGAGGAGGTGATCCAGTGTCCGGATGTAGATGCGAGCCTGGCTCGACACGGGCGAGCGGTTGCCTCGGCGTCACCCGCTGAGGGGGCGAACGCCCCTCGCGCCTCCACGGAGCGCGCGTGCCTGACACGCGGAGCCGCCGCGGCGCCGCGTCGGGTCAGGTCGAGGAGAGGGCCGTGGGTTCCACCGGGAGCCCGCGGCCTTTTCCGTGATACGGGCTGCTGGGACTCGGGGACTGCGACGGAGAAGGCGAGAGTACCGACGTGAAGTTCGCCAAGTATAGCGGCGCCGGTAACGACTTCGTGGTCACGGAGGCGCGCTGGACTGACGAGACGGGCGCGACGGTCGCGCGTCACGTCTGCGCGCGAGACACCGGTGTCGGCGTGGACGGCCTGGTCACCGTTTGGCGGCTCGCGACGGACCGGGTAGGTGTTCGCTTCTTCAACCCCGACGGATCGGCTTACGGTACGTGCGGCAACGGGTCGCGATGCGCCGCCCGCTTCGCGGTCGAGCGTGGGCTGGTCGCCGGGGCGCCTGTGTTCATGGAAACGTCGGACGCTGAGATCGAGGCGCAGGTCGATGGCGACCGGGTGGAGCTCGAGTACCGGATGCCGGTGCGCGTGGTCGACCAGATCGCCGTAGAGGGGCCTGAGGGACCGGCGACTGGGTGGCTCGTCCGGATCGGAGTTCCTCATTTCGTCCTTCCGCTGGAGACGCTTCCGGAAGGACCCATCGAGGAGATGTGCTGCCGCATCCGACGCGATCCGGCGCTCGGGCCCGAGGGTGCAAACGTGAACCTTGTCAGCCTGGAAAGTCGGGAGCGAGGTCGGCTGCGGACGTTCGAGAGAGGCGTGGAGGGCGAGACGCTGGCCTGCGGCAGCGGAGCCATGGCCACCGCGTTCGCGTTGCACGTGGCCGGACTCTGCGAACCGCGGCTGGCTCTTCACGTCCGGGGTGGCTGTGATCTCGATATCCGGGTGCCCGCCGAGTCTTCCGCGGATGATGTGTGCCGCGTGCGGCTGGCCGGCCCCACCCGTTACCTGTTCGAGGGTACGTTCCCCGAGCCCCACCCGGGGGCCGAGTTCCCGACCGGCTAACGCTCACATGGCCAACCCGGCGCAGCGACTGACCGAATGGTTCAAATCGAGGCCGCGCGACGTGCCGGGTCGGGATGAATCGGATCCATATCGCGTCTGGGTGGCCGAGGTCATGGCCCAGCAGACGCGCATTCGGGCCATGGCACCCCGCTACACCTCCTTCGTGAAACAATTCCCGGGCGTCGAAGCTCTCGCCTCGGCGCACCTGGACGATGTGCTCAAGGCGTGGGAAGGACTCGGCTATTACGGACGTGCGCGCAACCTGCACCGGGCAGCCCGTGAGGTGGTGAGGTGCTACGGCGGACGCCTTCCGGCAAACACGGCCGGCCTGCGTTCACTGCCGGGCATCGGATCGTACACGGCGGGTGCTGTAGCCAGCATCGCCTTCGGCCTGCCGGAGCCCGCCGTTGATGGGAACGTGCGCCGCGTACTCAGCCGCGCGTTCGATCTCGAGCGTCCCACTCCCGGGGAGCTGGATCGCCGGGCGAGAGAGCTGATCCGGATGGCGCACGGAGACGCCGCCACTGTCAACCAGGCCCTGATGGACCTGGGGGCATCAGTATGCGGTCCCCGTGTGCCCCGCTGCGCGGAGTGCCCTCTCGCGGACGCGTGTCTGTCTCGCGCTCGTGGAACGACCCATGTGCGTCCGCCCCGCCGGCCGCGACGTGTCCTTCCCCACCACGACATCGGAGCCGCGATCGTGTGGAGTGGCAGAAGGATGCTGGTGGCGCGGCGCCCGGAGGAGGGCATGCTCGGGGGTCTTTGGGAGTTCCCGGGCGGAAAGGTGGAAGCGGGCGAGACAGCCCGCGAGGCGGCGCAGCGCGAAGTCCGAGAGGAGACGGGCATCGAGATCGAAGTGTGCGCCACGGCGGGTCACGTGCGACACGCGTACAGCCACTTTCGCATCACGCTGCACCTGTTCCACGCCCGGCGAGTCGGCGGCGGTCCCGTCCGCCGCGGCAGGGGTGCCCTCCGGTGGGTTGCGCCAGGGGATCTCCAGGCGCTGGCCTTTCCGGCCGCCAACCATGACATCGTACGCCGCCTCGCTACCGGCGAGGAACACGCTCCGGCCGGTTGTCGTTGAGCGAGTCGATCACGGCAGCGGACCAAGGACGCGATCCGCTCCTCAGGCTTCCTGTCTCGAGGGCTTCGGCATCAGTCGGGCCCACAGGGCGGACAGCGCGATCAGGATGCCGCCCGCGACGAAGCCCATTCCGGGTCCGAGGGCTCCGAACGCCCACCCGGCAGTCACCGGCCCGATCACTCGGGCCAGGGCACTCGCCGACTGGTTCACACCCAGCACTTCTCCCTGCTCGTTCGGGCGGGCGCGCCGGGACACCAGACTCTGCATCGACGGGGCCAGAAAGCCCCAGCCGAGTCCCACGGCCAGCAGACAGACCATCGTCGCACCAGTGCTCTGCAGGAGACCCATGGCGACGATTCCCGCGGCGAGCAAGAGCCCGCCCAGCACGGCCGTCGCCTGCTCGCCGTGGCGCTCGACCACCGGACCGATCAGCACACCCTGGACACCAGCGGACACGACTCCGACGAGGGCGAACATGCCGCCGGCATACAGCGCCGTGAGCCCGAGAGGCTTCTCGAGGAACAGGGGGAAGATGGTGGTGAAGCCCGCGAAGCCCATGGTTCCCAGAAAGAACACGGCGATGGGGGCGCGCAGCCGCTTTCTTCTCAGCACCCGCACGGCTGCCCGGGACCGGCCGGTGATCGCCGACATCGCGCCGAGACCGTCTCGCACGCGGTGCTGTGACGCGAGGGATTCCGGCAGCCACAGCCATGCGGCCAGTGCGGCAGCCAGGCTGAGCCCTGCTGCCACGAACCCGGGTATGCCGTAGCCCCACCGGCTCAGACCGCCACCGATCGCCGGGCCGAAGATGAACCCGAGGCCGAAGGCCGCGCCGATCAAACCCATGCCCCTGGCCCGCTGCTCGACATGCGTGGAGTCTGCGATGTACGCCTGCGCAACAGGGATATTCGCCCCCATGATACCGGCGATGACGCGGGACAAGAGAAGGACGCCAAGAGATTGAGCCAGACCGAACACGACGTAGGAGGCCGCCGATCCGAACAGTCCCACCAGGAGGAGCGGCCGGCGACCGAACCGGTCCGACAGAGCTCCCCAGATCGGAGCGAACAGGAACTGCATCCCCGAGTACGACGCTATGATGAGGCCCACCACGAACGGGGTCGCGCCCATCTCGCCGGCATAGAACGGAAGGAGCGGCAGGACGATTCCGAACCCGACGAGATCCAGGAACACCGTCAGAAAGATGATCCCGAGCGCCAGCCGCGAGGTCCGTCGCACGGTTATGCCTCCACCGGACCGTGGCACCCGGAGGCCGCATCTTCGATCGGTGGCACAGTCTCTCCGGTTTCCCGCATGTACACGAGGTGTGCCCTGATCGACGCGTCGGCCGCGCTCGCCAGCTCCGGGTTGAGATCGCCGTAAACGAGGCGGCGGAGCTCGGCGATGGAACGTCCGCCGGACCGAGCTGCGGCCACCACCTGCGCGTGGCGGGCCAGGCGGTGTTCGCGGTATAGAGCGAGTCGCTCTGTCCCGTCGGCAACGGGAGGGCCGTGTCCTGGATACAGGGTTCCCGGCCGAAGTGATCGCAGGCGGGACAGACTGGCGAGGCAGGCTGCCACGCTCCCGTCCGGATGCAGCACCGCGCTGCTGCCCGTGCCCAGCACCAGGTCGCCCGTGAACAGGGCGCGCGACCCCTCGAGAAGATAGGCCGTGTGGTCCGCCGAGTGACCGGGCGTGGCCAGGGCTACCAGCGAGTCGCGCCCCTCGGCTACCGGTAGACGCTCTCCGTCCGTCAGCTGGATGCCGTGCAGGCTGCACCGGGACAGCGTTTCCGGAGAGGCCGCGACCGGCGCCCCGAAGGCGCGCGCCGCGTCCGACGCGGCGCCTGCATGATCCAGGTGAGCGTGGGTAAGGCAGATGACCTCGACCGTGCGTCCGTCCACCAGGCGTCGGAGCGCGTCGAGCTGGCCCGCAGTGTGCGGGCCCGGATCCACGACCACCACGCGCTCCTCACCCACTACATAGCAACGGGTGCCGTCCAGGGTCAGCGGGCCCGGGTTCTCGGCCACGAGCCAGTCGACGGCCGTTCCGTTTCTCGTGGGGTGGCGGCGTGTCTCTTCCTCTCCGGGTCGGATCAAGCGCTCACTCCGCCTCGTCATAGCCGGCGTCACCTGGCAGGACCGGTCGAACGGTATCCCCTCGTACCAGGAGGCGCGGTTCGATCGGCTGCGGGTTCGCATCGTCGGAGCGATCGAGAAAGCTCGCCAGGTCGCGCTCCGCCGCCAGTATCTGAAGAGTCCGCCGGGTGGGAAACAGCATTGGAAGACGACCCGCAGTGAACTCCCGCACTGCGTCTCCGGGAGCGATCCACACGTGACCCGCCAGCTCTTTCGTAAGCTCAGGGTCTGGTGGCGAGGCAGCCTGAATCAGGGTCAGGAAGAAGCGTGTGTCGTAGCGCCGCGCGAATTGCGCCGGCGTGATCCAGCGGGATAGGTAAGCCGCCCTCAGATGATGAAAGCTCGCTCCGACCTCCTCCATGGCCCCGGCGAAGCCAGCATCGCCCCGCAACAGGGCGGCTCGAGCTCTGGCCGCCGCGTCCGCCGCGACCGGACGGTCGGCGGGCAGGAAGCCTGTCTCTTCGAACAGCTCCCGCAACGCCGCTACCGCCGCCGGTGCCTCCACCCGCCGCAATCGCTCCGGAAGCAGCGCCACGGCCGAGGCAGCCGCGTCTTCCGCATCGATCACACCGCCCGCGAAGACATAGGCTCCCGCTGCGAAGCGCGCCGTATCAGGCCGGCGCAGGAGCAGGACCCGGTACTCGGCGCTGCGCGATCGGGCACACGCCACGATAGTCGTCGCGGCGGGACGCGGGACGCTCGGCTCCTCGCCGGGGTCGATGTGCCCGCGCGCGAATTCCTCACGCTCGATTCGCTCGGTGACCTTCTCCAGGTCGGTCAACCCGGAACCTCCGGCAGCGTCGCCAGGAGGAAGGCTACGAGCAGGCCAAGAAGGACGAGGAGTGTTCCCGCGATCGCCGCGGGGAACAGGACGATGGCCACGGCGCGGCCCGTCGTGACATGGTGCGCTTCACGCTGCCCGAGAACCAGGAGCGCGACGGAGAGCACCCATACCGCTGGCGACCATAGCCAGCTCAGGAACCACGGCATCGGAAGGGAAGCCAGAACCAGTGGTCCGCCGGAGTAGCACAGGGCGCGAGCCGTCGCGCGGATGCCCCGATGCTCCGGCGCGAGGATCATCGCGAACAGATGCAGGCAGGCCGATCCGGCACCGAGCGTCAGGAGGGCGGCGAATGGTGTGAGGAAGAAGTTCAGCAGCTGGAGAAGCCTGCCGTCAATCTCTCCCCCCGATCCGAACAGGATTCCGTACGCGGCCTCGACATCGGCGGCAGGCCACAGTAACGCCAGGGCGCCGGCAATCACCCAGACGAGCAGCCAGTAGAGCACGGGACGACCGAACGGGCCACTCCACGCCACGGAACGGAAGAAGTCCCCTGGAGCGGTGATGCTGCGCCACCATGTCAGGCCGAGATTGGCGGGAAACGGTTCCCCGGGATCCTCCCACGCGATCGGCCCCATGGTCACCACGGCCGTCCCTCCGAAGGATCACCCCGGCCGAGGCGAAACCGGGCGTCGACCGCCACGCTGGCCTGCCCAACCGGAAAGGCGAGGAAAGGATTGATGTCCATTTCGCGGATTTGCGGATGCTCCCCCACCAACTGGTTGACCCGCTCGATCACCTCTGCCAGCTGGTCGAGGTCCACGCCCTCCTGACCCCGTACACCCTCCAGGATCGGATAGCCCCGGAGGGACCGGATCATCTCCTGTGCATCGACCGTGCTGACGGGCTGTACCCGGAACGTCACGTCACGCTGAACCTCCACGTACACTCCACCGAGACCGAACATCAGGATGGGACCGAAGCGCGGCTCCATGGTCATGCCCACGATCGTCTCCCGACCGCCGGTCCACATGCGCTGCACCAGCACCCCGGCCTCTCTGGCAGCCGGCCCCTCGCGCTCCAGGGCGCTGGAGACATCCCGCCAGGCCACTCTTAACGCCTCCTCGTCGCGTACATCGAGCTTGACGGCGCCGGCCTCCGTCTTGTGGACGATATCCTGCGACACCGCCTTGAGAACGATCGGGTACCCGAGCTCGTCCGCCGCGGCCACGACCTCCTCCTCGCTGGCTCCGATGCCGAACGGCGCGATCGGGACTCCGTAGCAGCGCAGGACCTCGAACGCCTCCGCGATGCTCAATCTGTCCCGCCCGTCCTGCGTGGCGGTCGAGAGTATCTCCTCCACCCTGTGCGCATCCACGTCGAAGCGCCGCACTTCCGCCACCGGTCGCTCGAGCCACCGGCGGTAGCGCCACATCGCGCCAAGCGCCCGCGCCGCTGATTCCGGGAAGCGGTATGCCGGGATGGTCGATTCCTGAAGCTCCGCCATGCCCTGCGGAAGTCCACGTTTGCTCATGAGAACGGCCAGTACCGGTTTATCCGAGTCCTCGGCGCCGCGCTTGATCGCGGCTGCGATCACGGGAGCTTCCAAGCCGAGGGGCACGTACGACGCGATGACGGCATCGATACCCGGATCGGTCACGACGATACGCAGGGCCTGTTCGACCTGCTCCGGCGTGGCGCTGGCGATCATGTCGACCGGGTTGGCAACGCTCGCTTCCGCCGGGAGGTGTTCTCGCAAACTCCTCTGCGTGTCCTCGGTGAGCACCGCCACCTCGAGCCCGAAGCCCTCACAGGCGTCGGCGATGATGATTCCGGGACCGCCCGCATTCGTGAGTATGGCCACGCGCGGGCCATCCGGGAGCGGCGCCTTGCTGAAGGCGATCGCCGCATCGAACAATGCCTCGACCGTGTCAGCCCGAAGGACTCCGCACTGCGCGAACAGCGCGTCGGTGGCGATGTCTACTTCTGCCAGGGCCCCGGTGTGGCTGGACGCCGCCTTCGCCCCGGCTTCCGAGCGACCGGCCTTAACGGCGAGCACTGGCTTTCTGCGGGTGGCACGGCGGGCCAGCGTCGTGAAATGACGCGGGTTTCCAAAACCTTCAATGTACATGAGGATGACGCCGACTTCATCATCGTCCTGCCAATACTCTATCAGATCGTTGCCGGACACATCGGCCTTGTTCCCCATCGATACGAACTGACTGATGCCGATCCCGTATTCCATCGCGTAGTCGAGGATCGTCATGCCCATGGCACCGGACTGGCTCATGAACGCGATTGGGCCGTTCGGAGGCATGGCCGGAGCGAACGTGGCGTTCATGGACACGGCCGACGATGTATTCATCACGCCCATGCAGTTCGGTCCGACCATGCGCAGGCCGTTCTCCCGAACCAGCGCCAGCAGGTCTGCCTCGAGGTCGATTCCATCGCCCCCCACCTCGCGGAATCCCGCCGTGATGACGACGAGGCCCCTGACCCCTGTCTCGACGCACTCGCGCACGACCGCCAGTACGTGTTCCTTGGGAACGACGATGATCGCGAGCTCCGGCACCGTCGGAAGGTCCCTCACCGAAGGAAAGGCGGGGACCGAGCTGACGGAATCCGCCCCGGGGTTCACGGGGTAGACCGGTCCCGTGAACTCGCTCTGGACCAGGTGGCGCAGCATCGCGTTGCCGATGCTTCCCGGACGGCGGCTGGCACCGATCACGGCGATCGATCGGGGTCTCAGGAGGCTGTCGAGCATGTCTATTTATCCTCTCTCCGCGTCTGCCGACCCGCGGAAGCGATCATCCTGCCACGTGGTTTGCCAGATTCCACTCGCGCCGTCGAGTTCCCCGCCGGGTATTGGACCATCGGTCTCATTGGGACGATGCCCGGGACAAGGCTGTCTTCGGCGGGTGCTCCCGATAGCCGAGTCACAGCCGCGACTACCGGGTCGATATGACTCTGGAAGAAACCACTCGGCGAATCGAGGTGCGCCGTTCAGTCCAGAAGGCGGAGCGGCATCACCAGGCAGAGGTACTCGAGCTCGCCCGATGCCGGAAGAAACGTGGCAGCTCGCTCGGGTGCCTTCATCCTTATGAGCACGTCTTCCTCAGGCATGTACCGCAGCACCTCGAGCAGATAGTTGGCGTTGAATCCGATCTCGAGTGGCTCTCCATCGTACTCGACCGTCATGTCTTCCTCGGCCTCACCGAGGTCCGGCGTCTGCACACGGAACGAGAGCGTCGCTTCGGAGAAGCCCATCCTCACCCGGTGCGTTTGATCGCTTGCCACGATCGCCATACGACGAATCGCCGCCGCGAGCTGATCTCTGTTCGCTACGGCCTTCTTATCGTTGTCGGTCGGAATCACCTGCTCAAAGTTCGGGTACGGTCCCTCGATCAAACGCGTGTACACTGAGCGCTCAGCAGTTCGGAACGCCAGGTGATTCGCCGAGCGTGACACGCGCAGCTCGCCCTCCTTCTCGAACAGGCGCTGGACCTGTTGCAAGGCCTTCGGTGGGACGATGAGATCCGCTTCCGGTGCGCCGCTTCCTTCAAGTGGTACCGTCAAGCGTGCGAGTCGGTGACCATTCGTCGCCACCATGGATGCGTTTCCATCCCGCAGCTGCCACAGAACGCCGTTCAGAATCGGTCGGCTTTCTTCCGTAGACGCGGCGAACGAGGTTCGGCTGATGAGCTGCTGCAGATCACCGGCCTGCATGGTCCACGACTCCTTCTCCTCCACATCCGGAAAGCTGGGAAACTCTTCCGGCGGAAGCCCGAACAACTTGAAGCGGCTCCGACCGCTTTCCACCCTCACTTCCTGCCCTTCGGCATGGATGTGAACTGGTGCAGCCGGAAGCTCTCGCGCCATTTCGGCGAATTTCCGTGCCGGGACCGTTACGGATCCTTCCTCCTCCACCTCCGCGGCAATCGAAATGCGCACTGATATGTCCAGGTCCGTTCCACTCAGCGTCATACGACCCTCCTGCCCCTCGATCAGGATGTTCGAGAGCACGGGAAGGGTCGTCTTGCTGGGAATGGTTGCCGATACCGCTCCCATGCCCGTATGGAGGCTGTCTCGCGTGACCGAAAGCTTCATGGAGATCCTCTCTCGCTGGCCCTGTCTGTGTTCACCGGCCGAACGTCGTGTTCTTCTGTCTTATGAAACTCATCAAACAGTAGTAGTAGTAGGGATCGTGGGAACGTGGAAAAGGGCGTTCGCAGATCGCCTTGTGTGTTCATGAGCACTGGCGTCGTCCTCGGCGCAGTACCTGTGCATGATCCGGGGAAAGTAGCGAGACAATCCACATCTATCCACCGGTCACCTGTACGTGCCGCACGGAATGCCCGGGCGTGAACGGCGTATGAACACAGAACGTGAACAACGTGATCGTCAGACGGCGAGCTCATCCTGCAGCTTCCGGACGCGTGCCCGAAACTCGGGGTCCGAGGCCATATCGGCCTCGACCTTGTTGACGGAGTGAATCACCGTTGAATGATCGCGTCCGCCGAACAGTACACCGATCTCCGTATACGGGAGATCGAGACCCGTTTTGATGAGGTACATAGCGACCTGGCGAGGCACGGTGAGTGGCTTCGTCCGGCGCTTCGACACGAGGTTGTCGACGCTGACTCCCCACGCTGCCGCGGTCCGCTGCCGGATCTCCTCGGGACTCACGCGGAAGTCCTGCCCCCGCTCCGCGCGAGGGCCTAGCGCTTCACGCGCCAGCTCGAGAGTGATCTCGCGGCGTGTGAGCGAGCTGAAGGCGAGGAGCTTGATGACGGCACCCTCAAGCTGCCTGACCGACGTCGTTCGGTTTCGCGCGATGAACTCGATGACCTCGTCGTCGAGGGTCAGCCGATCCTCGGCGGCCTTCTTCTGAAGGATGGCCACGCGGGTTTCGAAGTCGGGCGGCTTGATGTCGGTGACGAGCCCCCATTCGAAGCGGGACACCAGGCGCTCCTGCAGACCCGGAATCTGCTGAGGCGGCCGGTCGCTGGAGATCACGATCTGGCGATGGGCGTCATACAGGGAGTTGAATGTGTGGAAGAACTCTTCCTGCGTTCCCTCCTTATTCCCCAGGAAGTGCACGTCGTCGATGAGCAGAACGTCGATTCGCCGGTAGCGCTGCCGGAATTCGGACGTGCGACCGCTCTGGATGGCAGCGATCATCTCGTTGGTGAACTGTTCGGAGGGCACGTAGGCGATCTGCGCGTCCGGCGTGCGCTGGAGGATTTCATGTCCTATCGCGTGCATGAGATGCGTCTTGCCGAGGCCCGTGTCGCCGTAGATGAACAAGGGGTTGTAGAGCTGGGCCGGTGAGTCGGCGACGCCGCGGCACGCCGCCGCAGCGAGCTGGCTGTTCCCTCCGATCACGAATCGCTCGAATCTGTATCTTCCGTTGAGCCTGGCCCGTCGTGCACCCTCCTCTGGGGTGAGGTGCGTGGGCGGCGACGGCGATTCCGGGCTCGGGATGTGGGCTGCCTCAAAACGCTCCCCGGCGAGCTCCGGGAACACGAGCCGCTCACCAGTTCCCTGATGCTCGAACCGCAGGTCCAGAGGTCGACCGAGGGAACGGCCGGCGAGGTCTCGCAAGAGACCTCCGTACTTGTCCTCGATCCACTCGACGGCGAAACGAGTCGGTGCCGCCACGACGAGCGTGTCATCGGACAATGCCACGGCCTCGGTGGACGCAAGCCACGTGCGGAACGTTTGCTCGGGCAGCAGCTCCCGCGCGGCGTCAATGATCGAAGACCAGACTTCGGCGGCCGTCAGCTCCATGGATGTCCACGCGATCGGGAGGTGAAGGGGCCGTGCATTGTAGAGGCGCCATGGGGGACTGTCAACGAGCATACAGCCGCGAACCAGAAGAGACTGGCCGCCGCCCGCACCGGATTGACAGCAGTGATGAGCGCGCCTAGTCTTAAAGGCTTGCCGCCAAATGAGCGGGCCGTTGCCCCGATGCCTGAGCGAGAAGAGACATGCAGCCGACGTACAGGAACCCGAGCAGACGCAAGAGGTTGAAAGATCACGGCTTCCGCGCCCGCATGAAAACACGGGGCGGCCGCAGGGTCCTCGCTCGCCGCCGGCGCAAGGGGCGCCATTCCCTCACGGTGAGCGACGAGATCAGCCCCAAGCACCGCCGGTAGGCCTCCCGAACGCGGAACGCCCGACCCTTGCGAGACGGGCTTCGTTTGCGATTCCCGAAGTCGGCGCGCCTGCGGCGCGGAGCCGATATCCGCACCGTGATGAGGAAAGGCGTGAGGCGAAGCTGCGGCTCGCTGGAAGTGTATCAAGCACCCTCCCCCAGCAATCGGCCGCGCGTCAGCATCATTGTTCCCCGGTTCAACCACTCCAACGTAGAGCGCAACCGATTGAAGCGCCGGCTCCGCGAGTGCGTCCGCAACTCCTGGCTTCCGTCGGTGGCGCCTTTGGAGTCTGCGCCGGAGATGGTAATTCGGGCTCGCCGCGGCGCATACGAGCAGAGGTACGCAGACCTGTGCGAGTCCGTGCAGCGGTGCGTGGAGGAACGGCCATGAAGGGGATTCTGCTGGTCGCGATTCGAGCCTATCAGGCAGGTATCTCACCGCTCCTGCCCAGCGCCTGCCGCTTCACACCATCGTGCTCGGAGTACGCACGCGTGTCGATCGAGCGCTTCGGCGCCGCGCGGGGATCGTGGCTGGCCATGAGACGTCTGGCACGGTGCCACCCGCTCGGCGGACACGGGCCCGACCCGGTGCCCGAGGCGGATCGCGGCGGCGCGTGGACCGGCGACCACATACCGGACGGTAGTTAGATGGAACGACGAGTGATCCTGGCTGTCGTGCTGACGATGGTCGTGATCTACCTGAGCAACCTGTTATTCCCAACTCCGGAAGTGCCGACGCCGACGGGAGCAGAAGGACCCGAGCTCGCGGCTGCCGTGGATTCGGTGCTTCCCGAAGCAAGCGGCGCCGAGCCGACGCTCGGCGAGAGGAGCCGGGCCGAAGACCTCCCACCCGTCACCCCGGAAGCCGGGGACAGCACGGAAGCTCCACGGCTCGCAGGCGACACGGTACGAGTCAGCTCGAATCTGTACGAGCTCCGGTTTTCAACTGTCGGTGCGGCGTTGGTGGGGGCGGAGCTGCTCGAATACGAATCGTATGCGGCGAACGGAGAAGGCGACCGGCCGGTGCAGCTCGTGCGGGACGGTGACACCGTGCTCGGCTATCGCATCGCGGTCGGCGGGGACACGGTGACAGTGAACGACCAGGTGTTCACCGTGGATCGCACCGAGATTCGGCTGTCAGCCGAGGAACCCCGTGACTCGGTGGTCTTCCGGTACCGGTTCCCTTCCGGGACCGCGGAGCTGATCGTCACGTACGGATTCCGATACGATAGCTACCTGGTGGATGTCGCCGGCCGCCTCGAGGGGGTCGGCGACAGGGGATACTCGCTCCTCACGTCGCTGGGTCACGGGCTCAGGACGAACGAGAAGAACGCGGGGGACGACTTCGGGCAGCTGGGATACGCGCTGCGGGGACAGCGAGGCGGGATCCGGTCGGTAAAGATCGACGACGTCGAACCGGGCGAGGTGAGACCGGAGGAAGGAGGCCCGTTCGACTGGGTGGCCGTCAAGAACAAGTACTTCCTGATCGCACTGATCTCTTCGGAGCAGGGACCCCAGTTCGGCGGCTTTCTCGCGATGGGAGTCCCGGTCGAGAACACGACAGGGATGGTGGCTTCCCTTCCCGTTCCCGCCGGGAGTGACGGATTCGCGTTCGCGGCGTATTTGGGCCCACAGGAGTATCGGCGGCTCGAAGCCGTGGGTCGTGAGCGAAACCTGGAGCACGTGAACCCCTACGGATGGCGCTGGATGCGCCCGATCATCAGGCCACTCGTGGGAATCGTGATGATCATCCTGACCTGGATGCACGATTTCCTGGGTTTCGCGTACGGCTGGGTGCTCATCGTGTTCGGTGTTGCGATGCGCGTCGTACTGTTCCCGCTGTACCAGAAATCGATGCGGGCCCAGCTGGCGCAGATGCAGGTCCAGCCGCTCATGAAGGAGCTTCAGGCGAAGCACAAGGACGAGCCGCAGAAGCTCCAGTCGGAGATGATGAAGCTGTACAAGGAGCACAACGTGAACCCCCTCGCCGGGTGCCTGCCGATGCTCCTTCCCATGCCCATCCTGTTTGCGCTCTTCTTCGTGTTCCAGAGCACGATCGAGTTCCGCGGCGTACCGTTCCTGTGGTTGCCGGACCTGTCGCTGAAGGATCCGCTGTACATCATACCGCTTCTGATGGGCGCTTCGATGTTCCTGCTGTCGTGGATCGGACAACGGGGCATGGAGGCGAATCCCCAGATGAAGATGATGACCTACGTGATGCCGGTGATGTTCACGGTCCTGTTCGCGAACTTCCCCTCGGGTCTGAACTTGTACTACGCGACCAGCAACCTGGCCTCCCTTCCGCAGCAGCTGTATCTGTCGCGCGAACGTAAGGCGGCCCGTGCCCGGGCGGAGCTTGGCAGGCCGGACAAGAAGAAGGTCGACACAGGGCCCGATCGGCGGAGCACCAGCTAACCGACCCGTTCAGATGTCCTTGCAAGACACGATCGCGGCAATCTCGACGCCTCCCGGAAGGGGGGCGATCGCGTTGATCCGGGTCAGTGGCCCGGCCACGGGAAGTGTGGCGGAGTGTCTCGGACTCCCGTTCTCCGATCCGCGGCGAGCGAGATATGCGGTTCTTACTCACCCCGAGGACGGTCGACCGGTGGACAGGGTACTGGCCGTCGGATTCCAGGCCCCGGCGTCGTACACCGGCGAGGACATGCTGGAGCTCGGCTGTCACGGAGGAGCGCTGGTGCCCCAGCTGGTTCTGGATGCCGTGTGCGCGGCTGGAGCCCGGCCGGCCGAGCCGGGTGAGTTCACTCGCCGGGCCTTCCTGAACGGGAAGATCGACCTTCTGCAGGCTGAAGCGATCCTCGACCTGATCGATGCGCGGTCGCCTGCCATGCACCGGGCGGCGCTGTTCCAGCTCGAGCGGGGCCTGTCGAGTCGGATCGAGAGCCTTCGACGTGATCTGATCGAGCTCCAGGCCCTGCTGGCCTACGACATAGACTTTCCGGAAGAGGACGACGGGCCGGTCGCGTCCGAGCGGATCGAACGCCTCGCGGGTGAGCTGGCAGGCGCCATCGCCCAGGTGCTGGAGATGGCGCCCGAGGGCGAGCTGCTGCGGGACGGGGCTCTCACGGTGATCGCCGGTCGGCCAAACACTGGTAAGTCTAGTCTTTTCAACTATTTACTAGGCTTGGAAAGGGCGATCGTCACGGAGGAGGCGGGGACCACGCGCGATGCGATCGAGGCCGTGGTCAGCATCGGCGGTTTCCCGTTCCGGCTGGTGGACACGGCGGGTCTGCGGGAGGGTGTGGGTCACATCGAGGGCAAGGGGATCGAGGTCGCGCGGGGCTATCTGAACCGTGCCGATCTGGTGCTATTCTGCATGGAGAGAGGCCGGGAGGCCGACCAGGAGGAAGTGGAATTTCTCAGGAACCAGAGCGGGAGGCGAGGACAGCTCCTGGTGCTTGGCACGAAGGCCGATCTCTGCGCCGATGGCATTCCAGGACCGGAGTCCGAGGACGCGGAAGCCGGTTCGACGGAATGCCGGAAACCGCACCCGGGTGAGTCGACGGCCCGGATCCACGTGTCGGTGCGCTCCGGGGAAGGGGTGAGGGAGCTGCGCGCGGCGCTGATCGATGCCGCCTACGCGGGAATCCACACAACGGAAGAGGCGCCGTTGGTCACGCATGGCAGGCAAGTGCGCTGCCTGAAGAGGGCCGCCCAGGAAATAGAGGCGTTTCGTGTTGCGCGTGAAGGGGGTCTGCCATCGGAGCTGGCGTCCACCCACGTACAGGAAGCGACGGTGGCGCTGGAGAACCTGCTGGGCGTCGTGACGACGGAGGAAGTGCTCGACGCCGTGTTCGGCGAGTTCTGCGTTGGAAAATAGACCGCCGCCGGGAAGCTTCAGGCGGCTCGCTGGCACCGGGGACACAGGTACGTTCGCCGGCCTACCAGGCTGAGCGACTCGAGCTCCGCTTCACACCGCGGACACCGGTGACCGGGCCGGCGATGGTTGATGAGCCACCCCGGATCGGCGTGCGCGGCCTGCCAGTGAAGCGTCGCGCGGCGCAGCACCCGTTGCAGATACTTGTGCACCCGGGCCAAATGGTCGTCGCTCAGGTCGCTTACGCGGCAGTCCGGCCGGATGCTGGCCTGGAAACAGATCTCATCCGCGTACTCGTTCCCGATTCCGGCCACGACTTCCTCGTTCATGAGGAATCCCTTGAGCGTGCTGCGTCCGCGTTCCCGGGCAAGGTCGGTCAACAGCTCCGCCGTGAGGTCCTCGCTCAGGGGGTCAAGACCCAGGTTCTCGAGCAGGCCGAAACCCGAAAGGTCCCCGTTCTCCACGAGATGTACCTCGCCTCCCGTTCCGGGAGCGGCAAAGCGCAGTTCGCGGCCGGCCGCGAACTGCAGGCGGATCTTGCTGCTTTCGCGGGGCGGAGCCGTTTGGGAGTCGAGATAGACATCTCCGTCCGACCCCATATCGAAGACGAGGCTGACCTCGGAGCGGAATCGGAGGACGACGTACTTTCCGTGTCGCTCGACTATGTCGATGGCGTGACCCCGGATGTGCTCATCCACGGCATCCGGGTCGAGCTGCACAGTGGTCGGGTCATCGATCAGAACCAGGGAGACGGTCTTCCCGGTGGCGTATCCGGCGAAGGCGTCGATCATGCGCTCGACGTCTGGGAGCTCTATCATCGTGCGGTCCATCCTCGTGTAGGTGATGCAGTACGCCGCCGATACACCGGGTGACGAAAAAAGTGCCCTGTCAGAAGAAAACGCGAAAATCGTCGGGAAGATCACCCACAGAAGGCAGGGCCACGGCTTCATCGACTCGCGCACCGGTCGGGCCTTTCAGGAGTTGACGGCGGAAACGCTCGATCGCCCCGGACGGTCCCGAGGCGTGCACCTCGACCGTCCCGTCGGCCCGGTTGCGCACGGTCCCGTGCAGGCCTAGGGAACGAGCGGTGCGCACGGTCCACCATCGGAAACCGACCCCCTGAACGCGACCGATCAGCAAAAGTCCGAGTTGGGTGATGTCCGGATTTGGCGCCACCGCTATGGCTCCGTATGTTCTGCGACCGCACCGGTAGGCGGGGCGTATGGCCGTCGAGCGGTCTCGTAGAGCGATGTAGGAACGGAGGGCAATGTACTACGACGTGATCGTCATCGGTGGGGGGCACGCGGGGGCCGAGGCGGCGAACGCTTCGGCGCGGGCCGGCGCGCATACCATGCTGGTAACCTCGTTTCTGGCTCGTATCGGGCAGATGTCGTGTAATCCGGCGATCGGCGGCGTGGCCAAGGGCACGGTAGTGCGCGAAGTGGACGCGATGGGCGGGGTGATGGGACGCGCGGCGGATCGCACGACACTGCACTTTCGCATGCTGAATCGAAGCAAGGGACCTGCAGTATGGGCGCCCCGTGCGCAGTGCGATCGGAGCCTGTATGCGAGGACGATACGAGAACTGTTGGAGGAGCGCGAGGGTCTCGAATTCTACCAGGGCACCGTCGCCGCCTTGCTGCTGGAGGGGGATCGCGTGACGGGAGTGCGTTGCTCGGATGGTACCGAGTTCGCTGCGCGGGCCGTCGTGCTCACGGCGGGGACGTTCCTCCGAGGGAGCATCCGTATGGGCCTGGATGTAGCGGTAGCGGGGGGAAGAGCCGGAGATGCGCCCTCAGTGGAGCTGGCGGATCAGCTACGCGACCTGGGACTCGAAGCGCAGCGCTTCAAGACGGGGACGCCGCCGCGCGTCGACGGACGCGGTGTCGATTTCAGCCTGCTGCAACGACAGGATGGAGAGTCGGAGGGTTACAGATTCTCTCATTGGGAAGCAGGGGGAGGTCTGACGCGGCGGCCGTGCTGGATCGCGCGTACCGGGGACGAGCTGAAGGAGGTCGTGCAGAGAAGTCTGGAGCGCTCGGCTCTGTACGGCGGTGAGATCTCATCGCGTGGTCCGAGATACTGTCCGTCGATCGAGGACAAGGTCGTGAAGTTCCCGGACGCGTCCGGTCACCACGTATTCCTTGAGCCCGAGGGTCTGGAGACACGCGAACTGTACGTGAACGGCCTTTCGACGTCGCTGCCGCCGGCTGTCCAGCGGGAGTTTCTGCGGCATGTTCCGGGTTTGCGGAACGCGCGAATGACCCAGCCGGGCTACGCCATCGAATATGACTACTTTCCTCCCCTGCAACTTGAGCCGTCTCTGGCTCTGAAGTTGCTGTGCGGTTTGTACATGGCAGGCCAGATCAACGGAACCACGGGGTACGAGGAGGCCGCAGCTCAGGGTCTCGTCGGGGGACTCAACGCGGCCCGCGACGCCCTGGACCTCGAGCCATGGATTCCCCGCCGGGACGAATCGTATATCGGTGTCCTGGTGGACGACCTGGTGACGCGTGGCGTAGACGAACCGTACAGGCTGTTCACGTCGAGGGCCGAGTTTCGGCTCATCTTGCGGCAGGACAATGCGCTGTCTCGGCTTGGGCCCGCTGCCAGGAACCTGAAGCTGCTGGTCGAATCGGAGTGGCAGGAAATGGAGCGCCACCTGGAATCTCTCGACAGAGCGCGTACATGGGTCGCCGAGGAGCAAGCACACCCGGAGCTGTTCAACGGGTGGCTGGAGGGGAAGGGAGAATCGAGTCTCGTGGAGCGTCAGCCGTTGAGCCGGCTCCTTCGACGCCCCGGGATCAGGCTGGCGGATCTGGTTTCCAGGTCGGGTCCAGTTCGCGACCCGGGCCTCGACGTGGACGTACTGACTGCGGTGGAGATGGAGGTAAAGTACGACGGCTACATTCGTCGCGAAGAGGAGCGCGTGGCGTCGCTGGCTGCCCGGGAGGGGGTCCAACTGCCGCAACTGGAGACCTATATGGATTTCCGATCTCTTTCCTACGAAGCCAGGCAGAAACTGGATCGGGTCCGTCCACTGACGCTGGGCCAGGCGTCACGTATTCCGGGCGTGTCGCCGACGGATCTCCAGAACCTGCTCGTGGAGCTGCGCAAACGCGGGCTCGAGGGAAGGGCTTGAGGTGAAGGCCCCGGGGGTGTGCCCCTCGGGTGCACGGCACGCGGCCTCCGCACGACGTTGCGGCGAGACGGGCGGATGTTGCACGTGCAACGCCCCGGCCGCTTGTTGCACGTGCAACAAGCCTGTTTGGCGCCGTTCCCCGCACAGGCGTATACTTTCTGGACTCCGCATGAACCGGGCGTTGCCCGCGCGGAGCGGATAGAAGCACACGTGACAGCCGAGGGGAGTGGCTTCCCTCGTGAGTGTAAAACCTTTCTTCATAGCGTATTGCAGCCAGGATCCGGATGTCTCGAGTCATCGCCATAGCCAACCAGAAGGGTGGGGTCGGGAAGACCACGACCGCGATCAACCTGGGAGCTTCCCTGGCAATCGCCGAGAGGAAGACCCTCGTCATCGACTGCGATCCGCAAGGAAACGCTTCGAGCGGACTCGGAATCACGCGCGAGACCGAATCACCGGACGTCTACGCTTGCCTGGTTGACGGACAATCCATGGAGGAGGCCATACGGCCGGCCGTCCACTTTCCGCTTCTTGATGTCGTTCCGGCCAGTCGTGATCTCGCGGGAGCCGAAGTGGAGCTGATCGAACGTCCCCGCCGGGAGCGTATTCTGCGCGAGATCATAGCCTCCATCAGGGATCGGTACGAATACGTCCTCATTGACTCGCCCCCCTCTCTCGGCCTCCTCACGCTCAACGCGCTGGTCGCCGCCGACACCGTCCTGATCCCTATCCAATGCGAGTTCTATGCCCTGGAGGGCTTGAGCCAGCTTCTGAACACGGTCCGCATCGTTCAGCGTAACATCAACCCGGACCTGGGGATCGAGGGAGTTCTCCTCACGATGTTCGACTCGCGACTGAATCTCTCACGGCAGGTGAAGGGGGAGGCGGAGGAATACTTCGGGGCCAAGGTCTTCAAGACATGGATCCCTCGCAACGTCCGACTGGCTGAGGCACCGAGCTTCGGGCAGCCGATCGCTCTGTATGATGTGCTGTCCACCGGAGCACGCGGTTATCTGAGTCTTGCGTCGGAGATCGTGCGACGAGACAGCGAACGGAAGGAGGCCGCCGTTGCCCAAGCCTGAAGCGCGTCGTCTGGGTAAGGGCCTGGGAGCTCTGCTGGGAGAGTACCTGGACGCGCCCCTGGAGGTAGGTGCTCCGATGCGCGAGCTCGATATCGGGGCCATCCGACCGAATCCGTTTCAACCACGCCGCCAGTTCGAGGACGAGACCCTGGCTGATCTGGAGGCTTCCATTCGGGAGAACGGACTCCTCCAGCCCCTGGTGGTTCGCCCGGTGGGGAGCGAGTTCGAGCTCGTCGCTGGAGAGAGGCGATGGAGGGCGCTGAAGCGCCTGGGGTGGAGCAAGGCGCCGACAATCGTCAGAGGCCTGTCGGACGAGCAGATGCTGGTGGTGGCCCTGGTTGAGAACCTGCAACGCGAAGATCTAGGACCGTTGGAGGAAGCGGTCGGTTACCAGCAGTTGATCGACGGCTTCGGCCTCACCCAGAAAGAGGTCGCGACGCGTGTAGGCCGCGAACGGTCTACGGTTGCTAACTCGTTGCGGTTGTTGACGTTACCGGCTCCTGTACGCGATCTGTTGAACGATGGAAGCATCACAGCAGGTCACGCGCGGGCCATCCTCTCGGTGGAGGGAGTATCGGGCCAGATCGCACTCGCACGCCTCGTGGCAGCCAGGGGTCTGTCGGTGCGCGAGACTGAGAGACGCGCCCGACGACCCTCAAAGCCGAGCGCCCGGGGTCGTCGGGAGACCTCCACGCAGGATCCGGTAGCGAACAAGGCTGCCGTTCTCCTGTCCCGTGCCTTCGGGACGGACGTACGGGTGACTCTTCGGGGAAGCACTCGCGGCGAGATCCGCATCCCGTTCCAGGATGCCGAGGACTTCGAGCGTCTGGCGGGAGAGCTTCTCGGGCCGACAGATCTCACGGAACTGTTCGGAGACCGATGAGACGAAACCGAAGCCGTCGCTGGACCGTGATGATGATGCGCGAGGGCCAGGTGCGATCACGCACGTTCACCGTGTCCCCGGGAGCAGCGTTCGTCGTGTCGGTAGTGGTCGCGGGCACGTTTATCGCGACATTCGTGGTCGCCGGCAGGTGGTCACGCGACCAGGCGATGGGCGCCCGCACCGTGGCCCTGGAAGCAGAGGTCGAAGGATTGCGGCGCGAGAGGAACGAAGTAGCGGCCGTTGTGGGAAAGCTGGACCAACTGGAGGGGGAATACGAGCAGCTGCGAAGGGTAATGGGAGGAGAGGTGGCGCCGTCCAGACGGGATGTGCTGCTGCCGCCTCTGGCGGAAGAGGATGCCGCGGCCCGCGTCGCGCGCTCCGAGGAGGGCGATCGACAATATGTGTGGCCGCTCGTGGAACGGGGCTTCGTTACGCGGAGCTTCGGAGACACTACCGAGTCTCCGTTCGGAGGCCACGTCGGGGTGGACATCGCCGTACCGGCCGGATCGTACGTGCGGAGCGTTCGCGCGGGCCACGTCGAGGAGATCGGCGTGGACCCGGACTACGGCCTGTACGTCAGACTTGCCCACGAGGGAACCGTGGAGACGCTGTATGCTCACAACTCTTGGCTCTTCGTCGCGCAGGGGGACTCGGTCGAGACCGGAGAGGTGATCGCACTTTCAGGGAATAGTGGCCGATCGACGGCCCCGCATCTACACGTTGAGATCGAGCGAGATGGGGCACCGATCGACCCCCTTGAAGTCCTGCGGGACGAGAGTTAAGGGCAAGGACAAGGCCTTCCGCGCCGGCGAGCGTGAACGTGAAAGGAAAATGCAGACATGTCGAAGACGAAGAGTGCGATGGACGCGGCGCCGCGCGAGTTGGGAGACGTGGTGTCCATCATCGGACCGGGCATGACGGTGAAGGGAGATTCGAGCAGCGACGGCACGATCCGAGTCGAGGGCCAGGTGGAGGGCGCTGTCCGGGCAGCGAAGAGCGTGGTGGTGGGGAAAGAAGGGGTCGTGGTGGGCGACATCGTGACTCAGGACGCCATCATCGCAGGCCGCGTGAACGGCAGTGTGAGCGCGGACAGCCGCGTGGAGCTGCAGTCCACGTGTCGTGTCCAGGGTGACATCAGGAGCCGCCGCATCAAGCTGGAGGAGGGCGGCCAGGTCGACGGACAACTCCACATGGGGGAGCGGCGCACGGAAAGACAGGATCCTGAGCCATTGGGTGGGGAGAAGCGGGGTGCTGCCACCCATGAAGCCTTGCACGGTCAAGCGACCTGATAGCGCAAGCCTCTACGTGACAACCTGTTGTAGGTTGACGCTTCGGGTGGCGACTTATCCACAGTTGTCCACATGCGCGTTCGCGAGTGCCTTACGGCGTCCGCAATTATCCACGCGCCGTGAGGAGTGAGGGGTGATGCTCGTCGAGGCACTCCTGTTCCTGGTCGGTTTGACTTCCCTTACCCTCGGGGCAGACTGGCTGGTCACCGGGGCCTCACGGGTCGCGGAGCAACGCGGGGTGAGTCCGGTCCTCGTGGGCCTGACGATCGTAGCGTTCGGTACCTCGGCACCCGAACTCGTGGTGTCCAGCGCCGCCGTGTTACGGGGAGAACCGGGGATCGCGGTGGGCAACGTGATGGGCTCCACCGTGGCCAATGTCGGGCTCATAGTGGGCCTGGGAGCCATGATCCGGCCGATTCGCGTCCACCGCAAGCTGATTCAGCGTGAAGCTCCCCTCATGGTGCTGGTCCTGGCGGCCGTGATGGTGTTCGCCTCGAACAACGTGATCGGCCTTCTCGACGCGCTGATTCTGGTAACGGGATTCCTCGTGTACATGACCTACCTGATTCGCTGGGGCAAGCGGGAAGTAGCGTCCGGAGAGTTCGTGGTTTCCGGGCTCGAGAACTCCGGCGGTAGGCGGATCGGGAGGCAGCGCAAACCGTATCTGAACTGGCTGCGTGTAGTGTTCGGCCTCGGTCTGCTTCTCGCCGGCGCCAGCTGGATGGTCGATTCGGCCGAGACGATCGCCCGCGCCTATCGCGTTCCGGACGAGGTCATCGGGGCCACGATGGTCGCCATCGGAACCTCGCTTCCGGAACTGGCCTCCACGGTCGCCGCCGCCGCTCGCGGCTTAGGTGACATCGCCATCGGCAACGTGATCGGTTCGAACATCTTCAACCTGGGCCTCGTTCTGGGCACCGCAGCGCTGATCAGTCCCCTGCATCTCACTCCCACGACGGTGGCCAGTCAGGTGGTCCCGGCGATGATCTTCTGTCTGCTTCTGATCCCCCTGGCCTACACGGGACAGAAAGTAAGCCGATGGGAGGGAGCCTTCCTGCTCCTCGGCTATGCCGCGTTCCTGTACCACCTCCTCTGAGCCGGAGCCTCCCGGCTGTCGGAAATCGCCACGACCGTGTAAAGTGTCATCGTAAAGTCTGCCGTAACGGAGGCACAATGGCCACGTCCGTGAAGATGAGCAGCAAGAACCAGATCGTCGTCCCCCGGGAGGCACGGGAAGCGCTGGCCCTCCGGCCGGGAGACCGGCTCCTGGTCAGTGTGACCGACGCGAGCGTGATCGAGATGCGACGGGAACCGCGCGATCTCGTGTCCGAGCTGGAAGGCATACTGACCGAGGCCGTCTCGGATGGAGATGTATGGCCCGAGGCGCGCGGTGAGTGACGCGATCCGCTTCCGGGAGCGCCTGGCCGACGCCGGACTGATCCACGTCGACGCCAGCGTCCTGGCGCTGCACCTGACGGCTCATCCGAGCTACGTCGCCTTGACCCGATCACTACTGTCGGGCCTGCGGGACGGAGCCTTCGAGGGACGTACCTCGGCCGTGAGCCTGTTTCAGCTCCTGGCCGAACCGTACCGGCGAGGGGACGAGGAGGCTGCCGAGAAGGTGCAGGCGTGCCTCGCCGCCTTGCCTGGCCTCGAAATCGTTCCGGTGACAGCCGCGATCGCCGGGCAGGCGGCTCAGGTGCGCGCGCAGATCGGAGGCAGCTTCGAGCGGGCGGTGCAGATCGCCACGGCCCTGGGGGCCGACGCCGAGTTGCTGGTCATGCAACGGTCGACTCTGCGGCGGATCGCCGGCATGGCGGTCGAGCAGCTGGATGCTTATGTGCCGGGGTCGACGCCGTCGGTGGAAGGCTAGTCGACGAACTCGACGACGACGGGACCTGGCACGACGCCGGCCGCGACGCCGCGATCGAGAAACAAGCGGACGGCCTCTCTTCCATCCGGACCGTAGTCGAGCGTACGGCTGTTCACGTACATCCCCACGAATTCGTCGGCCGTCTTCCGATCCAGACCTCGAGCGAAGCTCATGGCGTAGTCCATCGCCGCCTCCCGGTGCTCGAGCGAGTAGGCAATGCTGCGTCGCAGGCAATCGGACACGCGCGTGATGAGCTCACCGCCCAGATCCCGCCGGATGACGTTACCTCCAAGCGGCAGCGGTAGTCCGGTATCGGCGCGCCACCAGCGTCCGAGGTCTTCGAGGAGGATGAGACCCGCGGCCCCGTATGTCAGCTGGCCCTCGTGAATGACGAGACCTGCGTCGACCCCGCCGTCGCAAACCGCCTCCAGAATGACATCGAAAGGCATGACGACCGTGCGAGCGTCCGGCTCCCACAGCTTGAGGGCCAGAAACGCGGACGTCAGCTCCCCGGGGACGGCAATCGTCGTGCTGCGAACCTCCTCGCGATCCATCGGGCGACGACTCACGAGCCGCGGCCCGTATCCCTCTCCCATGCTGGCCCCGTGGGGAAGCAGAGCGTAGCGGTCCGTCATGTGAGCGTATGCGTGGATGGACACCGCCGTGACCTCGAGCTCCCCTCGCATAGCACGCTCGTTCAACTGCTGGATTCCCTGCAGCTCGTGGCGGAACTGGAGTCCGCCCGTGCGCACGGCGCCCGAAGCGAGCCCGTAGAACATGAAAGCGTCGTCGGAATCTGGACTGTGGGCGACTCGGATCACGCGGGTGCCGTCGCCGGCGAGGTCGGCCTGGTTCATGGCGCCCGAAGCTATCTCGCGGAATCGAGCACGGCAATCACGAGGTCTCCCGCTGGGGGCACGGGGTCAGATGAGTCGGAAGAGAAGCCCGGAGGGCATTTTCGGCTCAAAATACGTGGATTTTGGAGGAAGTCTGCCGCCCGCGGCCGCGATCGACCATACGTCGTCCGCCGCAACGGGCGGCAGGATGAAGCCGCAGCCGTTCGCTCCCGCATTCCTCAGTGCGGACTCGGGATCCCGGCAATAAAACAGAAGACCGGTGCGAGCGGCCTCTTCCGCATCGAGACCCACCAGTCGCTCCAGGATGAGACGATCGAAGAGCACGGAGGGAACCCGGGCTTCCCCTCCCGACAGGCCCGCGGCGCGAAGCGCCGACGCACGCGGACCGGCCATCCACGCCTCTCCATCACTCTCGGCCGGTATCACGACGAGAATGCCCTCGTTGGACCGCACGCGAGAGGCTGCCTCCGCCGGTGTGAGACGTCCGAGGGGACGAAGCTCGAACGTCGCTTCGAGGGCCGCGAGCCACGCGAACGACGCGTCCGCGTCGCCCGGAGGGCGGGACAGAGACCGGTGCGTCGGCTGAATCAGCAATCCCTGATCGCGCTGGCTCACGACGCATACCATGAGTTGCCCGGCCCCGGCTTCTCCCTTGAGCTCGGCAGCCGCGGCGAGAGCCGTCTCGTAGCGGTGATGTCCGTCAGCGATCAACAGCGGATGTTCCCCGGCGGTTTCGCACAGAAAATCGGCTCCGGCAGATCGAGTGATCGGCCACAGGGCATGCCCGATTCCGTCGGCGGTCACGACGTCGAACGCCGGGTCCCCACTCGTGGAGCGCTCGATCCCGGCAAGCAGCTCTCCGGCCGGGTCGGGGGCGATCAGGAAGATGGGCGAGAGCTGGGCGCGAGTGGCGAGGGTGAGAGCGAGCCGATCCTTCCTGGGCCCAGAATGTGTATGCTCGTGCGGGAGCACCTCTCCCAGCTCGAAGCTGGACAGCCGCAGCGCACCGAACAGGGCCAGACGCTTGACGTCTCGGCCTTCCCGCCGGAACGACTGCCGGTACACGTACACGGACGGCTCGGGGTCCTCCTCCAGCACACCATGCTCCCGCCACGTCTGGAGGCACAGCGCCGCACGCTGATAGCACTCCGGTGCCGCACCCTCCGGGAGGATCAGGCGTACGCTGTTGTGCGGGCTCCGGCCGCGCAACTCCGCCGCCTGCTCGGGGTCGATCACGTCGTAAGGTGGAGCGAGAAGCGAGGGCATGGTATCGCTAGCGGCGTAGCGCAGCGCTTGGAACGGGCAGAGCTCGGGCACGGTCGAGGTCCGGGTTTGACGGGTGAGTCGGAGTCTTTAGCTTGCATGCAAAGCTTCGGCCCGTGCAGTCTGCGCGGCAAGGGCGAGGCGGCTGATAGGTTTGCCTATTGTATGCTGTATGCCGCCCGTCGAAGGCTAGCGATGGAGGGCAGTGGGCATGGAAGCGATCGAGGGACTGCTTCTCGACCTGGACGGCACCGTGTACGAGGCGGATCGCCTTCTCTCCGGTTCGGCGGAGGCGATCGCGGCCTTTCGGGCAGCCGGCCAGCCGTTTCTGTTCACGACGAACACGAGTCGCAAGTCGCGCCGCGACGTGGCTGTATCGCTCGTGGGCATGGGTCTCGAGGTGCGGGAAGCGGAGATCTTCAGCGCCCCGGTGGCCGCGGCACGCTGGCTACGGGATGAGGATGTGGAGCGGATTCACCTCCTGGTGCCCGAGTCCACCCACGAAGACTTCGAGGGTTTCACGATCACGGAGACGCACCCAGACGCCGTGCTTGTAGGAGACCTCGGAAGCGGCTTCACCTTCGAGAGGCTGAACGCTGCGTTCTGCAGCCTCCGATCCGGCGCCCGCCTGGTAGCTATCCACCGCAACCGGTTCTGGATCACCGGGTCGGGTCCGACGCTGGACGCAGGACCGTTCGTGGCCGCGCTCGAGTATGCGAGCGGACAGCGAGCCACGCTCGTCGGCAAGCCGTCACCGGCCTTCTTTGAGGCGGCTTCGTCGGTTCTCGGAGTGCGCCGCGAGACGTTGGCCGTGGTCGGAGATGACTTCGAGACCGACGTGTGCGGCGGTCTCGCGGCGGGACTGCGGACGATTCAGGTCCGGACCGGGAAGTACGATCCCGCTGTTCTGGAGCGGACGTCGTCGGACGAGCGTCCCCACCATATCGTAGACTCGCTCGCCGAGGTGCCGGCTCTTGTCTCCTGAGGGCGCGCGGCGCCGACCACCGTCACGACTGGCAACTCTGGTGCTGGCGGCTTCGCTCACCACGGTCTCGGTATCAGCCGCCCAGCCGACGGTAGTCCCCTCCCCACCCGAGGACTACCTCGGTTTCCGGCCTGGCGAGGACTACCGCGTCGTCGACTGGGGCCAGGCCACCCGCTATCTCGAGATCGTGGCCGGGGAAAGCCCCCGCATCCAGCTGGACACGATCGGTCGCAGCACCCTCGACCGGCCGATGGTGCTCCTGACCGTCAGCGACCCCGCGAATCTGGAGCGTCTCGACGAGTTCCGTGAAATGCAGGCCCGGCTCGCGGACCCGCGCCGCATCGCCGACGAACTGGAGCGCTCGTCCCTGATTCGCGACGGGCGGCTCGTGGTTCTGGTAACGGCGGCGATCCACCCCACGGAGGTCGGGGCGTCGATGCTGCCGCTCAACCTGGCGTACCGGCTGGCGGCGGCGACGGATTCGTCAACGCTGAGAGTCCTGCGCGAGTGCGTGATCCTGATCGTCCCGGCCGTCAATCCGGATGGGGTGGACGCGGTGGCGGAATGGTATCGCACATCCCTCGACACGCCGTGGGAAGGAGTCGAGCCGCCCTTCCTGTATCACCATTACACGGGGCACGACATCAATCGAGACTGGTACGCGCTCACACAAGCCGAGACGCGCAACGTGGTCACGCAGGTGCACAACGCCTGGCACCCGCAGATCGTCCACGACATCCATCAGCACGGGTCCACGGCGAGCCGCTTC
>JBDGXC010000028.1:0-57447 GCA_039584815.1 Gemmatimonadota bacterium
CTTCGCGTCCCGTGTACCCTATCCGGAACAGGAACCCGCGCACCACGTCGGTGATGTCGGCTCCGCCCTCGGGGAAGGAATCCTGGCTATAGCCCGCGGCCAGTCCGATCGGCACCCAGCCGACGGCCGCCAGATCGAAGTCCACCGTCGCGCCGAAGCGGAAGTACCACTCATCTGCGGAGGACCGATCCACCGATTCGCCGTACCCCGTCTCAGCGAAGCTGATCAGGCCCACCAGAGGGCTGAAGGCGTGCGCGTAGCGAAGCCCCGCACCGGCGCGCATGGACGGCGTCTTGCGGACGAGCTCGGCGTCCTCCCCGTCGATGATGTCCTCAACGAAGTCCTTGATGTTGATCGTCGTGAAGCTCGTGTTCTTCACGTCGAAGCTGAGGGACATGTAGCCCTGATCCGTCTCCAGTAGCCGGATCAGCCACCCGAGCTCGAACCCCGTGGTTGCCGACACGCCGGAGGACAGAAGCGCCGATGTGCCGGTGCCCAGTCGCCCGTTGACGTTAAACTCGGCCCGGAAGGCGATCCAATCCTTGATCGTCTGCTGGTATTCCAGTGAGAGGTTCGCGAACACGAGGCTCCCGCGCGACGCGAATAGCGTGTCTTGGCCGACGATCCCGAGCGGGATGTCAATGTCGTACGTCTGCGACATCCCGATGCCGTTCCGGATGTACGAGCGCACGAAGGCGTCGGGGACGCCGCTGACCGGACTGAACGTGTGCCCGTTCTTGTGCGGGGCCTTCCACTCCCGATCGCCGGAGTCCTGGGCCTGGGCCGGAGTCGTCACAGCGGCGATCGCAGCGAACACGAGCAGGATTGTCGAGAGTGGCCGCCACGGAGTTCTCATTGTCCACCTCCCAGCGGCAGCAGGATACCGGCGAGAAGCTGCAGGCCACTCGAGCGGAGGCGCGCCTTGAGGGCGTCCTCGCTGATGTCGTCCTCAGCGATGTTCACGAGTCCCTGCTCGTATCGGGCCTCCAACATGATCTTGACCCGGCCCAGGGGAAGTTGGGCGCCGACGCCGAAGTCCACGGCGAGATCGACGCCCTTGAACGAGTCCTTCACGTCGAGCTCATCCGATCCCTCCTCCTCCGGAGTGAACGTCGCGCTCGTCAGCAGCGAGAGGTTCACCCCGCTGATCACGTAGACCTTGCCGCCGGCCGTGACGAATTTGGCCAGGACCGGCACGGCGAAGTAGGTGAGGCTCAGGTCGGCGACCTTCGTCGGTTCCTCATCGTCTTGCGACTTCAATTCGATCCCGGCCCCTCGCGGGAGGATCATGGGCTGAACGCTCAACCATACGTCGTCCGTGAGGTGAAACTCGCCTATGACGCCGAAGCCGAATCCGGTTCTTCCGGTGTATGAGAAATCGTCCGGGGCATCGCCGCTCAGGTCGGACAGGTTCAGCCCTCCGAACGCTCCGACCGTGACCTGTGCTCTCGCGGGGGCCGCGAGTGCCAGGAGCAGTAGGAGGAAAGGCAGGAGATTGGCAGGTCGCATGATCGCTCACTCGCTGGAGCCGCGGTTGCCGGCGGACGCCCGCCGGAAGGCGGGGTGACTCAATCTGTCCCCGAACGCCCGGGAAGGGCAACGTCGTGACGATCGGACTGCCAACGGGCGGAAGCTGACGTACATTTCGGACATGATCTGGAACCATCGCGTGCGCGCCTCCTTCCTCGCTGGACGGCTCGCCGGAGTGATCCCGGGCATTCTGCTTTTTGCCCTCACCGCCTGTGCCGGCGGGGACGAGCAGAACCGGCGCCCTCTCGTCCCGGAGTTCCCAGCCGGGTGGCGCTACCCGCCCGCGGCGCCACCGCTGCGCGCGCTGCACGGCATGGTCGTCAGCACCGACTCCGCCGCCAGCGCGGCCGGCCTGAGCATGCTGCAGGCGGGCGGCAACGCAGTCGATGCAGCCGTGGCCACGCACTTCGCCCTCGCCGTGGTCAATCCCGAGGCCGGAAACATCGGCGGGGGGGGCTTTCTCGTCCTGCGCATGGCCGACGACAGCCGAGCGGCGCTCGACTTCCGGGAGAAGGCGCCACTGGCAGCGACGGCCGACATGTTCCTGGACACGGACGGGCGCGTGACCGATGCCGGCGTGATCGGCCACCTCGCCTCCGGCGTACCGGGGTCCGTGGCCGGAATGGAGGCGGCCTGGAGCCGCTTCGGTACCCTGCCCTGGTGGGATCTCCTCCAGCCGGCGATTCGCCTCGCCCGCGATGGGTTCACGATCCGCCCGAGCCAGATGGAGGCGTGGGAGGAAAAGGCCGACACGCTGCGGTGGTTCCCCGCCACTGCAGCCGTATTCCTGCCGGGCGGCGAGGTGCCCTCCGTGGGCACCGTGTTCCGCCAGCCGGACCTGACCCGGACCCTGGAGTCCATCGCCGTGGACGGCGCGGCAGCCTTCTACACCGGGTGGATCGCGGACTCCACCGTGGCGGAGATGGAGCGCGGTGCGGGCCTGGTCACGCACGCCGACCTGGCCGCGTACGAGGCCGTATGGCGCGATCCGGTGGTGCTGGGCTACCGGGGGTACGACATCATCACGATGCCACCTCCATCGTCCGGCGGCATCACGCTGGGTCAGATGCTCAACATCGTGGAGGGCTTCGACCTGACGTCCTTCGGCTGGCTGTCGGCCGATCACGTGCACGTGGCCGTGGAGGCGATGCGACGGGCCTACGCCGACCGGAACTACTACCTGGGGGACCCGGACTTCGTGCGCATTCCGCTGGGCCGGCTCCTTTCCCAAACGTACGCGGACTCGCTGGCCGCCACGATCAACATGCGGCTCGCCTCACCGTCGGCGGCTTTCACGCGCGTGCCGCCGGACGAGTCGGAGGAGACCACGCACTACTCGATCGTCGACCGGGAGGGGAACGCGGTGGCGGTCACGACCACCATCAATGGCTGGTTCGGATCGAAGGTGGTCGTGCGTGGCGCGGGCTACCTGCTGAACAACGAGATGGACGACTTCACCTCCAAGCCGGGCGTTCCGAATCAGTTCGGGCTCGTGCAGGGCACGGCGAACGCGATCGAGCCGGGCAAGCGCATGCTGTCGGCCATGGCGCCCACGATCGTGGTGAGCCCCTCCGGCAGCACCGAGCTGGTCACGGGTACACCTGGAGGGGCCACGATCATCACCACGGTGTTCCAGATCGTGACCGACCACATCGATTTCGGGATCCCCGTGCGCAGCGCGATCGACGCGCCGCGCTTCCACCACCAGCACCTGCCGGACACCGTTCGATACGAGCCCTCGGGGCTCCCTCCCGAGGTAGTGGCGGAGCTGGAGCGGCGAGGTCACGCGCTTGCCGAGCGTTTTCGCGATGATGGAAGCGACGACCTGAGCGGTGACGTGCAGTCGATCCACATCACGAGTGATGGGATTCGGCTGGGCGCCTCGGACCGACGGAGAGGCGGCAGGGCCCTCGGCTTCTAGAGCGACGGTGCGCCGTCAGGCCGGACGGCGCACCGTGACGCGTTCCTCGACGCGCAGGACCATCTCCGAACCCTGCTCGAGCACGGCGTCCACGTCTCCGGTACCCAAAGCGATCGCTGTGCCCGCGGCAGCGCCCGCCACGCCGCCGATGATGGTGCCGGTGGCGTTGCCGCCGATCACCCGGCCGAGGATTCCTCCTACGACCGCACCCGCTCCGATCGTGACAGCCTTCTCCTCGGTGCTCTTGCGTCCGCGGGTCGTGGGGTTGGCCTCGGCGACGGTCATCGGAACGACGTGGCTCTGGCCGTCCAGGAGAACCTGCCCGAAGTCCAGCCGGATGACCGCCTGGCTGCTGGCTGAGCCCGACGGCTCGAGTGCCGTGACCTTGCCCCGGATCTTCGTGCCGGCCGGCAGGATCACGTGGGTATCATCGGTGACCGGCGAGAGCAGCGTGACCGTGAATTCGTCGCCCACGTTGCTGGTCTCGGTGCTGAGCTCCTCGTCCAGGCTGACGCGCAGCATCGCACCGGCTCCCACCGACAGGTCCCGATAACGCGGCTCCGGTTCCGGCTCGGGCTCCACCGTCCGCGTCCGGGTCGGAGGCGGCGTCTGCGGCCGCGAGGCCGGGCGTGGCGCCGGCTCCTCGGCGGCTTCGGCCGGCATGTCATCCAGGGCGGCCAGCGAGTCCGCGGCCATGGCGAGGTCGAGCTCGCGATCCACCGCCTCGAGGTCGTCCGCGCTGCGATCGCCGCACGCCGCGGCGCCGGCGACCATCGCCATTGTGACCAACAGAAGCATCGAGGGACTGAACTTCTTTCGCATCGCTTTCCTCCAGAATCGCTCGCGCATCGCCTGCAGCGCGCTCCCGCGTCCCCGTTCCCGGGCCGGAGACACGTATTCACTGCACATCGCGGGCCACCGTCCGGCGGCCGCCGCGCCGAACTCGCCGCGAAGGGCCCGGGTGTCTATATATTCGTCCGGTCCTTCTCGAGAAGCGAGGGGCCTGTCGATCGGCCGGCGACCGAGGCGCCGGCGGAGGAAGGAACCCAACGCGTTCCAGGCCACGACCCGCGATGCGACATCTTCGTACCCTGTTGCCCTATTACAGGCCCTACCTGAAGGGCCTGGCCGCTGGCATGTCTCTGGTCATCGTATCGAACCTGTTCACGATCGTCGGACCCTTCATCGTGAAGCTCGCCATCGATGGCCTGACGGAAGAGCTCACGCGCGATCGCGTGATCCGCTATGCCGTCCTGCTGGTGGCAGCGGCCGTGGCCGCCGGTGGAGCCCGCTACGGGATGCGGGAGCTGCTGAACGGAATCAGCCGTCGGATCGAGTACGACCTGCGCAACGACATGTTCTCGCACCTCCTCCGACTGTCGCCGCAGTTCTACGACCGGTGGCGCACGGGCGACCTGATGAGCAGGGCCACGAACGATGTCGCGGCGGTTCGCCTGGTAGTCGGGCCGGCAATCATGTATCTCGTCAACACGGTGACGATCGGAGCGCTGGCCATCGGACTGATGATCTGGATCAGCCCGACCCTGACGGCAGTGGCCATGATCCCGATGGTGCTCATGCCGGTCCTGGTCGTGTGGATGGGACGGAAGATCAACTCCCGTTACGAGCGGATACAGGCACAGTTCTCAGAGATATCGAACTTCACGCAGGAGAACCTGGCCGGGATCCGGATCGTCAAGGCCTACGCCCGGGAAGAGGATCGCTCGGACGTTTTTTCCGGCCTGAACGCCGAGTATCGGCGTCGCAACATGAGCCTGGCCCGGGTGTGGGGAGCCTTTTTCCCGGCCCTGACGTTTCTGGGCGGCCTCGGCTCGGTGCTCGTTCTGTGGATCGGGGGCCGCGAGGTGATCGCCGGCGCGATCACGGTGGGAGACTTCGTGGCCTTCGGCTTCTACCTCGTGCTGTTGGTATGGCCGATGATCGCCGTCGGGTGGGTCACCAATCTGTTCCAGCGGGGCGCCGCATCGATGGGGCGCATCAACTCCATGCTGGCCGAGCCACCGGCGATCGACACGCCCGAGGAACCGATCCCGCTGGATCCCGTCCGAGGAGAGATCGAGTTCCGAGATGTCTCGTTCCGGTATCCGGGCACCGAGCGTTGGGTGCTGCGCAACGTCTCGTTTCGCATCGCTCCGGGTCAGACCGTGGCGATCGTCGGGGGCACGGCGAGTGGAAAGAGCACGCTGGTCAGGCTCATCCCGCGCCTGTACGACGTAGGAGCCGGCAGCGTCGAAGTGGACGGCGTGGACGTGCGCGAGGCTCGCCTCGAGGACCTGCGGAGCGCTGTGGGCGTCGTTCCGCAGGAGCCGTTCCTGTTCAGCATGTCCCTGCGCCGGAACCTGGCGATGGGCGATCCTTCGGATGACGAGCCGAAGCGCCTGGACCGCTCAGTGGACATCGCTCAGCTGCGGGCCGCTCTCGACGTGCTCCCTGAAGGACTCGACACGATTCTCGGGGAGCGCGGGATCAACCTGTCGGGAGGGCAGAAGCAGCGGGCGACGATCGCCCGCGCCCTGGTCCGGCAGGCGCCGATCCTCATCTTCGACGACGCCCTGTCGGCGGTGGACACGGTGACGGAGGAAGCCATTCTGACCGGGTTGCGCGAGTTCACGCGGGACCGCACGTCGATCGTGGTGTCACACCGGGTCACGGCCGTTGCCGGCGCGGACGTGATATTCGTTCTGGAGGACGGGCGCGTGGCGGAGACCGGTACCCACGGAGATCTGCTGGCTCGGGGCGGTGTCTACGCCCGTCTCCTCGAGCGACAGCTCCTCGAAGAGGAGATCGAGCGGGAAGAAGCGGTGTAGAGTCCGATTCCGCGGACGGTGGCGCGAGCCATCGCCGGGTCGTCGGTGGCGGATCCCGAATCAGATCCTCTCCAGGATGAACGCCGGCGTGAACTGCGTCGCCCAGCCGGCCAGTGTCGTGAACCGCCCGCTCGCCAGCAGCAACCCCACGGCGACCAGCAGAAGCCCGCTCACCCGCTCGACCCACGGAATCCAGCGTCTGAATCGGTCGAAGGTGGACAGGAACCACGACAGGGCCACCGCGGCGAGAAGGAACGGAACGGCCAGGCCGAGGCTGTAGAAGCCGAGCAGCACGAGCCCGTCCGTCAGGGTCTGCCGGGTGGCCGCGAACGTCAGGATGCCACCGAGAATGGGGCCGATGCACGGTGTCCAGCCCGCCCCGAAGGTAAAGCCCACGAGCGTGGAGCCCAGGTAACCCAGGGGCTTGTCGCGCAGGTGGATTCGGCGCTCGCGGGCCATGCCCTTGAACGGCCGGAGCCCCAGCAGGTACAGGCCGAACAGGACGATGATCACGCCCCCTACCCGGGCGATCCACACCTGGTACTCACGGAGCAGTCGGCCCACGAAGGTGGCGGAAGCTCCGAGCGCCAGGAAGATCAAGCTGAACCCGAGAACGAAGAACAGGGAATGCGTCAGGGCGATGCGCTTGACATCGCCTCTTCCCTCCTCGAGCTCCTCGATGCCGACACCGCTGACGAACGAAAGGTAGGAGGGGACCAGAGGCAGAACGCAGGGCGATAGAAACGACAGGACTCCAGCGGCGAACGCGACAGCGACCCCGATCTCGAGTTCGTTCATTCGGGGGCGGGCTCGAGGATGCGGTCCCAGCTGTCGACGTCACCGCCGATCTCGAGGTGCAATGGCTCGCGGTGATCCCCCAGACGCTCCCGGAAGCGGGCCACTACCCGCTGGACCCGGTGCAACGGCATCGCACCGTACTCCGTGATCCGGCGTACGGCCCCGCTCGAGGCACCGTTGCCGTTGCCCTTGCCGTTGACGTCCGGAAGACGTTCCCCACTACCCCCGCCATGTCCGTTCCCGGCGTCGAACTCGGCGCCGCACAGGTGACGCATCTGGTCGGGCAGAATACGAGTGAAGAGAAGGAACTCAGACGAGTCTTCCAGGTGGGGAAGCGGTGGAAACACCCAGATCTCACTGATCTCGACCGGGGCGACGCACCGACCGAGTTCGCGTAGCCTGGCGGCGGCCGTGAATTCGAGGTCGCCGTTCCCGTCGGTTCCCGGTCTCGGGCTCATCGACCCGACCCCGCCGTTCGTCCTGGCCTGGTGCACCATCGGTCCCCCGTCAGAGGAGAAACGGATGCAAGCCGCCCCACGGGGCGGTGGACGGGCAGGACAACAGTAATGTAGGCGTCACGGCCGCCGTGCCAAGGGGTGGCCGCCGGGTTCGGGAACCTGCGCACCTTCAGCTCAGCACCTCGCGCACCGCCGCGAGCACGCGTGACCGGGAAGCGTCGAGGCTGTCGGCGAGCCACGCGCCGGCTGCCTTCGTGTGTCCGCCGCCCCCGAAACCCCGTGCCACGGCCGCCACGTCGATGTCCCCGGACGACCGGAAGGACACCTTCGTGCTGCCGTCGTGAAGCTCCCGGAAGAACAGCGCTACCCTCACGCCACGGATGCGCCGCGCGTACTCGACAATTCCATCGAGGTCTTCCCTTCGCGAACCGGCCCGGGCGATATCGGCGTGCTGCAGACTGATCCACGCGACGGGAACGTCCTCGGCAACCTCGAGCGATTGCAGGGCGCGCTGCAGGAGGCCGATCCCGGCGGGCGTGTACTGCGCATACAGGCGGAGGAACATGTCCTCGGGGTCCACTCCCGCCCCGAGCAGCCGGGCCGCGATCAAGTGCGTGCGTTCGGTGGTGTTCGCGAATCGGAATGAGCCGGTGTCGGTCGCGATGGCCACGTACAGCGCTTCCGCCTCCTTCCGCGTGGGCTGCTCCTCGGCGGCACGGATGAGGTCGTACAGGAGCTCTCCGGTCGCGCACGCTGCCGGGTCGCGTACCGCCGGGTCGCCGATCGACGAAGGCGTGGCGGGATGGTGGTCGAGCACCATGACCTTCCGGCCCTCGGTGCCCCCGAGAACGGATCCCAGGCGGGTCGGCTCCGATGTGTCGAGGATCAGAAAGACGTCGGCTTCGCGCAGGGACTGTTTCCCCTCGGGATCGGCCGGCGTCCAGGTCGGAGTGTCGTCGAGCAGGAACCGGAACCCGTCCGGAAACGGGGTGGGATTCACGATGACGGGCTCGAGGCCTCGCCGGCGCAGCCACCAGGCGGCCGCCGCCTCGCACCCGGCGCCGTCTCCGTCCGCGTTGATGTGGGTGGAAAGGACCACCTTCCGACCCGGCTCCAGCTCCCGCAGGATCAGCTGCAAGCCCGCGCGCCGGGCTAGCTCGTTCGTCGCCCCCCGGCTACCCACGGTGGATCACTCCCAGATTCCGGGCGATCCGGGCCCACGTGGAACCCAGGTGGACAAGGGGGCTCGAAGCGCGCCCCTCGACACGGCCCGAGGCGAGCGCCGCGAGAAAACCCGCAGGGTCTTCGAAGGCAGGAAGCGCGACCGTCGCGCGACCGATCTCGCCGAGCGTGTGTCCGTCGCTTCCCGCACCGATCGGAAACCCGTGCGATCGGGCCCATGCCACGGCCCGATCGTTGCGGCGGGAATCATGAATGCGGGCGTTGAAGCCCTCGACCACGTCGATGCAGTCCACGACATTCTCGAGAAACGTCGGTGTCGTGCCGCGGCGGGAATCGAACGGGTGCGGCACGTACACGACGCCTCCCTGGCGGCGGATCTCAACCGCGATCTCACGAAACGATGCTCCCGGGGGGATGTGCTCGCTGAGGAACAGCCCGATCAAGTCCAAACCCTCGGCTGTGCGCACCTCTTCCCCCACGATGACGAGCTCCGGGTCCAGCGCCCGCGCCTCGAGCGCCCCATCGATCTCGTCGTGGTCGGTGATCGCGATACGGTCGAGGCCTACCGCACGCGCTCGCGCGACGACGTCGGCTGGCTCACAGAGGCAGTCCACCGACGAGCTCGTGTGCAGATGGAGATCCACCCTCCAATCGATCGGTGCCGCCTCGGCGCGCCGTTCGTACGCCTTCGGGGCACCGGTGACGGCGTCCCACACCGCGCGTGCATCGGCTTCCAGCTCCGCCCGGTCGCCGTCGTTCCAGATCACGTGATCGGCCGCGGCGCGCTTGCGATCACCGTCCCATTGAGCCGCATCCATGGCCCGGAACTCCTCCGTCGTGATGGCCCGATCCCCGCACACCCTCGCGCGGCGCAGCTCGACCGGCGCGTCGACCACGATCACGGCGTCGAACTCCCCGACCAGGTTCTTCTCGAGCAGCAGCGGGATCTCGAGGACGGCGACCGGTGCGCCGTCGGCTGACGCGGCCGCCAGCATCGATGCTCGCCGGCGATCCACCACCGGGTGGACGATCGACTCGAGGCGGGCCAGCTCCCGGGGATTCGCGAACACGATCGCGCGCATGGCTGCCCGGTCCAGCGATCCGTCCTCCCGCAGGACCTCATTGCCGAATTCCCTCCGTATCTGCTCGAGGGTCGGCGTACCGGGCTCGACGGCGCGGCGGGCCAGTGCATCCGCATCGATCCGTCGGGCGCCCCACGACTCGAACAGCTCTCCCACGGTGCTCTTTCCAGCCCCGATCGTCCCGGTGAGCCCGAGATGGATCAAGCTTCCGCGCCGCCGTCGGAGGATTCGATGTCGATGAGGGATTCCCGGGGCTGAGCATCTACATGGAGGGCCGCCGCGAACGTCCGGAACAGCTCCTGGAGAAGCCGTTCCGCCTCTTCGTCCGGCATGGACGCGAGATCGATGCGGGCTCCGGCCATCTCTCCGTGGCCACCGGCCGAGCCGCGTGCACCCACCACCGATTGCACCAGATCTCCGGCGTGCGCGTCGGGTGTGTGTGTGCGCAGGGAAATCAGGAGGCTGTCTTCGTATCGCCCGGCGGCGATGACCCAGTCGACGCCGTGCACCTGGAGGAACAGGTCTGCCAGCTGGGCCACCAGGTCCGGGTATTCGAGGCGGCCGAGCGGCGCGAAGACGACGTCTCCCTGGCTCCACGCCCGTTCCAGCCCCTGGTGAATCGAGCGGTACACGCCCCGTGGCACACGGGCGTGGCGGATCCGGGATATGGCGGCCGGGTCGGTCCGCGGATACAGGTACACGCTGGCGTCGACGTCCGCCTCCGAGGCTTCCCTTCCCAAATCCATGGTCTCGGACTGGATGCCGTAGAACAGGGCCGTGGCGAGCCTGCGGTCCGGTTCCAGTCGCGCGGCTCGCAGGTATTCCACGATCATCGACGCCGAGGCGCCGTACTCGGGCCGGATGTCGGCGAACGGGACCGACAGGTCGGTGGCGGCCGTCGGGTGGTGGTCGAGCACGATGGCGGCCGTGCGGCCGCGCGGGAGGGAGTTGTTGCCCGCACCGGGCTGGGTGTCGACAAGGGCGAACACGGTCTCCCGATCCGGTTCGAGGTTCTCGACGCGCTCGAACGGAACGCCGAGCTCCTCCATGAGGGCCCGGTTCTCGGCCCTCCCGATGATGCCGCCGAACGCCAGCGTGACCGGAATCGAGCACGTGCGCTCGATGAGAACGCCCAGGCCGGCGGCAGAAGCGATGGCGTCGGGATCCGGATTGTCGTGCGTGATCACGAGAGCGCGGGAGACTCCCTCGAGGGCGCGACGCATGTCTGCCAGCTTCAGCGTTACGTCCGTGCCCGGTCGGCGCGGGTTCTTCGGGCCGGTCTCCGCATCCGGGACGGCGTCCCCGGGGGAGGCCGCGGTATCGTCCGGTGCGCTCATGCGGTCAGTTCGGGCGCCATCAGGTCAGCCACCCGGGACTTCCCGTCAGGAAGGGGTTCGTGGAGGCTTCCGCGCTCACCGTCGTGGGGGGGCCGTGGCCGGAGTAAAGCGTGGTCTGCTCCGGAAGCGTCAGGATCTGCTCCCGGATCGATGTCAGAAGCGTTTCCAGGTCACCGCCCGGCAGGTCCGTGCGGCCGATCGAGCCGGCGAAGACGCAGTCGCCCACGAAGGCGGCTCCATCGCCGACCAGGACGACGCCGCCCGGAGAGTGTCCGGGGGCGTGGCGGACCTCCAGTTCGAGATCCCCGAACCGGAGCCGCTGGCCGTGCTCGAGCCACTCGTCCGGGTCCGGTGGGGTCTCAACGGGCACGCCGAACATCGCCCCCTGCTGCGCCGCGCTCCGGTACAGCGCCACGTCGTCCGGGTGCAGGTGGACGGGCGCGTCGTGACGGCGGGCCAGATCCGCTACGCCACCCACGTGATCCACGTGTGCGTGTGTCAGGAGAATCGCCCGGGGTTCTGCCTCCCAGGCCGCGAGGAGCGCTGATATGCGCTGAGGCTCGGCGCCCGGATCCACGACCACCACGTCCCCACCGGCCCGCGCGAGAAAGCAGTTCGCCTGAAACGGCCCTACGGTGACCTGGCGGACCTCCAGACCCGGATGACTCAACGGATGCCTCAGCTCGACCCGCGACGAACGAGTGGCGTCAAACGGAGAACGAAGTGCCGCAGCCGCAGGCGCCGGTCGCGTTGGGGTTCTCGAACGTGAAGCCCTGACCCTGGAAGCTGCTGTGATAGCCGATTCTCACTCCCGTCAGGTACTGTGCGCTGAACGGATCCATGAACAGACGGACCCCCTGCGACTCCATCACGTAGTCGTCCGCCGCGGGCTCATCCTCGTCCACCTCGAGAGCGTATTCGAAGCCCGAGCAGCCTCCCGGCAGCACGCTGACGCGCAGTGCCGCCGACTTCTCGTCCAGGTTCTCCGCCGCGAAGAAGTGTCGCACCTGCTCGGCCGCTTCCTCGGTCAGTATGATCGTCACACCTTCCGGTGCCGTCGTGGCATCACTCATATAGTCCCTTAGTCCCTTCCGTCCGTTTTCCTCGTCCAGACGCCGCAAGCGCCGCCCCGTCACTGTAGACTCACGCGTCGGAGCGCGTCAACGACCCGGCGCACGCCCGTATACCGGCCGACGCGGCCGCCGTTCCCCGCGCGCCGTCTTCGGTGCGCACCGGCGATCTCCCGTCAACCGCCGGAGCCGCCGTGGGTCAGCCACCGTTCGGCCTCGAGCGCCGCCATGCAGCCCGTTCCCGCAGCGGTCACGGCCTGCCGGAAGGTATCGTCCATCACGTCACCGGCGGCGAACACGCCCGGTACCGACGTCTCCGTCCGCCAGGGCCGTGGCGTGGCAACGTATCCGTTCTCCTTCAGCTCCACCTGGCCGCCCAGGAATTCCGTGTTCGGGACATGACCGATTGCCACGAACAGACCGCCGACGGCCAGTTCCCGCTCGGCGCCCGACAGCGTATCCCGCAGGCGCAGGCCCGAGATTTCGTCGTCGCCCAGAACGTCCGTGACGACCGTGTTCCATTCGAACCGGATCTTCTCGTTCTCGAGCGCGCGCTGCTGCATGATCTTCGAGGCACGTAGCTCGCCGCGACGGTGAATCACCACCACCTCACCGGCGAATCTGGTCATGTAGAGAGCGTCTTCGAGCGCGCTGTCGCCCCCGCCCACCACCGCGATCACCCGGTCGCGGAAGAACGGAAGCGCTCCGTCGCACACCGCGCACGCCGACACGCCGCCTCCCGACTGAGCCAGGCGCTCCTCGTTGGGCAGGCCCAGCCAGCGGGCGTTCGCGCCGGTCGCCAGGACTACCGTCTCCGCCTCGACGTCCGTGCCCTCACCGGACCACAGGCGAAGCGGTCGGCCGCTGAAATCGACCCGGACGATGTCCTCGGTGATCACGCGTGTGCCGAAGCGCTCGGCCTGTTGCTTGAACCCGGCCATCATCTCCTGGCCCGTGATCCCGTCCGGAAAGCCCGGATAGTTCTCGATGTCCGTCGTGAACATGAGCTGGCCACCCGGGATCATCGTGCGGCTGAACGAGCCCTCGCACACCAGGGGATCCAGTCGGGCCCGGGCCGCGTATATGGCCGCCGTCCACGCCGCCGGACCGGAGCCCACGATGACGAGAGTCTCCTTCCGTGTCGCGCTGGCCTCCGTCATGTATGTCGCCTCATCTGGTCAGGACCATTCATCCATATCCACCAGGAAGAACGAATTCGGGTTCCCCGCTCCGGCGTCAGGCGCCACAGCGCGCCCTGATCTCCGCCATCCAGGCGGCCGGGACGTTCTGCGAGCCGGGCGGCGCCCCCGAATCTGTGCCGTGCCAATCCGATCCACCACCCCGCAACAGCCCGCGTCGCTCAGCCATCCTCGTCAGCGCGCGGCGCACAGCCGCTCCGTTTCTGGGGTGGAGGATCTCGACGCCATCCAGGCCGGCGTCCAGCCAGCCGGCGATCTCGGACTCGGTGAAATCTGTCCCGGGATGGGCGAGGATCGTGATTCCGCCCGCTGAGCGCACGAGGTCGATCACTGCCGCGGGCGGCGTCGGCATCTTCTCCACGAACGCGGGCTGTCCGCGTCCGATGAAGCGGCGGAAGGCCTCGTTCGTGTCGCGTACCCATCCCCCGGACACGAGCGCACGTCCGACGTGCGCCCTCGTCGGAACCCCTTCACCGCTCTTTGCGAGTACATCCTCGACGGTCAGGCCGTGGCCGTGCGCCCGCAGCCGCTCGACGATCTCGCTCGTGCGACGCATGCGATCGGCCCGATAATCCCGAAAGAAGCCACACAGACCCGGATCCCGCGGATCGAACCCGTAGGCCAGGATATGAATGGACTTGCCAGGCGCGTTGGCCGAAAGCTCGGCGCCGACCAGGAAGTCGAGACCCAGGCGGTGCGCCTCGGCGGCGGCTTCCTCCATCCCATCAACGGTGTCGTGATCGGTAAGGGAGAGTCCCTGGAGGCCGCATCGGGCCGCCTCACGTACTACGTCCGTCGGACACAGGACGCCATCGGAAGCGGTGGAATGGAGGTGGAGGTCGACGGTGCCCACGCGGGCTCAGTAGCTGCGGGGTGCGCCCATGGAGACCGTGGCGGCGAACAGATCCCGCAACTCGTCGTCGTCGAGTCGGTCGAGATCACCCTGTTCCGCGAAGTCGCTCCGCGGAACTTCCACCACGCGATATGGTCGCTGGTTGTTGCTCGTGCAGAAGAACACGACCGTGCGGGTGTCGGGACCGCCTGTCTCACCCAGCTTCGCGCTCCAGGTGTCGTTGTCGGCTCGAATCGAAGTCGCCATGCTCAGTCAGCTCGTCCTTCTCCGTCCAGCGGTTCCACTCGTATCACGCCGGCCGTGGCCGGATCCAGGGCTTGGTCGCGACCGGCCACCCGCACCACCAGCGCGCCGTCCGGAGCACTGCCGCGGATCTCGATCTCGGTTCCGAGCAAGAAACCCTCAGCGGCCAGCCGGCGCAAGCGCTCCGAGTCGTCGTCGGCCACCTCGCGGACCACGGCGAGCGACGCCGGACCCAGCTCGGAGAGCGGAACGAGATCGCGGCTCGCGATCTCCCCGTCCGGCGAGGGTATCGGCGCACCGTGCGGATCCTCGAGCGGGTCCCCGAGGGCGCGGGCCATCCGTTCCACCAGCGTGTCCGATGCCGCGTGTTCCAGGCGCTCGGCCTCGGAATGGACTCCGTCCCACGTGTAGCCGAGCCTCTCGATCAGGTAGGTCTCGATGACACGGTGGCGTCGGATGATGCGGAGCGCGGTGGATTCCCCTCGTGTGGTGAGTCGGACGCCGTGATACAGCTCGTGCTTCAGGAGTCCACGCTCCGCCAGCCCCTTCACCATGTTGGTGACGGACGCGGCTGAGCGTCCGAGTGCTCCCGCGAGGGCCGTGGTCGAGACCGCCCCGTCGCTTCCCTGAAGCTTGTAGATGGCCTTCAGGTAGTCCTCGACGGCTCGACTGTGGGTGCGCGGCGCCTTCACTCGACCTCCGCTGCGTCCTTCCGGTTCGACGGCTCAGCCTGAGCCGGGAAGGAAGCTGTCGCCTTCCGATAGCCCCGCCAGGAAGCCGGCGATGAGCTCGGCGGCCTGGTCGAGATCGCGTCGACTCACGATCTGGTTGGGCGAGTGCATGTAACGGTTGGGAATCGACACGAGGCCGGTGGCCACGCCGGTCCGGGTCATGCGGATCGCGTCCGCGTCCGTGCCGGTCATCGCCGGTATCGCCTGGACCTGCACCACGGCTCCGCAGTCGCTGGCAGCGTCCGCGAGGCGTCGGTACACGACCGGATTGACCGCCGCACCGCGCGCCAGAACCGGACCGCCAGCCAGCCGGATGTCACCATGCTCCTTCTTGTCGACGGTCGGATGATCGGTCGCGTGCGTGACGTCAACCACGATCCCGACGTGCGGATCGAGTCCGTAGGACCCGGTCCGCGCCCCGCCTCCGGCCATGTAGCCGATCTCTTCCTGGACGGTCGCCACGGCCACCACATGAGCCTTGCAGCCCTTGTCCCGCGCGCGTCGCAGGGCCTCGAGGACGACCACCGCTCCCACCCGGTCATCGATCGAGCGAGCGGCCAGCAGGTCGTCGCTCAGGTCCAGAGTGTCGGATCGGATCACGGCCACATCCCCGATCGAGACACGTGACCGCGCCTCGTCGCCCGACGCGGCACCGATGTCGATCCACAGATCCTTCAGCTTGACTGCCTTGTCGCCTTCGTCTCCCCGTATCATATGGACGGCGCGGCGTCCGACCACGCCGGGGACCGGACCGGAATCCGCCAGGATCTCGACTCGCTGTCCGACCAGGACCTGCGCGTCCCAGCCTCCGACGTTGCGGACCCACAGGAAGCCGTCGTCGTCGACGTGCGCGACCATGAGGCCGATCTCGTCTATGTGACCGGCCAGCATTACACGCGGAGCTGCTCCCCGGTTGATCGACGCGAAGCTGTTGCCCTGCACGTCGGCCCACGTGTCCTCCGCGAAAGTCGCGGCTTCCTCACGCCATGCGGCGGCTGCGGCCGTCTCGTAGCCCGAGGGGCCGCGTGCGTCTAGAAGACGGGAGATCAGATCCTGCATGGTGGCGTTCATTGGCCGCTGTCTGTCGTCCTTCGGCGGGTGGGTGTGTGCGCGGCACCGCGGATCCGGGGTGGACGCGGGCCGTAACTCCGGCTCGCAGGAAGTTCAGGGTACCACGAGAGAGGCGCGACAGCAACGTCGGCGCCCGGCGGCCGGCCAGCCGCCAGAACTCCTCACTCGGACTCGCGCGCCAGCAGCCCTCGCACCCGTTCCAGCAGGCCGGGCCGTGCCTCCTCTCCCGCTCCGACCTCGTGCACGTAGTCCAGAAACATCCGCTCGAAATCGAAGTACGGGTAGCATCGCCTGCACTTCTCCAGGTGTCGTCGCACGGCGTCGTTCTGGCTCGCGTCCAGCTCGCCGTCCAGATACTCGTACACCCGTGCGAGCGACTCTTCGCAGTTGAGCTCCCGTAGCTCCGACCGGCCTCCGGCTCCACCTCTCGTGTCTTCGTTCATCTGACGTACCCCATCTCGACGGCGTACTCGTACAGCCTTTCCTGAAGCCTCTTCCGGGCCCTGAACAGGCGAGACTTGACCGTGCCGACGGGAATGTCCATGAGATCGGCGACCTCCTGGTAGCTGAGCCCCTCGATATCCGAGAGCACGACCGTGACGCGAAATTCGTCGGGAAGCTCGTCGATGGCGGCGATTACCTCGTCATCGACCATGTGACGAAAGATCTGGCCTTCCGGGTCGGCCTCGAACAGGTCGTGCGCCGATGACCGATCGGCCACCCGCTCGAACTCGACGGGCACGGGCCGGGCCCTGTCACGACGGAATTGATTGATGAAGGTGTTCCGCAGGATCGTCATGAGCCACGCCCGGCAATTGGTCCCGGCTTCGAAGCGATCCCACGCCCGATACGCCTTCAGAACGGAATCCTGCACCAGGTCTTCAGACCGCGGCTCGTCCCCTCCGGTCAGCCGCAGGGCGAGGCCGTACAGGGCGTCGAGATGGACCAGAGCCTCGTCCTCGAAGTCCCTGGTTCGCTGGTCCGCCGGACTGGTCATGAAGCGTCGTCTCGATCTCTGCCGTGGAACCCTCTGCCGTCCCACGGTATGTTGGCGGGCGCCGCCCGGGCAAGCGAATCCGTCCCGGCGACGGAACGACCCGCTGGAAGCACCGTACTAGACGGGAGCGGCGGACGGCCCGTCCGCCCGACTCCGAGAACGCCGCACGGGCTTCCCCCGTTCCCGTCCGGATGTATCGACCGCACAGGATCGAGGAGGGACAGAACATGGTGGACGAGAGACGCCGCGGGCTGGTGCGCCGCGCGGCCCCATGGCTCGGCGGCGGCGTCGCCGTCGTTCTCGTTCTGTATCTGGCCGTTCTGGTCATCGCCCGGGCCGTGCTCGACCCGGCGTCCCTGGCGGACCGGGCCGAGCCTTACCTCTCCTCAGCCCTGAATCGGCGCGTCTCCGTGGCCGCAGCCGAGCTGTCCGTGTTTCCCAGGCCGGAAGTCCGCCTGCTCCGCGTGCGGGTGGAGAACCTGCCGGACTTCGAGGGTCTGCCGCTCGCAACGATCGACGAGTTCCGCCTGCGCCCCCGGCTGCTCCCGTTGATCCAGAAGCGCATCGAGATCGAGAGTCTCGGCCTCGTGGGCCCGCGCGTGCTGTTTCAGGTGGACGACGGCGGAATGACGAACTTCGGCGACTTCGTTCCGGCGTCCCGGGACGATGGTGCGGCCGCGTCTCCGGTCGCCCTCCAGGTGCGCGGGATAGACGTGCGGGATGGCCGGATCGGATATCGGGACGCGATGACCGGGCGGTCCGTTCAGGTCGACGGCTTGCGAGCTGAGGGCGAAGTGGCCCGCATGGAAGACGGCCGACTGGAGCTCGACATCGGAGCGGGGGCCGAGGGGGTCCGCTTCGCGCTGCCTCCCGCGTGGAGCCGAGGAATTCGCGACCTGCGGGTGCAGACGAACCTGCGGGCCGTGGCCGGACCCGGCATGGAGTGGCTCGAGATTGGAAACGGGACGATCACGGTGAACGGGCTCACGCTCGCCGTACAGGGACGCGTTGACTCTCTCCGCTCTCCCCGTCGGCACGTCGACCTGCGGCTGGCGGGCGACGGCGTGGACCTCGCACAGGTGCTCGAGGCGCTGCCGGACTCGCTGCGCGGAACGGTTCCGGTGGAGGCCTGGGGCACGCTCGGAGTGGACGTGGTCGCCCGCGGTCGAATCGGCCCGGGCGAGTATCCTGTGGTCGAGGGGATGGTCACCGTCCGGGGAGCAGGACTGCGCCGGGGACGGGCCCGGTCGCTGCTTCAGGATGCCGACGCCGACGTGCGGCTCTCGGAGGGCACGGCCCGCGCGACCGGCATGCGCGCGCGCCTCCCCGGTGGGGAGGTCAGCGCCTCCGGCGAGCTCGTCCTGGACTCGACGCTGTCGTTCCGGGTGGAGCTCGACGCGAACGCCGAGGCCGGCGGGTTGCTGGAGGCCACTGGTGGAGCTACCGGGCAGGGTCCACGAGCCCGGAGCGGTATCCTCGTTTTCGAGGGGCGGGCACGGGGAGTCCTTTCCCGTCCTGCGGCGACCCGAGTCGACGGCGAGCTCCGAATGCGGGATCTGGAAGTGATGGACGGGAGGCTGGTCACTCCCCTCGTGATCCCCACGGCGGTCGTCCGCCTGGAGGGAGCGGAGGCCCGCTGGGAGGACGTGGCGGTTCGGGCGGGAGACGACGAGCTGCGGGTGAGCGGAACGGTCACCGATCTGTTCGCCGGCCTGTCGCCGGACGGAGTGGGCGCCACCGCAGGTCCCGTCGTCCAGGCCACGGCCCGGGCGGTGAGACTCGACCTGGACGCCCTGCTCGGCCCCGTACGGGACCAGGTGGGCTACGGCCGCATCGCGTGGTCCCGGCTGGCCGAGCGCCCGCTGGCGGGCCGCGCCCCGGAAGACTGGGCCCTGGAGCGGGAGCTGCGTCGACCGGGCACGCTGCCCGTCGGGGGATCGCTCTCGTTCCGGATCGACTCCCTGACCCGACGGCCCTATCGCTTCGACGCGGTCGAGGGCCGGTTCGATCTCGCTCCGGAACGCATCGATATCTCCGGCGTGTCCTTCGGCGTGTACGGAGGGCATGGCACGGCAAGCGGCGAGCTGCTGCTCGGAGACAATTTCGCGGAGCCGTTCCGGCTGAACCTGTCGCTCGTCGGGGTCCGCGCCGAGCAATACCTGGCCGACAACTCGCCGCTCGGCGACCTCGTGTCGGGCACGCTCACGCTGGATCTGGACCTCGAGGGCGGGCTCGACTCGCTCTCCCTGCCGGTCACCCGACTGCTTCAGGGAACGGGGAGATTCGAGATCCTGGACGGCCGGCTGGCGTCCAACCCGCTCACCGAGGGCGTGCTGTCGTTCCTGAGCCTCGGTGCAGTGCGGGACCTGGAGTTCAGCCGCTGGACGTCGCCCATCATGATCCGGGATGGCACGCTGTTGCTCGATGGTGCAGACTTCTTCGGCTCGACCCTGGTCGCCGAGCTGCGCGGAGCCCTCGGGTTCGGCGGATCGCTGGACCTCGGAGCTCTCGTGCGGCCCGATTCCGCTCTGGCGCGCGGTGCGGCGGCCGCAGCCGGAGTCGCGGGCGAGGCCGTGGATCGGTTCCTCGACGCGGGCGGAGCGCTCGAGCTCGCCGTGCGGCTCACCGGACAGGCCTCGGATCCCCGGGTGGAGCTCGACCCCGATGCGATGGGACAGTCTACGCGCTCCGTCCTCGAGCATGCGGCACAGGAGGCAGCTCGATCGGGACAGGAAGACCTGCGGGAGCGAGGTCTCAACCTTCTCCGTGGCCTGGCGGGCGGAGGGGCCGAGCCGGCTCCGGCCGACTCGAGCCCTGCGGCGGTTTCCGACACGACGCCGCGGCGTTAGCGCACGTGAACCGAAAGGAATGAGCAGCTCGAGCGCGCCCCGGCGTCGAGCCCTGCGCTCGCCCGGCGCCGCTGCGGTTCTGGCACTTTCCGCCGTGATAACGGCGGGCTGCATCTCGGGGCGCGTCCTGAGCGGCTACCCGGGGTATCCGTTCGCCAGCTTCCAGATACCTGTTCCCGCGGATTCGGCGTTCTACGATCTACAGGTGGTGCTGGAGGACGAGGGATACCCGATCGACTACACGGATCACGCGTCCGGGCTGATCCAAACGCGACCCGGGCCCAACCCGGCGAAGCCCCTGTTCCTGACCGTCGTGATCGGGACCGATCCGGTAGACCCGCATCGCACGGAAGTGTGGGTCGCCGGATTCGAGACCACGCCGGCCGGCGCCCGACGCGTCAATCCGCTGGACGGCGACGTGTGGCCCGACGTGATGGGGATCTCCGGCCTGCTCAGCGAGCGATTGGGCGGTACGCAGCCTCAGGGGCCCGACGAGCGCGCGGAGCTCGAGGATGAGAGGAGCGGACCGGAGGGATGAGTCGAGGTGACGCCGAGACAACCGGTCGCGCGACATGTGGTTAGCCTGAACGCGAAAGGGCCGGCGCTGGCGCCGGCCCCTGTCATGTCTCCGCTCGCGCTCGTGGCGCGCCGTACTCTCTCGCTAGCGGCGTGGCAGGATCCGGGACGGGACCCCCGAGACGACCGCGCTACGCCGGAACATGCCTGGACGGGCCGGCTTGCAGTGCGGGCCATCTCCGCCGATTCCGATTCCCTGTCTGGAGTTGCCGATCGTCGCCAGCACGGCGACGGGCCGATCGTCGATCGGCCGCAGCGGCTGTGGATTCGCCGTCGCCGAGATCAGGAAGTCGGACACGGAGGCGTACGACACTGCTGGGTTCTCCTCGGCATCGGGCTGGTCGAGCTCCTCCATGAACATGATCGGCTGCATGGCCTCGGCCATGGCCGCCGTCAGGCGAGGAACGGACGGAAGAGAGGCCAGCGTCGTGGCTTCGGCCCGCGGCGTCGGAGCGTGATCGTCCTGCGGCTCGGACGTAAGGAGCTCGGCGACGTCCTGCAAAGGCGCCTCGCTCTCCGGCAACTGAACGAGCTGCGCCGTCGAGCCGGCCTCTGACGTCCCCTCCGTCTCGTCGCCCCGAGCCCGCGCGTACAGGGCCACCTGAAGACCGATGACGACGACGGCGCCGCCGATCAGCGCGACCCGGTATCTGTTCCTGAAAGCGGACTGTTCCCTCATCTCGCGTCTCCCATCATCAGGCGTCTGGCGATCCGTTCCCGAATGAGCCCCCTGTGACGAGTTCGACCTCACGAAGGCAGAATGTAGTCCCTCGTCGGCACCCCTACAAACCCGGGCGGCACGCAGAGGTTCCGTGCGCGTTCCCGTATCCCTCCACATGGGCCTGCGCGGACCGGTCCCCAGGTGCCCCCTGATTCTCCTTCGCGCGCCCGCCGGCACGCGACTATCTTGGTTGCATGTGCGGTCGATTCACGCTGGCCACGCCCGCCGCGGAGTGGGCGGCCCTGTTCCGCCTCGACGAGCCGCCGGACGTCGATCCCCGATTCAACATCGCTCCGACTCAGCGGGTGGTCGTCGTGCGCGCACCCCCCGGACTCCGCGAGCACGCGGGACTCCATCTGGCGCCTCCGGACTCTTCCCTCCCGCGCGAGGCAGCACTTGTTCGCTGGGGCCTTGTCCCCAACTGGTCGCGCGAGATCGGCTCGGGCCCCCCGTTGATCAACGCCCGATGTGAGACCGTCGCCGAAAAGCCTTCCTTCCGGGATTCCTATCGGGAACGCCGCTGCCTGGTCGTGGCGGACGGTTTCTACGAGTGGCAGTCGACCGGATCCCGCAAACAGCCCTTCTGGATCGGCCTCGCAGACCGCCGGACGTTCGCGTTCGCCGGCCTGTGGGACGCGTGGAGCTCTCCCGACACATCGCCTCTCGAGAGTTGCGTCATCCTCACCACCGACGCCTGTGAGGCCCTGCGACCGTTGCACGATCGCATGCCCGTGATCGTAGATCCCGAGCACTACGACCTGTGGATGGATCCCGACACGATTCCGTGGGAGCTGCAACCCGTTCTGCGGCCGCATTCTGCGGATGACCTCCGGTTTCACGCCGTCTCCACTCGCGTAAACTTCGTGGCCAACGACGACGATGCCTGCCTCGCGCCGCTCGCGTCCCAGACCGAGCTGTTCTGAGAGCCCCCGGCCCCCTAGAGCCACGTTCGGACCACGGCCAATCGCCGATCCGCATTGAATGCATGTTCAATCGAAGAAGTTTCGGCTGTTAGGAGGCCAATCTCACAAGCATGTCCCGACGTCGTGTTCCCATTATTGATCGAAACGGCAAATCCTGAGCGGCCTGTGAACGGGTGGGACGAGCGTCGATCGATCGCTTCACCGGTCGCCCCCTTGACAGATCCATCGATTTCGTTGATTGTCTAGTCAAGATCCATGGCAAGCGATACGCGAGACCGGATATTGAGCGTGGCTGCGCGGCTGTTCGAGGCCAGTGGCTTCGAGGGCACGTCCGTAGCGGCGATCCTGCGTGCGGCGGACGTGAACAGCGGCAGCCTGTATCATTTCTTCGCCAGCAAGGAGGTGCTGCTGGTGGCTGTCCTCGAGCACCACCTCGCGTGTCTCGAGCCGACGCTCCTGGACCCGGCGACTCGGGCGACCGACGAGCCGGTCGAGCGGGTGTTCGCCCTGCTGGAGCTGTATCGGGGTCGGCTCGTCGTCTCGGGCTTCACGCGCGGCTGTGCGGTGGCCGACCTTCTGGCCGAGGTCGGCACGCGACACGGCGAGGCCAGGGCCGTCGGGGCCGCCTACTTCGCGCGGTGGGCCGAGCGAGTGCGCACCTGGATCGCCGCCGACGCGGGATCCTGGTCCGGGGGCGTGGACGCCGAGGCCCTGAGCCGGTTGACGCTGTCCGTGGCACAAGGCGCGATCGTGCAGGCGCGCGCCGCAGGCTCGATCGAGGGATTCGACGCTGCGGTGGCGCAGCTTCGCCTGTTGTTCGGGCTCTTGCGTCAGGGGACGGAGCCGGCGGGTCGGACGCGCCCGACACGTCGTCCGACCCGGCCGCGAGCATCGGAGGTTCGTGCGGTGGCCGAAGCCCCCGCTGAGCGACCGGCCGAAGGCGTAGGGGCCGAGGACCCCGCCTGGTGGAAGGCGTGGTGACCCCGTGATCGACGAAGCGTTGATTCGGCGAATGGTGCGCGACGCGGTGCTGCGGGCCGTGGCGGGAGCGCCGTCGGCGACGGTCCCGCCAAGTCGGCTGGTCACGCAGTCAGATGTCGAGTCCGTTCCAGCCGGGACTTGCCTCGAGGCACGGCCCGGGTCGCTCGTTACGCCACTGGCACGCCAGGCTGCCATCGAGCGGGGTGTCCGGATCACCGGCGCGACAGGCGAGCCGGAGCGCCGCCTCGAGCCGCCGACGCCGGCACCGAGCTCGCGAGCCGTCGCCGTGGCCGCGGATCACGGGGGTTACGAGATGAAGGAAATGCTCAAGGCCCACCTGAACGAACGTGGATACGTCGTCCTCGATTGCGGCACCAGCAACGCGGAGTCGGTGGACTATCCGGATTACGCACTCGCCGCGGCACGGCTCGTGGCGCAGAACCGGGCGTGGCGTGGGATCGTGGTGGACGGAGCGGGGATCGGATCCTGCATAGCGGCCAACAAGGTCCCGACGGTTCGAGCCGCCATGTGCTATGACGAGGCGACGGCCGTGAACAGCCGGGAGCACAACGATGCGAACGTCCTCGCCCTGGGCGCGGGCATGATCGGAGCCGCTGTGGCCCGTCGAATCGTCGATGTGTGGCTGGAGACGCCGTCCGGAGGCGGTCGCCACGCTCGACGCGTCGAGAAGATCAGGGACATTGAGCGAAGGTACTCGGAGCCATGAGCGACGAACTGGATCAGACGACGCTCGAGAAGATCATCGACCAGGTGACGCACCAGGTGGTCGTTCTGGTGCGAGAGCGAGGATCGACCGGCGATGCAGGACCTGCCCTGTCGGCCGGCAATTACGCCGATCGGGTCCGGCCGGTCGTGCAGGCGGGAGCCGACCGTCTTGCCGCCACCCTCGGCGTGGCGCCGACCGATGGCAGGCTGAGCCACATGATCGATCATACCCTTCTGAAGCCGGACGCGACCCAGGACCAGGTCGCGCAGTTGTGTTACGAAGCGCGCAAGCATGCATTCGCCTCTGTGTGCGTGAACCCTTCCTACGTGAAGCTGTGTGCCGATCTGCTGCGAGACTCGGACGTCCTGGTGTGCACGGTGATCGGCTTCCCACTCGGAGCCACTTCGACCGAGGCGAAAGCGTTCGAAGCGCAGAAGGCGCTCCGGGATGGAGCGTCTGAAGTTGACATGGTGATCAACGTTGGTGCCCTCAAATCGCGGGATTATGAGCGAGTGGAGGGCGACATCGCGGCCGTAGCCCGCGTCGTTCACGCCGGCGGCGCCATTCTGAAGGTGATCATCGAAGCCGCGCTACTGACGGACGAGGAAAAGGTCGCCGCCTGCCAGCTTGCCAGGGTGGCCGGAGCGGATTTCGTGAAGACGTCGACGGGTTTCGGACCTGGTGGCGCCACAGCGGAGGACGTGGCGCTGATGCGACGCGTGGTCGGCCCGCAGATGGGCGTCAAGGCCTCCGGCGGCATCCGCAGCCTGGCCGATGCGCAGAAGATGATCGCCGCGGGCGCCACCCGCATCGGTGCGAGCGCCAGCGTAAAGATCGTCGGCGGAGCCGACGCGTGAGGAGACGACATGTCCGTTGACCTTCGTACCTATTGCTTCCTGGACAGCCTGCAGCCCCAGCACGCGGCGTACCTCGGAACGGTGGCACGGGGATTCCTGCCGCTCCCCGGGGACGCTTCGCTGTGGATCGAGATCTCCCCGGGCATCGAGATCAACCGCATCACGGACATCGCGCTCAAGGCGACGCGGGTCCGGCCGGGCATGCAGATCGTCGAGCGCCTGTTCGGGCTTCTCGAGGTGCACCACGCGGAGCAGTCCGAGGTGCGGGCGGCGGGCGCGGCGATCCTGGAAGCCCTGGACGTTCAGGAATCGGACCGCATCCGGCCACGGGTCGTGTCGAGCCAGATCATCCGGCACATCGACGCCCACCAGGTTCAGCTGGTGAATCGCATGCGGTACGGCCACATGCTGCTCGCCGGACAGACCCTGTACGTCCTCGAGGTCGAGCCGGCCGGATATGCAGCCCTCGCGGCTAACGAGGCCGAGAAGGCGGCGCACATCAACATCCTCGACGTGCGGGCGTTCGGGAGCTTCGGACGGGTCTACCTGGGCGGCGAGGAGCGGGACATCATGGCGGGGTACGGCGCGGCCGTGGCGGCGATCGAGGGAGTCATGGGTCGCGAGGCACCGACGAAGCGACGGGATTAGGGCGGTTCACGGCGGGGCGCCACGCGGCTCCCGCGTTGATCAGGAGGAGAGAATGGCTGAAGAGTACGGCGCGGTGGACGCACTCGGGATGATCGAGTGCCGGAGCTACCCGGCGATGGTCGAGGCGGCCGACGCGATGGTCAAGGCTGCCAAGGTGGAGCTGGTCTCTTACGAGAAGACGGGTGGCGGCTACGTGACCGCGGTCGTGCGCGGTGACGTGGCGGCGGTGAAGGCCGCCGTTGAGGCTGGCGCGCGCGGAGCTGAGAAGATCGGCGAGCTCGTGGCGATCCACGTGATCCCGCGGCCGCACGCGAACGTCGACGTCGCGCTTCCGCTCGGAAGAGGGGCCAGCACGGCCAAGACGGCCAAGCGGTAGTGCATGCGAGCCGGCGCCGGAGCGCTCCCTTCCCTGACGGTCGGGGTCGGGAGCACCCGGAAGTTGAACGATCATTCAAGATCGCCGGCAAAGGAGTGAGCGATGCTTCTGGGTAGAGTCGTCGGCACGCTGGTCGCGACGAACAAGGAGCCCTCTCTGGAAGGTCTCAAGTTTCTCGTGCTCCGGCAGCTCGACATCAACGGACAGGACGCCACCGGATACCGTGTCGCGGCGGACGCAGTGGGGGCCGGACTGGGGGAGGTCGTGCTGTATGCCTCTGGCAGTTCGGCGCGCCAGACCAAGATTACCGACCGGCGACCGTGCGATGCGGTCATCATGGCCATCGTGGATACCCTGGCCGTGGATGGAGACGTCAGGTACGACAAGGCCCGGGACGGCTGACGATGAACGAGGCACAGATTCAGGCGGTGATCGACCGTGTGATGTCGGAGCTGGGACATGCGGCGCCTCCCGAGCCGGTCGTCGGGCTGCCGGCGCTCCCGGCGACGCCCCGTCACGGCGACAACCTGTTCCCCGACGTCGAGAGCGCAGTTCAGGCCGCCCGTCGGGCCTACCGGGACCTGCAGGGACTTCCCGTCTCCCTGCGAGAGGCGATGATCGCACACGTCCGCCGGACGATGCGAGAGAACGCGCACGCGCTCGCGTACGAAGCGTGGCAGGAGACGGGCATGGGGCGCCACGAGGACAAGATCGAGAAAATCCTCCTCAACGCCAACAAGGCGCCGGGAGTGGAGTTCCTGGACACGGGCGCGTGGAGCGGCGATGGCGGCCTCACGGTGGTCGAGTTCGCGCCGTACGGGGTGATCGGCTCGATCATCCCGAGCACGAACCCGATCTCGACCGTGACGTGCAACGCCATCTCGATGGTGGCGGCCGGCAACGCGGTCGTGTTCAACGCGCACCCGGGGGCGACGGCGTGCTCCAATCGGGCGGTCCAGTTGATGAACGACGCCGTCGTGGAGGCGGGAGGCCCACCTTGTCTCGTGGCCGCGATCGCAGAGCCGACGATCGAGACGGCGGGCGCCCTCATGAAGCACGAAGGCATCAATCTCCTCACCGTGACCGGCGGAATCGGAGTGGTTCGGGCAGCCATGGCAAGCGGCAAGCGCGCAGTGTGCGCCGGTCCCGGCAACCCGCCCGTCGTAGTCGACGAAACGGCTGACCTCAGGCAGGCGGGCCGCGACATCGTGCGGGGAGCCTCGTTCGACAACAACATCATCTGCACCGATGAGAAACAGGTGTTCGCGGTCGACTCGATCGCCGACGAGCTCAAGAAGGTCATGTGCTCGCACGGTGCCGTGGAGATCGACCGAGGACAGCTCGATCAGCTCCGGGGCTCGATCTTCACCGACCGGCCCGAGCGTGGGCGGCACGGGACCATGAACAAGGAGCTCGTGGGGAAGAACGCCGGCGAGCTGCTGCGCGCGATCGGGATCGATGCGGGCGACGAGGTGCGAATCGTCCTGGCGGAGGTGGAGCCCGACGACCCGTTGATCTACTCGGAGCAGATGATGCCGATCCTGCCGCTGACGCGGGTGCGTGAAGCGGACGCGGGCATCGATCTGGCGAAGGCATCGGAGCACGGGTTCCGTCATACGGCCGTCATGCACTCCAAGCATCTGGACCACCTGAGCCGGATGGCCCGCGAGATGGACTGCAGCATCTTCGTCAAGAACGGCGTCTCGTACGACGGACTGGGGTACGGCGGCGAAGGGTTCTGCTCCTTCACGATCGCGAGCCCCACCGGCGAGGGCATCACCAATCCGATCAGCTTCAGCCGGATCCGGCGGTGTGTGCTCAAGGACTCCTTCAGGATCGTCTGATGAGCGTGATGAAAGGAAGTTTCCGGCCGAATCTCCTGCAAGAGGCCACATGATCGAACCGGCGCTGGCCCTGATAGACTTCAGCAGCATTGCCGCAGGCATCGAGGCGGCCGACGCGATGGTGAAGCGCGCCCCGATCGACATGATCCGCACCGGTACGGTGCAACCCGGTCGCTACCTGGTGCTGATCGGCGGCGCCGTGGCGGACGTGCAGGAATCGCTTTCCGCCGGGCGAGCGGCGGGCGGGGAATCGGTTCTCGACCATGTCTTCCTTCCACATGTCCATCCCGAAGTGGTGGCCGCGATCGGTGGTGGACGGGTTCCGACGGCGACGGATGCGGTGGGGGTCATCGAGACGACGACCGTGGCCGCCTCGATCCACGCCGCGGACGCAGGCGTGAAGGGGGCGGATGTCAAGCTGCTGGAGATCCGCATGGCCGACGGTCTCGGGGGCAAAGGCATCGTGCTGTACTCGGGTTTCGTGGCGAACGTCGAGGCGGCGGTGGAGGCCGGATGCGACGCCGTCCGTCCGGGACTCCTGTTCCGGCAGGTGGTGATTGCCCAGCTGCACCCCGAGATGTGGGAGAACCTCTCGGAGGCCACCCGGTTCGGTTCCAGGCTGGAGGGCCCGTGAAGCTGGCCCGTGTGATCGGAACGGTGGTCGCCAGCACCAAGGCCCAGGGGATGGAAGGCGTGAAGCTCCTCGTCGTGCGACCGCTCGATCGAAACGGCGAGCCCATCGGGCCGGCCGCCGTGGCCGCCGATGCTACGCGACAGGCCGGGCCCGGTCACCTCGTGTTCGTCGTCGGCAGTCGCGAAGCGGCGCAGGCCATGACGGAGACGTTCGTGCCGGTCGACCTCGCGATCACCGGAATCGTTGACAGGGTGGACAGGGTGACCGACCTGCGCGGGCCGACGGCGGCGTGGCAGGGCCCGGCACCGGGACCGGGTGAGACCTGATGTACATCGGGCGTGTCGTCGGCTCGGTCGTCTCCACGGTGAAGATCTCACACCTCGAGGGACGTCGCCTGCTCCTTGTCGATCAGCTCGGCCCGGAGGCGGAGCCGACAGGCGACTACGACATCGCCGTGGACGTGGCGCGGGCCGGTCCAGGAGATACCGTCCTGGTGCTGGATGAAGGGAACGGCGCCCGCCAGATCCTGGGACTCGACCCAGGGGCGATCCGGGCGGTCGTCGTCGGCGTGGTGGACGAGGTTACGATCGGCACCTAGGGTGCGGATCCACCCCGTTGCGGTGTCTCCTACTCTAGTCCGAACGTGACCGTCACGTGCGCGGTGACCGAGATCTGTCCAGGAGCCGTGACGCCCTCCGCCGTGGCCCCGCCCACCGGTGTGTTCTGGACCACGTTCTGCGACATGTAGCCGCCGCGACCGCCTCCCCACCATCCCCCGTACGAGGACCACCAGCTCGACCGATCCTCGCGGATGAGGACGGTCTCGCCTACCCCATGGCCCAGCTCGCGCGCCATCATCTGCGCCTTCTCGCGGGCCGCCTCGAGAGCCAGGGAACGAGCCCGATCCCGATGTGACCGAAGCTCTGTCGTGCGGAACTGAATGCCGTGGACGTAGTTGGCGCCCGCCTCGAGGACGGCCGAGAGCAGATCCTCGAACGCATCGATGTCGCGCAGGGTGAGGGAAACGCTCTTCTGAACCCAATACCCGAGGAAGATGCGCTCGGCGCCGTCGAACCGGTACCGCGGTTCGATGCCCAGATAGTCGGTTCGTATCAGATTCTCGGGGAGTCCGGCCTGTTCAGCCTCGTGGATCACGCGGGACATGCGGACGTCGTTCTCTGCCTTGGCCGCCGAGAGGTCCAGATCGTCCGTTTCGACGCCCAGGGTCAGCACGACCTCGTCGGGCACCACCCGCACATCGGCTTCGCCGGTCACCGTGATGCGCCGGTCTTCCTGCGCGTGCGCCACCGGGGCCACGAACATGGCCGCCGCGAGCACGGCCAGGCCCAGCCCTCCGCTCCGGGACAGGGATCGCCCGTTCACTCTCCGCTCCCTTCCTTCCAGCCGGTCCTGGTCGTCATCCGCCCATATCCCGCTCGGTCGCCAGCCGACTACCCTCCCGCTGCCTTCACCAGGTCGGCAAACCCCGGTGTCAGGCTGGCTCCGCCGACCAGCGCTCCGTCGATTTCCGGCATCGTCATGAAATCGGCGATGTTGTCCGGGGTGACGCTGCCACCGTACAGAACGCGCACCGCCCCGGCCACCGTCTCGTCGAACGTCGAGGCGAGCGCCCCCCTGATCGTGAGGCCAATCGTCCGGTTGGCGTCGGCCGGCGTTGCGGCCTGACCGCTGCCGATGGCCCAGATCGGCTCGTAGGCGATCACGCAACGCGCCGCCGCCGGACCTTCCAGACCCTGGAGCGCGGCGCGCACCTGGCCGCCCACGAAAGCATCCGTTTCCCCGGTCTCGCGCTGCGTGGTGCTCTCTCCGACGCAGACTATGGCAGTCAGGTCGAGCTCGACGGCGGACCGGACCTTGAGGGCGATCGCCTCGTCGCTCGAGTCCTGACCGGCCGACTTGCGGCGTTCAGAGTGGCCCAGGATCACGTACTCGCACAGATGCTCCAACATCGCGGGCGACACGTCCCCGGTATGCGCCCCACTTCGGGACCAGTGCATCGTCTGCGCCCCCAGTCCGATCCTGGAGTTCCGGAGCACTTCAGCCAGAGCGGCGAGCACCGTGAACGGAGGGCAGATGACCACATCCACGGACTCCACTGTCGTGAGCGCCGGTCGTAGGCTCCGGACCAGGGCCAGCGCTTCTTCGGACCGGCCGAGGTTCATCTTCCAGTTCGCGGCTATTAGCGGGCGGCGCACGATCTCGGGACCTCCGTCAGGACCCGGCCGAAGCTTCGATCAGGGCCGCGGCAGGCCCGGTCCGGAGCAGGGTGATCGGCTTCATCGGGTGAAACGCAGTCGAATCTCGTGCGACGAGACCGAGTACACGCGCACGCGGCCCTTGGCGACCGCGAACTCGGTCTGGCCGGTCGGGAGGAAGAGGTTGTACCCGGCGGAATTGTTGCCGCTCGTCCAGCGTACCGCTACCGAATACGTGTCATGGTTGGGCATGCCCGCGTATACGATCCATGTCCCGCCGGCGAAGCCCGACCGCAGCTTCGCCTCCTCACCGACCTTGAGCATGATGTCGGAAGGCGTCGGCATCGCGATCTCCCCGCAGGCTCACTCCCGGATGCGGTCCCCGTCTTCCAGGTTCAGGTTGCCGTCCACGTACTTCAGATTGAACCGGAACCGGTCGATCCGCCAGCCACCCCGCGACTTGCGCAGATGAAAGTCGTACGTGCCCACGAACGTGCGTACGTTCCGGCCGCTCGAATTGGGCAGAAAGTGAGAGGCCGTGCCATAGCACGACGCCTCGGCCGCATCCCCGTGAACCTTCACCTCGTAGTTCCCCGCCTGGTGGTGGACGGCCTCCAGCCTGCCCAGGCTGTCCTTCCACCCGTCAGTAATCTCGCGTGGCGTGGTCGACTCCGGCTCGCCTCCCGCGACGGACGTCATGTCCAGGACAACGGCGGGTGCGAAGCAGGCCTCGACTTCCGGCCATCGACCCTCATCGGTGCAGCGGAACAGCCGGTTGAGCGTCGCGGTGACCGCGTCCTTCTCCAGGAGAAGGCGGACCGGGTCTTCCTGCTTGAGCCCGTTGCTCATCTATTGTCTCGGAGTTGAGTGTTCGTCGTGCAAGGAACCGTCGAACGGTGTCTACACGGCGAACGCCCACCGGGGTTCCATCCCGCCTCCGCGCTGCACCTCCGTCCTACCGGTCCTCCGGCGAGAACAGGGACCCGGGGACGACGCGACCCTCCAGCTCCAGCAGCCACTGCTTGCGCCACAGCCCGCCCCCGTAGCCGGTCAGGCGACCGTCGCTGCCGACGACGCGGTGGCACGGTATGAAGACCGCCATCCGGTTGTCTCCGTTGGCCCGCGCGACGGCCCGGACGGCGGTCGGTCTTCCGATCGTTCGAGCCACATCGGCGTAGCTTCGCGTCTCGCCGTACGGAATTTCGCGCAGACACTTCCATACCGCACGCTGGAAGTCGGTTCCCGGTGTGCGCAGGGGTATCGAGAACTCCGTGCGCTGTCCTTCGAAGTAGCTCTCGATCTCGTTTCCGGTCTGTTCGAGAACGGAGTTGGTGCCCGGCACGAGAGCACAGTCCAGGCGCGCTCGCAGACGCTCGAGCTGCCTCTCGAGGCGTCTCCGGTCCGAGAACTCGAAGAAGTAGAGCGCCGCGTCCGTCCCGCCCGCGATCATGGGGCCGAGCGGTGTCAGCACCCGGGCGACCTGCAGGACGAGCTCTGCTCTGGCGCTTCGGGGCGCGGATCCCACGAGCTGTCGAAAGGCCTCGTTGAAGCCGCTGAGTGATTCGTATCCGTGTTGAAAGGCCGTGGTCGACACTCCCGATCCCTCCCTGATCTTCTGCAGGGCGAGGCCGAGCCGCCGTGCCCTGCAGTATGCGTGAAACGTCATGCCGTGGTGGCGCCGGAACCAGCGACGGACGCGATCCGGGTGAAGGCCCCGCTCGCGCAGGTCGTGATCGGTCCATCGGCGCGACGGAGCGGCCTCGAGCTCTTCCAGTACCGCGTGCAGCCAGCTCGGCGGGCTGCCGACCGGCTCCAGGGGACGACAGCGACGGCAGGGCCGGTAGCCCGAGAACAGGGCGTCCCGTGCGGTGGGGAAGAACTCTATATGCTGGGGTTTCGGCTTGCGAGCCGGGCAGACGGGGCGGCAGAAGATGCCGGTCGTCCGGACGCCCGTGAAGAAGACACCGTCGTATCTGGCGTTCCGAGAACGGAACGCCTCCAGCATCTCCGGGACCGCAGGCAAGGTTCGTGTATGCATGGTCCCAAGATCGCCCCCGCGGCTCGGCGGAGCTACCGAAGACTTCGCAGCGAATCCGGGAGACCGCTCGTCCGGCCGAATCACAGCCGCTCCGGACGTTCCACCGTCCTGGAGTCCCGCACGTTTCCGGTGTTGATCGTGCCCGCCGGCTCGAACAGCAGAACGTGCGCCTCCTCCCTGGCCACCGGCCGATGGTCGACGCCGCGTGGCACGATGAAGAGCTCCCCCTCGGAGAGCTCGACGGTGCGATCTCGCAGCTCGATATCCAGCGTCCCCGCGAGCACCAGAAACAGCTCGTCCGCTTCCGCGTGACGGTGCCACACGAACGGGCCGTGCACGCGAACCAGCTTCACGTGCTGGCCGTTCAGCTCGCCGACGATGCGCGGGTGCCAGTGATCGGAGAAGCGGGACAGCGTCTCGGCCAGGTTCACCTTGTCCATGCGCACACTCATCCGGTGGCAGGACCTTGACACGCAAGGCCCGTTTGTCCTGTCTTGGGGGGCATCGGATCCCGGGGGGCAATGTAAGGCAATCGCTCGAGTCCGACCGACGGGTCGCCCCGGCCCGCCGACTGTCGGTCAGGACGCGACACATCACGGGAGGGTATTTCATGGCAGCACACACCGTCGCGTCCCTGTCCGGCGCACAAATGGAGCTCGACGCGGGCACCGTGCAGGCCTTCGCCTCGAGTCTCGACGGAGAGCTCATCTCGCGGGATGCCCCCGGCTACGAGGATGCGCGTGCTCTGTGGAACGCGATGATCGAGAAGCGCCCGGCACTCATCGCGCGATGCGCGGCGGCGGCCGACGTGAAGCGCAGCCTCGACTTCGCGCGGCAGCACGGTCTTCTGTTCTCGGTTCGAGGCGCGGGCCACAACATCGCGGGCAGCGCCCTGTGCGAGGGTGGCCTCACCATAGACCTCTCGGGGATGCGAGCGGTGGCCGTGGACGCGGAGTCGGCCACGGCGCGTGTGGAGCCCGGAGCCACCCTGGGAGACGTCGACGCCGCTACCCTGCCGCACGGCCTGGCCGTGCCGGTGGGCATCAATTCCACCACCGGAATCGCAGGTCTGACGCTTGGCGGAGGGTTCGGCTGGCTGAGTCGGAAGCACGGGCTCACGATCGACAGCCTGGTATCGGCGGAGGTGGTGACGGCGGACGGAGCCACGGTCACGGCGAGCGAGTCCGAGAACGCAGACCTGTTCTGGGGCGTGCGGGGCGGCGGGGGCAACTTCGGCATCGTCACATCGTTCGAGTTCCGGCTGTGCGCAGCCGGGCCCGACCTCCTCAGTGGCCTGATCGTTCACCCGTACGCAGACGCGCGCGAAGCGCTGGAGTTCTACCGCCGGTACGCGGCCGGTTGCTCGGACGACATGACCGCGTGGGCGGTGCTGCGGGACGCGCCTCCCCTGCCGTTCCTGCCGGAAGAGGTGCACGGGGAAAAGGTCGTCGTGTTCGCCTTCGTGTACGCCGGAGACCCGGCGGACGGCGAGCGGGAGCTCGCACCTCTTCGCGAGTACGGCGATCCGCACGGCATGGCCATGGGCGTGCAGCCGTTCGCCGCCTTCCAGCAAGCGTTCGACCCGCTTCTCGCGCCGGGCTCGAGGAACTATTGGAAATCCCACAATTTCGCGGATCTCGAGTACGGACTGATCGACGCGGTCGTGGAGTACGCGGGCACCCTGCCGACTCCGCAGAGCGAGATCTTCCTGGCGCAGGTGGGTGGAGCGGCGGCACGGGTGGCCGTCGACGCCACCGCGTATCCGCACCGGGATGCCGCCTTCGTGATGAACGTCCACACGCGATGGGAGGACGCGGAGCAGGATCGGGAGTGCGTGGCGTGGGCGCGCGACTTCTTCGACGCGACGGCGTCCTATTCCACGGGCGGCGTCTACCTGAACTTCGTCAGCGAGGCGGAAGACTCCGCCCGCGTCACGGCAGCGTACGGCGCCAACTACGAGCGGCTGCAACAGCTCAAGGCGAAGTACGACCCGGAGAACGTGTTCCGCACGAACCTCAACGTGCAACCATAGCCTCCGGCACCAATCGGGAAGACCCCTCCGGAAGGACCGGCCGGACGCTCAGGTTTGCGCCGGCCGGTCCATCCAGTTCCACCATTGCAGCAGGGCCGGATCGTGCACGTCGTGCGAGGCGAAGTACACGGCGCAGCGAAACACGTATTTCACGCACGGGTCCATGCGCTCGCCGCGCAGTTCGCACAGGTCTCCATACAGCCGATCAGGGTCCTGACCGCGGAGCTCCGCGACGGCTTCGATCCCGAGGTCCACGAGATCGCGGGCCATGCTGGGCCCCACCCCGGGAATCGTCTTGAGCTCCTTGTGGCGTGCGTCGGGCATGACTCGTCCCCTCCGGATTCCGGTCCGCAAAACCGAACATATGCCGAAGATACGGACCGCGCAACCGACCGATCCGCTCAGGGCCCGTCGAGCTGACGCTCGAACACCACCTGAGTCTTGGTCAACCGGAACTCGAGCTCCTCGTAGAACAGACGGGCGTCGCTTCGAGTCGTGCGGGTGCGAATGCGCAACGTGGACAGCCCGCGCGCGGAGGCCCAGCGCTCCGCTTCCGCGACCAGGCGGCTGCCGATTCGTTGACCCCGGAGTGATTCCGTGACCACCAGTCCGCCCAATTCGGCGAACGGTTCCCCGCCGAGTCGAGGAGCACGAAACACGTGGACCCAGCCGACCACGGAGCCCGATGTGTCCTCAGCCACCAGGACGGCGTGGTCGTCTGGGGTCCCGATATCGACGAGCCTCCGCCGGGCGTCGGAGGCGCGGGTCGGATAGCCGAGCTCGCCGGACAGACGGGCTATGGCGTCCGCGTCGTCCGGCGTTGCGTTCCGGATCGCGACCTGGGGGTTGGGTTCTGTCATCGTGTTCTCGTTCCTCGTCGTCCGCAGGCCGCAGTCAGCGCGCCGCCGAGCCCATCTTCGCACACCCGCGTCCGGTTCAACAGGGGGCGCGGCGCTCCCTCGGCCGGGTTAGCTTCGAGTGTGAGGATCGCCGGGCCTCCTGGACGGTATGAACCGGCGGATCAGGAGAAGTCGTGGACGTTCCGATCGACTCGGCGCACGTGCTGCCCACCCGCTACTGGACCGGCCTCCCGGACGGGCGCGTGCAATGCGACATGTGTCCCCGCCTGTGCCGTCTGCGGGACGGCCAGCGCGGGCTGTGCTTCGTGCGTGCCAGCGTGGATGGTGCGGTCGTCCTCACCACGTACGGCCGATCCAGCGGCTTCTGCGTCGACCCGATCGAGAAGAAGCCGCTCAACCACTTCCTGCCGGGCACGGCCGTCCTCTCGTTCGGAACCGCGGGCTGCAATCTTACCTGTCAATTCTGTCAGAACTGGCACATCAGCAAGTCACGCGAGATCGACACGCTGGCCGACCAGGCGGATCCGTGGGCGATCGCGCGCGCCGCGTATGACCTGGACTGCCGCGCGGTGGCCTTCACGTACAATGACCCCGTCATCTTCCACGAATACGCCATCGACGTCGCGGCGGCGTGCCGACAACGGGGGATCCGGACGGTGGCGGTGACTGCAGGGTACGTGCAGCCGGCGCCGCGCGAGGAGTTCTACCGGTGGATCGACGCCGCCAACGTGGACCTGAAGGGCTTCACGGACGCGTTCTATCGGAAGCTCGCGGCAGGTCGCCTGGAACCAGTCCTCGACACGCTGCGCTACATCCGGCACGACACGGACACGTGGCTCGAGATCACCACTCTGGTGATCCCCGGAGCCAACGATTCCAGCGCGGAGCTCGACGCCCTCACCCGTTGGGTGGTGCGCGAGCTGGGTCCCGATGTGCCGCTGCACTTCACGGCGTTCCATCCCGACTGGCGGATGCGGGACACGCCGCCCACTCCCGCGACCACGCTGGAACGCGCCCGGTCGATTGCCCTGCGCAACGGGGTGCGCTACGCCTACACGGGCAACGTTTCCGACCGCACCGGCCAGAGCACGTATTGCCACGGCTGCGGCACGACGCTGATCGGACGAGACGGGTACACGCTGACCGAATGGACGCTCACGGGCGAGGGTCGGTGCGCCGCTTGCGGCGCACCGTGCGCCGGCGTGTTCGAGGCGCGCCCTGGGACTTGGGGAGCACGGCGCATGCCCGTCTCGATGGCAGCGTATCGCGCGGAATCCCGTCCGGGGTCACGCGTCTGACGGGGGCTCAGCCACCGCCGGCTCTCTCGAGCACGTACAGCTGGAGGGGGCCTGCGTCCTCCGGCGTCGCCTCCTTCCAGAAACGCAGGCCGCATTTCTCGGCCACGCGCCGCGACGCCGCGTTGTCCGGATGGATGGCCGCCACGACTCGTCGCAGCTCTCCTTCCCGCAGGGCCCATCGCAGGACCGCGCGCGCCGCCTCGGTGGCCAGGCCGTCTCCCCACACCTCCGGAGCCATGTGATAGTGAATCTCGGCGTCGGCTTCGTCATCGAGCTCCGTCGTCAACAGGCCGACACGCCCCACGACCTCACCGCTCGTCTTGAGCTCGGCCGCCAGCAAGCCGTAGCCCCGGCGGCCGTAGTAGCCCTCGATGTGGCCCCGAATCCCCTCCCGCACGTCCTCCAGGGAGGGTGAGAGACCTCCGCTGTAGCGCACGACTTCCGGCTCGGCGAAGATACGGGCCAGTACCTCGGCATCGTCTTCCCGAAGCGGTCGCAGGCGCAGGCGTGCCGTCTCCAGGCGCAGCAGTCAGCCTGCCTTTCGCGCAACCACTACGAGGCGCCGCGCGTTCTGGTCGTACGCCGAACCGCTCAGATCGCCGTACGCTTCAGCGGTCTCGAACCCGGCTTCCAGGGTGAGGTCCCCCAGCTCGCGCGCTGAGAACAGCCGGTGACCCAGCTGGAACTCCTCGCGTTTCGTGCTTCCAGTCACGGGCCTGGAATATCCGGCCCAGGATCTCCTTGCCCATCGTGTCGATGAGCAGGGCACCGCCCGGCCGCAGGCCGGCCAGGGCGTTACGGAGCACTCGCAGGTCCTCCGCCGGGTCTTCGAAGTAGCCGAAGGAAGTGAGCATGCTGAGCACGGCGTGGAAGGCTTCGGGGCGCCGGAACTCCCGCATGTCTGCCGGAACCAGCTCGACTTCGACGCCTGCTGCTGCCGCGCGTTCCGCGGCCGCGTCGAGGAACGCTCGCGTCCGATCCACTCCGACGACCTGGAAACCGAGGCGCGCCAATGGGATCGCGTAGCGTCCGGGTCCGCACCCCAGATCGAGAACGGTCGATCCCGGCTCCAGCTCGAGGAGCTCTGCGAGAAGCTCCGCATCGGCCGCAGCGCTCGCCCACGCCGCGTCATCGAACAGTGACGATGCGGCGGCCTGCCAGAAGCGGTCGTCGTCGTGCCACGCTTCATCCGTCATCACTCACCTCGGCGCTGTCGGTCTCCGGCATCTCCGCCGACTCGGCTCAGGTTCCGGCGCAGCCGAGATTCAGTCCCGGCCAGCTCGCCAGCGAGTCGGTGGACAGGACCCGGTGCATCCCGTTCTCCTGGAACATCTCCAGGGCCTCCTCCGCCTGCAGGGTGAAGTCCACCACTCCGGGCACCACGACCGACGACATGCAGTCCTCAAGGATGTGAATCCTGCCCGCCATGAGCGGATCGCGCGCCTGGATGGCGGTCAACAGATCGTGCAGAGTCCACGCGACGCAGTGACTGGCCGCCTGCCCCGCCACGACCACACCGTCGAACTCCATCAAGTGCTCGAACAGGGCCAGATTCGGGCGAGCGATGGTCTCGCCCGATGGCCCCAGCGTCACTTCGGGGCTCAGCACGGAGTAGTTTTCGGTCAGGGGAATCCCCCCTTTTACCTCGAATCGGGTCGCCGTCTGCCGCGCGATGCTGTGGAAGAAGACGGCCTCGTCGACCGCCGAGACGAGGGCGTGCCCGATGCTGCCCAGCATGGCGTGGTACGGCCATACCATGAGGGGGTAGCGACCCTCGGTAACACGGCGGGCGTAGTGCCGGACGTAGCGCCGGAGCCACTCCACGTCCCCGCCCGCCAGCGAATCCGCTACGGCGGGGTTGGGCTTCCAATGACCGGTCTCCACGTCCGCCAGCGTGATCTCGGTCTTCCCGCCGACGGGGTGCTCTCCGTTCTCATCGACCCAGAACACGGGATGGAAGATCTGCAGCGCCGAGTGCGTGTCGAGAGTGACCGTGATCTCCGTGATGGCGTCCATGTTGCGGTACACGAACTCGCACACCCTGATGTTGTCATCCACGGCCCCGTATCCCGACCGACCGGCCACAAACAGCTCGTGGCCCGGAACGCAGAACGTGTTCTGGCAGTCCACCAGCAGGAGACAGACGCGGGGCACGTCGGCTGAGGGATGACCGATCCGATGGCGTGCGGCCCATTCCTCTGCCTCGTGGGCGCGAGACCCGTAGTCCACGCGCCAGATGTCGCCCGTCCTCTCCGGGGCGAAGTGATCGGGAATCGGTAGATCAGGCACGCACCACCTCCGCATCCAGCCGCTCGAGGAGAGGCCACTCGACTCGAATGAGCCGCGGATTTTCCCAGATCCCGCGGCCGACCTTGGCCTCCGGACGACCTTCGACCTCAACCACGTCGGCCGTGATGTCGAAGTCGGTCACCACGCCGTCGGACTCGCGGCCGTGGCCCAGAATGCTGCTTCCCACCCCGTAGGCGGCGATCGGGAGGCCGAGCTCCGCGAAGCGACGGATCTTCCGCGGCGTGAAGCCGCCGCTCACCATGACGCCCACGTAGCCGAACTCCTCTGCGTCGAGGGCCTCGCGCACCTTCCGGACCAGGTGGGGATTGACGCCCGCGAGGCGCTCCTTCCCCCACAGCTCCGCATCCTCCATCAGCGCACGATCGACCAAGCTCTCGCTCGTGTCCAGGCGGACGCCGAACAGGACGCCGTCGCCGAACTCGGTCCGCATGGCCCTCGCAACGCCGAGCGCGTCCCGCACGCAATCGTTCCCGTAGTCCACGAGGCTGACGATCGGAACGTCGGGCTCCTCGTCCCGCACGTACCGGGCGAACGCGAGCGTCGCGGCCACCGTGTCTCCTTCGAACGCGGCGATCAACGCGTGAGGCATGGTCCCCACTCCCTCGCCGCCCCACCACGCAGCGCCGGCGTCGCTCGACACGTCTCCCGCGGCCCCGACGCGGGCCGCGTACCCGTCCGGTGTCTGAATGCGCCAGTCGTCGTGCCGGGGCGCAAAGTAAATCACGGGCACTCCATCCGCCGCCTCGACAGCGCGAGAGGCGTTCGTGGCGATCAGGCTGCGCCGCGCCAGAACCCCGTCAAGCGGAGTCTCGAGGTGAGCGAATGCCCGATACCGCCCCCGGACCCTGAACACCACGTCCCACGGCTCGACTGCGTCTCCCTCGTGCAGCGAGTCAACCGTCAGGTCACGGACATCGTATCCGGGGACCAGCTGCGTCTGGAGCATCCGGACGCACTCGCACGTCCCGGACACCATGCCGCTCCGCCGTGCGAAGAACTGCAGCACGACGACGGGATCGCGGTCGGCGTGCGCCAGCGTCCGTGCTGCGCGGACGAAGTATCGGTCCGATAGCCAGCCATCGCGCATGCGTGAATCGAACTGGAACAGAGCCGCCGGGAAGCGCGCCAGCTCGCCATGAAATAGTGCGGCGCGGTCGCCGTCCGAAGCGGCCGGGTCCGGACCTGTCTCGAAGCTCTCCAATCCGCCGGACCTCCTCAGCGGTACCGCTCGCTGGTCCCGCGTGCGCCGTCCTCGCACGTGGGCCACTCGATACGCTCTCCGGATTCCTCGTCCACGGGCATGACGCGACGATCCCGCGGCACTCGCTCGCCTTCCGCCGCCTGGTACGCGAGCATCGCGTACAACGTCGCGTTACTGCGGACGTTCTCCCACACGATCTTGTCGAACGTGTCCAGATTCGTGTGCCACGTGTACGGAAAGTAGTCCCAGCTGCTCGACCATAGAGAGAACGCGGGGGCTCCAGAGCAGATGAACGAGGCGTGGTCGCTCCCCCCCGTGCTGGGTACGCCGGGCACGCTCAGCTCGATGTGCCGGGTGATCTCCGAGGGAATGCGTGACAGCCACCCTGCCAAGTTCCCGGACGCGTTCACCAGACCCATCGAACCGGCGCGCGAGATCCGACCCGTACCGTTGTCCTGGTTGAACGCCGCCTGCAGCCCCTCAACGACCTCCGGGTGATCGTGGACGAAAGCGCGGGAGCCGTTGAGTCCCTGCTCCTCGCTCGCCCACAGACCCACCAGTATGGACCGTCTCGGCTCCGGGTACGCGGCGGACAGGATCCGCATGGTCTCCAGCATCACGATGGTTCCCGTCCCGTTGTCCGTGGCGCCGGACGCTCCGTCCCACGAATCGAAGTGGGCCGACAGCACCACGTATTCGTCGGGCAGCTCCGAGCCCCGAATCTCGCCGATCACGTTGCCCACCGGAACGTCTCCCAGCATGCGTCCTTCGGCTTCGAGACTGAGCCGCGGACCCTGTCCGAGGGCCGCCAGTCGCCACACGAGGCCGTAGTCTTCGCAGCTCAGGTCCACGGCCGGGATCGTCGCCGTCCCGGCTCCGAACCGCGTGTTGAGGGCGAAGATCGCCCGGGCTCCCCAGCCGCGGCTCCAGTCGGACCACAGGACGCCGAGCGCGCCCGCATCTTCGATCGCCGAGATGAGCGCGGCCGGCTCGAGCCCCGTGGCCGTCACGCGCTCCTCCCATGCGAGCTGGGCCGCGATCCGGTCCTCTCGTGTCCTCTCGAGCTGCTCCTCGGTACCGTATTCCTCGTGGCTGGACTCGGGCCGGCAGGAGGATTCGGGCATCGCCAGCGCCACGAAATTGCCGTTCACGCTCGACAGCCACGCTTCGAACGCGTCACGATCCCCGGTCTCGGGAAACGTAGCCACGCCTCCCGAAACGGAACCCTCGGTTCCGGGACTCCAGGCCATGAGAGTCGCGTCGAGGGTCCGCACGCGGGGTGCCAGGAGATCCATGTGAGTGACCCCCCGCTCCCACCCCTTCCACGTCCCGTACGTCTCGACACGAGCGTCCACTCCCCAGCCGGAGAGCAGCGTCACGGCCCACTCGTTGGCCCGGTCGACGGCCGGCGTGCCCGTCAACCTGGGGCCGATCGAATCGAGCAGGGCCTGGCCGATCTCCCACGCTCGAGAGGTCTCCATTCCCTCGCTCCAGATGTGCGCCAGCGTGGGATCGTCCGTGGGCAGATTCTGGGCGGACGCGGGAGCCGTCATCAGGACGATGGCGGCGCATCCGAGCCGCGGGATCAGCTTCGTGCGCATTATCTTACTCCACTTTCGTGGCTGTTTTCAGGGGGACCTCGCGGTCCATCCGGTCCCGGGTGGGGGTCAGAATAGAGGTCGGGGGACGGGGAGTCCAGTGACGATCGGGCTGCGGGTAACAGGTAACCTTGACAACGCGAATCTCCTTGGCGTTACTGGACGGACTGCGGTTGCTCCGTCACCTCCGGCCCCGGACGGGCCAGAAAAGCCCAACAGAGGAACTTCTATGTGGAGGACTCTCGTCGTCGCCGTCGTGTTCACAGCCGCCTGTAGCGGTGAAATGCCGACTTTGCCCAATAATCAGCTCTCTATTGAGCCGACCGAGGTGTCAGCAGAATCCGGCCTTGCCGCCCAGAGAGGGGCCGGCATCTCCGCGAGGGACCAGGCCGCGATCGATGCGTTCCACGCGGAGAGAACCACGGGGGCCAGCTTCCTGCGTGACGTGTGCGGGTTGGGCATCGGGTTCTTTGACGGTGACGACTTCCTCGGCTTTGGTGGGTTGTTCCCATCGGAATGTCCGGGAGGGTTCATTCGGACGAATCCTGACGGGTCGGAGGACCAGCACCTCCAGGGAAGAGGGTCGCTGTTCCTGTTTCTCTTCGAATACGGGATCTTCCCCTCGGACGGATCGGACGTCGGATGGCAGGCCACGATCCACGAAGACGGCATAGTATCGGCATCCGTCCACGGCACGTTGAGCGACGGAAGCCGCGTCCGCATCCACTTCACGGATCAGCCGACCGGTCGCAACAACTCGGCAGACAGCCAGCTGTGGATCGAAGGGGTCGGATATGTGCGAGGTTTCCGGCCCGGCAGGCGGTAGCCCGATCCTGAAGGGTCCGCCGTAGTCGACCGCCGCGCGTGGCGCCCGGTTGTCTCGCCAAGGCTGGCGACACGCCGGGCGGTGCGCCTTCACCGGGGCGTCGCGACGCCCCAGTAGTTGAAACTGCCCGGCCGCCAGCCCGGAAGATACATCGTCTCCAGGCTTGCGATCGTGAAGCCGCCCGAACGGATGAGAGACGGGATGTCGCGGTTCAGGTGGCACCCGCCGCTGAACCGCCGCCAGATCGGGTTCACGCGATTCTGCCATCGGCGGACGCTGGCGTCCGGTGCCGTTCCGTGCTCGCAGAACAGGAGCCGGCCTCCGCGCTTCAGCACACGTGCCGTCTCTCGCAGCGCGGACGCGGTGTCGGGAATCGAGCACATGGTGTACGTGATCACCACCGTGTCGAAGCTGTCGCTGTCCAGCGGCATCTCCTCACCGGGAGCCGTCACGAGCTCGACCTCGAACGGGACTTCGTTCGCCGCACGCGCGGCACGCTTCATCAGCTCCGGGGACGGATCCACCCCCCACACCTTCGATACGCTGTCGGGATCGTAGTACGGGAGGTTCAGCCCGGAACCGATTCCGATCTCCAGCACCCGGCCGGCTGCGAGGGGCACCAGCTTCTCGCGCTGAAGCGTCGTCGGCTCCGTGCTGCAGGCGAGATGGACCAGCCTCGGAAGCACATACGTGCCATAGATGCCCATTCACTCCGCTCCCGCACCCATGGGATCCGGACGCGCGTGACTTGGCTCGTAGACGCCGAGCTTCCCACCGCCGGGCATCGTCAGGTACGTAATCGAGCCCCAGTTCTCGTGCTGAACGGGGCTGCTGGCGATTCCACTCTCGTTCATGTGCGCCACGAGGCTCTCGATGTCGTCGCACATCAGATAGAGCTCGTGCCTTCCGTCCGCATCGGACGGATGCACCGCGACTTCCGCGGGAGGCAGTCCGAAGATCAGCCAGCCGCCACCCACGTCGACGCCCGTCAGCCCGATCACGTCTCGCAAGAACGTGCGGTCCGCATCCGGATTCGCGCTGAATATGACCGAGTGCGCCCCGATGATCATCGTTGTCCCTCCCGCCGGTCGGCGCCGTGATGAGAACACGCGGTCGAGTGCTTCTGCCGGACTCTACGAAAGTCGGCAACACACACGCATGTCAACCCCGATCGCGCGCCGGCTGGCGCCAGGGCCAGAACGCCGCACGTAGCGGATGCGTGAAAGGCGCGGCACCGGACGCCAGCCGGACCCTCGCGTGGGGGCTCCGAGATCCGCTAGGTTTGGCGCCGGGCCACCGACGCCCCGGGAGACCACAGGGTGCGATGCCCGGCCGATGCCACCGTTTCCACGGGAATGTCATGTCCATCGAAGGTCGACCGTTTCTGCTCGCCGCCGCCCTTCTGCTGGTGGCGTGCTCGCCTCCACCGGACCACGAGATCGTGCTGCGCGGGGGGACGATCTACGACGGGTCCGGGAGCGAGCCGTTCGTCGGCGATGTAGCGATCGACGGCGACTCGATCTCGGTCGTCGCCCCACTCCCTGTCGACGCGGATTCCCCCCGACCACGCGGCGCGGTGGAGATCGAGGTGGCCGGATTGGCAGTCGCACCGGGCTTTATCAACATCCTCTCGTGGGCCAACGAATCCCTCCTGGTCGATGGTCGCGGTGAAAGCGACATCCGGCAGGGCGTCACCCTCGAAGTGTTCGGAGAGGGCTGGTCGATGGGACCGCTCAACGACCGGATGAAGGGGGAGATGGCCGAGGATCAGGGCGACCTCAGGTTCGACGTGGCGTGGACGACTCTGGGCGAGTATCTCGAGCACCTCGTCGAGCGAGGCGTATCGCCCAACGTGGCGTCGTTCGTGGGAGCGACAACCGTGCGCATCCACGTCCTGGGATACGAGGACCGGACACCTACGGATGCGGAGCTGGAAGACATGCGGTCCCTCGTGCGCTCGGCGATGGAGGAGGGAGCGCTTGGCGTCGGCTCTTCGCTCATCTACGCTCCCGCCTTCTACGCCGACACCGACGAGCTCACCGCTCTGGCCGCGGCGGCCGGCGAATACGGCGGAATGTACGTTTCGCATTTGCGGAGTGAAGGAAACGCCATCCTGCAGGCCGTGGACGAGCTGATTGCCGTCGCGAGGGCCGCGGGGGTGCCGGCCGAGATCTACCACCTCAAGGCCGCCGGTCGTGACAACTGGGACGTGCTCGCCGAGGTGATCGAGAGGATCGAGGCGGCCCGGACCGCGGGTCTTCGGATCACGGCGGACATGTACACCTACACAGCCGGTGCGACCGGTCTCGACGCGGCGATGCCTCCGTGGGTCCAGGAGGGCGGCGACGATGCGTGGATCGAGCGTCTGCGAGACCCGGAAATCCGGCAGACCGTGGCGCGCGAGATGCGGACGCCGACGGACGAGTGGGAGAACCTGTACCTGGCCGCCGGGTCGGCCGAGAACGTGCTGCTCGTCGGCTTCCGCAACGAGGACCTGAAACCTCTGACAGGCCGAACGCTCGCCGAGGTGGCGCTGGAGCGCGGATCCTCTCCCGAGGAGACGGCGATGGACCTGCTCATCGAGAATCGAGCGGACATCGGGACCGTGTATTTCCTGATGTCGGAGGAGAACGTCCGTCGCAAGATCGCGCTTCCGTGGATGAGCTTCGGATCGGACGCCGAGGCCGTTTCGCCGCAAGGCGTGTTCCTGGAATCGAATCCGCATCCGAGGGCGTACGGCAACTTCGCGCGGCTGCTGGGTCGGTACGTGCGGGACGAGGGAGTGATCCCCCTCGCGGAGGCGATCCGCAAGCTGACCTCACAGCCGGCCGGCAACCTGCGGCTGGAGCGTCGGGGAACGCTCGGACCCGGAACCTATGCCGACGTGGTGGTCTTCGACGCCGACGCGGTGCGCGATCACGCCACCTTCGCCGAACCGCACCGGCTGGCGGACGGAATGGTGCACGTCTTCGTCAACGGGGTGCATACGCTGCGCGACGGCGCCCATACGGGTGCGAAGGGGGGGCGTGTCGTGCGGGGGCCGGGGTGGAAGGGCGATTGAGTCGCGCAGCTGCCGAGACCCTGTTCGGAGCTGCCCTCGAGGCGAGTCCCGCGTTCGCCCGCGCGCTCGATCGGGCCGATCCGCTGGCCGCTTTCCGGGGGCGCTTCGACCTTCCCGTCGGGCCGGACGGCGATACGGTGGCCTACCTGGTCGGGAATTCCCTCGGGCCGGTACCGGCGGGGACGCGGGACGCGCTGTCACGCGAAACGGAGCGGTGGGCACGGTTTGGCGTCGACGGGTGGTTCGAGAAGCCGGAGCCGTGGTACGAAGCGGACGAGCGATTCCTGCCGGCTCTGGGAAGTCTGGTGGGAGCCTCCCCGTCCGAGGTCGCGGTGATGAACGGCCTGAGCGTGAACCTGCACCTCATGCTCGCCAGCTTCTACCGTCCGGACGGCGCGCGTCGACGCATCCTGATCGAGCGCCCCTGCTTCCCGAGCGACCGTTTCGTCGTCGAGACCCACCTGCGATGGCATGGCCTGGATCCCGCTGCGGAGCTTCTCGAAGTCGGGCCGCGCGCGGGCCGCGCGACGCTGGAGGAGGAGGACATCGAGGCGGTTCTCGCGGAACGGGGGCAGGAGATCGCGCTGGTGCTCGTCGGCGGGGTCAACTTCCTTACAGGACAGGTCGTCGATATGGAACGGATCGCGAGGGCAGCGCGGAGGGCTGGCTCCGTGATCGGCCTGGATCTCGCCCATGCGGTAGGGAACGTTCCCCTGCGCCTGCACGAGTGGGACGTCGATTTCGCGGCCTGGTGTCACTACAAGTACGTGAACGCCGGTCCGGGAGCTCCCGCCGGCGCGTTCGTGCACGAACGGCACGCTGGCGACAGGATGCTGCGCCGTCTGGGGGGCTGGTGGGGAAACGACCCCCGTACGCGGTTCCGGATGCAGCTCGATCCGGATTTCGTCGCGCGCCCGGACGCCGCCGGCTGGCAGATCAGCTGCCCCCCGGTGCTCGCGCTGGCGCCACTGGGCCCGGCCCTGTCGCTGCTCGAGAAGGCAGGGCTCGAGCGCCTGCGAACGAAGTCGGTCCGCCTGACGGCGCTCCTTGAGTGGCTCATCGTTGGGAGCCTCGGAGATGCGGCGCAGATTCTGACACCGTCCGATCCAGCGCGCCGGGGCGCGCAGCTGTCGCTGCGGATTCCGGGCGACGTGGGCGACGTGCAGGTCGCGCTCCAGGCGGCCGGCGTGGTCGGTGATTTCCGTCAGCCGGACGTGCTCCGGCTGGCTCCGGCACCCCTGTTCAACACGTTCCATGAGGTGTGGCGGGCGGCCAACGCGCTGAAGACCATCCTGACGGAAGACGGCGAGACATGATGCGACGCCTGTTCGACATCTCACCGCCACTCGATCCGGACCTCGCGGTGTTCCCGGGCGACACGCCGCTGTCGCGCGAGGTGATCCTCGAGCTGGGACGCGGTGACGCCGTGACGCTCTCGACCCTGAGGGCGACGTGTCACCTGGGTGCGCACGTCGACGCCCCCAGCCACTACGACCCGGGCGGAGAGGCGGTGGGGATGCGGCCGCTGGCGCCGTTCCTCGGACCGTGCCGCGTGGTGCGTGTCGCTGTGGGGCCGGGAGACCTGGTCACACCGAGCGTCGTCTGTGACGCGCTGGGTGTCGACGGTGACGCGTCCGACGGAACCCTGGACGAGGAACGGATCCTGTTCGCCACGGGCACGTTCGCCGATCCGCGTGCATTCCGTCACGATTTCGCGGCGCTGTCCCCGGACCTTGTGGAGTGGCTGGCGCGCGCAGGGGTGCGGTTGGTCGGCATCGACACGCCGAGCATCGATCCGGCTGACTCGAAGGAGCTTCCGGCCCACGCGGCCGTCCGGCGCCATGACATGAACATCCTGGAGGGAGTCGTCCTGGAGGGTGTGCCGGCCGGAGTGTACGAGCTCATCGCCCTGCCACTCCGGCTGACCGAGTTCGACGGCAGCCCGGTGCGCGCGGTCCTGCGCGAGCTCCCTGGCTGACGACCGGCCCGAACGCCCGGCACGATGCCGGATTCCCTACTGCGCCGCCGTCTGGGCTCCGTCCACCGGCAGATTCACGCCGCTCACATAGGATGCCGCGGGGGACGCGAGAAAGCCGACGACCGCCGCGATCTCGGAGGGCTCGGCGAACCGGCGCAAGGGGATGCGGGTCTGCCACTCGGCCTCCAGGGTCTCGAGAGGCAGGCCTCTCGCCACTGCCATCCGCTCGGCCAGTTCCTCGAGGCGCGCCGTTGCCGTGTATCCCGGCAGGACGTTATTGACCGTGATCCCCGATGGACCCAGCTCGTGCGCCAGGGTGCGGGCCCAGTTCGCCACGGCGGCTCGCGTCGTGTTCGAGACCCCGAGGCCCGGAATCGGGGCGATTACGGACGTGCTGACGATGTTGATGATCCGGCCGTAGCCGGACTCGCGCATGCCGGGGAGCAGCTCCTGCACGAGGGCGTGGCCGCAACCGACGTGCGACTCGATCGCGGCCGCGAAATCCCGCGGCGCGGCCTCGACGAGGGGACCGGCCGGCGGACCACCCGTGTTGTTGACCAGGATCTGCGCTGAACCGGTACGACGGACATGGAACGCGACGTTGCGGCGCACTTCGTCGATGTCCCCGAAGTCGGCTCGCACCCACGAGTGCTCCTCACCGTGAGGAGCAGCCAGATCGGCGGCCACGGCCCGCAGAGCTTCCTCGTCGCGGGCTACGAGCACGATCTCCGCGCCCCGTCCGGCCAGCTCCTCGGCACAGGCGCGACCGATTCCCTGTGTGCTTCCGCACACTACCGCGCGCTTTCCCGTCAGATCTCCCATTCCGCTCTCTCTCCTCGCTATCGATCGATGATGCGCAGCATGTCTTCTACCCGCACGATCTTCACGCGCGGTCTTCCGCGCCGTTCTCCCTCGGCCCGTTCCGCCTCGTCCAGTCTGCTCCAGTCCTCGAACGTCACGAATCGCAGGCCGCGATCGATCAGCAGGGCGTCGACCGCCTCACGCTGGGGGAGCGCCGGCGACAGCGTCATTCCCGCAGCCACGTCGGCCAGCATCGCCTCCACGGTCTCCGCGGCGTCGGGTTTGTTGGTGCCGATGATCCCGGTCGGACCCCGTTTGATCCAGCCCGCGACATACTCGCCCCGCACGACGGCGCCGCCCGGCTCCCGGGTCACCCGCCCGCCCGCGTTGGGGATCACGGCACGATCCGGATCGAACGGCACGCCCCGAAGCGGGACTCCGCGGTAGCCGACCGAACGGAGCACGAGGCCGGCCTCCACGACCTCATACGCTCCCGTTCCCTCGCTTCGAAGGACCCCGTTCTCCCCCGGTACGAGACGGTTTCGCTCGATCCGTACCCCGGCAACCCGTCCGTTCCCGGGGAGAAGCTCGACGGGAGACGACAGGAACCGCAGCCGCAGGCGGCGCGAGAGGCCCTCATCCGACCGATCCACCAGCCCGCGCAGGATCTCCACGTTGCGTCGTGCCAGGCGGTCGTTCTCCGCGAAGGTCCGGCTTGCCTCGTCGAGCACGAGGTCCGCCGGATCGATCGCCACGTGCACGCCGGCTAGTCGCCCGAGCTCCTTGAGCTCGACGCTGGTGAACTTTGCCTGGGCGGGTCCGCGGCGTCCCAGCATCATGACCTCGCGGATGCCGCTGCCGCGCAGGACCTCGAGAGCGTGATCCGCGATGTCGGTGGTCGCCAGCTCGTCCGGGTCGGTCACCAGAATGCGCGCCACATCGACCGCGACGTTGCCGTTTCCGATCACGACCGCGCACACGTGGTCCAGATCGAACGGGTGGTCCGCGAAGTCGGGGTGGCCGTTGTACCACGCCACGAAATCCGTCGCCGGATGGCTTCCCGGCAGATCCTCTCCAGGGATTCCGAGGTGACGGTCCGACCGGGCTCCCACGGCGTAGACGACCTGGTGATAGTGGCGCCGCACGTCGTCACACGACACGTCGGTCTCCAGCGACACGTTGCCGAAGAACCGGACGCGCGGATCCGCGGCGATTTCTTCGAATTTGCCCGTCACCTTCTTGATCGACTGGTGGTCGGGGGCGACGCCGTCCCGAACGAGGCCGTACGGCGTGGGCAGTCGATCGAACAGGTCCACGGTGCAGGTCACGTCCGGTGACCTGAGGAGCGCCTCCGTGGTGAAGAAGCCGGCCGGGCCGGCACCGATCACGGCGACCCTCAGCGGATGGGCCTCGGTTCCGAGTGGGGCGCTCACCGGCGCATCGCCGTTCTCCGCATCGGCTGGGTTCGAGCCGCGCGCCCGGAGGACCGGACCCGCGTCGAAGCGTGCGGCTATGCTATCCGGAGACGGCCCCGGCCGTCAAACCTCGCGGGCGGGCCCGGACGGGCTCAGGCCGGGGCTTCCTGGGGCGCTCCGGCTGCGCGGCGGGCGGGTCCTACGTTGAAGCGGTAGCCGGCATAGATGAGCAGGATGCCGATCAGCTCGGTCACGTACAGAACCTCCACCTGGCCGAAACGGGTGGCCGAGCCTCCGATTCCCGGCAGCAGGGCCCCCAGCGCGATGAGCCAGTTCCCGATCACACGGTGCGACATGCCCTGCACCTTCCGGTACTTGAGGGCCGAGTACACGGCCCCGCCGACCAGGAACGTGACCGCGTACAGGTTGATGAAGGGACTGAACGCCCGCACCCAGCTCCACTCCATGACGCGGCCTGAGAGACGGTGCGTCTCCACCACCGTGGTGTCGATGGGAGTAAGGAGAACGAACGTGGCCGCCACCGCCGCGACCGTGAGCACGATGACGGTGAGCCGGTTCGCCTTTGCCCGGTCCATCAGGAGATACACGGTTCCCTGCGCGAGCGGGAAACCGCCCAGAAGTGCCCCTGAGATGTACCAGGCTCTAAACACGGGTTCCTGCCAGCCGATGAGCGTGGTGAGGGCTTCGGTGATCGTCCCGGCTGCGAAGGCGAAGGCACCGATGCCCCACCACAGGTGATGCATGCCACCCCGTTCCCGGTACCGGCGCATCAGCACGCTGCCGAACCACAGGGAGAACACGCTCGTGGCGATCGGAATGAAGTGGACGAAACTGCGCATATGATTCTCCTGGCTTCTCGCACATCATTTGGCGGCGCCGGCGCGACCTGGCGATCCGGGAGGCGGGTCCCGCGCCATGCGGATCCCGCCCCCCCGGTCGACGGCCGGCGTCAGAGGCTCAGAACGTCGAGGTCCATCCGATCAGGAAGGTCCGCCGCGGCTGGGGCCGGAAGAAGGTGGCGTTCGAGAACTCGGCATACAGCTCGTCGGTGAAGTTCTCCAGACTGGCAGTGACGTAGTGCGAAGTTCGGCCGATCTTCGCGATTCGGATTCCGCCCCGCAGGTTGTGCACGTTGAACGAGGGCAGCGTGAAGCCTACGGCCGGCTGCGCGATCTGCGCCCTGCACTCCGTCTGGTTCTCCTCGCAGATCGTCTGGCTGCCCAGCAGGCGCAGATCGTACGTGGCCCACAGCTTCCCGCCAGGTTCCCGGTACGTCAGGCCGGCCGTGAGCTTCGTACGGTAGCTGTCGGCAATCGGATCGTTCTCATCGAACACGTTGTCGGCGTCCAGGAAGCTGAAGGCGGCTCCCACGGAGAGCCCCAGGATCGGCATCCACTCTCCGCCGAGCTCGAAGCCCCGATAGACGATCTCCTGGACGTTGGAGTTCTGGAATACGTCCAGGCCGCTGATCACAGAGTCCTGCACGGGCGTGATCCGGATTCCGTCGGAGATCTCGTTGCGAAACACGAAGGCCTCGAAGGAGACGTTGCGGCGGGCATACTTCACGCCGAGATCCACGTTGATGCTCGTCTCCGACTTCAGGTCCGTGGCCGGTATCAAATAGCCGGACCCTTCGGGCGTCGGGCCGTTGAAGTACAGCTCGATGATGTTCGGGGCGCGGAAGCCCCGGCCGACCGTCCCCACCAGGTTGAGGGATGGCAGCACCTCCCACAGGGCGTTGGCGGACGCCACGACGGTCTGGTCGTCGTTGGTGATGCCCACGACCAGTGGATTGTCGAGGTTCGGTGTCTCCTGTGTCTCGGACCGCACGCCCTGCCACCGCGCGCCGACAATCAGGGAGACCTTGCGGTGCAGCTGCAAGTCGGCCTGGGCGAAGGCACCGAACCGGTCGTAGGTGGCGTTCGGAACGTTGGGCGTGTCGTCCGTCTCAGCCGGAATCGGTCCTGCGCCGAAGATCTGCGAGACCGTGAGGTCCGTGTTCTTCGAATCGTCGTGGTAGTAGTCCAGGCCGTAGGTCAGCAGGTGCCTTCCTCCGAGCAGCTTGGCCGCTTCGGCCCGGAAGCCCAGGCTTCCGATGTCGGTGAAGTTGTCGGACTGGATGCTCAGGTCGACGCCCGAACCGGGACCGAACAGGTCGGGGATGCCGATGTCCTGAGACAGCTCCCGCTCGTTGTTCATGAAGAAGCCGGTCACGTCGATCCGATCGGCGAAGCCCCAGCCGAGCTCCTGTCCCCGGTACCCGGCCGTGAACTTGCCCACATCCTGGTTCGGGTACTGGATGACGATCGACACGGCGTCGGGTGTGCCCAGGTCATCGTTGGACACGTAGCCGAATCCGGCGTCGGCGGCCGCGTAGTACTCGCCCTTGACGAACACGTTGTGCCGGGCGCTCAGGCTGTAATCGAGGAGCAGGCTGTAGTTCTGGTCCTCGACACCGGTGTCGTTGACTTCGACCCTGCTGTCCAGCGAGATGTCGCCGAAGCTGCCTGACGGAGCGAAGTAGTTGGTGGCGTTCCGATACGATGCGCTGCCCCGGAAGCCGAGACGACCGATACGGCCGTGCAGGTCCACCGTCGGCCGCACCTGCTCGCCTTCGTCCCGGTACAGGAACGTGACGCGGCCTCCGTAGGTGTCGCCGGCCTCCAGGCCCGGCACGTCCGCGGTCCGCAGGTTGATCACGCCGCCGATCGCATCCGTGCCGTACAGAACTGAGGCCGGACCGCGCACGACCTCGATCTGCGCCACGTCATTGACATCCACGATCGCCGGGAGCTCACCGAAGTCCTGCTGGCGGCGCGCGTTGTTGAGACGGAGCCCGTCCGACAGAAGCAGGATCCGCTGGCCGCGCTGGCCACGGATTGTGGGCCGTGTCTGGTTCGTCCCCACGCCGTTGACGTCGAGCCCCGGAAGTGACTTGAGGATGTCGGACGCCGTATTGGGCGAGCTGGTGCGAAGGGCCACCGTGTCGAGCACCGAAACCGGCGCGGCGGTGACGAACAGCTCCTTCGGACTGCGCGTGGCTGTGATCGCGATGGGCTGCAGGACGACCGGCTTCACGGTATCGGCGGCTGCGTCGTCCGGCGCGACCGCGGGAGTTTCCTGTGCGAGAATCGAGTCGGGAGCGAGGAGAAGGACGGCGAGCAGAAGAGCGAGACAGCTGGCGCCGCGGACACCGTCCGCCCGTCCAGCGGGGGGTATGATAAACACGGTAACCTCCTGTACGCCCTTTGGGGGGGGCTGAATTGCCGGTGGGAGGTCCTGGCGACCCCCCGCCGGCGTCTAAAGGAGAGCGTACCCGGAGAATACGACGAGTTCGATGGGACGAAAATTCGCAATCTTACGGAAGAATGGTCCGAAATAGTACGGAATGCGACAGAGTGACCCGAAGAAACGACGGCCCGGACTAGTAGGGAGTGCCGCTGTCGAGCAGCCCGGAGTCGAGCGCGAATCGGGTGAGGCCGGCCACCGTTCGAATCCCCAGCTTGCGCATGAGACTCTCCCGGTGGCTCTCCACCGTACGCCGACTGATGCCGAGGCCGGCCGCGATCTGCTTGTTGCTGGATCCCTCGGCGATGCCCTTGAGCACGTCCACCTCCCGTAGCGTGAGCACGGCCAGGCCGGGACCCGGATCGCCCTCGCGGTCGTCGTCTCTCAGACCTGCCGCGAGACGCGCCGCCACGGTCGACGTGAAGAACGTGTCGCCGGCGTGCACGGCTCGCACTGCGTCACGCAGGAGCGCCGGGCCGGCTTCGTCCTTGAGCAGGTACCCTTTCGCCCCCGCCCGCACGGCACGCGTGACGTACTCCGCTTCGTCGTGCATGCTCAGCACCAGCACGCCGGTCGCCGGCACGTCCGCCACGAGGCGTGCGGTCACCTCGAATCCGGACGCGCCCGGCATCGAGATGTCCACCACGGCGACGTCCGGCTGGTGCTCGGCCGCCAGCGCCAGGGCCTCCTCGCCGTCACTCGCTTCCGCGACCACCTCGAAGTCTTCCTCTTCCTCCAGCACGCGTCGGATACCCTCCCGCACCAGCGCGTGATCGTCCGCCAGCAGAATCCGAATTCGGTCGCTCATGCCTGCCCTCCCGGGACGTCGGGTCCGGTCTCCGGGCCGGCCGGTTCGACATCGGCCGTCGGCAGCCGGATCACCAGCTCGACGCCTCCCTCTTCCGGCTCCGCTAGCTCCACGCTCCCGCCCAGCGGCGCCACCCGTTCCCGCATTCCCAGCACCCCGGTGCGGGAGACGTACGGCTCGCCTCTATCGTCCGCGGACCTCTCGGAACCGAGTCCGAAGCCGTCATCCCTCACTGTGAGCGCGAGCTCTCCGTCCCGCCGGTCCAGCTCCACCACGACAGTCCTAGCGCCGGCGTGCCGGGCCACGTTGGACAGGCCTTCCTGCATAGTACGGAAGAGCGCCAGCTCGGCCTCGGGCGACAGGGTCGGCAAAGCCACCGGGGCCGTGAGGGTCGTCGCGATCCCGATCTTGGCCTCGAAGTCGTCCGCCAGCGCCTGCAGGGCCGGCAACAGGCCGAGGTCGTCGAGCAGCGACGGTCTCAGATCCCGGGCTACATTGCGGATGCTGCGAATTCCTGAGCCGACGAGGTCCAGGGCCATGTCGAGAGCCGGTTCCTGGTCCGCCGACGCGGACTCGCGGAGCAAGCCAAGCTGCAGCTTCACGGCGGCGAAGACCTGCGCGCTCTCATCGTGCAGCTCACGCGACAGGCGCCTTCGCTCTTCCTCGTGCTGCTTCACCATACGGGCGGCGAGGCGCTCCAGATCTGCGCTTCGGGCCTCCAGCCGTCGAAGCAGGCTGGCGTTCGCCAGGGCGGCCCCCACCTGGTGCCCGAGGGCAACCAGAAAGCGGGTGTCCAGCACCGCCAACAGGTCCTGGGCGATGCCCACGACGAGAAGGGCTCCCCGCACCTCGTCGCCCGCGAAGACCGGAAGCGCCGCCGTGTACGGGTGGGTCTCGCCGGGCAGATCCTCCGACCACCCGCGCATGACTTCGGGCTCACCCGTCTCCACGACCCTGCCGACCGCCTCGCTGGCGGCACCCGAAGGCCGCGAGCCCTCCCACACCGCACACACGCCGGCGCCCCGGACTACCGAGCCGGCAGAGACCAGGTATATGGCGCTTCCGCGCACGCCCGGGAGCGTCAGGGGTCTGGCCAGGAGCGCACCCAGAACCTCGTCCTCGCGCCGTCCGCTCTGCAGGTCACCCGACAGCGCCGAGAGGACGGACAGGCCCCGATACTGGTCTTCGACGACGAGAAGCAGGATCGCCGTTCCGATGGCCAGCTCGAACACGATGTCCAGGTAGTAGCCCCAAGGGTTCCAGGCGCCCCGCGCCCTCAGGAACGGGTAGTCCAGGTGGTGAAGGCTCCACAGGAAGAACGCCCACGCCATGAGTGCAGCCGGGAGGGAGCCGATCTGGCGGTGGTGTCGCCACAGCACGACGCCGGTCCACAGCGTGGCCAGACTGAGGAACACGACCGCGGGTCCCGCCGCCAGGAGAAAATTGTCGAGACGGTAGATGGCGATGTACGACCACAGGAGCGGGAACAGCACCAGAATCCAGTACTCCCGGCGCCACCGGAACCGCTGCGCGAACATCAGTGCCGACGCCAGGAAGGCGAGAGCCGTCCAGCCTGTGAGTACCTGGTGCCAGAACAGGAGGTCCCACACCTCGGTGGCCAGGAATGCGATGATGATGCCGAGGCGTACGGAGTACAGGCACCAGGCGAGCGCCCACAAGGCGAAGTACGGCTTGCGGTACCTCGCATACAGGTACGCGCAGACCATCACCAGACCGAACGTGATCGCGGCCTGGAGGAAGGACGCGGCGAGCTCGGTAGCGTCGTGCGGGGTCACCGCCATCTCTTGCATGCGCCGTAACAGAAGGGACGGCGCGGGACCTCGCAAGCGGCGGTGGCGGCCCGTACGTTGAGGACCAGCCCGCCTCCGCGGGGGCGGAACCGCACGTCGGCCCGACCACGGAAGGAGCCACACGGTGATCGACCTCCTGCTTCTGAGCACGTCCACCATGCACGGCGGCGGTTTTCTGGAATACGCGACGGTCGAGGCGGAGTCCTTCCTCGAAGGCCGTTCCACCGTGCTCTTCGTCCCGTACGCGCGTCCCGGTGGAATCTCGCACGAGGCATATACCGGGATGACGCGCGAGCGCTTTCGGAAGATGGGACTCGGCGTCGAGGGCGTGCACGAGACCGATGACCCGGTTGGAGCCGTGCAAGACGCCCAGGCCGTATTCGTCGGCGGAGGAAACACGTACGTGCTCCTGCGCGAGCTGTACAGCCGTGGAATCCTGACCACGCTGCGCGAGCGGGCCCGGCGTGGCATGCCGTACATGGGCTCCAGCGCCGGCTCCAACGTGGCCGGTCTCACGATCGGAACGACGAACGACATGCCGATTGTGCAGCCGCCGAGCTTCGAAGCACTGGGACTGATTCCGTTCAACATCAATCCGCACTACCTGGATCCAGACCCGGACTCTACGCACATGGGCGAGACCCGGGAGACCCGGATTCGAGAGTTCCACCAGTTCAACGATCAGCCGGTACTGGGGCTGCGCGAGGGCGCCATGCTGCGCGTGCAGGATGACCGGGCTGTTGTGCAAGGGCGGCGGGGTGGGCGACTGTTCCGGCCCGGTGTCGAGGCCGAGGAGATCGCGACGGACCTGGACGTGTCGTTTCTTCTGAAGATCTGACGGGACGACGACGAGCTACATCCGCCACTCCACGCCGAACACGGGAAGTATGGGGACGGCTCCGAAGCCTACCGGCTCCGGGTCGGCCGGCCGGTCGAGCTGGTAGAACAGGGCGTCCGGACGGTCCAGAGCGTTGATGATCTTCACGTACGGAGAAAACGTGTTTCGGTGCCCGAGGATACGGGCCTCGAAACTCGCGGTCGCCCTGAAGTTCAGCCGCAGATACGATCCGTTCGGCACGGTCACCAATATGGACGGCACCGGGACGGGTGCCTGGCCCGGAACCGAGCTGAAAGCCGCAATCGCTCCTCCGGCGGTCGCGTTCCGGGGTTGGACGGCCGACAGGTTAGCGGGGCCGGGCCGCGGGATCTCGCCGAACTCGAGGCCGGCCCCGTAGGACACATCTCCATCCAGGCGCAGCCCGCCCGGCAGGTCCGTCGCGGCTCCGGCCCGCAGGAAGTGGCGTCCCGAGAAGAGGTTCGTACGCTGGCCCTCGAGCAGCTCGGTCCACGCCCATGCCATGGAGTAGTGCCCCCACAGCATCAGACGCCCGACCGGCTGCTGCATCCACATGTCGAACCCCGCATTTCTCAGATCCGCCCCGTCCAGTA
>JBDGXC010000029.1:0-36572 GCA_039584815.1 Gemmatimonadota bacterium
TTCGCATTCTTGTGTACGTTCACTGGGACCTCCGACGAAGTGGCTGGTTGCTAGGCACAACCCAGCTTCTCTCGTCGTGTCCCAGTGAACAACCTTCTTATCAATCACACCTAGTCCCCGAAGCACACGCCCAGCTCGCGGGCGGTGAGCATCGTGTCGCTGTCCAGAGGCACCGTCTTCATTCGCTGGATGGCGCTCGAAAGAGGAACGTACCGCACGCGTGGCGGATCGAGGGCCACCATGCATCCCCAACAGCCCTCGGCGAGGGCGCGTACGGCGGCGGACCCGAAGCGCAGGGCCAGGATGCGGTCGCGGGTCGTTGGGCTCCCTCCGCGCAGAAGATGGCCCAGGACCACGGTGCGCGTCTCCTTTCCGGTGAGCTCCGACAGCCTATGCGCGACCTGCTCTCCGATGCCGCCCAAGCGCTCCTGTTGCCCGATCTGCTTGACCACGACGGACCGCTCGCCACCGACCGGAAACGCTCCCTCCGCCACGACGACGATAGCGAAGTGGCGGCCGCGGGCATCGCGCTCGCGTATCTTCGCGGCCACCGACTCGATGTCGTACGGTATCTCCGGGATCAGAACCGCGTCGGCCGTTCCCGCCACTCCGGCGTGCAGGGCGATCCAGCCTGCGTAGCGGCCCATCACCTCGACCACCATCACGCGGTCGTGCGCCTCCGCTGTCGAGTGCAGTCGATCCACCGCCTCGGCCGCGAAGCTTACCGCCGTGTCGAACCCGAACGTCACGACCGTCTCGTCGAGGTCGTTGTCGATCGTCTTCGGCACGCCGACAACCCTTACACCCTTCTCGAACAGCACGTTGGCGATCGCCAGCGACCCGTCGCCTCCGATGGCGATCAGTCCGTCGATGCCCTGTCGCGCCAGCTCCGCCACGAGCTCGTCGGAGCGATCGCGCTCATACCACTCGCCGTTATCGTCAAGCGTCGGATACGCGAGCGGGCTCCCGCGGTTCGTGGTGCCCAAGATCGTGCCGCCGAGGTGGGTGACGCCGCGTACCGAATCCCGGGTGAGGGGAATCACCCCACCGTCCGCGTAGTCGTGGGGCGCCAGGAGGCCGTTGTAGCCGTCCCGGATCCCGAGACACTCCCATCCTCGGTGCAGCGCCGACAGAACCGCCGCCCGGATAACGGCATTGAGGCCGGGCGCGTCACCTCCGCCAGTGTTGATCGCGATGCGACGGATGGGCTGGTTCATCGAAGCTCCTGAAGACATGTGGGCCGTACGAGGCGGCAATATAGCGAGCGGCGGGCGCCCCGGGGCGCGACCGGCCGTCGACGCGTTGCCAGCCCGGTCGGCACGCATCGATCAGGAAGGAGGCGAGCGCAACCACCCCCAAGCCAGGCCGATCAGGAGACCGACGCTGGCGGCCAACGGGGCATACAGCACGGCGGTGACGGCTCCGCGGAGCGCGTCCCCGCCCCCGACCAGTGGACTCACGAGCATGATCACGAGCACGAGCCCGCCGAGCACGATCGCGCCGAGGCATCCGTGGCGCGCCACGACCCTCACGTGGGCCCGTCCGGCACGCGCGGAGTACCAGCCCAGGAACGCGGCCGCGACAGCGAGGGGGACACCCCAGTGCAGGAAGAACGCCCGACCTCCGGCCGCACCGGCTCCGAGGACCCCCGTGATCAGGCTGTCGAGGGCCGCCCAGGCGGCGAGGAGCCCCACCGCACCGGCGACCGCCCTGACAACGGCGAACCGGTTCGTGGATATCACCGAAGCGTTCCTCCCGGCTCAGTTCACACCGCTCCTACCCACCACCTCAGCGGGCTCGATCATGCCGAGCGATCCTCGACGATCATGCCGTCGCGCAGCTCGATGACCCGATGGCTGTAACCGGCCACCACGTCATCATGGGTGACCTGCACGATCGTGGTTCCATGTGCGTTCACCTGACTCATCAGCTCCATGATCTCCTTCGCCTGCGACGAGTGCAGGCTCCCGGTTGGCTCGTCGGCGAAGATGACCGTCGGCTCTGCGATCAGTGCGCGGGCCACTGCCACCTGCTGCTGCTGGCCGCCCGACAGCTGGCTAGGGTACAGCTCCTTCTTGGCCACGATTCGAAAGCGGTCGAGCATGTCCGCGACCAGCGCCTGCCGCTCCCGACGCGGCACGTTCCGGTAGGACAGTGGAATGTCCAGATTCTCGGCCACCGTCAGGTCGTCCAGAAGGTGGAACTGCTGGAATACGAAGCCGACGTGATCGCGTCCCAGGGACAGGCGTTGCTTCGGTTTCAGGTCAAGCACGGGCTGGCCGAGAAAGCGGAATTCTCCGCCGAACAGTCCGTCGAACATGCCGAGAATGTTCAGCAGCGTGCTTTTCCCGGCCCCCGAAGGACCCATGATCGTCACGAACTCGCCTGATTGCACGTCGAACGTGATCTGCCTGAGAGCATACGTCTGGCCCCCGCGGTACTCGAAGGCCTTCTCCAGGTTGCGGCACTCGATCAGAGCCATGACCCGTCGTCTCCTGTTCGTGCCGGGGGGTAGCGGGCCTGCGCGTGAGCAGGCGATCCGCGCTAGGTAAAGCTCGCGTCCGTCTCGACGCAACCCCGATCCCGCAGGGGAGGCCGAGTGGGAGGGATCTTGCCCCGTTGCCTCGACAGACGTTTCTTCCTGTCTGTCGTCACCGTGCGGGGCCAGCGACGCCCCGACGAAACCACCAGCGGGAGCGCCGGCCATCGACAGTCACGAGGTATCGCCCGCCGATCCGCACGAGGCTCCCGGGAGCTTGTTCGCGGCGCTCGGACTTGCCCCTCGGCTCGTCGACGCGCTGCTGCACGTCGGATACAACCGACCCACAGAGGTTCAGAGGATCGGAATCCCGCCGGCGCTCGAGGGTCGGGACGTTCTCGGAACGGCCCACACCGGCACCGGAAAGACCGCGGCGTTCACGCTTCCGTTGATCCAGCGGCTAGCAGACGACACGGAGCACGATGGCCCCCGCGGCTTGGTGGTCACGCCGACACGCGAGCTCGCTCAGCAGGTGGGCGAGGCGGTGCGACGCTACGGTGCGATGTCGTCGGTCGAGACGGTCGTCGTGCACGGTGGAACGAGAATGGGTCCGGAGGTCGAGGAGCTGCGCTTCGGTTGCGACGTGCTCGTCGCGACACCCGGTCGGCTGCTCGATCACCTGAGACGCGGATCCGTCGATCTCGCAGGCATCGACGTGCTGGTCCTGGATGAAGCCGACCGCATGCTCGACATGGGCTTCATCGATGACGTGAAGGAGATCGTGGCGGCGACGCCAGCCGACCGGCAGACCATGCTGTTCTCGGCCACAATGCCTGACGGCGTGGTCGGCCTGGCGCACGACATGATGCGCGATCCGGTGCGGGTCAAGGTGGGCCTCGAGGCGGCGGCGGAAGGAATCCGCCAGGTCGTGTTTCCGGTGGACTGGGCCAAGAAGCACGAGGTCCTTCTCCACATCCTCGGGCAGTGGACATCGGGCCAAGTTCTCGTGTTTACCCGAACGCGCGACACGGCCACCTACCTCACGGCGTTCCTGGATAAGCGCGGCCTGCCGGTCGCGGGCATGCACGGAGCCATGCCGCAAAGGGAGCGCGAGCGCAATCTGACTGCGTTCCGTGAGAGCAGAACCCGGATCCTGGTCGCAACGAACGTCGCCGCTCGGGGGCTGGACATTCGCGGGATCGAGCATGTGATCAACTTCGACGTGCCGGAGGATCCGCGGGACTACGTGCACCGGGTCGGCCGCACGGCGCGCGGCGATGCCACGGGCGAGGCGTACACGCTGGTGGCTCCCAACGACTGGCAGGCCTTGCGTCAGGTAGAGATGCTCACGGGAGAGGCGATTCCGCGCGAGGTCGTGGCGGGGTTCGAGCCCAGTTCCGCCCCGCCGGACGCCCACGTCAGTGCCCCCATCACGGAGCAGATCGAACCGGCCAGGCCGCGATCACCGCTCACACGCGGCCGGCGACGGAGGTAGGGATCCGGGGCGGGCGTCCAGAGCGCCACCCCGGTCCTGAGCCGATCGGATGACGTACCTGCTCGTCGGACTGGTCTCGTTCGGGGCTTCGGTCGTCACCGTTTTTTCGGGATTCGGCCTCGGATCGTTGCTCGTCGCCCTGTTTGTGATCCTGTTCCCGGTGGATGTCGCCGTTTCCGCGGCGGCCGTCGTCCACCTGTTCCACAATCTGCTGAAGTCGACCCTGTTCTTCCGGCGAGCCGAGCCTCGTATCGTCATTCGCTTCGGCCTGCCTGCGGTCGTGTTCGCCTTCGTCGGCGCTTTCATGCTGTCGCGGCTTGCCGAAGGGTCGGTTCGCGCCACGTGGGAGATCGGGGACCGCACGGCCGTGATCACTCCTCTGAAAGTGCTCATGGGCAGCATGATCGCCGGTTTCGCTCTCCTCGACCTGGTTCCGAGACTCGAGCGGCTACGTCCGGGGGAGCGCTGGCTTCCGGTGGGAGGCATCCTGTCGGGCTTCTTCGGGGGGCTGTCCGGCCACCAGGGAGCATTTCGTGCCGCGTTCCTCAGTCAGCTGGACCTGAAGCCGGAAGCGTACGTCGGCACGCAGGCCGTCCTGGCTCTCATGGTCGACGTGGCTCGCCTTCTCGTGTACGGAGCCGCCCTGTACGCGGGTCACATGAGCATGGTCGCGGGCCCGGGCCAGTGGAGCGTGGTTGGCGTGGCCGTAGTCTCCGCGGCGGCTGGAGTCCTTCTCGGCTGGCGATATCTCCACAAGACGACGCTGGCGGGCCTCCGCAAGCTCATCGGCGGACTGCTGCTGGCGGTCGGGTGTGGACTCGTTCTCGGTGTGCTGTAGGAGCCGATCCCAGCGAAATGCGCCGGCGGACGGTTGCCGCTATCATACGGGAACTCCCAGGGCCGCCGTCCGGCCCGACACGACTGGATCCGGGTGTGATCGCCGGGCAGGTTCGTGGCTCGCCCCGTCGCGCTCGACTGAATCAAGAGTGAGACCATGATCGAGGAACTCTACACCAGGCAACAGGTCGATCTGCGAAACCGGGCGCGTGAGCTGGCCGAGACGGTAATGCGTCCGGTGGCGGCGAAGCACGACGTCGAACAGACCTATCCCTGGGAAGTCCAGCACGCGATCCGTGACGCCGGCCTGTCAGGAGTGTGGATTCCCGAGGAATACGGCGGCATGGGTGGAGGCGTGCTCGACCTGTGCATGGTGGTCGAGGAGTTCTCGCGAGCCTGCGGGGGAATGGGAGTCGGATTCGCCGTAAACGCGCTCGGCTCGTTCCCGATCCTCGTCGGCGGCACGGACGAGCAGAAGGAGCGCTGGCTGCCCGGGATCGCGGCTGGCGAGAAGCTGATCGCCTTCGGACTGTCGGAAAAGGACGCCGGCTCCGACGCGGGCTCGATGACCGCGCGGGCCGAGAAGGATGGCGATGAGTACGTCCTGAATGGCGACAAGAAGTGGAACACCGGCGGTGCGGTGGCCAGCTACAACACGATCTTCGCCGTTACAGAGCCGAATCGGGGGGCACGCGGCGTCTCGGCTTTCGTGGTCGAGGAGGGGACTCCCGGATACCGAGTGGGCAGGCACGAGGACAAGATGGGAATCCGGTGCGTTCCGGTGGTGGAGATCCACCTGGAGAACTGCCGCATACCGGCCACGAACCTGCTGGGCGGTAGCGAGGGACGCGGCTTCAAGCACGCCATGATCACGCTCGATCGCGCCCGGCCGGGTGTGGCGGCACAGGCCGTCGGCCTGGCACAGGGCGCCCTCGATCTCGCACTCGAGTATACGCACAATCGGAAGCAGTTCGGGCAGTCGATCAGCTCGTTCCAGGGCATCCAGTGGATGCTGGCTGACCTGGCCACGCAGATCGAGGGAGCCCGGCAGCTCGTGCACGCGGCCGCTCGCACCATCGATCTCGGCGTGAAGAACATCACGCGCATGTCCGCCATGTGTAAGCTGCTGGCCACCGACGTCGCCATGAAGGTCACGACGGACTGCGTGCAGCTGTTCGGCGGATACGGGTACTGCAAGGACTACCCGATCGAGAAGTACATGCGAGATGCCAAGATCACGCAGATCTACGAGGGCACGAATCAGATCCAGCGACTGGTGATCGCCCGTGCCCTCATGCGGGAAGCGGCGAGCGGAGCCTGAGTCCGGCGACGCCGAACCCGAGTGGACGCCGCAACCCGGCGCCTCCGCCGTGCGTAGGGTCCGGTATCATGGACAGCGGGACACAGCCGGATCGAATGAGCCCTGATGCTGCGGCGCGACAGGCCCTGCGGGTGGCGTTGGCCGAGGTAGTCGTCGTCGCCGGGAACTGGCGTCACCTGCATCTCGACGCGGCCACCGCCGAGGACATGGCGCAGGCGGCGGAGGTCCTGTCGCAGGTGCTCGGCATGCTGGCCGAGCGGGCGCGGGGGGCGCTGGAGGCAGACGGAGCCGATGTGGACGTGCTCATCGAATGGGCACATGCGGATATGGCCGACGAGCTCACCTGAGCCCGAGCGAAGCATTCGGGACCCGCAGTCACGCTACCCGGCGAGGGCCAGATAGCGATCGGCGATCGTCTCCACGGCATACCCCCGGAAGTGCTCATCCTTGATCGTCGGCGGCGCACGTAGCACCCGCTCGATGGCCTCGGCGAGGCTCGTTTCGTCCAGATCTGCCAGTCCCGTCGCCAGCTCGTCCGTGAGGATTTCCTCCGGGCCATGCGGGCAGCGCGTGCTCACCGGCGCTGTGCCGCAGATCAATGCCTCGACCAGCACCCTTCCGAATCCTTCGTAATCGGAGGCCAGGACCAGGGCCCGGGCGCCGCGAATGTACGGGTACGGGTTATCGCGGAAACCCACGAGATCCACGCGGCGCTCCAGGCCGCAGGCGCTGATGCGGTGGCGGAGCGAAGCCGCTTGCGCGGCCGTTCCCTCGCCGAGCAGAACCAGGCGGCCATCGAAGCCGCATCGCCCGAACGCGCCGAGCAGCCGGTCCAGCCGCTTCTGGGGAGAGAATCGCCCGACGCTCACCAGGTATTCGTTTCCGTCGAGTGGACATGGCTCGGCCGCGAGCCGCCGGATCCCTTCGATGTCGAACGGGTTGTGGATGATCTCGAGGCGGACCGGCTCGACCTCGAGGCGGGCCGTCAGATCACGCCCCACGCCGGCGGAGATGGCCACGAGCTTGCGGCCCCGATACGTGGCCTGGAGCCGGGCGCGGCGACGGAGTCTCTTTGCGCGGCCCACCCCCTCCAGCTTCTGGACGGACAGGGCATTGGGAATCCGGTACCAGGCTTGGTCTGCCAGACAGCTCGCCCGCACGATGCGGTCCGATACCTGGAGGGTCGAGACGACCAGGTCCCACGGATCCAGGCGGGTCACCGCGGCGTCCAGAATCGCGGCGCGGCGCCTGACTTCTCCGTACTTTCGCAGCCTTCGCGGGGCCGTATCGAAGCATGGGAGCAAGCACACACCCTCCGGGATGGGATACGCCCTCGCATCTCGCAGGTTGGCGACCGTCACGTCGTGTCCACGGCGGGCCATCTCGCCGGCGAGGGCAAGCATGGTCTTCTCGGCCCCGCCCCCACCCAGTCCGTCGATCACCAAGAGAATGCGCTTCAAGCGGTCTCGTCCCCTGTCCGCGGGTCAGGCCCGGCAGAGTCCTCCGTCGCCCTCGCCACACACCGCGCCGTAGGCCCGCGCGAGCCAACGCAGCAGCACTGCTCCCGCATCTTCGGGGCTGCGACCCAGGACCAGTATTCCGTCTTCGTGTCCGCCCATCGCCAGGATCTGGCGCTCCGGAAGCACCGTTTCCCGGTACAGGCGGCTTACCTCCAGGGCCATGTCTGGTGTGCCATACGGAACGGCGGAGTCCGTCTCCGGAAGCCGCAGCTGGCTACGGGACCGCCACAGCACCGGACTATGAGCGTGAAGGACGCAGCGGACCAGCGGGCTCGCGTCGTATGCGGCGGCGTGCGTCATCGACTCCGAGGACGGCATGACGAGCCCGTGGCTCCGGACGTGATTGGCACGACAGTCATATCCCTCCACCACTGCGAAGTCGCCCAGGTCGATGCAGCGGTGTCCGGATGTCTGGGTACCCGTGATGAGGAATGCACGCCTGCCGATCGAGGCTCCGCGCGGGCCGACGCGGGCGCTGACGTTTCCGTAGCCGGCCCCCTCGTATCGACCCGGCTCCTGCCCCACCAGTCCCGTCAGTGCCATGATCTCGCGCCACGCCACAAGCTCGCACGCGAGGTCGGCATAGCGGTGGGTCTCCAACGCACGGTGCTCGTGCTCGACGTCGAATTGGATAACGCCTTCCAGCGACATCAGGCTCGTCGTCCCGGTCGGATACGAAAGGGTGCCTCGCTAGGAATCAAGTCAGGATCCCTCATCGGCCGCCCGATCGCAACAGCACCGGGACGGAGACAAGCAGATCGCCGGTGAAAGGACCTGAGGGACGGGCAGCACGGCGACGGTGATGCTAGATTGAAGTGGATAGGAAACTGCTTGTGCCACCAGTCTCGGGAGTGATCGCATGGCCACTTATGACTATCGATGCGAGGACTGCCAGCACGAATTCAGCGTCGCCGAGAACATCTCGGAGCACGACGTGCGAGACACGTCACCCCCGTGCCCTGAGTGCAGCAGCGACAGGACCGTGCGAGTGTTCACGGGCTTCTTCGCGAAGACGGCCCGCAAGAGCTGAGACACCTTTCCGCAGCCAGGCACCGGATCAGGGGAGGCTGGCGGGCCCGGGCGCCCGGCGCGCTGTACCCTGCCGCAGCTCCAGGTGTGACCTGGAGTACGCTCAACCTGGAACGCGACCTTGCCGTCGGAGCCACCACCTCATGCAGCGGTGTCCGATGTCAACCGGCTTGCAGTACATCAACGGGCAGCCTCCGACGATGCACTGGATGTCGCGAGCCTCACACTCGCGAACCGCTTCGTCGGACACACTCCCCGGACCGAATGAACGATGAAGCCAGACCCGCGTGATGCCGTGCTCGGCGCATTGCCGCACGAGCTCGATCGAAGTCGCGGGGTGTGTTGCCACGACCACGCCGTCGATCGACCCGGGGATGGAGTCGAGGCTGGGGTAAGCCTTTGCGCCCTCGACTTCAGAGGCTTTCGGATTGACCGGGAACACTTCGTAGCCAGCGTCATGCAGCTTCCGGTAAACAGCGTTGGCTGCCTGTCCGGCTTGCCGCGATACACCCGCGACGGCTATTCGCTTGCCGCTGAGGAAGTCGGCGACAGGTTCCGGTACTTTGCCCATGATACACTTCCGCCTCTCTTAGCGGTCAGTTTGCGGCGGTCGGGGAGGTCCGAGATAGCGGCTGAGCAGAAACGTGCACGCCATCAGTGCGAAGCTCCCGGCGTCCCGCTGGTTGCGAGCTACCGGCCGCTGGTGGGCAGCAAGGCCGCCAGGTAGGGAACCGCCCCGGACGGTGTTCCTTTCCGTCCGGAACAAGCCTACTCGCTCGAAGACTCCGAGAGATGCCAGGTGTCCCGGTAGATTCTCCAGCCCGCGTCGGTGTTCTTCACTGCGTTCATCCACCGCCCTTTGATCGACACATCCTCACCCTCAACCGTGCCCAAGAGTTCGTATTGTCCCCACGTCGTTCCGATCTCCGTGTCCAACATGCCGCCGGTCGCGGTAAGCTTGATCTTCCAGCCCGCGAACTCCTCCATCCTGGCCACGATCTCCGAGTGTCCGTGGATCAGCGGCGCTTCCGGTGGCACTCGGATCGCATCCTCCGTGTAGAGCGCGGCTACCGTTTCCGCGTTTCCCGCGTTGAATGCTGCCTCCCACTCGGCAATCAGATCCGTCAGGGGCTCGGGCGTCTGAGCTGGGAGGGAAGTCGTCCACGCGAACAGGACGCCGAACATCACCGGTGCAACGGCTCGCATCCTCATGCGATGTACCTCCTGGACAGGGCGAGAGAGCCTCAGGAAGTGGGCTCGCCAGCAACTGCGAGCAGTATAGAACGCCGCCCGCCGCAGAGCGAGCAGAGCAAGGCGCCCGGCGCGTACCGGGCGCTGGGAAGGCTCGCTTGTCGAGTATAACTCTACACAAACAACCCGCGGTGGATCAGGCACTCCGGCGTCGGGCAAACGGTATGCGTGGGTAGCGAAGCTCCCGGCGTACCGCTGGGCCGCGGGCTGCCAGGCGCTGGAGCGATCTGTGGTCCGGCGACAGCATCCGAGCTGTTACAATCGGTCTCGAATGAAGATCACGATTGCTGAAGAAAGCAGCCAGAATCCTCCTCCGATTCCCATCACCCCGTACTCTGCCGGTGTCCCGCCGCCGAAGTACTTGGTGAAGCCCATCGCCATGCCAAAAAGTCCGCCCAGGAAAAAGATCCAAACCAGGAGACCAAGCAGGTTCTTGTCCATAGCTCCCTTCCGTCCGGTAACGGTGAACAGATGGCATCCGCCCGGGCGGCTGTTGTCCACCCGCAGTCGCGACTGACTGTCCAGCCAAGAACGTCAACATTGAGGGCCAAAGTCAAGGGACCACCCCGCCCGCTGCCGGTGATGTCTGTCAGTTCGCTCGAGCCGCTGACAGCGACACCGTGACGACTTTACCCGCAGATGAGCTTGTTGGGCCAACCGTGGTTGTTCATTAGAAGGCGTCAGGAAGCTTCAGATGGGCGCTCCAGCAGCTACGTCTGGCTGGACTCACAGGCTCTCACAGCTATCCGACTCTTGAGACAACAGCGGCCAGCAGTAGCGCGACGACGACCATCAGCAGGGTTCCACGCGCGTGGGCTCGCAGGTGGTATCGATAGTCTTTGTAACCAGCCATGCCTTCAGTGCCCGGAATCACAAGCCGCCTGGGAGTGATGGTGCAGTAGAGAAGCCAATCGAGCACGACAAGATCGAAGAGGCTGGCGATGAACAGGACGCCGAACACGTGGACCCAGAGGACGAGGAGAGGGACCTCACCTGCCTGCTGCCCGCTCAACGTCAGCGCTGAGACCAGAGGTATCCCGACCACGGCGGCGAAAAACAGGATTGCGAACGGGGTCGCCCGCAGCCTTTCGCGCCTGGTCAGTGGGGGCACCTCCCGTTTGATGTCTTCCGGCAAGCCGCGCCGAGCGAGCCGGGGGTTGAAGCAGACGGCGGCCAGTACGACGAGAGCGAAGACCAATGACAGGATCGTCCCGTCTACCAGGATCTTGCCGGGGTCGAGCACGGTGCCCTCGCTCGGTTCAGGTCCCGAGTGGCGAAGACCGTCGTGTGGAACACACAAGATAGGACACCAGTACAGGAGGTGCCGCCCCAATGATTGACGCCATGTTGATGCCCGTCGCTACCCTCGCCCGGCGCAACCCGGGCGCTTCTCCTGACGGCCCGTCGCTCCCCTGCCCGTACCCTCCCGGCATGGACGACCAGGAGGCGAGGATCAGGGAGCGGCTACGGTGCTTTTGCTTCCCGGCAGATCATCACCGACAGCGCGCCGAACACGATGATGACCAGTACACTCGGCCACATCGGAATGACCCTGTCGCCGATCACGAGGCCCCACCCGAGCAGCAGGCGTAGCAGATGACCGAATGCGATCAGTGCGAGGAAGAAGACGCCAATCATTGTTGCCGGTTTCATCGGACCATCTCCAGTTGAGGAAAGGGCGAGCCGCTACGGTATCCTCGGCGTGACCCAGGCCGGATCACCTGTGGATCTCTCACACTTCTATCCGTCTACGGTCAGCGCTCGGACTGCGTTGATCCAGCTGGCGTGCTCACTTGTGTAACCGCGTCAGCTCCGGCGCGTGTCAGGCAGCCTGATCCGTAGTCTGATCGCCGACGGGCTCGCATACGACGAAATGTAGTATTCAGGAGGTGTTTCGGGCATCCTCTGTCGTATCCGATGTGGGGGAAGACGACAGGAAGTAGCACGAAGTTACCCTAAACTCTACCCCATTTCTGCACGCTGCGCATTGGGACCTGGCGCGGTGCTCTCGCCTTGATGTACGTAACGCTCCTTTACTTCCGTGCAGTGCGAAGTGCTGGAGCTGACTCTGCGGCGCGACTCGCTCGAAAGGGAATTCACTCCGGAGGCCGGGCAAACCTTACCGTTTCTGGATCCGATCTCCACTACTGAGCGGTGCGCCGGATCCGCATCCGAGGCCCACCAAACGCAAGGATGCGGAGGATGTTCGATTCCTGATAACCGACCAATCATCACCGACATACACTTCCCAAAGTCCCAGCTTGACACCCCTCAGGGGCGCCGGAAAGTGTATCCCGGCATGGACGTTGCGTTCCCACGACCTTGGAAGAGTGAAGGACCGAGGCGCCTCGACTCTCCCGTTGTCCTTCCAAGCTGGAGACGGACCGATGCTATGCCTTCCTTGCTTGGGTACCGGTGAGTTCCCGGGCAGACGAACCTGTCGGAGATGCGCAGGCCAGGGAGACTTGCCTGACACCCGGTTGAACAACCCGATGTGTCCCGTTTGCATCGGAAAGGGGCGTGATCCGTTCCACAAAGGGCAGCTGTGCTCCGTTTGCGACGGCTGGGGACGATTGCCCGGCGAGGAGGACTCCGGGCGAACCGTGGACATGGTACGTGCCGTGCCGAAGCAGCCGGTTGCGGAGACAGATGAGCCCGGGGACCCCGACCCACTATATGACAGGCACCCAGGAAACCCGAACGAGCTGGAAGATGTGTTGCGAAGCATGGTTGGGGACGTGGAAGTGTGCGACCCATCACTCGCTGCGGTCTCTCTAGATCGCCTGCGACTCCTCCGCCGCTGTGACATGATCCGGGTTCTGACGGACGATGTCGACGCGGATGTAGTCCCACGCATTCGTGAGTTTACCCGAGAGTTACCCCGCTTCTTGTTCCGGCGGTACGGGGGTCGGGAGATTCGCGACAGGTACTTGTTGACGACGACCGAGATCGTCTTCTTGGACCCGAGCACGAAAGATGGCAACGGTCGGTCACCCACCCTGATCCGGGTACCGGTCGACGTGGCCGGAGAGATGATCGAGGACGTGCGGGTTGGGTTCAACCGGTTATGGAGCGCCGGGGCCCGGCTCGGCTGAGCCCCCGCAGACCACGAATCACGCGCTGGGCCGAGTGACCGATTCCGACGCCGCGCTCGCCGAATTGGTCGGGCCACGAGAACAGGGCTGGGCTTACAACATCGCGTACGTATACGCGTTCCGCGGCGAGACCGATCTCGCCTTCGAGTGGCTTGACAAGGCCGTGCGGTACAACGACGCGGGCCCGTCTCTCATCGCAGTCCACGTCCAGTTCGCCAATATCCACGAGAACCGGCGCTGGCTGCGGTTCCTCGAGGGAGCATCGGCAAGTCGCCCGGGCAGCTGGCCGCCATCGAGTTCGAGGTGCGCTTGCCGCAGTAGACGGTCCGTCGCCGCCCCCTTTCTATAGCCCGTCGAGCCGCGCCCGTACCCTCCCGGTATGGACGACCAGGAGGCGAGGATCAGGGAGCTGCTACGGTGCTCTTGCTTCCCGCCAGATCATCACTGACAACGCGCCGAACACCACAAGGACGAAAGCGCTTGGCCACATCGGAATGACCACGTCGTTGAGGACGGCGCTCCAGCCGAGCAGCAGGCGCAGCAGATGCCCGAAGGCGATCAGCGCGAGGAAGAAGACACCAATCATAGTTGCCGGTTTCATAGGACTATCTCCAGTTGAGGACAGGGTGAGCTGCTATGGCATCCCCGGCGTCACCCAGACCGGATCGCCCGAGGTCCCGGAGTCGTTGCCGAGCTGCATGTCGTGGCCGTTGCTGGCAAGGTCAAAGGCAGTGTCTTCTGAGCCCTCCAGGCGCTCAGACTCATCCAGGCTCACGCGCACGAAGCGCCTGAGGGGTCTTCGGCCGCGACAACGACCGAGAGTTCACCAGCCGACGTATGTGACCGTGAGAAGATCGATTAAGAGTGTCAAGCAGCATCTATCCCATAGCCGAGGAGTCTCGCCGTCGCCCAACTCGATAGCGGGAAATAGACTGCTTCCGCAATGACACCCCCAAGGGCATCTCCAATTGAGTAGTCTGGCCCGATCGCCTGGCCGATCTTCAACAATGGCGAACATCAACCACCAGATAGCACCGTACAGCGGCCATCGCGCAGCGAACACACCAGAAGCGAACCGGAGCAGCAATACAAAGCCGAGAGCAACGCCCGACTTCACGACGAGAACGCTGATCATGAACTGTCCCGGCGTACCCTCGTCCGGCATCTCGACCAACCCGATGCCCGACATGAGAGCGTAGACGGGCAAGGGTACGCCGTACATGATCACCAGAGTTGAGACGAACGCCAGGATGGTTGGTCCTAGAGGCCCTCTTCTGTCATGGCGGACCCCTCAGCGCCCCGAGACAAAGTCGGGGAGCTGAGCACCGCCGGTCGCTTGATAGTGACTCCATGTGTCCTCCCGTGCCGACTTGCTTCTCTGGGTTCAGCATAACGCTAGGCGCCTGAGCTGTGCGCTGACCAAATTCAATTGTCCATCATGTTCACCGCGTCTGCTCCAGGCGCTTTTCAGGGAGCGGGTCGCAATTGACGCTGGTTGCCCCACTGTCACTCCGGACTCTGATACTTGTGATGGTACTTCATCGTCCGCATCGCAGTCTTATGCTCGGCCACACGCTCAGCCCGAGCCTGCGGATCGGCTTTCCGTCGCTCGTAGGCTGCCTCGGCCTCCAGTTTCCTGTAGCTGGCCAGTCGGTCAGCTGCGAGCCGGCCCTCAGTCGCCGCAAGAAGAACCGCGCACCCGGGTTCGGAGGAGTGGGAGCAATCTCGGAACCGGCAGTCGCCCGCCAGTTCCTCGATCTCAGGAAACGCATGACCTAACCCTTCCTGTAGATCAAGTACCCTCAGCTCGCGCATCCCCGGAGTGTCCAGAAGAAGCGCTCCGTTCTGGATCGGGAAGAGTTCACGGTGCGTTGTCGTGTGCCTTCCCTTCCCATCACCAGCCCTCACTTCGCCTGTCCGCGCAACCTCAGAATGGGCGAGCTGGTTGATGAGCGTCGACTTTCCGGCGCCCGACGGCCCCAGCAGGGCCACTGTTCGCCCACGGGTCAAGCTGTCTTGAAGCGTGTCGATCGCAGCGGGGTCGCCAACGCTCACTACCCAAACTGGGATCCCGAAAGCGATCGCGGTCACCGCCTCGACGGAAGCGTCGAGATCCCCTTTGAGATCTGACTTCGACAGCACAATCTCCGGTGAGGCTCCGCTTTCCCACGCCACGGCGAGGTACCGCTCCAGGCTCCGGAGGTTCGGAGGGCGATCAAGTGCCTGGACAATCCACAGTCGGTCCACGTTGGCGGCCAGTACCTGCTCGGACTGCGACTCGCCGGCTGAACCGCGGCGCACGGCCGATCGACGGGGCAGAACACAGCGGATCGTGCACGGGTCCGACTCATGCGGCCCCGGTGACCACCCAACCCAATCGCCAGTGACCGGCCGCAAGAACGCGGCGTCCGGACTGACGAGCCGACCAAGCTGCGTACCCAGATCCGACTGGAGCGTCCATCGGTCACGGTGCTGCGCCGTGACGCGGGCCGGGCGCGCATCCGGTGGCGCCAGTCCCTCAAAGGTCGCGGCCCAATCGCTGTCCCAGCCGAGGGCTCCAAGTGCTTCAGTCACAATATCTCTCTCAGGGGCGACCTAACGGATCTGCGGTTCGCCTGCGCGGCAACGACCACGCCCTACCGAGGAGGCGGCCCGACCGGTGAGCTCGAGCCAACGGCAATCTAAGCAAATGATCCGAACCGCCGCCGCGTCAGGTGCAAGCGCTGGTTAGGCGGCCGCGACTGGCACGGCAAACATGGAATGTTGCTCACGAGTCAAACGGATTCTCGTCCGCACTCGGGCCGTAGATCGCTGGCACCGGTACCTCCAGTTGCCGGAGGTACACTACCAGCTGTCCTCGGTGATGGTACCAGTGGTTGAAGATCAGCGATCGCACCAAAGCGATACGCGGAGCCGCAAGGATCTCCCGCCTTCCCTCAGTGGCTCGCCATACCGTTGTGGCCGCTTGGTCATCAAGTCGACTCAGCCACTCCGCAGCAGCAGCGGCACTTGCTTCCAACGCTGGTATGAGGTCGGCGGCTGAGGATAACACCGGAGCCTGATACTCAAATCGCTCGAAATCGAAGCTGTCTTGAGATAGCAACTTGGCGAGGTCCCCGGGAATTGTGGCAACGTGCAGGGCAAGCTCCCCAAGCGTCATCGATTTCGGGTGTGGCCTCCACGAAAGGTGACCGTCGGGGACCCGCTCAAGCATGCGGCGCGTCGATTGCGCCTCCTGCTCCAACTCCGCCAGCAAAGGTTCTGCCATACGACTCATCATATCGATCTCGGCTTTCTGCAGCGAAAGGCTGAGCCGTCCTACCCGCGCCGCCTAACGGTCAGCGCCTGAGCTGCGCGCTGGGCTGGTTCAACCGTCCAACATGTTCACCGCGTCTGCTCCAGGCTCCTGATTCTCATGGATACGCCCTTCGGAGCCCACGTCCGCAGACTCCGGCCGAGCCCTCCGCAGCGACGCCAACAACGGCGAATGCAGGGAAGCGCTTGTCCCTTGCCATCAGAGGGCCGCATACCTGGAGGGCGGCGTCTCGTCCGCACCTATCAAGCCCCTGGCGCACGCACGGACGCAAGCCGGTGACCGAAGAACGTGAGCATGGGCTTGACGGCGCAAGCTACTGCAAGCGCCACGAACCACCACACGCTCAGATTGAGAATCTCGGGCACCAACTTGACAATGATGAGCACGCAGAAGACCGCGGCACCCTGCGCGAGTTTCGTATCGACTATACCAAGTCTCCTCGCGCGCCTATCCAGGCTCTCATAGAGGGACATGTCACTATCCTCTCTGATTGAGTATCGGGTCCCCTCAGCGCTGCACGCTCTCGCACGCGATCAGACCGCTCAACACCTGCTCGACAGCCGAAGTCGTGCGGATCACAAGGGAGGCCATTCAAAAGCTACACCAGATGTCGTTCTCGCAGGGCTCACGATGACCACAGTGTAGAGTACGACTCTACATAAGAAGCCTGCGGTGAATCAGTTGGCCCGCGCAGTCTGATGAGGGCACGCTGGCCGCTGTGGTCCTGGACGCTCCGAAGCTCCGGTCTGGCCCGAAGCTACCCCAAATGCTACCCCACTTCGCATCGTTCGGTAGGCCACGGGAGTTGTAACTTACAGTGCGGTCAGGTAGTTACAAAACGCGCCCGGGAGAATTCGAATCCCCAACCTCCTGATCCGTAGTCAGGTGCTCTATCCAGTTGAGCTACGGGCGCTCACTCGAAACGCGGCGTCGCACGGAGGCTCGCGCTCGCGCCGCGTCGTATACTTCGAAAGCATGCCCAGGAGAGGATTCGAACCTCCACGCCCTGACGGGCACTAGCCCCTCAAGCTAGCGCGTCTGCCAATTCCGCCACCTGGGCTCGACGGCCGATCCGCAACTGCGGGCGAACCGTCTCGTCGAATGCTCGGGGGGGGAGTCGAACCCCCACGGGATTAAAATTCCCACAGGATCCTGAATCCTGCGCGTCTGCCAGTTCCGCCACCCGAGCGCATGAAGGGGCACCCCGGCCCGCGCCGGCCTCGCCGAACAGCCCCGGGGATCCCAAACAAACTACCCCTTCGTTGCGGATCCGTTCGGTCTCTGTCACCTTGGCCGCGGATCCGCCATTGAGGGGCCGGGTAATGTAACCGGGAGGATGGATCACGCAACCTCGCGGAAAATGGGTGCTGAGGCACCGATCTTGCCAACATCCAGGCGTCGAGACGCGAGGCCTCTTCTCGTCCGTATCGCGTGACATCCACTGGTATGTCAGCGCGCACGCCTCGGAGATGACGTTATGAGAACAGCCTTGGTCGCCCTGAGAATGGGCTTCGGATTGGCGCTCGTCGGGCCCGCCCCGCTGGCAGGTCAGCAGGCCGTATCCGTAGCAATCGAGGGATTCAACGGCTTTCCCTGGGGCGTCTCCCGGACCGAGATCGAGGCCGCGTTCGGAGAACCGGACCAGGCAGACAGGATGGACAACGGTGTCCTGGTGCTCGCCTTCCGTGATTCCCTCCTGAGCCGCGAGGCCGTCACCCTGTACGCACTTCTCGAGGGACGAGGACTGGTAAAGGGCCAGCACATGGTGCGCATCGACCTGGAAGCGGGTGATTGCGAGGGTCAGTATCGCGTGTACCGGGACTACGTGACTCTCCGCTATCCCCTCATCAAGCCGGTCGAGAGTTACGAGTTTCCGTTCAGCGTCGACTTTTGCACGGCGATCGCCGACCGGACGGGGGGGTGGGCGACCCAGTGGAAGGATCCGTCGACGGGAGCCGTGGTGACGGTGGTCGTAGAGGAGGGCACGGACGTGGTCAAGCTGGTCTACGAATCCGGAGCGTTCCTCGAATGGCTGGACCCACCTCCATCCGCGGAAGAAGACTCTGACTGATTCGACCTGGCGTCTTCCCCGGCGCGGCACGGCCTCGTCGAGCTTCTGGATAGCCCGTCGCACACCGCGGACTCCAGCGCGGCCATCGCGCCTCCTCGTCGGGGCGGTCGTTCTGGCCGTCACCCTGCCACCGAGCGGGAGCGCGCAGGAGCCGGCTCCGATGACGGACTCCGTGTCACCCATCGTGGACTCCGTCGCGGTCATTACCGAGAACGTTTTCTCGCCGGAGGAAGTCGAAAACACGGGGATCTTCCGGCTCGCCAACAGTCTCCGCTTCAAGACGCGTCCCTCTGTGGTCGAGCGCGAGGTACTGCTGCGGAAGGGCCAGCCGTACGATTCTGCGCTGACCGAGGAGACGGAGCGGAACCTGAGGCGCCTGGCACTGTTTCGCGAAGTGGAGGTGGATACGCTCCGGGTGGACGGCCGGCTTGTGGCACAGGTTCACTCGCGAGACGCGTGGAGCACTCAGCCGATCCTTCAGCTCGGCTTCGCTTCGGACGGCACGGTCACGGGCCGGATCGGGCTCACCGAGGCGAATCTGATGGGCACCGGCAACCTCGCCCACATCGCATACCGGAAAGACGTGGATCGCGACGGGCTCGAGCTTGCGACGGAGCTGCGTCGGCTGGCCGGTACGCAGATCAACCTGGGCGGCACCTACTTCGACCTCTCCGACGGCAATACCGGGACGTGGTTCTTCGGCGACCCATGGCGATCGTTCGTGGACACGCACTCCGTCGTCTACGGGGGCGACGCGGCCTCGCGACAGGAGATTCAGTACCGGGTCGAGTCAAGCACGGTGCGCGACACGACACGCTACTGGCGGAAGAGTCAAGGGCATCGACTGTTCGGGGGCGTGGCCGCCAACGCCTCCCCCGCCTACTACACGCGCTTCGGCCTCGTGGCAGACGTCCGGAACCTCACGTACGTGCCGGTTCAGGACACGGCGATGGCAGTGCCCGATACGATTCGCGGCTTCATCGGTCTGTGGGGAGAGTACCGCCGATCCGAGTTCCTCGTGACTCGTTTCATGAGCGGGTTCGGCGAGGAGGACATCAATCTCAGCGCGACGGTGGCCCTGGGTCTCAACGTGGCTCCCCAGGTGTTCGGGTACGAGAGTTTCAGCCTCGGACCCACCATGTTCATGCAGGCCGGTGGCAGGATCGGAGAGGGCTTTGTGCACGGGAGCCTGCGGGCCAACGGGCTGTTCAACGCCGCCGGCCTCGATTCGGGACGGGTCGTGCTTGCCGTCACCGTGGGACGTAAGCCCGGGCGGCTTCACTCCACCGTGCTGCATGCGCGCGCCGGACTCATGGAGAATCCCCCTCCGGGGGGAGAATTCGACCTCGGCTTCGCGTATCCGCCCCGGAGCTGGGAACCCCACTCGTTCGTCGGAACGCGAACCCTGTGGGGCACCCTGGAGCACCGTTGGTTCGCATTCCCCCGCCTGTTCAACCTCTTCGGACTCGGGCTGGCCGGTTTCCTCGATTACGGAGGGGCTTGGTACGCGGACCAGGCTCCGCGCTGGGGCGGGGCGGCGGGATTCGGCCTCCGTACAGGGTCTTCCCGTGCCTCCGGCTCCGAAACAGGACGCATCGACATCGGGTATCGCTTCGGGTCGGACGTGAGCGGCAGCCGATGGGTGCTCAGCTTCGGAGTGGGATGGGTCTTTCCGTAGCTGGCTGTCGGCCGGCATCTCCGCCGTCGGTCCTCGTCATAGCATGTTCTTGATCCAGCGGCTCGCTTTCCACTTGAAGCCCTCGAACCGCGGCAGGTATTGGTCCAGAACTGCCACGTCATCCACCCACGTAGCGGCGCCGGCGATCATAAGGGCATCCAGCAGGCCGTGGATGGACGCCTTGCCCGAGACCACGAGGGCGACCTCGCCGTCCATCAGCATCGACCGATAGTCCTGGTTCGACGAGCCGACCATGTGGTACAGCAGGGCTGTCCTCACCTGCTCCTCGGTCGCGCTCTCCCTCACCGATCGCACGAGGTCGAAATACTCCTCGCGCAGCGAGCGCCCCAGCTCGCGGACGTCGCGGTATTCATCCACGGAGCGCTCGGACTGGACATCCTGGACCCGCTGCTCTGCGTAGTTGCGGACGAAGTCCCGCCACCCCGGCGCCGCGGACAGAGCCTGCAGCACTCCCGCCGACACGAACAGGTTCGTCTTCAGGTGGAGCTTCGGACGTCGAGGCTCGCCATCCTCGACGACGTACTCGAGGTCGAAGTCCTCGAACATCTCCTCCGCGTCGATGAACTGGCTCTCCCAGTCGTCCGGCACCTGAAGGGCCGCGCGCAGCCACGGCGTCTCGACCATGCCGCGCGTGGCCGCCTGCAGCCGGGCCGGCACGTTGGCGACGTCGATGTCGGTATCGTACAACCCCGTCTTGATCAGGCCGCCCGCCGCATCGATCTGCGCGGCCATTTCGTGCTGGAACAGGATCAGGCGCTCGAACAGCTCGTTGGCCCGAGACAGGGTCATGAACGCCTGGCCCGGAGCGTTGCGCTGTGACGGATGGATGATCATCACGCGCGCGCCGCGCATGCAGCTTCCAACCAGCATGGACGCCCACAGGGGGCTGTGCCACAGCGAGTCCGGAAGGATCATCACCGTGCCCGGAGGCGCCAGCGTGTACAGTACGGCCTTGACGACGTTGATCGGCTTGGGCAGGTAACCCGTCTCGCTGTGCAACTCGAGGGCCCGGGCCCCGCCCTCGAACTCCGTCATCATCGCCTCCACGCGATGCCGGTAGTCATCGGCAAGCGGTCGCGCCATCAGGGGCGGCGGGATCTCGTCGGGCGTGAACCCGTGATTCAGCAGCAGCTCGCGCGCTGCGTTCTTCATGTCGAGCGCGGCCGGCCCCTGGATCATGATGGCCCGGTCTTCCCAGGTCGGCCCCATGTAGTGCTCCCCGATGCCCATGCCGCTGTACATGGCCATGCCCCGATACGGGTCGTCCTCGGAGATGTCGTAGAACGCGATCTTGCGGTGATCGCGCATCACGTTGTCGGGCCACGAGACCACCGGGAACGGTTCGCTCGCCCAGTACGTGGGATCCGCCGGATTGGTGATGCTGACGTGGATCTTGATCCGCTTGCGAAGCCAGTCCTCGCCATACTGGCTGGCCTCGGCCTGCAGCAGCCGCGACTCCGCCACGGCCCGGCGCAGCTCCTCCTGCGAGGCAGCGAGGGTGTCCGCCATCCATTCGTACCCCGACGGGAAGTCGTACCGGTAGTGCATCGGGTCTTCGAGGTAGCTGATCCAGCGCCGCGCCTTGTTGATCTCGTAGTAGTGCTGATCCATGAAGATCATGTAGATGGGCAGCTTGCCGGTCTCGTCGTACTCCCGTACGCGGCGAGTGAGCGTCTGGATATACAGGTTGACATGGAACAGGCTCACCCGATCCGGATTCCCCGTTCCGGTGATGCCCCGGAAGTCGTGGATCCACAGCACGTGATAGTCTTCGGCCCGCTCCACCATGTTGGCGAGCTCGAACTGGAACTGCGCGTTGATCACGTACCACACGCCGTTGCCGTCGTGGAACTCCCGGTCGAGCGAACGCTCGATGATCCGATCCATCTCCTCGTTCGAGTCGTGCTCCTCCGGAAGGAGGCCGAATTGCAGCGGCAGCCACACGAGGCGCTCGTCGTGCCAGACCTTCCTGTTGTGGACCCGCACGGCCTCCACGCCATCTAGCATGCGCTGGAACACGTAGCGCACGGCCGCCAGACGATCCGACGGAACGACATCGGAATGGATGGCCCACCGGCTGAACGAGCCCGCCGCATGGGCGGCGAATTCACGCGTCGAGTCGTGTATCTTCTTGACGCCGAGGAGCCTGTTGTACGGGAACAGCACGCGATCGAGCAGGATCTCCCTCGCCTGGGCGGCGATGATCTCGCCTTCCTGCGTGGCGGTGCCGAACGGAAGCGGCCTCCCCGAGGCCGCGATCGAGAACGCGCGCACCATCTCGGCGTGGTACGCCCTGACTTCCGCCTGGGCCGTGTGCGCCCCTCCGAACAGGGGATCGTCACTTTCCAGACGATCTCTCATGTCCCCGACGTCCGCCGTGAACCGGGCAACTGCCTGTTCCCGGCTCCCGCCCCGCTGGTCGATTCCTGGCGTGACGAACCGGTTGATCCACCAGGCCGTCTCTGCGACGTTCGCCAGCGCTTGCTCCAGTTCCGGGACCGGCTCGTGGAACGGCGGCGGCTCCGGACGCACCGGCTGGAGCTCGAAGGCGATAGTCTCCGGCCGGGTCTTGCCGCTCCACGGCTGGGCGATCGGCAGCTTGACTCCGACGTTGAAGGAGTGCCCGCGGGCCGGGATCCAGTCGATCGTCAGCAGGCCGCCTCGACCGAGAAGTCCACCGCGACGGATCGGCCCCGAGAAGCGCAGAAAGAAGGGGAGGTCACCGTCCCGGAAGTTCCAGTCCACCCCGCCGCCGAGTCGGATGAAGGGACTGTGAAGAAGGACGCGCAGGCCTCCGTCAATCAGGTCGCCCCGTAGGCCGCCGTAGCCCTCGGCCCCGAACACCAGTCCACCGGTCACGGGATTCATCAGGTCCTTGTCCACCCCGAGATCGAGAAAGACGGCGAGATCGGTGGCACCTCCCTCGTAGTAGCCTCCCAACGACCCCCCGCCGTACGGCTTCCAGATCGGCGGCTGCCCGATGGAGACAATCTCTCCTCCCTCCTCGGGCGGCAAAACGACCTGAGCCGACAAGGGCTGGGTGAGCGGGGCCAGGAGCAGGGCGGCAAGGACGCGGCGGAACGCGAGTCTTCGCATCGTATCTCTCGGAATCCGGGTTCGGGGCGAGAAACGTGGCGCGGCGGGAACGGCGACGCAAACCCTGTCCCGTTGCCGGCCCGCCGATTCGATGCCACCCTGACGGCACGAGCCGTTCGCCGTCGGTACCCCGATCGGAAGGTGGCCGTTGTGACCCGCTTCAGCGAGCCCACGCGACGCGCGCGGCACGGCCGGGCGAGGCGGCAGCGAACGGTGCTGGCCGCAGGCCTCCTGGCGGCCGGTCTGGTTGGCTCAGCCAGGCCACTGCGGGGTCAGGAGACGACCGGCTCCACGGGGGCAGCTGCCGCAGGAGCCGCCCTCGGACTGTACACGGGTGCCACGCTCGGCGGCATGGCCTCGCTCATTCCCTGCAACCAGACGTACGCCGGAGTCCGATGTGTCCGTCTCGGCGCCGCGCTGGGAGCCGGACTCGGTCTCATTTCGGGAATCGCCCTCGGCAATGCGGACGAGGATCGAGTCCGGTCTGCATATCGCAGGGGAGGTATCGGACTCGTGGCCGGTTCGGCGGCGGTCCTGGCCCTGAAGCCCTTCGTCGACCGGTGGAGCTGGGGCGACGTGGCGGCGGGAGCCGTCATCGGCTCGGCGCTCGGAGCCGGAGGCACGGGAGCCTGGGTAGGACTCGTGCTCGGAATGGGAGTGGGTGTCGGCGCGTGGAAGCTGTTTCCGTCGGTCGAACTGCCGGACGCCATCGGGATCGGCCTTGTCGGCATGGCCGCGGGAGCGTTCACATCCTGGATCGTACAGGCCGTGGATGCGGGGAGCGACGGCGGTGGTGCCAGCGGGACCTTCCTTTCCTTCAGCTTCGGTTCCCCATGACGGACCGCGAGGGACGCAGAGCCCCCGGCCGGGCACTGGTCGTTGCGGCGGCGTTGGCCGTCCCTGGAGGCTGCACCCTGTCGCATGCCATGCGCCCGATCGATGTACCCGCCGCTCCGGACGCGGACGGATACGGGGACGCGATGGAATCGTGCCGGACATCGCGGGCTGGAGGCGCCGACATCCTGTGGATGGGCCCGACCCTGGAGTCGGATGCGGGCGAGATGGACCGCTGGTGCGCGGCGGTCGGCCCTCCGGTGATCCGCACGACGCCTGCCTCCGAGTTGCGGCCCATCGAACCGTCCAACGACCTGACCGTGGTCACCTGGAACGTGCATGTCGGAGGGGCTGACGTACCGGGGTTCCTGCGGAGCGAGCTCGGCTACGCCTGTGACGGGCACGCCGGATCCGTGCCTCGGCACTTCGTCCTCCTGATCCAGGAGGCGTACCGGGGATCAAGCGCGGTGCCCCCGGCATCGAGCGGGTGGCCGGTTCCGGGCCGGATCTCCGAGCACCCGCCGACCGGTCCGCGACTCGATGTCGAACAAATCGCCGAGCGTTGCGGGCTGGCCTTGTTCTACGCTCCGTCGATGCGCAACGGGGCCGAGGTCGGCGAGCACGGGCGCGAGGACCGGGGGAGCGCCATTCTATCCACGCTGCCCCTGACGAACCTGGCGGCCGTCGAGTTGCCGCTGGAGGCGCAGCGCCGCGTGACGGTCGTGGCCACTGTCCCGGTGCCGGGCGGTGACTCGCTGCGCGTCGCCAGCGTGCACCTCGACGTCGCCGGCAGCATCCTGCGCGTCCTGAGCTCCGGGGGGTCGATGCGGGTGCGGCAGGCGGACGGTCTCACGGAGGCTCTGGATCGACTCGACCCGCACCGTGTGGGCCCGATCGTGGCGGGAGGCGATCTGAACACATGGTCGGCCCGGGAGACAGTAGTTCTCCGCCTGCTCCGCACGTTTCCCGAGTCACCTGCCCCCGGGAACGCGAAGACCCGTAGCACCTGGCCGGCCGATCATCTGTTCTATCGCCAGGGCGAGGGTGCTCTGCGGGTGAAGGAGGGATCCTACCGGGTGATCCCCGATGACCACGGCTCCGATCACCGCGCCCGGCTCCTGGTACTCGAGCATCAGGAATCCGCGGAGCGCTGAGGTTGGCGAGGCATCGGTCAGCCAGATGAGGTGGGCCACCTGCCGCAGGTCAGGAATCGCCGACAACCGGGAGCGATACGATTCCAGCGTCTTCCGCCGCAGGCAAGCGAAACACCCACGCTGCCAGGACCCAGATCACGGCGAACACGACGATCCCCGAGAACACTACGTCGCTCAGAAAATGGCCGCCCTGCACGATGCGACCGAATCCGGCCATGAGACCCAGGACGGCCGCAGCAACGAACACCTGGCCACGGCGGCGGCGCGAGGCGGCGGCGAAACCGAGGGCCGCCAGCCAGTACACGACGGAGGGATGGCCGGCCACAAAGGAGCAATTGCGCCGGCACTGGTCGGTCGGCACGAGTGCCGGTGTGAAGCGCTGCTCGCCGCCGAACTCGACCACATCACGCGGTCTCGCCCGGCCCCAATGATCCTTCAGGCCGGCGTTCACCGTCAGTCCGGGACCCAGGGCGAGCGCCGCCAACACGAACAGGAGGAAGCGACTGGAGAACGGACCCGTCTGGCGGCGGCGCACCAGGTTGTGCGCGAGGAGAAGAGCGCCGCCCCCGCCCACGACGATAGCCACGACGGGAACCGACTCGTAGAGGGTGACGGCCCACCACGCGTCCCTGAGGTGGAAGCCGCCGTTCGGGCGGTAGAACAGGTCGGACACGGCCAGATCGATGCCGGGAAACGCCGTGAACAGAACCGCGGCGGCGATCGTCACCGCGAGGAGCGCGCGCTTCACGCGCGTGCCTCCCGGAAGCCTCCCGGCATGGATCTCAGTCGCCGACCCGCGTCAGCTCGTCGTCGATGATGCGCGAGACGACGGCAAACGGCTGCGCGCCGTTGAGGAATCGGCCGTTGATGAACAGGGCGGGAGTACCCGTGACTCCGGCTTTGCGACCCGCCTCGAAATCCTCCTGGACCCGATTCTGGAACTCGCGGGAATCGAGGCATGCGCCGAACGCCTCTGTGTCGAGACCGAGGTCGGCCGCCATCCCCTTGAGCTCATCGGCGTCCACCCTGCCCCGGCGCTCGAAGATCTCGTCATGCATCTCCCAGAACCTGCCCTGTGCGTCGGCGCACAGAGAGGCCTCGGCCGTGATCTGGGCGTGCGGATGAATGCTGTTGAGCGGGAACTGCCGGTACACTACCCGCACCTGGTCACCGTACGTCTCCCGCACCTGGTCCAGCGTCGGAATCACGCGATAGCAGAACGGGCACTCGAAATCGGAGAACTCGATCAGCGTGATGGGCGCTTCCTCCGGACCCTTCGCCGGACCGATCGCCTCTACCTCCGCGCGTGACGGCTCCAGGTAGTTGAGGATTTCGTACCCTTCCCTCAACTCGCCGACGAACGCCTGGAGACGTGTTCCATACTGCTGGCGGGACAGGAACGTCCGGATCTGGGGCACCATCACTTCGCGCGGCTGGTTGATCTGGTCCTTATAGACCTCGAAGACCGAATCGATCTGCGATTCCGTCGGTTCGGGAAGGAGGTCCGTCACTTCCCGCTCCACGAGCTCGTCCTTGGACACCCCCTGCTTCTCCGCCTCCAGGTCGAGGACCTTCGCGTCAATCGCCTGCGTCAGTGCACTCTCCGTCAGGTCGTGCAGCTGCTGCTTCGCCTGGATGAACTGGTCCGGTCGCGTCTCCTCCACTTCCTGGCGCGTGATCTCACGGCCACCTACGCGTGCGAGGATCTCCGCCGTTGGCAAGGCGTTGCCGGCACCCATCGGCCGGGACACGCCCCACGTCACGAGCGCCGTAAAGGCCACGAGGGCCAGGACTGGACCGACTCCGATCTTCATGTTCCGATTCCCTGATTCACTTGCGTGAGAAGCCCTACCCGGAAGGCCACAGGCGGCGAGAGTATGCCGGGCAGGAACGTAGACCGGTCCGACAGGGGGGGCAAGAAATGGGCCGCCGCCTGACGGCGGCTGCGGCCACCCGGATCAGCGACGACGGACGAAGGTGCGCGTCAGGAGTGCGAGCACCAGCACGGCCCCGATCAGGACCGGCTCCGGGAGTCCGACAGCCCGACCTCCGAACAGGATTCCGAGCGCGATCGCCACGATCACGAGGCCGCGGATCAGTCGAGTCCCCATCAGCCGTTCCTCCCGATCAGGTCTTCCATAGAACCCTCCGGCCCGTCCGCCGGCCTGTACAACGTCCCGGACGGAACCGCGCCAGGCGGGCGGAGAACCGCCCGTGACAGGCCCTGAGAGTGCCCGGCCAGCCGCGCCGTGACAAGTGTGAGGCCTGTCCGGAACCTGCCCGGCTGCGGTCACCGGAAGCCGGCTCCGTGGCGGGAGGACCGGTGTAGCGCGAACGCAACGACTGACGGAGCCGTCCGGCGATCGGGATGCGGTGAGTCGGTCGCCTGATCTGCTGCATGTGGAGAATGGATATAGACATATGGCACGAGATGCTGTCAATGCGCGACAGATTCCCGAACTGGCACAACGGGTGCGTTTGTTCGGTCCCGGACTGATGCAAGGCACCCCGGTCGCGAGACCGGTCCGCAAAGCCATGGGTCTCCCCGAGACAGCCCGGCTGCACCGATATGTAAGGTTCCATCGCGGAGGAAACGATGCGGCGTTCCAACGGCTTGTCTCGCGCGGGTGGCGTGGTGCTCGCGGCCGGACTCATTCTGTTCGCGGGCTGCGACCGGGAAACCGAGCTGCCCACCGCACCCGAAGTCACGTCAGAGACAGCCGAGGCTTCGGGGCCAGAGCTGGGAGATCCCGGCAGCTCGATTATGGCGAACGGCTATATGTTCATCCCGCCGGTGTACGACGATGCCGGCCCGAACGACGTGCCGGAGCAGTCCGACGTAAACTGGTTCACCAGGGCCGACAACGTGGCAGACTGGTTGGGCGTCAAGTGGGCCTGGGATGACATCGACCAGTGGACCGGGTCGGGCCAGACCGGCGACGTGTGCGGTCTGTTCGACACCGATCTTGACGGCTTCGCCAACTTCTCCCTTTGCGTACGCATCGAGAACAACGCCGACGGATCTGAGGTCTTCCAGCTTCCCGCGGGCGAGTCGCCGCTCATCTACGAGTGCAGCGACAAGAAGATTGACCGCTGCTCCAAACAGGTCAGCGTGCTCCAGAGCATCGGGGGCACCACGTGCAGCGTGATCAAGGAAACCGAGACGGCTCCCCCGGCGCCGTGGGTGGGCGACGATGGGGCGGACGTGGTCGCCACGTGCTTCATCGACCTGAGCGCCGTGCCCAAAGCGGATAGGACGAACTTGCTCAACGTGTGCTCCTTCCCTTCGGGATCGCCGAACAGCAATCCGTTCGACTGCGTCGTGACTCCTGGGGCCGGCTTCATTCAAATCCAGAAGGTGACCACGCCGACTTCTTCTCAGGCGTTCAACTTCACCCTGGCGCCTGCCGCCACGGACGGTGAGACCAGCTTCCAGGTGGCCGGCAGCAACTTGTCTGACGGCCCCGGCTCCTCACCCCTGATCCCGGTCTCCCCGAACGACTACTCGCTGGCCGAGTCGTTGACGGAAGCCACGGGCTGGCAGTTCAGCTCCGCCTCGTGCAGCGACGGCAGCGGCCCGATTGGCACGCCCAACGGCGCCGACGGGGTCACTGACATCCAGGTTCAGACAGGCCAGACCGTTACCTGCACGTTCAACAACACGCTGCCCCCGGGGATATCGGTCACGAAGACGGCGAAACCGACGAGTGTGCCGGAGACGGGCGGGGAGGTGGAGTACACGGTCCTGGTGGCCAACACGTCCGGCGCAGCCGTGACGTTGAGTTCGCTGAGCGACGACAAGTTCGGGGACGTGGCGGACGCGACGAACAAGAGCATCAACAGCACAACCTGCTCTGTGCCTCAGACGCTGGCAGCCGCGGGCCAGACCGGTGACAGCTATACGTGCTCTTTCAAGGCGACCCTGGTTGGCGATGCCGGCAGGGAAGACCACACCAACTGGGTGACCGCGAGCGCCAGCAGTGCCGCTGGGTCGACTACCGCCAAGGACGACGCGACAGTCTCGTTCGGCGACGTGCTGCCCAAGATCTCGGTCACCAAGACGCCGTCCACGTCGGAAGTGCCGGAAACCGGTGGCGATGTCACATACACCGTGGTCGTGAAGAACGAGGCCCTGGAGGCCGCCACGCTCACCAAGCTCCTCGACGACATATTCGGCGACCTAACGGACGGGTCCAACACGAAGCTCAAGCTGACCGATTGCAAGGTACCGCAGTCGCTCGCAGCCAAGGGCCAGTCCGGAGACAGCTATTCCTGCAAGTTCACGGCGTTCGTCGCGGGCACGCCGGGCATCCCGCACGTCAATACGGTGACGGCCACCGCTACGGACGATGACGGAAACGAGACCACGGCAACCGGGAAGGCTACCGTCGGCCTCGGAGCGGTCGATCCGACACTGACGCTCACCAAGACGGCGGACCCGACCAGCGTGCCGGAGACAGGCGGCGACGTGACGTTCACCATAAAGATCGTCAACACGTCGGCCGAGACGGTGACGCTGACTTTGCTCGAAGATGACAAGTTCGGCGACCTCAACGGCAAGGGGACGTGCTCGGTTCCGCAGACGCTGCAGCCGTCGGGCGTGTCCGGCGACGAGTATTCGTGCTCGTTCAGCGAGCACATCTCGGGCGATGCCGGCTCGCATACCAACGTGGCGAAAGTCACCGGAAACGACGACGACGGCACCGAGACCACCGCCCAGGACGACGAGACCGTGACGCTCGTGGACGTGCTGCCGGACATCACGGTCACCAAGGACGCGAGTCAGACCAGCGTGCCGGAGACCGGCGGGGACGTTTCCTATACGGTGAAGGTGGTCAACAACTCAGACGAGCCGGTGAGCCTGAGCTCGCTGTCGGACGACAAGTTCGGAAACCTGCACGGCCAAGGAACTTGCTTCGTGCCTCAGACCCTGGCGGCATCGGGCGGGGCGGGCGACAGCTACTCGTGCTCTTTCACCCGGTCACTCTCGAGCTCGGGACCGGGCGATCACGTGAACACGGTCACGGCCGTCGGAACGGACAACGAGGGCAACACGGACACGGAGACGGACGACGCCACCGTGACCTTCACGGACGTCAAGCCGGACATCGCCGTCACCAAGACGGCCAGCCCGACCAGCGTGCTGGAGACCGGCGGGGACGTGACCTTCACCGTGACGGCGATCAACAACTCAGACGAGCCGGTGAAGCTGAGTTCGCTGACCGATGACAAGTTTGGCAACCTGCACGGCCAGGGAGACTGCTCGGTGCCTCAGGACCTGGCGGCTTCGGGTGAAGCCGGTGACAGCTATTCGTGCACCTTCACAAAGAGTCTTTCGGGCAGTTCGACGATCCCACACACGAACACGGTCACGGCCGTCGGAACCGACAACGAGGGTAACACGGATACGGAAACGGACGACGCCACCGTGACCTTCACCGAGGTCTTGCCGGTAATCTCGGTCACCAAGACGGCCAGCCCGACGAGCGTGGCTGAGACCGGTGGACAGGTTTCGTACACCGTGGACGTGAGCAACAAGGCCGGCGAATCGGTCACGGTCACAGACCTGACGGACGACAAGTTCGGCGACCTGAACGGCCAGGGAACCTGTTCGGTACCGAAGTCCCTGCTTCCTGGTGCCAGCTTTTCCTGCTCGTTCTCGAAGACGATCTCGGGCAACGCAGGGACGAGTCACGTGAACACTGTCACGGCCACCGGTAAGGACGACGACGGCAACTCGACTACGGCCAACGACGACGCTACCGTGTCCTTCACCGACGTCAAGCCGGACATCACGGTCACCAAGACGGTAGATCCGACGACGCTGGGCGGATCCGGCAGCTCGACCGCGGGCACGCCCGCCGGTTTGGTATCCTCTGCGTTCGTGACCGCCAACGGCTTCCTGTTCATCCCGCCGGTGTACGACGACGGCGGCCCGAACGACACGCCGGAGCAGTCGGACCTGAACTGGTTCACGCGAGCCGACAACATCGCGGGTCAGCTGGGCGTGCGGTGGGCGTGGGACGACACCGACATGTGGACCGGTACGGGCCAGACGGGCGACGCGTGCGGCCTGTTCGACATCGACGCCGACGGCTTCGCGAACTTCGCGCTGTGCGTACAGATCACGAACAGCGCCGACGGCCTGAGCGTGATTCAGCTGCCAAGTGAGGGCGTGGTCTTCGGGTACGAGTGCAGCGACAAGAAGACGGACCGCTGCTCCAAGCAGGTCAGCCCGATCCCGGCGTCGAGCCTCGGCGGCACGACCTGCACCGTGAGCAAGCAGCCGGAGACGATGCCGCCGGCGCCCTGGCTGGGTGACGATGGCGAGGACGTGGTCGCCGAGTGCGACATCGACCTCGTCTCGCTCGGGGTGACCGAGTCGAACCTGCTCAACGTGTGCTCGTTCCCGTCCGGCGAGCCGAACAGCAACCCGTTCGACTGCGTCGTGACGCCCGGAGCCGGCTTCCTCCTGATCGAGAAGACGGCGGCGGGTACCTCGCAGAGCTTTGACTTCACGTTTTCACCGGCCGCGACGGACGGCAGCACCGGTGTCTCGGTGGCCGCCGGCAGCTCCTCCGCCCTGATTCCGGTGATCCCGGTCGCGGGTGGCTTCACGGTGACCGAGTCGCAGACGGCGAACTGGAATCTCGCATCGGCCTCGTGCAGCGACGGCAGCGGCCCGACGGGCCTCTTCAACAGCACCACCGATGCGGTCACGGGCATCCAGGTCCAGACCGGTCAGACCGTCACCTGCACGTTCGACAACGTGTGGGCCTTCACCGGTCCGGTCACTTACACCATCGTCGTGACCAACAACTCGCTCGAGCCGGCCACGCTGGATTCGCTGGACGACGACAAGTTCGGCAACCTGGACGGCCAGGGAACCTGCGCGCTGACCCAGGCGCTGGCGGCCTCCGGACAATCCGGGGCCAGCTACACCTGCAAGTTCGTGAAGACGCTGTCGGGTGGCGCCGGCGAGACCCACACCAACACGGTGACGGCGAAGGCCTCGGACGATGAGGCCAACACTGACACCGAAACCGATGAAGCAACGGTGACGTTCAGTGGACCCTACTGACCGAAAGCCGGGTCGGCAGACACACAACAAGCCGCAGCAACGTGCGGCGCAACAACAGAGAGGCGGTCCCCCCGGGCCGCCTCTCTTTCACATCGGCCAGTGTGAAGTGACACTCTGACCCCCGGACGGGGGCCCGGTCCGGTCAAACAGTCCCCGGTCGGACTCGGACACCCTCCCTATCGACAGCTATCCCGGCCCTCCGATCGCGCGGCACCGTAAGCCATTACGCTTCTCGCCCCTCCTGACCTCGGTGCTGGCACGCGATCCGCGCAGAAGGAAGGCCGTGGAGTGTCGTTCGGGAACGTCCGCCGGTCGCGTGTCCACCCCGCCCCAGGTCACAGCAGGTTTCCGGACATCCGTACCCGGGATCCGATCGTCTGCCCGAGTCGCACCACAGCCACGGAGGAGGAAGGATGTCTGCATTCTCACACCTGGCGACCGTCGCGGTCGCTCTGTTCGCCGTCATCGGATGCTCCCCAGAGGAAGTCGCCGGCCCATCCGGGGAGCAGATCCCGTCAGAGCCCGCGCTCTCGATCGAGGGCGCGCCACCCGGCGCAGCCGTTCTCGGCCGGGCGATTTTTTTCGATGAGGACCTGTCCCTCAACCGCGACCAATCGTGCGCCAGCTGTCACGCGCCCGAGTGGGGCTGGACCGGCCCCAGCTCGACCGTGAACGCGCACGGGGCTGTGTACGAGGGCTCAATTCCCGGTGCGTTCGGCAACCGGAGGCCGCCCACGGCCTCCTACGCCACTCTCAGCCCCATCCTCCACATCGAGATGGAGGGTGACGACGCCCTGTTCGTGGGTGGCAACTTCTGGGACGGCCGAGCGACCGGTGAGGTGCTGGGCAACCCGGCCGCCGATCAGGCCATCGGCCCGTTCCTCAACCCGGCGGAGCAGGCGCTCCCATCGAGCGCTTGCGTTGTGTACCGGGTGTGCACGGGTTCGTATGCGACCTCGTTCGACGACGTTTGGGGCGCCGGAGCGTGTCCTGATGCGGCGGACTGGCCGGCGGACATCGATGACGACTGCGCCGGTGGCGTCGCGCCGGTGCTCGATACGGAGCTGGAGCAGGCAGTGGAGGAGGCCTACGGACGCGTCGGGCTCTCCGCGGCGGCGTTCGAGGATTCGGAGGAGGTGAACGCGTTCAGCTCCAAGTACGACGCGTTCGTGCAGGGCGAGGCGAAGCTGAGCAAGCTCGAGCGGCAGGGCTTCGCGATCTTCAAGGGAAAGGGCAAGTGCGACCTGTGCCACGTAATCGGTCGGGGCCAGGATCATCGGGATCCCGAGGCTTCGCTGTTCACCGATTTCACGTACGACAACCTCGGAGTGCCGAAGAATCCCGAGAATCCGCAGGGCCTCGGGTTCACGGATCCGGGGCTAGGGGGCTTTCTCGCCACCCGCCCCGAATTCGCCTCGTACGCGGCGGAGAACATGGGCAAGCAGAAGGTCCCGACGCTCCGTAACGTCGACCTGCGACCCACAGTGGCAGACGTAAAGGCATACGCCCACAACGGGTACTTCAAGACCCTCGAGGGCATCGTCCATTTCTACAACACGCGCGATGTGAAGCCGGAGTGTCCAGGCCCCTACGCGGAGGCGCAGGCCCTCGCCGCAGGTTGCTGGCCCGCCCCGGAGGTGGCGGACAACGTGAACCGGGACGAGCTGGGCGACCTGAAGCTCACCTCGAAGCAGGAAGAGGCCCTGGTCGCATTCCTGAGGACACTATCAGACGGCTGGCGGTAGCCTCTCTCTGCCGGCTACCGCGACGAACCAGGCCGAGGAGAGCGAAGACCTGGCCGGGGGCACACGTCACTCCGGAAACAAGCGGTTCCGGAGTGACGTAGTGCCCATTGGCCCATCGGGTCACCGATGCCGACAGGACCGGCTGAAGACCGCTGTGTTGGGAAGGAGATGGAATCCGTGGATGCTACCATGCTCTTCGCGACCCTTGTCTTCTGGATCATCATCGCATGCATCGTGGGCGGCATCATTCTCCTGCGTCCTGTGTCCAAGCGCCTGGGAAACTTCCTGGACGAGTGGATTGCCATCCGCCGGGCGGAACAGCGAAGCTCCGTCGAGCAGCTCACACAATTGACCGAGCGACTCGCTGCTCTCGAAGGGGGGCAACATCGGCTGCTGGAACAGCAGACGTTCATGGAGTCACTGAAGGAGGAAGGGGAGACGAGCACCGTCGTTTCCGAGGACTGATCCAACGGTGCCGCACGTGTACCGGTCTCCAGACGGTAAAGCCCCGCGTATTGCAAGGTTTTTCCCGAAACCGCAGTGCGATCGAGGCCATTTCGCAACCGTGGCCGCGTGAGCCGGGGCTCGATCACGGCAGTCAGCTGCACGAATCTGCTTGACAACCGCGCCTTTACTGGAGGCGACGCTGACTTGGCCGTGTACTTGCGTCCCTCATATCCGGCTTCTATCGACGTCTTGATTGGGAGACTCGAACTACATATGTCCTCGTCTCAAGCTCAGGGTGGGATCTCCGCGCCGGACGCGGCGATCGGCATACAGTCCGCCACGCTGGTCGGTGAGGCGACCGTTCCGCCGGCCGCCCTTTTCACCAGCATCCTAGCGTTGATCGTTTCCGGCGCTGCGAGCTTCGTGTGGCCCGAATCGCTGGCGACTCTCTCCGGTTTTGTCTGGCTCCTCGCTCTCATCCCTTCATTTCTCATGGCGTATCACAAGGGATGGGAAGGGGCGGCAATCGGACTTGCCGGCGCGATGGTGCTCCTCGTCGTCATTGAGGTCGTTGACGTGAAGCTGATGGGTGGCGATGTGGACTGGCGCGTAACCGGCGCGGTTACTTTCGTGCTCATCACGGTCAGCCTCGGCGCCGGCTGGTTCGCGGAAGCGTTGCTCCGGCAGCGGGCGGCGGCGATCGACATGGCGCATGTGGACCCGCTTACGGGTCTGCCGAATCGCAGGACGCTTCACTTTTCCCTGTCTCACCACTTCGGTCGCGTTCAACGTGGCTTTGGAGAGCTATCCGTGGTGTTGTTCGACCTGGACCATTTCAAGACGTATAACGACCGACACGGTCATCAGGCAGGGGATGACGCTCTCCGTCTCGTCGGGAGTGTCTTGAGGGAACAGACGCGACGGTCGGATGTCAGCGGCAGGTACGGAGGAGAGGAATTCCTCACGCTACTGCCGGGTGAAGGAGCGAAAGCGGCTCAAGTGTTCGCCGAGCGGATCCGGCAATCGGTAGCCGGTCAGGAGATCTCGACGGGTGACCGTCTGACGATCAGTGCCGGCGTAGCTTCTTTCGATTCCTCCATGAAGGAGGTGGAAGAGCTTCTCGAGACAGCAGATCGTGCCCTGTACGGCGCCAAGTCGCAGGGGCGCGATCAGGTGGTCGTGGCAACACGTGAGAGGACTGGAGGCTTCCTGCGCTTTCTCGTGTTCGGACGGCGGGAGTCCGCTCCGGCCCCGGGCTCGACTCACGAAGCGGCCGGTGCCCTCCCGGCGCAAGCGGGACAGCATCACATTACCGCGCGTTCGACGCAAGACACAGAAAAGGCCGCGTCGTAAGCCACGGTGCGACCTGATCCTTACCGAGTGCGCCCCACAGGATCTCGAACTCCACCCGGCCCAGCGATGCCGCTACGCCGCAAGGCAGACCCTGGAGCGTGACGTGATCGACGGTTGGGGGTGGGTCAGCGTCGAGATGTATGAAACGCCCATATGACGACACCAAGAATGATGGCCACAAAGACTGCCGTAAGAGCCAGCTCACCTCCGAGATCGTTCGCGAGAATCAGGACCACGGTTCCGAGCAACACGGCCAGGAAGAATTCGCTGCCAGTGACGGCGCAGCCGGCGGCTTCCTCAACGTCCGTGTCCATCGGGCTTCCGCAGTGCCGACATGGTTGGCCGGCTTCGGAGATCGACCCGCCGCAATCTGGGCATTCGAGGACAGCCATGTGCACAATCTCCCCCAGGTGGGACGGGGGAAGATACAGCCGATGAAGAAACCTGACATCATGTTCACCACGGACCCCGAGCTGTTGGGCCGGGGCGGCAGTGGCGGCTTGCTGTTGGAATCGCGGGGCACAGCGGTGAGCGGAATGTGGCAGGCACGCCACAGTTGATTGGGTGACAGAGGCAACCAGCCCTTGTTTTCCGCGCTTCAGCCGGGGCACAAATAATGCGATAACGCTTGGTGTTTGGTCAGTGTGATTCAGCGGAGGCATAGGTGATGCGGCACGTGGCCCATCGGCTGTGGACGGATGAGTCCGGGCAGGATCTCGTCGAATACGCCCTGCTGCTCGTTCTCCTGG
>JBDGXC010000030.1:0-33713 GCA_039584815.1 Gemmatimonadota bacterium
GACGGTTCCCTGCTGCGGCTTCTCCTTGGCCGTGTCTGGGATGTACAGCCCGCCCCGCATCTCCTCCGTCTCCTCCAGAGGCTCGATGACCACCCGATCGGCCAGGGGCTTGATCTTCACGCTCGCCATGTCTGCTCCTCCTGATGACTCCGGCTATGGTTGGGTGCTTCACTGTGTCCGAGACCGCCTTGTTAGCACTTTGCCATGTCGAGTGCCAACGACACCCCAAAAAATACGAGACGCGAGGCCTCGGTCAAGTCTTCCCATCGATGAGGGTCTCAAGCACGGTCCGTGCCATCGATATCCTTGCCAGATGTCAGGTTTGGAGCGCTGCGGTCCTGCCGCAACGGCTGATGCAGGCGCCGGCCCTGCCAGGGTGGCGGAGACCTGTCACGCAGGCGGTAATCCCCGGGTCGGGTCCGGCTGAAACCTCCAGTCCGCGGTCGACGTACGGAGAACCGAGCGTGGATCTTGCCGCCGCCGGGAGCCGACGTAAGTGGATCCCGAGCGGTGGAATCGACTATCAAGCGGAGGAATCGATGATCCGGGCGATCGTGACGTTGCTGGTTCTGGGGTTCGTCGGGATGACGGTGCTCGGCCTGCTGTTCGGGCTGGTGGCTCCCCTGCTGGCCATCGCGCTGAAAGTCGGGCTCGTACTGGGCGTGGGGTACCTGATCCTGCGAGTCGTGAGCCCGACGAAGGCGATAGAGGTCAGGGAGAGACTGCGGCGCGTGAAGTAACACCGGATGCCGAAGAGGACCCGGCGACCACTCGCCGGGTTGTGCCCCGTATGGCCTTCCGCGAACCCGCCCCCGATCGGTGGCGCACCTCAATTCCTTCCCTCTAGCTCGAGCAGCGATCGCGCGGCCTCGAGCCTTTGTCCACAAGCTTCCAGCCGTTCGCTCAGCTCCCGGATCCGCGCTTCTGTCCGCACGACGTCGCCGCTGCGCAGAGCCAGGTGCGCGGCAGGAAGCGGAAGCGTGGCATAGCCGTTATCGGGATCCGCGGCAAACAGGAGCTGGCGGCTCCAACGATCGCCGGGCAAGCCCGCTTCGCTCGTGAACGCGAGGCTGGCCGACCGCAACTCGTGGTTCACCTGCTGGGCGAGATGAGCGTCCAGTGGCCCCGCCTCGAGGGCGGCGTCCCGTGCCGCAGCGAACTGCCGACCGCGCTCCTCCAGTCGATCCGCGGCTCTGCGCAGAGACGCCATCGCCGTACGTGCTCCGGCGCCGTAGCCCTCCTCCACCTCCACGGACGCGTGCTCGGTCGCCGTGACCGCGTGGATCGCGGCGTCCACTTCCGCCGCGAGGAGCGTCGCCCGCTTCCCGACGATGCGTGCCAGGGCCGCGTGATCGAACGGCAGCACCTCCGCGTCGGCCAGTCGAGCCACCACGGCCGCCGCTATCCGGGCGGTCGCCGCGTGGTACAGATGACCGGGATCGCCGAAGGTCTCCATCCAGCGCGGAGTGTCGTACATGGAGTGATACACGCCGCCGCTCCCCCCGAATCCGAATCCGATGGCCGGGATTCCGAGGTGCTGGTAGAATCCCTTGTGGTCAGACCCGCCGCCCAGATCACCGACGGGCGGGACGGTGGGCCATTCCTCCTCGGGAAGATTCTCGGTCACCCGATCCATCCATGCATCGAACACGGAGCCATCCCGGAGCGGATCGTCGACGCGTCGCGATACGTCACGCGCCAGGTTCTTGAGCTCCGGCGAGGATGCCGCCCGAAACGAGGAACCGGATACCGGGGCATCCTGATTGACGTAGGCCACGACCGATCCGCGCAACTGTTCCTCGCGCGCCTCGACCCACTCGATGGACCCGACGACCCCCCACTCCTCGGCGTCCCACGTGGCGAACAGCACGGTGCGGCGTGGGCGATGTCCCAGCGCAGCCGCACTCGCGAAGGCCCGGGCCACCTCGACGACGCTCGATGTTCCACTCACGTTGTCGATCGCCCCGGGGCTCCATGCATCGCGGTGACCGCCGATGATCACCCATTCGTCAGGCCATACCGCTCCCTCCAGCACAGCGATCGTGTTGAACGCAGGATGATACGCGGCCTCGCCCCGCTCCATGGACACGTCGACGGCGGCGCGCACCGGCCCCGGCCCGAACCGGTATGTCAGCTCGAGCCCTCCCTGCCACGACTCCGGGACCGTTGGACCTCCGAGGTAGCGTATCAGCTCTGCGGCCACGCCGTACCCGATCGGGACCACCGGAATGCGAGTCACCCCCACCATATCCTGTTCGCTCACGCGTCTCGTACCCGGGATGGACGGACCGTCCGGCGTCGAAGGATCGCCCGTGGTGTTGAGCAGGCTGCCGCGCTGCACTCCGCGCTCCGGTCGCATCGGGCCTGCCGGGTACACCTCTCCACGCACGAAACCGTCGCTCGCCGGATCCGAGTAGAGCAACAGGGCGACGGCGCCGCGCGCCTCCGCCTCCCGTGACTTTATCCCTCGGAACGATCTGCCGTACCGGGCGATGACGACCTTGCCGGCAACCGCGATCCCCGCCGAGTCGAGAGTGCTGTAATCGGCCGGCAGTCCGTAGCCCGCGTACACCACTTCCGCTTCGGCCACCCCGCTGCCGCTGAAGGCGTTGAATACGGGGACCATCGGCCCTTGCGTGACGGGATCCTCCTCCAGCGGCGGCTCCGAGAGATCGAAGGCCTGCGGCGCTGGATGAGTTCGCTCGACCGAAACACGAACCGGGTGTGGCATGTAGTGGAGCATCGAGTCGTACCACGCCTCCAGTCCGGCGGCGCGATGCCATGCCAGGACGGAGTCCCTCGTCGCGATCTGTTCCGGGGTTCCCGCGACGTGCGGTCGGGAAGCCAGCGTGCGGGACCAACGTCCGATCGAGTCCGGGTGGATCGCCTCGAGGAGCACACGTTCGAGCTCGCCGTGCGCCGCGGCGGCAGGTGGAGAGAAGCCGGTGAGGCGATCGCTGTGCTGCGCGACCGCGGGGTGGGCACACAGCATGGCTCCGCCGGCCACCAGGAGAACCAGCGACCGGTTCACCAGGATGTCCTTCCGCCGCCTGGGGTCGCCGACCCTCGCAGGTGCTCTTCCGCCCGGATGAGCCCGTACAGGGTGAGATACGGGTCCACTCTGTCGACGGTCCGGCAATGCGGCGCGATGACCGTCGCCAGTCCGCCCGTCGCGATGACGAGTGGATCCTCCGGCCTCCATTCATCCAGAATCCTGGCCACGATACCGTCGATCCCGTCGACGATCGAGTAGAAGACGCCGGACTCGAGACACGTCACGGTGCGGCGACCGATGACCCCTTTGGGCTCGCGGATCTCCACGGACGGAAGCTTGGATGTCAACTCGTGCATCCGATCGATTCCGGCTCGTGGGCCGGGCGCGATCACGCCGCCGAGAAACACGCCGTTCGACGTGATGCAATCGAATGTGGTGGCAGTGCCCAGGTCGACCACGACGGTGTTCCTGCCGTACAGAAGGCTCGTGCCCAGCGTGTTGACGATACGGTCCGCCCCTACCGAAGCCGGCTCCTCGACTTCGAGGGTCACCGGAAGCGGCGTCTCCGCCTCGATCCACAGGGAAGGGATCCCGAGGATCTCGAACGCCTCGTCCCACGACCGGTCGATCGCCGGCACGACCGACGCGATCACGGCACTCGCGACCGATTCGAGAGCGCCGGAAGACCCGGACAGCAGGCCCTTGAGGGTCAGGGCCATCTCGTCTCCCGTCGGATGGCGCTGCGTGCTGATTCGCCAGCTCTGCAGCAGCTCCCGCTCTTCGTACACGCCCAACAGGGTTTCCGTGTTGCCGACGTCGACCGCCAGGATCATCGAGCCTCCTCGTGCCGCTCGCCCGTGACGTGATCCGCACCGGCTACGTCGCCCGGGTCGAGCCGCAGCAGCCGGTCCTCCATCAGGCCCATGGGTCCACCACACCGTCCTGCACCCGTCGCAGCGCTCCCCGGTCGGGGCGGAACAGCAGCGCTCCATCGGGTGCAATGCCGACGCATGTTCCCCGTTGACCTTCCGTGCCCCCCGGTGGTGACAGCGCGGCGCGGCGATCCCGCAGCCAGTCGAAGCGGTCCACCCGCTCGAGCAGCGATCCCGCGAGGACGTCCGGAAGGTCTGGAAGCCGCGCCTCGAGGCCCTCGATCACGGCATCGGCCACATCGACGAGGAGCGTCTCTCCCTCCAGCAGCGAATCCAGTGCCGTGGCTCGCGTCTTCAACTCGTCGGGCGCGTCTGACGCGAGCGGGCGCACGTTGAGGCCGACGCCGACGATGAGGTGACGTGGGTGGGATTCCGTCCAGGAGGCTTCCGCGAGGACACCGCCGAGCTTTCGATCCGAAGCGATAATGTCGTTCGGCCACTTGAGCCCGGGTCGGATTCCGGGAAAGGCCGAGTCCAGTGCCTCCACCACGCCGAGCCCGGCCATGATCGACACCATGGCTGGATGGGACAGATCTCCCGGTCGAAAGATGAGACTGAGGTAGACCCCCGCATCGCGCGGCGAGTGCCACGACCGCCCGGCACGGCCCCGTCCCGCCGTCTGCTCGCGGCACAGCACCACCGTTCCGGCGGGGGCGGCCCGGTCCGCCAGCTGGCGCGCCGCCTCGTTGCTGGAATCGATCCTGCCGTACAGGACGACGGATTCGCGACCCCAGCGCTCCTGGAGCGCCTCGAGCGAATGCCCGGCCCACTCCTTAGTCTGCCGCCTGCTCATCGGGCTGTCACCAGAAGTGAAAGGTCCAGGGCCGGCGCCGAATGCGTGAGCGCACCCACCGAAATATAGTCTACGCCGGTTCCGGCGATCTGCCGCGCGGTGTCGAGTGTGACCCGCCCGGAGGCCTCCAGAAGTGGCCGCGGAGGTGGTGAGCGGCGTACCAGCCCGACAGCCGTTGCGAGCTCCGAGACGGCCATGTTGTCGAGCATCACGCGATCGGGAGCCGATGCCAGGGCCTCCCGAAGCTCGTCCTCCGTGGTGACCTCGATCTCGACTTCCAGGTTCGCCCGGCGCGCTGGTGGCAGCGCTGCGTCGAGCGCCTCGCGTACCCCTCCCGCCGCACGGATGTGATTCTCCTTGATCAAGACCATGTCGTGGAGTCCCTCGCGGTGATTCGTGCCGCCGCCTGTCCGAACGGCGTACTTTTCGAGTTTCCGCCAGCCGGGCGTGGTCTTGCGGGTATCGGCGATCCGGCATCGCGTGCCTTCGACCGCCGCCACGTAGCGGGAGGTCAGCGTCGCGATTCCCGACAGCCGGCAGAGGAAGTTGAGCGCTGTGCGCTCAGCAGCGAGGATGGCCCGCAACGGACCCGCCACCTCCAGAATCACATCCTCGGGCGACACGGCTGTCCCGTCACGCGCGGAGACGCGCACCCTCGACCCCGCATCGACCGACTCGAACACGCGCCCGGCCACCGTGGTGCCGCACACTATGCCGGCACCTCGTGCCACGATTCGCGCTCTGCCCGTCGCACCCTCCGGGACGGTCCAGTGGCCCGTGCGGTCGCCGTCCCCGATGTCTTCGGCCAGGGCCGCCCGGATCAGCGGCGCGGCCGCTTCGAGCACGGACGACGTACCCGCCGACTGCGGGCTCGACCGTGTCGTTCCTTCTTGTGCGATCATCGGACCTCCCGGACGGTCGCGAACGGCGCGCGGTTCGGCCTCACCGCAATCCCGGCACCAGAAGCGCCGCCGCCAGATATGCCGCTCCCGCCGTCCAGCAGTACCAGGCAAAGCGGTGAAAGGTGCGGGTCTCGAGCGTCCGCACGAACCATCGGATGGCACCCACTCCGGCCATCAGAGCAGCCACGAAGCCGGTACCGAGAGCGAGGGTTCCGGGGCCGCCCCCGACTCCACCGAAGCTCGCCAGCTGCAGCGCTCCGGCTCCCAGTATGGCTGGCACCGACAGCAGAAAGGAGTATTCCGCCGCGGCCACCGGCTCCACTCCACGCCACGTCGCCGCGGCTACGGTGGCACCCGAACGACTGATGCCGGGCAGGATGGCCGCCGCCTGCGCCACGCCGATCCAGCCAGCTTGCGCCGGTCCCGGTTCGGAATCGCGGGTTCGCGGTGCCGTCCGGCGCACCGAGAACACGAGGCACCCCGTCACCAGCAGCAGGGACGCGGCGGTGACCGGTCGGCCGAACGCGGACTCGAGCCAATCTCTCCCCAGCACTCCGACGAGGCCCGCCGGCACCGATCCAAGGGCCAGCACACCGATGTAGCGCCAGGAGGCCCGGTCGCCACGTACGGCTCCGCCGGCGAGCGAGACCACGCGTCCCCGGTACACCCACAGCACGGCGCACAAGGTGGCGAGATGCACCGTTACTTCGAAGGTGACGCCTGGAATCCGGATCCCGAGCAGGGCCTGGCCCAACACCAGGTGGCCGCTGCTCGACACAGGAAGGAACTCGGTCAGGCCCTGAACGATCCCCAGCACGAGCGCTTCGAGAACGCTCACCGGCGCTCTCCGGGCGGGCCCGCGAGGATCTCCTCGTAGAATGCCTCGTACGACGGTACGACCAGCTCCGCCGCGAATCGGGACACCGCTTCCCGCCGGGCGGCGGAGCTGAATCGGCGCCACAGGTCATCGTCCTTCAGGAGACGGACGCCGCCCTCGGCCATGTCGTCCACCTCTCCCACCGGGTAGAGGAAGCCCGTCTCGTCGTGGTCGACCACTTCAGACAGCCCGCTTCCCGTCGTCCCGATCACGGGCACCCCGGAGGCGAGAGCTTCGAGCGCTACGAGTCCGAACGATTCCATCTCCGACGGAAGCAGGAACAGATCCGCGCAGGCCATGAGCTCCGCCACCGACTCCAGCTTGCCTAGGAACACGACGTGCTTCTCAACTCCGAGCGACACCGCTGTCTCGTTCGCCACTACGCGCTCGGGACCGTCTCCGATGAACACCAGACGTGCGTCGATCCCCCGCCGGATCCGAGAAAACACGCGCACCACATCGTCCACCCGCTTCACGGGGCGGAAGTTCGAGATGTGCATGACGATCTTCTCGCCGCGGGGCGCGAGCACCCGGAGATTGCAGTCGGTGCGGCCGGGCTTGTAGACGCGTGGGTCGATGAAGTTGGGCACGACCCGGATGTCGCGTGGGGAGCAGTCGAACGCTCGCACGGTCTCCTTCCGCAGGTACTCGGACACTGCGGTGATCCCGTCGGATGCCTCGACGGAGAACTTCGTGATCGCGCGGAACGATGGATCCTGTCCCACAAGGGTGATGTCGGTTCCGTGGAGCGTCGTCACGAGCCGGAGATCGCGACCCTCCTGCTCGAGCATCTGCTTCGCCACCCATGCCGCCTCCGCGTGGGGGATCGCGTAGTGAGCGTGCATGATGTCGAGGTCGTGGTGCCTGGCGACCTCGTGCATCTGAACGGCAAGGGCAAGGGAGTAAGGCGGGTATTCGAACAGGGGGTAATGCGGAACCTCGACCTCGTGGAAGAACAGCCCCTCGTGGAAAGACGTCAGACGGAACGGCTGCGCATACGTGATGAAGTGAATCTCGTGCCCGCGCTGCGCCAGCTCGATGCCGAGCTCGGTGGCCACCGCTCCCGAACCGCCGTACGTCGGATAGCAGGCAATCCCGATGTTCATGGCTTCTCCGCTTCGGGGCGGGCTGCCTCCCGGAGGGCAGACCGTTCGGTAGCCCGTGTAGTGATGTCCCGCCAATCCGCGACGATCCTGGCGGCCAGCCGGTCATACCCTTCCCCGGCATCGACCCGCACGGCGTCCGGCGGAAGCTGGTGGCGAAACCACGTGCGCTGTCGCCGACCGTAGCGCCAGGTATCCCGTAGGATGGCCTGCACCGCCGCCTCGCGCGAGATCCGTCCCTGTGCCAGGTCGAGGACGTGACGGTACCCGATCGAGCTCATGGCCGGCGAGCTGCCCGAGTGTCCGGCCCGGACCAGAGTCTCCACCTCGTCGAGCCAGCCTTCGCCCAGCAGCCGCTCCGTGCGCGCACCGATCCGCTCGCGCAGCGATTCCGAATCGAGCTCGAGCACCCAGATCCTCGCGCGAACGGGGGGTGCTTCGGGGGGAGAGTTGAGATGCCACCAGTCCAGGTTCCGGCCCGTCAAGAGAGCCATCTCGAGGGCGCGGCCGGTGCGCTGCCGATCCAGCACGCCGAGGCGATCCTGAATCGCGGGATCCAGCTTCTCCGTCCAGCGTTGCAGCTCCTCGATGGTCCGGTCGGCCAGCCAGCTCTCGAGGCGGGCTCGCCTGTCCTCGTCGAGATCCGGTTCCTGGAACACGGGATTCGTCAGTGCACGGAAGAAGAACCCGGTTCCTCCCACGACGATGGGCACTGCGCCGCGGTCGCGGATCTCACCGATCCATCCCCGGGCCAACCGGGCGAAGCGGCCCGCTCCGTAGCGCTCGCCCGGCTCGAGGAATCCCACCCCGTGATGCGGCGCGGCGTCCATCTCCGCGGGAGTCGGGGCCGCAGTGCCGATCTGCAGGCCCCGATACGCCTGACGGCTGTCCGACGAGATGATCTCGCCGCCGAGACAGCGCGCCACTGTCACGGCGACTGGGGTCTTACCTACGGCAGTCGGACCCAGGATGGCGATCACGTCGGGCGGGCATCGGATCGCTTCCCGTGGGGGACGCGCCTGGGCCGGCGCTCTCACTTGCGGCCGAACCGGCGGGCGAGTTCATCCAGCGTGAGGCGGAGGATGGTGGGCCTCCCGTGCACGTCGTGCCCCGGAAGCTCGGTGGCGAACAGCCGATCGACTAGCTCCTCCATCTCCACCTGCGACAGGGGCTGCCCGGCCTTGATCGCACCCTTGCATGCCATGCTCTTGGCGATGCGCTCGTGCTGGTTGCGGGCCGAGTTCACGAGCTCCGAACCGTGCGTCAGCTCGAGGACGATGTCGCGGAAGCATGCCTCGGCGTCGAAGTAGGGGTGGGGGTTGGGCGCCGCGTGGACGATCACGGTCCGGTCGCCGAACGCCTCCACTTCGAAGCCCGCGGCCTGCAGCATGCCGCCGAGCTCCTCCACGGCCGCGAACTCTGCCGGAGACAGGCGAATCGTAACCGGAAACAGCAGGCGCTGGGAATCGGCGCCCGCACCTCCGAAGCTCGCCATGATCTCCTCGAACAGCACCCGCTCGTGCGCCGAGTGCTGATCGATGATCAGAAGACCCTCGCGCGTGGGCACCAGGACGTAGGCATCGTGGACCTGCCACGCTTCGGTGCGGGCCGAGTCCGCGGCGGCTCCAAGCGCCAGAGTCGCTTCCGCTGCGCTCCGGTCGGCGGACCCCTCGACCGCGGTAGCCGCGGAGACCGAGTCACGGGCCACGAAGAACGTGAGCTGCGGCGGGGCGGACCCCGTGTCCACGCCTGCGCGCTCGTCCTTCGCGGTGGACAGGCGCCCGTCGGGCACCCGTTCGGCCACGCGCGGCGTTCGCCCGAGCGCGGCCTCCGGGGTATCGGGTCCACTGGGACCGGTTTCCGGACCCAGCCCCGGCGCACTGCTCAAGGAAGCCAGTCGACGGCGCACGATCCCGGCAAGCGCCTCCTGCACACCGGCCGGGTCGCGAAAACGTACCTCCGCCTTGGCCGGGTGAACGTTGACGTCTACGCCCCCTGCCGGAAGACGCAGGTACAGAATGAAAGTCGGACGTAGCCCGGGAGCTACGGTCGTACGGTAGGCCTCGTCTACTGCCCGGACGATGCCGGGATCCCTGAACGGCCTGCCGTTCACGAACAGGTAGCGCCGCCCGCCCGAAGGTCGGGCGGCATCCGGGCGCTGGATCAGGCCGCCTACGCGCATCCCGTCCACTTCATCGTTCACTTCGAGCAACCTGCCCGCTTCTTCTGCACCCCAGATGTCGGCCACCCGCTCGTTCAAGCCGGCGGCGGGCGGCAGGTCGAGCAGCTCCCGGCCACTGGATTCCAGCCGGAAGGAGGCGCGCACGTGCGACAGCGCCAGCAGCAGAACGGCTTCGCTCACGGCGCGGGTCTCCGCGCTCGCCGCGCGAAGGAACTTCGCCCGTACCGGTACGCTCTGAAACAGCGACCGGACGGTCACCGTCGTGCCTGGTTGACGCGCGATCTCGTCGGTTGAGAGGATGCGCCCGTCGGCGACCCGGATGCGGGTTCCGGTCCCACCGTCCGCCGGCGCCGTCTCCAGCTCGAAGCGACTGACGGCGGCGATGGAGGGGATCGCCTCGCCCCTGAAGCCGAACGAAGCCACGCCCGCGAGGTCTTCGCTCGAGCGGATCTTGCTAGTGGCGTGACGCTCGAGCGAAAGCAGGGCGTCCGCGCGGCTCATGCCGAGCCCGTCGTCCGCCACCCGGATGAAGGTCTTCCCGCCATTCCGCACCTCGACGCGGACGGAGCCGGCTCCCGCGTCCAGCGAGTTCTCCACCAGCTCCTTGACGGCCGAGGCCGGGCGTTCCACCACCTCGCCCGCGGCGATCTGATTGGCTACGTGGTCGGGCAGGATCCTCACCCGCGTGCCGCTCACCGGCTCTCCTCGACTCCGTAGAATGAACACGCGTTGGCGAACGTGGTCCTCGCCACGTCCTCAGCCGCTTCGCCGCGCAGAGCCGCAAGCGCCCGGCAGACGTGCGCGACCAGGGCGGGCTCGTTGCGACGCCCGCGGCGCGGCGCCGGGGCCAGATAGGGACTGTCCGTCTCGATCAGCAGACGCTCGCGCGGCACGCGCCGGGCCAACTCCGCTCCGCCGAACGACCGGAAGGTGACCAGTCCCGAGAATGAGATATGCCAGCCTGCGTCGAGACCGGCTGTAAGGAGGGCCGGACCACCGGCGAAGCAGTGCAGCACGCCGCGAGCTCGACCCGCGAAACGCCGGATGAAGCTGGCGGTCTCGTCGTCAGCCTCCCTGGAATGTACGACGACGGGCAGGTCGGTCTCCACCGCGAGCTCCAGGTGAGCCTCGAAACTCTCGGCCTGCTCCCGGCGCGGCGAGTTGTCGTAGAAGAAGTCGAGCCCCGTCTCGCCCAGCGCCACGACCTCCGGCCGGTCGACCAGCTCCCTCAGCTCGGTCATCACGCCGTGGTTCCAGTCGCGCGCCTCGTGGGGATGAAGCCCGGCGGTCGCCCACACGCCGTCCGTCACGCGCGCCAGGGCGGCCGCGGCCCGCGCATCCTCCGCGTTGGAGGCCACGGTGACCATCGAGGACACTCCGGCCTTCCGGGCTCGCAGAAGCACCGCGTCCCGGTCCTCCGCGAACGCCGGATCGGTGAGATGGAGGTGCGAGTCGAAGAGCTTCACCGCGCGAGACCGTGAGGTTGAGCTGTCAGCGGCGCGGCGCCATCCGGACCGGGACGCCCGGCGCCCGGGCCGTGAACCGTCGTGCGCGGGCGCCGATCAGCGGTTCCCCGCCTCCTTGCGACGGGAGCGCTGCTCGATCTCGAGGAGCGCGGGGGACGCCACGAAGATCGAGGAATACGTACCGATCATTACTCCGAGGATCAGGACCAGGGCGAAGGGGCGAACGACCGCTCCGCCCAGAACGAACAGGGCCAGCAACGTGGCGAGCGTCGTGCCGCTCGTGAGCACGGTCCGCGGCAGAGTCTCGTTGATGCTGGAGTTGAGGATGTCGAGGTACGCGTCCTTGCGTCTCTTCTTGAGGTTCTCACGGATGCGGTCGAATACGACGATCGTGTCGTTCAGCGAGTACCCGAGGATCGTCAGGATCGCGGCCACCGTCGCCAGGGTGATCTCGACATTGAGAAGCGAGATGAGCCCGAACGTGAGCGTGATGTCGTGGAACGTGGCGATGATCGCCGCCACTCCGAACCGCCACTCGAACCGGAACGCCAGGTACACGAGCGTCAGGGCGAACGACATGAGGATCGCGATCGCCGCCTTTCTCTGCAGCTCAGAGCCCACCTTGGGTCCGACCGCGTCGGCGCTGACCGAGAATCCGTCCGGACCGTACGTCTGGCGCAGGAGCTGCTGGACCTCTACGACCACGCCTTCGAACGCCGCCGTTCGGATGAGATAGTCGTTCGAGCTGCCGAACTGCTGGATCTGGGCGTTCTCCGCCTCGCTGCCGGACATGGCGGACCGCAGGTCGCCCACTGAGGTCGCCTCCGCGAACTCCACCTGAATGAGCGTTCCGCCCGTGAAGTCCACGCCATACCTCGGTCCACGGTGCAGGACGAGGGAGACGATGCCGATCAGGAGCAGCGCCCCCGAGATGATGTAGGCGCGCCTGCGCATCGCCAGGAAATTAAAGCTCGCGGCTCGGAAGAATCTCATATCGGGACCGTGTCAGATGCTCAGGGACTCGGTCGGCGAGCGCCGCCCGAGGTACAGGAGAAACAGCGTCCGGGTCACGTACAGCGCCGTGAAGAAGGACGCGATGATTCCGATGCTCAGCGTCACGGCGAACCCGCGGATCGGCCCCGTGCCGAATTGGTACAGGATCGCGGCCGTGATGAGCGTCGTGAGGTTCGCGTCTACGATTGCCGACAGCGCCTGCGCGAACCCCGCGTCGACCGCCGTCCGGGGCGTCTTTCCAGCATCCGATTCCTCCCGCACGCGTTCGAAGATGAGGACGTTCGCGTCGACGGCCATTCCGATCGACAGGATCAGGCCAGCGATGCCCGGAAGCGTCAAGGTGGCGCCGAGGCCGGACAGCCCTCCCAGCACCAGAAGTACGTAGACCCCCAGGGCCACGACGGCCATCGCGCCCGCAACCCGGTAGTACCAGACCATCAGGATGATCACGCCGATGATGCCTATGATGAACGCATTGCGGCCCTGTCGGATCGAGTCGGCCCCGAGGGAAGCGCTCACCGACCGCTCTTCCACGATCCGGATCGGCATCGGAAGGGCGCCGGCCCGCAGCACGAGCGCCAGGTCCTGTGCCTCCTGGAAGCTGGAGCCCGCGCCCATCTCGATCTGGGCCCGGCGGCTCAGCGTCTGGCGGATCACCGGAGCGCTCTGTACGCGCTGATCGAGTACGATCGCCATGTACCGGCCCACGTTGGGGGCGGTCCGTCGCTCGAAGATCCGCGCCCCTCGCCGGGTCGTCTCGAACGGCACGTACGGCTGGTTGAACTGCGGGTCGCGCGCCGCCGGCCCGGCGTCCGCCAGGTACTCGCCTGTGAGAATCGGATCGGTGTCGAGGACGTACAGCTCGCGGTAGGAGGCGCCACCGGCCGCCCGGGGCTCGGCGCCCCAGCGCAGCTCTGTGGCGCGCGGCAGCGCATCCCGCAGGGCCTCCGTCGCGAGATAGCGTTCCACGGTCGGAACATCCTCCTCGGCGATCAGCATCACGCCCGGCTGACCGGACTCGAGCAGGAGCGCGGTCAGCGGCCGCAGGTCCGGGGTGCCCGCGTCCTGCTCGGCGCTGTCGGCCCCGGTCGCCAGACTATCGAGCGCGAGAGCTTCCTCCTCCGCCGGTCCCGTCGCCCCGACGGAGTCCGGCGCGGCGACCTCGGCCGTGTCCCGACCCGCCGTCAGGATGTCCGTGATCGGCGGCGCTTCCGATTCGACGTCTTCCACTCCCGCCTCGCGCAGGCTCTCGGCGCCTAGCTCCTGCACGATGCCACGGTCGATGCGCGGAAGAGCGTCTCGGAAGTTGTCGTCCTCGCGAACGAGCTTGAACTCGAGGAAGGCGGTGCGTTCCACGATGGCCTTGGCCCGCTCGGGGTCGTCGATCCCCGCCAGCTCCACGATGATGCGCTCGTTGCCGACTCGCTGGATCGTGGGCTCCCGGACCCCGAACTCATCGATCCGGTTGCGCACCGTGGTGAGCGTCCGCTCCAGGGCGTCCGCCCGGCCTTCGTCCGTGAGAGTTCCATCGGGGTCGTCGATCTCCACCGCCAGGTGCATGCCGCCCTGGAGGTCGAGGCCGAGGTTGATGGACGGGATCTTCTCGCCGGTGGGCCCCGTCTTGGGGATCAGCGCGTACACGCTGACGGCGATCAATGCCAGTATGATTATCAGGCGATTTCGGATCGTACGCATGGAAACGGGCCCGTCCTGTGCCTTGTCGCTGCGCTCGCGGAGTCGGCCTTCCGCCGGTTCCGCTCATAAGCGGCGCAAGGTACGTAGGAAGAGCCCGGTTGAAAAGACCGGCGGACGACCTCAGACGGCCCCGCCGCTCCCGCCCTGCTTGTGGATTCCGGTCCAGCGGAGAATGTCCTCCATGAGACACCAGCGGGTAAGACCGGACTGCAGCAGATTCAGTCCCACGAATGCCGTGAACAGCAGCCACCACTCGCTGACCCACTGCGCCAGCGCCAGGCTGATCAGCACGAACGCGCCGGCGATGATTCTTATCTTCCGGTCCATCGTCACCTTGCCGCCTCCTTGTAGCCGTACGTCCAGCATTCCGGGCAGACGCTAGCAGCCGCACGCGGCCGCTCCGTCCACGCTCAGCGCGTAGGCCCGGATCGGATGCCGGGGGTCCTCCACTCCCGTGCAGGCTCGCACTCCCTCGAGGAGGAGTGCCGCCCGATCATCGTCCAGAAATACCAGGATCAGGCTCGACCGGTAGGGCGCGGCCGCCGCGTACCAGCCTCCGGTGCCGCCGGGCCCGCGTCCCTCGATCGCCAGGTGGCTGTAGCCTTCCACCTCGATCTCCGCGAGCAGCCGCTCGACACATTTTTCGTCGTCCTCCAGGTATATCAGCGTCACGAGCTTCATCGTGAATGCTCCTTCAGGTGCATGATTCGGGCTCCCCGCTCAAGCCTCGGCCGGATGCGGCGACGGCTCCGACCCCGACGCCGGAGAACCGGCCCGCTCACGCCGCAGCAGGAAGTAGATCCCCGGCACGACGACGAGCGTCAGAATGGTCGAGGCGAGCGATCCCGTGATGAGCGCGACAGCGAGTCCCTCGAAGATCGGATCGAACAGAATCACGATCGCCCCGATGATCACCGTGCCCGCCGTGAGGGCGATCGGCCGGGTGCGCACGGCTCCGGCCTCGATCACAGCCTGCTTCAGCGGTGTACCGCTGCTCAGTCGCGCCTCGAGGTAATCGATCAGAAGAATCCCGTTGCGCACCATGATTCCCGCCAGCGCGATCATCCCGATCATGGACGTGGCGGTGAAGAAGGCCCCGAAACCGAGGTGGCCGGGCGCGATGCCGACCAGGGTCAGTGGTATCGCCGTCATCATGACGAGAGGCGTGACGAAGCTGCCGAACCATGCCACGAGGAGACCGTAGATCAGCAGCAACGCACCGGCGAAGGCGATCCCCAGATCTCGAAACACCTCGTACGTAACCTGCCACTCCCCATCCCATTTCATGACGGGCTGCTCTATGGTCCCGGGCTGGCGCGTGTACAGCTGACCCAGCGTGGCGCCCGACGGGAGCGTGATCTCTGCGATCCGCTCCTTCAGGTCGAGGATCGCGTACACGGGACTCTCCTCGGAGCCCGCGACTTCCGCCGTGACGTACAGCACCCGTTGTCCGTTCTTGCGATTCACGGGCTGCCGCACCGTGGCTTCCCCGGACGCAACGAGCTCACTGACCGGAACCATACCGCCCGACCGGGATGCGACGTGCAGGGCTCCGATCCGGTCGAGTCCAGACCGAGCCTCCTCCGGCAGACGCACCCGAACGGGCACTGCCACCCGGGCTTCCGGCGCCGAGAGGAACGTCGCCACATGGCCGCCCAGGCCGACCGCGAGGGCGTGAACCACCTGCTCCTTCGCCACCCCGCTCAGGGCGGCCTTTTCCCCGTCTACCGCCAGGCGGTACTCCCGCTGCGGGGCGATGAGCGACCAGTCGACGTCCACCACTCCAGGGTGTTCCTCGAACCGCCGCATGACTTCCTCGGCGACTGTCCGTTGTGCGGCCGGATCCGGCCCGTACACCTCCGCGACGAGAGTGGACAGGACGGGTGGACCCGGCGGGACCTCCACGATCTTGGCCCGCGCCCCGGTCCCGGAAGCGGCCACGACCGAGTCGACGACGGGGCGAACGGCCTTCGCCACATCGTGGCTCTTGGCCCGCCTCTCTGACTTGTCAACTAAGTTTACCTGAATATCCGCAACGTTATTTCCATGACGCAGATAGTAGTGTCGAATCATGCCGTTGAAGTTGAACGGGGCCGCGACGCCCGCGTACACCTGGACGTCCAGGATCTCTGGCACCCGGTCCAGGGCCCGGGCCACACCGAGGGCGAGAGCGGCGCTCGTTTCGAGGGTCGCGCCTTCCGGCAGGTCGAGAACGACCTGCATCTCATTCTTGTCGTCGAATGGAAGCATCTTCACCATGACCAGGCGGGTGAAGAACAGACCGGTCGAGCCGACCAGGAGAAGGAACACGACACCGAGCGCGACCACCAGACGGCGCGGGTTGTCGAGCAACGGTGCCATGAGCCACCGGTAGGCCCGGTAGATCTTCGTCTCTTCCAGGACGTAGGCTCCATCCTGCCCCTCCCCGTGGTGGGCTCGGCCGAGCAGGCGAAAGGCGAGCCACGGCGTGCCGATCAGAGCCATGAGCAGCGAAAACATCATGGCCAGACTGGCGCCGATCGGCATCGGACTCATGTACGGTCCCATGAGACCGGAGACGAAGAGCATGGGAAGAACGGCCGCGATCACGGTGAGGGTGGCCAGAATCGTGGGGTTGCCGACTTCGTCCACGGCGGCGCGGGCGGCCGCACGGAGAGGCCGGTCACGCATCCGGAAGTGTCGCTCCATGTTCTCGGCCACGATGATCGAGTCGTCGATCACGATCCCCGTGACGAAGATGAGCGCGAACAGGGTCACCCGGTTCAGCGTGTACCCGAGGATCTGGTACACGAACAGGGTGAGGGCGAACGTGATCGGCACTGCCAGCATCACGACGACGGCGCTGCGCCAGCCCATGAACAGCGCCACCACGATGCCGACCGCGATGACGGCGAGCCCGAGGTGCTCTTTGAGCGTCGTGACCTTTTCGCGCGCCGTCTCCCCGTAATTGCGGGTTACCGGAGTGTCCACGTCGTCCGGCACGATGCGCCCGCGCAGGCGCTCGAGCGCGGCCTCCAGCCGGTGTCCCACGGCGGTGGCGTCTGCGCCCGGCCGCTTGGAGACCGCGATGGTCACCATCGGGACCAGCGGCTGGCCCGGTCGTCCGTGAAATGTGTAGCTGTCGACTTCGGCCGGACCGTCCGAGACGGTGGAGACGTCCCCCACCTGCACCAGCCGTCCGTCCCGGACATCGAGCACCACACCGGCCACGTCTTCCGCGTCGCTGAGGAACGGGCCTCCCACGACCCGCACCACGCGATCGGCGGTGGCGTACCGGCCGGCCTCGAAGCTGACGTTGGACGCGCGTAAGCGCTCCACCACGAGCGCCGGATCGACGCCGAGCAGGGCCATGCGCTCGGGTGAGAGCTCCACCCGAATCTCCCGTGGCTGACCGCCGATCACCTGGACATCGCGCACGTCGGGCACTGCTTCGAACGCCGTCGCTACCTCTTCGGCAATGCGGCGGAGCTCAGCGTGATCCTGCCCGCCCGCCAGCGCCACCGTGAAGAACGGCACGTCGTCGATCGAAACGGTTTTGACGAGGGGAAACGCGAGGCCCGCAGGCATGCGATCGGCATGCTTGAGGAGAGTCGCGTACAATCGGATCAGGCTGTCCTCGAGGTTCCGCCCCACCTCGAAGCGCACCGTCACGAGGCCGAAGCCAGGTCCGGCGTGGCTGTATACGTACTCCACGCCGGCGATCCCGGACAACACGTTCTCCAGAGGGATGAGAGCGCGGTTCTCGATCTCCTCCGGCTCCGAGCCGGGCATCGGCAGGTAGATGTCCGCGAGCGGGACGATGATCTGAGGCTCCTCTTCACTCGGAAGGGTGGCGGTCGTGAACACGCCGACTCCGAGCGCCGCGGCGAGCAGCAGGGGCGTCAGCTTCGACGTGAGGAAGGCATCCGCGACCCGACCCGCGATCCGGGTCTTCATCGGGCACCGTCCGGCCGTATCGCCCAGGCAACGGTTTCCCAGCCGCCGACGGTGGACCCATCGGACAGAGCGGGACTCGGGTCGCGCACTACGAGCTCACCCTCCTGCAAGCCCGCGAGAATCTCGACCGCATCGCCCGTTCGGCGACCCGTGCGGACCCAACGCAGGCGCAGGGCACCCTCCGACAGCACGTACACTCCGGCCAACTGGCCCCGGCGGACGAGGGCGTCGGAGGGTATCCACGCGCTCTCCTCTCCCCGTCCCGGGATTTCGAGACGAGCGAACGTGCCCGGTGCCGGAACGCCCCCCATCGCCTGGAATGAAGCCTCGACCCGAAATCGGTGGCTCGACAGCTCGATCACAGGCACCACTCGCGTCACCCGGGCCGTCCAGCGATCCCCGGTTCCTGGCCGCACGATGTATACGAGATCTCCTTCCGCCACCGCGTCGGCCAGTGGTGCCGGGAGATCCGCCTCGATCTTGACGCCCTGGGAGCCGGAAACGACGAGGACAGGTCGTCCGGGAACGGCGAGATCGCCCGGATCTGCCAGGCGGGCCGTCACCGTGCCGTCGAACGGCGCTCGCAGCGCGACGTACTCGCGTGCCGCGAGCGCCTCGGCCAGCATCGCCTCTGCGGTGCGCAGGGCTGCCTCGGCCTGGTCCAGTTCCTGACGGGTGGCCGCCCCGTCGCGCTCCAGATTCGAGATGCGCTCGTGGGTGCGCCGGGCTACCAGGCTCTGCGCCTCGGCGCGCGCCACCGCCGCCTCGACACTCGAGGCCTCGAGGCGCACGAGCAGCTGGCCGCGCCGGACCGCGGCGCCCACGGTCACGTGCACGGACTCCACCGTGCCGCTCGCACGGGTGGCGAGATTCGCCGTCTGCCGAGCCACGATGCGCGCCGGGACCTGCGACCCGCTCCCGGCGGCGTCAGCCGCGCTGACGGAGACGCTTCCGACATCGACGAGACGTTCCACGGCGCCCGGCTCGTCACGGCCGCAGGCGCCGACGGTCGCCACCAGAGCCGAAACGATCAGAATGGCATATCGCTTCATTGGTCGTTCCCATTTGCATGCAGAGTGGTCACGAATCTCAGCCGAGCTTCCGTCATGTGATAGCCGGCCTGGGTGTCGATCGCGTGGCTCTCGGCCCGGGCGCGCCGCGACTCGGCCTGTAACAGGTCGCTCGCCGTGGCGAGCCCTTCCTCGAAGCGCCGTCGCATCAGCTCGCTGCCCGCCTCCGCGGCCCGGTCGCCGGCGATCGACGCCTCGAGCGCCTGCCGTACCGCGGCCACCCCCGCCCGCGCCTCGTCCAGCTCCGCCCGCGCCTGTCGCACGGCCGTTTCGTACCGCGTGTCGGCCAGCACCAGGGCCGCGTCGGAACGCTGCTTGTCGTTCGATCGACGAAACCCCGAGAAGATGTTCCATTTGAGTCCGACACCCACGGTCCAGTTGTCTCCGTCGCTGGTGAAGGCGTCCGCGCCATGGATTCCGTAGGAAGCGAACACTCCGACCTCAGGCAGATAGCTTTGCCCGGCCCGTCTGGCGTCCGCGTTGGCTGCTTCGCGAGCGGCCGACAGCGTGCGAAGGTCCGCGCGAGCGGCTGGATCGAACGGCGTAGCGGCTTTCATGTCGCTTGCTTTCGGCGGGCTGAGACGCAGCGTGTCCGTGGGGACGGGCAGCTCCGAGGCGTCCCAGCCGAGGAAGATGGCCAGATTCCGTCGCGCGTTGGTCGCCAGCCGCTCCTGGTCCACGCGTCGTGCGACGGCGAACGAGTGATCGGCCTCCGCCTGCAGGAGATCCGCTCGCGTCAGGAGTCCCTGGTCCACGCGTCGCGCGAACACATCCCGGTTCGCTCCCGCCGCCGCCTCGGCCGCCTGCGCAGCCCTCTGTTGTGCCGCCGTTCGCTGAACCTCCAGGTACAACACTTCGGCCTGCAGGACGGTCGCTTCGCGCGTGCGAGCCGCCGACCACCGCACCGCTTCGGCCTCCCGGGAAGCCACCCCTCTCGCCGTCCAGTCGCCCGGACTGAACACCTTCCATCGCAGGGCGATCCGGTTGACCCAGTCGTTGGTCGGGTCCGGATTGTTCAGGGTCTGAGGGTCGAAATCCGCCTGCGTGAACGTCCCCTGGCGCAGCTGCGTCCCGAACGCGAATACCGGATCGTTGGATCTGACGAAGCCGCTCTCGAAGTCGAGGCGCGGCCAGTAGATGGCCGCGCCGCCGTCTGCAGCGGCCTCGGCCATGTCACTTCGCGCCGCTGCCACTCGCAGATCAGCGTTCCCGGCGAGGGCCTCCGAGATCGTGGTCTCCAGGCTGAGAGGCCGCTCTCGCACAGCCTCCTGCGCCGGGAGGGCCTGCCCGTCAGGCGCCACCACCGGAAGGAGGGTCACCAGAGCCGCTCCGCATGTGGCTACCCGGCCCGCTCTTCGGCATCGGTGCTTCCGTTCGATCGATCGCATCGTTCGTCCGCCGTTGCGATCAGCGACGGACGATGTCGCACGCGCGCAGACAGTCGATCACGCGTACGACCTTCTCGTCGCTGATATCGTAGAACATGTTCACGCCGTCGCGGCGTGCAGACAGGATGCGCTTATCGCGCATGAGGTTGAGGTGCTGGGATGTGGTGGCCTGCTCGAGGCCGATCGCCTCGCCGATCGCCGTAACGGTCTGTTCCCCTCCGGTGTCGAGCAGCTCGATGATCCGCAGGCGCACCGGGTGCCCGATGCACTTGAGCACGCGCGCCGCATCCTGCACGGTGTCGACGCTGATCTTTCCGCTGGTGTCGGCCATCGCGGTCCTCCCTTCCGGGCCGGAGCTCGCACCCGGTGTGCGCGTACCCTCCTGCGATGAACTGAATAGATATATATCTCTATGTATCGATTGTCAAGAGTCGGGAGCATGGCGTGGCGCAGGGGGCCACTTCGACGATGGGCGCGGTACTACGGTTGAAGCGTGACGATGACCTCGGAAGACATCCTCATGGGCATGCTGAAGCCCATCGTCGAAATCTCCCCCGCGCCGGAACCTGCCGCCTGGATCGCGAGCAGCACGCCGCGCGCGGGATCCCAGACGTAGATGGTGCGCGTCTCCAGCTCGTTCGTCATGTCGACCTCAGCGGGAGCCCCCTGTGGCTGGCCGGACCCCGTGAGCGTGGCCAGGCCCTCGGACACGAGGACCGCCGCCGGAATACCGTTCCACAGGGTGTCTCCGGCCATCCGGACCGTCCCCTCGTACACGGACGTCCCGTCCAGGGCGCCGCCCAGGGACAGGTTCAACCGGTGTGGCCACGGGCCGGCCGTAGGATCACCGTCCGGCGGAAGCGGAAACAGCAGCGCCGACACGACGTGCTCGAGATCCGATGTCGACACCGTGCCTTTCGTGAACTCCGGGGCCGCCGTAAACGTCACGTCACCGTCCGGTGCGAGGATCCCGTCAAACGACTTGCCCGCGACCTCGGCCGTGAGATCGTTCGACGTGGAGCCGAAGTCTCCCGCGGATTCGACCGAGAACGACTCGATCAGGGCCGAGAATGATCGACCACCCTCGACGACTTCGCCGATCTCGATCGTAACGACGGCCTCGCTGCTGTACCCGGTGGATTGCACTCCGGCCGGCGTTTCTATCTCGTTGCCTCCCTCGCTGGACAACACGTACGTCAGGGGATCGTCGGTGGGTCGCAGCTCGTAGACCGGCGCGATTCCCGAACTGGCACATGCCCCGGTAAGAACTGCCAGGACCACGAGCGCTGGAACCGGACCCATTCGGCGGGTATGGTACACTTGTCGCATATCGGAATCTCTCCGTTGTTGGAGTGTGCGCAGCCGGGTGATTCGGCCGCGCGGGCCGGCGCCGGCCCGACGCGCGGGGAGGTGGGCCGATCTCGCCGACCCGAACCGGGACCTCGCCACATGGACATCAGCCTGGAAGAACGCGAGAGTGGACGCGTAAGGCGTCCGGCCGTCGCCGGCACGTTCTACCCTTCGGGCGGACCGGCCCTGCGCAGCGCCATCGCCGACTGTGCGGCGCGTGCGGTGCCGTCGATACCTCCGGCACGGCCCAAGGCCCTGATCGCGCCGCACGCCGGATACATGTACTCCGGCCCCATCGCCGCGACCGCCTACGGGACCCTGGCCCCGTGGCGAGCAGCCGTCCACCGCGTCATCCTCCTCGGACCGAGCCACCACGTGGCGCTGCGCGGTCTGGCCACCAGCTCGGCGGAGTACTTTCTCACTCCCCTCGGCCCCGTCCCCGTGGATGCGGGAGCGGTGCTGGCACTTCAGGAGCTCCCCTTCGTGCGGTGCCGGGACGACGCGCACGCGGCCGAGCACAGCCTCGAAGTTCACCTGCCCTTCCTCCAGGTCGCGCTTGATCGGTTCCGCATCGCCCCGCTCGTCGTGGGTGACGCGACAGCGGTCGAGGTGGCCGAGGCGCTGGATAACGTGTGGGACGGCGACGAGACGCTCATCGTCGTGAGCACCGACCTCAGCCACTACCTCCCGTACGAGCGGGCCCGGGCTATCGACGCGGAGACCGGAGAATCGATCCGCCGGCTTGACATCCGCGCCATCGACGGAAGCCGGGCATGCGGTTACCGGGCCCTCAACGGACTCCTGACGGCCGCCGCACAGCGCGGTCTCGCCGTCACCTCCCTGGACCAGCGGAACTCCGGGGACATCGCGGGCGCCCGGGACCGCGTCGTGGGGTACGGCGCGTATGCTCTTACCGGCAGTGCGGAAACGGATGCGACGGTTCCGGACGACCCCAGCCCTCGTTGACCTGTTCGGCGGCGGATTTCATCGCCTTCACGCCCGCTTCTCTGGCGAAGTGCTGATTAATATACCGCGCTGCGCGATCCGGGGGCACCCCGGGCGCGGCGGGAGAAGAGCTTCATCCGGCGGCGGGCGTCTCGAGACGTCGCAGGCGTGTCTCGAGATGGAGCTGCCTCTGGTGCAGCGAGTGCACCCGGAAGTTGCTGACCACAGTCAGCGTCAGGGCGAAGAAGGAGACGATCAGCGCTCCTCCACTGATGAGCACGCCCGCGTCGTTCATGTATACCTCCCTGCCGGTTCAGCGCCGCCCTTTCGCGTCCTTCAGGATTCTGCGAGCGGCCAGGTATCCGGATGTGCCGGTCACCCCACCCCCCGGGTGCGTTCCCCCGCCACACAGGTAGAGACCGCCGATGGGTGTCCGATAGCGGGCCCAGCCTGCCACGGGCCGCGCGAAGAAGAACTGATCCAGCGTCATCTCGCCCTGGAAGATGGAACCCTCCTGGAGAGCCCATCTTTCTTCCATGTCTGCGGGTGTGAGAACGTGACGCGCCTCGACGGACCCCGGGAGATTCGGAGCGTAGCGACCCAGCGTCTCCACAACCGTGTCGGCGAGCGAGTCGGCGGCAGCCCGGTCCCAACTCCCTGCCCGGAGATGATATGGTGCGTACTGAACGAGCACCGACATGCCGTGCTTCCCTTCCGGCGCGAAGTCCGGCTCCGTCACCGACGGAATGACAGCCTCCAGGTATGGCTCCTCCGAGACCCGGCCGTACTTGGCCGCATCGGATGCACGCTCCACGTACTCGATACCGGGACTGATCGAGATGGCTCCGTTCAGATGTGATCCATGCTCAGACAGGCCTTCGAAACGCGGCGGCTCTCCGAGCGCCAGGTGCACCTTGGCGGTTGCGCCCCTGTAGCGGACCGCCTTCAGGTCCCGGACGAACTCCGGCTCCAGCGTGCCCGGATTCGAAAGGCTCAACAGAGTGACTCCGGGACCGACGCCCGAAGCCACCATGCCCGCAGCGATCTCGGCGCCATCGGCAAGCACGACGCCCGCGGCGCGGTCATCCCGAAGCACGACGTGCTTCACCGCGATGTCCGTGCGGATCTCAGCACCGGCCGCTCGCGCCGCCGAAGCCAAGGAGTCGCCAAGCCGTCCGACGCCACCGCGCGGCCGCAGCAGCTCCACGGGGCTACCGGAGACGGATTCCGCCGCCCTCCTAAGCAGGTTGTGGGCGGTTCCCGTAGCCATCGGTCCGTGGATCCCTCCCTGCACCGCCACGCCGGCCAGGGCTCCCCGGAGCGGCTCGGATTCGAACCACTCGTCCAGGAGCTCGAGGCACGACATGGGCAAGACTCGTATGACCTCTTCCATATTCCGCCGCCCCAACTTCCGTAGACCGAGGCCGAGGCGTGCCAGCGCCCTCGCATCCGACAGGAGCGGTCCCGGCACTGAGGGAGGCTCCATGGAGTACAGGGCCGACAGGAAACCGACCACCAGACGGGTGAACTTGCTGAACTCAGGCCAGCGTCTGGCATCATCGGGCGAGAACGTGCGGATCGATTCAGCGGCCGCGGAATCGGATTCCCCGAGCAGAAGGTGCCGCCCGCCCGCCACGGGGATGAAGACGCCCGGATCGGTCCGGATCATCTGCAGACCGTGTCTCCCAAGGTCGAGGTCCGTGGCGATGGCCGGGTGCAGCTGCCCCACGCGGTGCGCTCCCGTGTCGAACCTGAAGCCCGGGATCAGCTCCTCCGTCGATGCGGTCCCGCCCACCCGGTCGCGCTGCTCCAGTACCAGGACGCTCAATCCGGCTCTGGCGAGGTACGTCCCCGTCACGAGCCCGTTGTGTCCCGCCCCTATGACTACGGCGTCGTACGTACCTCTCATCGGTGGCCATCCTTCAGAATCTCCAGAGCCGCCAGGCGGCCCGGACCGGCACAGATTCCGCCACCGGGATGCGTGCCGGACCCGCACTGGTAGAAGCCGCGGATCGGCGTACGATAGTCGGCCCACCGTGGAGCCGGTCTCAGGAAGAACAGTTGCTGGAGAGAGAGCTCCCCGTGGAAGATGTTGCCTCCGGTCAGGCCGAATACGTCCTGCATGTCCTGCGGAGTCACCACCTGCCGATGGATGATGGCGTCCGGAAGATTCGGTGCGTACTCGCTCAGCGTAGCGACGACGGTGTCCCCGAATGCCTCCCGCCTCTCGTCGTTCCAGCCTCCGTTCAGGTTGAACGGCGCGTATTGAACGAAGCAGGACATCACGTGCTTCCCGGGTGGAGCCATTCCCGGATCGATGAGCGACGGGATGATGACGTCCATGTATGGTCGGCGCGAGAACTCGCCGTACTTGGCGTCGTCGTACGCGCGCTCCAGGTAATCCTGGCTGGGACTGATGGAGATCGCGCCCCTCAGGTGATCCCCATGACCCGGCAAGCAGGTAAAGTTGGGCAGCTCGCTCAAGGCCAGGTTGACCTTCCCCGAGGAGCCCGTGCTGCGGTAGCGCCGGATTGCGCCGAGGAAGTTCTCCGGGAGGTCGGCTTCGTCCACCAGGCCCAGGAACGTGCGCCGGGGGTCAAGTCCGGAAACCACCGTACGCGCCCCTATCTCCTCCCCATCCTCGAGTGCCACGCCGACGGCGCGGCCTCCCCGAACCATGACGTGCCCCACCGTGGCGTTCTCCCGGATCGTCACGCCGAGATCGCGGGCCGCCGATGCGATGGACTCGGCCACCGCCCCGGTCCCTCCGCGCGCGAACCCCCAGGCACGGAACGCTCCGTCGATCTCGCCCATGTAATGGTGGAGCTGCACGTAGGCCGTTCCGGGGGAGCGCGGACCGAGGAACGTGCCGATGATCCCGCTCGCGGACATGGTGGCCTTGAGAACGTCGGTCTCGAACCACTCGTCCAGGAAGTCGGCCGAGCTCATTGTCAGGAGCTTGTACAGCATGAAAAAGTCCGCCTCACCCAGGTCGCGGAAATGCCTGCCCAGACGGAGGAGCCCGCGAAGATCCTTGGGCCTCATGGACGTGGGATCCGGCGGAACCATGGCCAGGATGGGCTTCACGGCCAGTGCCATCCGATACATCAGCTGGCCGAACCGGTCATAAGCGTCAGCATCTCGAGGCGAATGGCGGTAGATCTCGCGGCGGGTCTCGTCGTGATCCGAGCCCCGGAACAGGTAGTCGCCGTGCAGCGGGGTAAACGTGCTTTCCAGCGGCAGGATCTCCAGGCCGTGCCGGGACAGCTGCAGCTCACGGATGATCTCCGGGCGAAGCAGGCTGACCACGTAGGAAAGCACCGAGAATTTGAACCCGGGGAACACTTCTTCGCTTACCGTGGAGCCGCCCACCAGGTAGCGGCGTTCCAGCACGAGCACGTTCCGCCCGGCCCGGGCCAGGTACGCTGCGGTGGTGAGCCCGTTATGACCTCCACCGATCACGATCGCGTCGTAAGCGTTTCCTCGGCCCACTCTCACCCCCTCTTTCGCGGCGGATCGAAGAACGGCGTCTCGACGACGGTGGCGGTAGCCCGAAGGCGCTGGTGCTCCACCGTCACCTCCATCTCGAGGGTCTTGTCGGGGACCCCGGCCGGCCCGCGGAGGTGAGCCAGCGCGATGTACTTCTTGAGCAGGGGGGACCAGCAGCCGCTTGTCGCATAGCCGACCTGGTCACGACCTCCGTAGACCGGCACGCTCGTTCGCCATGCAGAGGACGGGACCAGCGGAGGCAGGCCGACGCTGCCATAAGTGCGCTCCAGGGACACCCAATCGATCTCGAGACCCCGGAGCTGCCACTCGGGCCCGGCGCTCGCCTGGCGAGCCAGTGCGTCACGGCCGACGAAGTACTCCTTGCCGAGATCCACCGTCCACTCCAGACCCAGCTCGAGCGGGGATGATTTCTGGCTCTCGAGGAGGGCGTGGTGGGCGGGCACGTAATCCACCGTAATCAGGATCAGGCCGGCCTCGATACGCGCCATATCCAGGGCCAGCAACCCGGTCGGGACGATTCCGTACGGTCGGCCTGCGTCCATCAGAGCGTCCCACAGGGGGATTGCCCGGTCTGAATCGACCCAGATCTCGTATCCCAGGTCGCCGGTGTATCCGGTCCGGGAAACGCTGACCGGAATCCCGGCCAGTTCTGTCTCCGTGGCCCGGAAGAAGGCCAGGCCATCGATCCCGGGCGCGGAGAGAGCCAGGAGGATCTTGCGGGCGTTCGGGCCCTGAAGCGCCAGCGCCGCCGTCGACTCCGACACGTCCTCGAACGACACGTCCATGCCCACCGAGTTGTCGTGGAACCACAGGAGGCTCGGATCGGCGGACGTGAGGCGGAAGACGTCCTCTCCGAGCCGGGCCAGGGTGCCGTCGTCGATCACTTTGCCGTCCCCGTCGCACCACGGCGTGTACATCACCTGTCCGATGGCGCACTTCCGGACGTTGCGCGTGACTAGCCGATCCAGGAACCGTACCGCGTCCGGCCCACGGATCAGGTACTTGCACAGGGGAGACACGTCGATGAGCGCCGCCGCGCTCCTGATGGCCCAGTATTCCCGGTCGTGGTAGAGGTCGTAGGAACCGGCAGCCACATACCCCGCCCAACGGCGCCAGTTGCGGGCCCGGCACAGGGCTGATGTTCGCTTATGAAATGGAGTGCCCGGCAGCATGTGAGGAGGAATGATCGCGCCCCCTTCCGCTGGTCACTTATGGTTTGGCTAAGGGATCGGACGACCCCAACGCCTACTCATACAGGGGCACGGGCGCCCGGGCAATAGTGATACGACCAAGCCGTGCCGGATCGCCGCCAGGACCGGTGATCGGGACCTCACTCCTGCAGTCTCGTCCACAGTGTTGGCGGGCCACCGACCGCGTAAGTCGTTGGGAAGAAGAGTGGGCCCGGCAGGACTCGAACCTGCGACCTTGGGATTATGAGTACCGCGCACGGCCTCTCCCTGTTACCCCTAAATTTCTGGAATCCCAAGAATACGGGCAATCCCAGAGTACGTCAGCCTACACCGTTCTCCGCACGGGCTTCCCCTGCCCTCCTTTCGGGCAAAGTAGGGGCAAGGTGGCGGCTCACTCATCCTCGGGAGCGAGGTCCCCTCTGCGACCGCTGACCAACTTCGTCACGGGGAGAACAGCAGCGCCAAGCGAAGGTGCACCAACCGCAGGGCAGGCAGCTTGGCGACTGGATGGCCGAGCTTGAGGTCGATGAAGACTAGAGCGGCCACTGTTCCGAGACCGGGCCGAGCGTCAGCTCTGGGACGGGCCGCGAGAACTCACACGCCCGGAAAGGCTGCGGCTATGCTGACTGATCTGGCTGGCAATATAAAGTCCATACTGAGTCCCCCGGGCGCAATTCGGTCTCACATTTCCCTGAGCAGCACTCCCGGTCGCTCCGGCAAGGAGGCCCAGCCTCTTTGCATTCCGTGCACTCTAACCACTGCACTATACCCCCGTGTTCGTTTCGTTCAGTATCACAATACAACTCTTCGCGGCAGTCGCAGTGCATATAACAGTCTTCACCTTTCTTCTTGCGTTCGGATGCCTTTCGGGAAGGTCAAATGGTGCAGCAGAACAGCTCGGGATCACTGACGGGACTTGCGATCGTCGAAGCGGGCTAGGGTCTCACCGCTCGTGACTGTGACGGACTGCAACGAGTTCGCCGCACATGTCGGTGGCCGGTGATGAGCACGCTTCCGGTAAGGGACTACGTGACTGCGGAATCGCCCTGTGGAGGGCGCTGTGCAGACGGGCCTCCAGACTGCGGCCCGTGGCGGGGCCCGGATCGAATGAGCTTCCCGTTACCGGCTCGTGGTTACCCTTCGTTCACGGTGAGCTCCGCCAGCAGACGTCCCACGGTCTTCTTGTGGCTTCGGCTCATATTGGCCCCGTTACACGTTCACCATAGCGAGTTGATGATCGGTGCCACAGGCACTCCCGTGACCGAGCATTTATCCATCCACGACACGACCGCTGGGAAGTCCTGCCAGCTCGACTCGGCCTGCTGGAAGTGGTCGGCCACACCGGCGTCCGTCTCGTAGATCTCGCTCAGGATGAAGCACGTGTTTCCGGTCGGGGCGGAGGTGGGATCCATGGGGTTGGAAAGCTCCGGCGCTTTGGACACGGTGTAGCTCAGAAGAGCCTTGTCCCCTTCCCGGTGATGCGTGGCTTCCATCCAGGGAGCGTGGCTACGAAAGAGGCGATCGCCTTCCTCCGCCAGTTCCGGCGGGGCAACGATGACGAACGTAAGCTGAATCTTGCCTTTGTGTGCCATGGCGCGTTCTCCTTTCTTGCTTGTGGTGAGCGATCGCCCACCAGCGACAGAGAAGTCCCAACCAGATACGACCGCACCCGTCAAACCAACGCTGACAGACGCGTCGTCGAGAACGCAGCCAGGCTGTTAATCGGTGGCCGAACCCTCCGGCGCAGCTAACGAGATGCGGTGGGGCTACCAGTCCAACAACGACAGAGTGCCTGTTTCTGTCAACTGCATCATCTAGGACACTCAGGCGTCTCGACCACCCAGCGGTATACCCACATCGCGGCCGTGGACCTCGAGCAGGCCATGTCGCTGCGGCCCGGCCTCAATGTGTCCACCGCCTAGAGGCCGCTCTCTCGGCCACCCAATTCACTGCGCACCAACACACGTAGCGGGTTGAGTCCGACCGGCAGAGGGTACTGTGGGCGCCAGAGGCGCATGGCAGGAGGCCTCCGAACGCTCACTCCGTACTCGAGACCAGCCAGTCGTACATCGTCTCGACGTTCATCGGGAACCAGTCGTCGTACCCTCGCCACTCGCCATACTGTGGCAGACGCACCCGCTCCACCGCCTGTTCCCTGGAAGCTCCGGAGTCCAGCTCTGTTTGTACTGCATCTCGGAGCTCCTGATAGTACTCGAGCTGCCTGTCGATCGATGAGCGGTCCCCTACAGGCCCGTGCCCGAAAACGATCGTCTCGAACGGAATCTGCTGAAGCCGCTGGATCGCCTCATACAGTTCGGGATAGTGCCAGTCGGGAAGGTTACGGTAGCCCACCGCATCGTCCGATACGAAATCAACCGCGAAGGCGATTCTATTCGCCGGGAGATAGGCCACCAGCATATTGTCGCTGTGACTTCTGCCCAGATAGTGGAGTTCGATTACCCCTCCACCCAACCTCAAAACAGCCTTCTCCGTCACCGTGATGTCCGGAAGTGGTCTCATAGAATCGTTGGCGGCTACGATCTTCGCGTAAGCGTTCTCGTGGGCAATGATTGGACTCTCGCCCAGCGCTCGAAACAAGGTCGGCCCTCCGGATATATGGTCCGCGTGATCGTGGCTATACACGAGGCCAAGCAATGGCTTACCCGGAGCAAGTCGCTGGATCTCCGCCGTGTAGTGGACGGCCGCCTCCGACGAGATCGGATCGAAAGCGATCACCCCTTCCGGGCCGACGACGAAGAGACTGTTGTGAAACTGATACCGGTACTTGTAGACGCCATCGGCTATCTCGGTTGTCTCGAAGTCCGGCTCCTGGGCGACTGCCGGCAACACTAACAGGGCAGTGAAGACACAAAATGCCGCCGCGATCGCTCGCGTAGGTCTGCCAACGGCGACTGAGCTGGTTGGTCTCATTACTCCTCCGTCCTGTCGAGGGCGACGCGTCTGTTTGCGGTTCGCCGTGCACGGCGGCTCGGTGCCTCCTGTGCTCCACCCGCTATCTCTCGGTCCTAGGGACTGGCGTCCGTCGCGGCCGGGAGGACCGTGTAGACGGCCATCATTCCTCCCTGGAGGTGCTGAGCGACGTGGCAATGGACCAACCACGTACCTGGGTTGTCGGGTACCATCTCGGCGACGGCCATTCCCATGGGGAGGAGAGTCGATACATCGGTCCGCATACGGCCTATGGTGACTGTGTTCCCGTGCCAGTGGGGGGCGTGGATCTCGAAATTCGTCGATGCCATCAGGTACCAGCGGACCTTCTCTCCCTCCCGCATGGTGAGCCCCTCGAGATGGCCGTAGCTCAACCCGTTCAGGGTCTCCATGAAGTTGCCTCCCCAATCCAGCCCGTCGGAAGTGGCGATGCGGTCTCCGAACGGTCCGCGCCCGAACACTATCGCGTCCGGATTGCTCATGTAGGTGCGGACGTTGTCCTCCATGAACCAGCTTTCGTTCTCGTTGAACTCCAGGAAGCTGAGGATGACTTCGCGGTCGACATCAGTCGGCCGTCCGTCGGAGCCCAGAGTGCCCCGGGCGTGGACGATCATGGGCCCGATAAGCCCGGCGTTGACGTCCCGCACCTCCTCGGTGTGGGAATGGTACATCCAGAAGACCGTACTGTTATCGGCCTCTGCTGGTCCCGTTCGTTCCGGGATCGGCCACACGTAGGTGTGAGTTCCACCCTGGGGCACACCGTCATCGTATTTGTCCCGTTCGTCAGTAAGGTCCTCGTAGGGTGCGCCCTCAGAGTCCTTCTCGTAGAAGACCCCGTGTGGATGCAGGCTGGTGGGGAACGGGACATTGTTCCGGTATATGATGCGAACGGTGTCGCCCACCTCGGCCCGGATCAGGGGACCCAGGATCCCCAGGTGCTCCCATTCGGAAGGACGGGGTTTCGGAGTCGCGAATGTGGAATCCGTATACTCGCGGTAGACGGCCTTCTTGTAGACCCGACCCACGCGGGTCGGGCCAGGCGCCATCCAGTGGTTTTCCTCCTCCCCGAACTCCCGGCCGGTGATGACATTGGCGCCGGTGGGGGCGTAGTCCCATACCACCTCATCAGCGGCGATGTAGTAGCTCCGTGTCACGCCGTTCGGAGCGACGACGGCCTGACATGCCACGACGATGCCCATCAAGGCTACTGGAACCGCCAGGTAGCCGGTCCTGATGTGGGACTTTCCGAGGAACGGGCATTTCATGAAGAGGCCTCCTGTGCGATGGGGACCCAGGCAGCTCGTGCATCCGTCGACTGCGACTTGTCTCTTTAGTGGGTTGCTCTACAAAGGGCATAACTCCTGATCTTGTCAACCGTACTCGGACTTTGCCAGCTATCTCCAATCCCACTGCTGCACGCGTCCTAGGAGGGTTTTTCGGGCAGCCAATCGCGCGTTGCTTCCACTCGCTCACGTCGTGTTTTGCACAACGGCACGGATGCTGCTCGAACTAGCGGTGGAGGGCGAACCACGGCCTGTTCGTCGCTGACTTTTCGCAGGGAGGCACCGTCATGCGTGCAAAACGTTGCTTGTTCGTCAGTCTGATCCTGGGAGCCGCCGTATGCGCTGCCACTCCTGCCGGCGCCTTCGCCCAGGCTAAGAGCCGGAAGGGGGACGACCCGGTGCTTACCGCTTCGGCGTCGATCACGCTGACGAAGGACGTGCGGGCCGAGATCCGGAGCTGGTATTCGCTCCATCCGGTCGGAAACGTCGAAGCGCTGCCCCCCGGCATCCGGAAGCGCCTGGCCCGTGGCAAGCCGCTGCCGCCGGGCATTGCGAAAAAGGTCGCTCCGGCCGGTCTTCGCTCCCGAATCCGCCTGCCGGACGGCTACCAGATCGTCGAGGTGGGCCTTGACGTCCTGCTCGTGGAGGTCGCGACAAGTATCGTGCACGACATCCTGATGGATGCCGTGCGCTGAGGTACTCGCGGCCCAAACGAGATCATTTCAGGCCACCAAGAGTGAGGACTACCGACGCGCCGGGCTTTCCTTCGAGGACAACCAAGAGGCTAGCTGAGTAGTCCGAACGAGCATGCCGTCCCTTGTAACCGCATCGCATAGCGACGCACGGGAGACTCACGAGAAACTGTCGCCCATTCATTACTTGAACGTAGTAGCATTCCCGAGCACCTCCGCGTATCTTCGCCGCCGGAAACGCGGGTCCTCCAGGCACCAGTGTGCGACATTGTGTGCGAGGTTTGGAGGAATCTCCCCCGGATTTGCAGTTTGAAGTCCGGCGCTACCCCGGAGGAAGCCCGCATATTTTCGCATCGGGGCGTGGCGCAGTCCGGTAGCGCGCCCTGTCATCCCTCCCAACGACAGGAACCCAGCTATGAGCCAGATGCGAGACACCGCGATGAGTTTCTTCGACGCGTGCGAGACCGGAAAAGGCTGGGAAGCCTGCTCAGCGTACTGCCACGGAGACGCCACCTTTTCTGCCCAAGCTGGCGCACTAGCCAACGTCGATACGCTTGAGGCGTACACGGAGTGGATGAAGGGGCTCCTGGGACCCGTGCCCGATGGCAACTATGAGCTCCGCTCATTTGCGGTTGACGAGGAGAGAAGCAACGTCTCCGCATTCGCTGTGTTCCGGGGCACACATACCGGAGAAGGAGGTCCCGTGCCTCCTACAGGGAGATCGGTTGAGGCTGACTACGTATACGTCATGGAGTTCGACGGTGGCAGGATTCGTCACATGACGAAGATCTGGAACGACGGGATCAGCCTTCAACAGCTCGGGTGGGGATAGCTCGTCGCCGAGGGGCCACGTTGGCAAACCGCGTAGAGGCCGCTCTCTCGGCCGACCAGCAGCCTACGTATCAACACACGGGACCGACCGAGGCTGACCGAGAGAGTGTACTGTCGCGGCCAGAGGCGGACGGGAGCCTGCTTCTACCGCTCCCGCACAACCCAGCGCTGCGTCAGATTCGCCTCCGGACCGCGCGGGAAGCCCACGTGGAGTTCGTAGATCCCGGGGGTCGTTGGCGTCCACGTGAAATCAGCCGCCTCCCCCGCGCCCAGGCGAGGGAGTCGGTCTACCGGAACCCGTTGGTGGGGCGGCAGGTCGGCTCCGTCTTTGGCGCGGAGAGTGATGGGGACAGTGTCGCCGTCACGGGTGAGCCATGCGAAGATACGGTCCGCTGGAGCGATGTTCATGACCCGGAACCGGTGCGTCTCTCCCACCCGAGCGGTGCCTTCCGGCTGATAGTGCCGGCCATTCAGCTCCCTATGGTCCATGCCGGCCCCGTCCGGGTGATTCCACCCCCAGACCATGAGGTGGTCCGTCCGGGGATCAAACCGCTCGCCCTCGGGAAGGACCACCAGCGGTCCGTAGAGTCCTCCCGAAAGCTGGTGGATG
>JBDGXC010000031.1:0-33035 GCA_039584815.1 Gemmatimonadota bacterium
TCGAGACCGATCCGCTGGTCGGTCCCACCGTCCGTGCCGAGCGCGTTCAGCGACAGACGTCCGAGCGACTGCTCGTATCCTTCGGGATTGGGGTTGTCGAGGTCCCAGTCGGCGAGCAGGTCGCCTACCTGGTCGCGCAGCGCGTGGTTGGCGACGCCCTGGACCGGGCGGCCTTTGTGGCCGGCGTGCGATGCCATCTTGGTCAGAAGGCGCAGCATGGATCGGGAAATGTCCCGCGACTGTTCCCCGGCGGCGGCCTGGATCAGGGTGAGCATCGCGTCCGCTCCCGCGCCGCGCACCGAATCGAGCAGGAACTGGCGTCGCGCTCTCTCGTCGTCTCCCGCGGACAGCAGCCGGCGGAGCGTCTCGGGGTCGAGACCGGACAGAAGCTGGGTGAAGCGGTGACGCAGATGGCTGTCCTCCTCCGGATCGAGGTCCGCGAGGTTGCGCGCGATGGTCGCCATCTGGCGGGCCATGGTGCGGTCGAACCCGACGTCGCTCGTCAGCTCCTGGAGTCTCCGCGCCATCTCCTCCGGATCCAGCAGCTCGTCTTCCTGCGGCCGTGGGGACGCCTGCTCGGCGGGCGCTGCATCATCTCTTCGCCGGAGCAGCCCTGCGGCCTCGCGCGCCACGATGGAGGCGGGTCGCTTGGACGCGCTCTCGTCGTCGTGGGTAGTCCCGGCCTCGGCGGCCGCCCGTGCCAGGTTCCGCCACATGGCGTTGGCTTCCGAGTCGGACTCGGTGGACTCACCGGCGTCCCGCTGCTTCAGACGCAGCTTGGTGTAGCTCGCCGGCTCCAGCCGGATGTGTGGACGTCCCCACAGCACGCCCTCCGGCTCGCTTCCCAGCGGCCGGCCCGACCGGTCGGGGTCCACGACGACGCTGCGCAGGAAGTCGGCGATTTCCTCGGATGTAATGCCTTCTGCAAATGTTACGGCACCCAGCTCGTGACGGTGCAGCCGCGAGGCCAGACCGGCGAAGATGGGATGCGCCGCGTCGGTGGGCGTTCCGTCCACCAGAAGCTCGTCGCGTCCCACCCCGAGGACGAAGTCTGGACGCGTCGTCAGAATGGCGGAAAGCCGCGACTTGACGGCTTCGATCGCCGGCTCGAGGGCCTGATGACCCGGGGGATACATGCCCACCTTCTTGATCGCCGAGCCGAGCTCGATGAGGAAATCGGCCACCTGTCCCGAGGTGGTCTCGCGTTTCGCGCGATCCGGGGGCGACGTGTGCGTTTCCATGCCGCGGTGGAGGGGCAGGATGCGTGCCCGATCGACCGGTGCGGAGCGTGGGCCGGCATTGACCTGGCTCGGGGGGCGCTCTCCGACCGCAACATTTCGTCCCCTTCCCGTGTCTAACGGGATTGAGAGCGGGATGCCGCAGATCCCCCTCGGATCCTCCACCGAAGCGCCGCGAAGCGGGGAGCGGGCGGATGACAGGGCTGAGTGACAGGCCGTTCCGGTGCGCCGCGGTGGTGGTGTTGTTCGCCGTCGCGGCACCGGCCGGAGCTCGGGGCCAGACGTCCTCCAGCACGGGCGACGGGCCGGAAGATGCCACCCCTCCCAAGGCCGCGTTCGCGGTCGGACTCGATGCCGAGGGCATCACGGTGGACGGGCGTCTCGACGACGCCGCGTGGCTGAACGCCCGCTTCCTGACAGACTTCAAGCAGAAGGAGCCCGACCAGGGGGCCGACCCGACCGAGCGCACCGAGCTCGCGTTCCTGTTCGACGACGGGGCTCTGTACGTGGGCGCCCGCATGCATCACTCGGATCCGGACAGCATAGCCAGGGTGATGACGCGCCGTGACGAGCTGGGCAACGTGGAAACCCTCATCGTTTCCCTGGACACCTACTTCGACCGGCGCACCGCCTACAGCTTCGCGGTCACTGCCGCCGGCGTGCGCGCCGACTGGTACCACCCGGGAGACCGCGAGCACGACAGGGACTTCACGTTCAATCCGGTGTGGGAAGCGCACGTGAACCAGGACGCCGGGGGGTGGACCGCAGAGATGCGGATTCCGTTCTCGCAGCTCCGGTTCAACGACACCGAGCGCTGGGGCATCAACGTCAACCGATGGATCCCCACCAAGAACGAGGACATCTACTGGGTCTACGTACCGCGGGAGGAGACCGGCTGGTCCTCGCGGTTCGGAGAGCTCACGGGCGTCGAAGGAGTCAAGTCGAGCAGCCGCAAGGAGTTCATGCCGTACGTGGCGACCGACACCCGGCTCGTGAGCGGTGAACTGGTGGACGAGGACGATCCGTTCGGCGGCCGGACCTCGTTCGACGGCCGTATCGGGGCCGACTTCAAGATGGGGCTCGGACCCAACCTCACGCTGGACGCGACGGTGAACCCGGACTTCGGCCAGGTGGAAGCCGACCCGGCCGTCGTGAACCTGTCGGCGTTCGAGGTCGTGTTCGACGAACGACGTCCGTTCTTCGTGGAGGGATCGCAGCTCCTGGGCGGCGGCCGGCGCATGGGTCCGTCCTACTACTACTCGCGGCGGATCGGCGGCGCGCCGCACGGGTTCCCGGAGGCGGACTTCGTGGACCACCCCAACGCCACCACGATCCTGGGCGCCGCCAAGGTGACGGGCCGCATGTCGAACGGCCTGTCCGTCGGAGTGCTCGGCGCCCTGACCTCGGCCGAGCACGCCCGCACGTACGACGCGGGACTCGACCGCTTCGACGACATCAGGGTCGAACCGATGGCGGGCTGGGGGGTGATGCGGCTCCAGCAGGAGGTCGGCGGCTCCGGCTCCACGATCGGCCTGATGGCCACGGGCGTGAAGCGGCAGTTCGACGGCGTGATCGATCCCCTGCGCGGCGAGCTGAACGAGCAGGCATTCACCGGCGGCAGCGATTTCCAGCTCCGCCTGGACGGTAACCGCTACGAGGTGAGCGGACACTTCGGCCTGAGCTACGTGAGCGGCGACGAGGAGGCGATCGCCAACGTGCAGCTCTCGAGCGCGCACTACTTCGAACGGCCCGACCAGGACCACGTCACGTTCGACCCGACCCGCACGTCCCTGTTCGGCACCTCGGCATCTCTCCAGGTACGGAAGGTCGAGGGAGAGCACTGGCTCTGGCAGGCCGGCGTGTGGGGCGATTCGCCCACGTGGGAGCTCAACGACATCGGGCTCCTGCGCCAGGCCGATGACATCGCGGGCTGGGCCAACGTCACGTATCGCGAGACCGATCCGGGGTCGTGGTACCGCAACTACGCGGTCACGCTGGCGACGAACCAGGGGTGGAACTTCGGCGGGATTCACAAGCAGCAGAGCGTCAACCTGTTCTCGAACGTCCAGCTCAACAACTACTGGCGCACGGGGATCGAGGGCCAGTTGGGCCTCGCCACGCAGAACGATCGCCTCACGCGCGGCGGACCGCTCATGGGCCAGCCGACGTGGGGCGCGATCGGCACCTTCGTGCGCAACAACCACACCTCGAAGGTACGCTGGAGAGCCAACGGCATGTGGGGCAACCTGAACGGCGGGAACGACTGGTTCCTCAACTTCGGGATCGAGTTCGAGCCGACCGACCGGTTCGGGTTCTCCGTCGCGCCGGGCGTCTCCTGGGAGACCAACGAGCGGCAGTACTACACGACGCTGGATCGCGAGACGGACCGCACCTTCGGCCAGCGCTACGTGTTCTCGACCGTGGACCAGAAGACGGTGTCGATGCGGCTGCGGGCCAACTACTCGTTCTCACCCGACCTCAACCTGGAGCTGTACGCCGAGCCGTTCGCCTCGAGCGGCAAGTTCACCCGCTTCGGCGAGCTGCCGGAGGCGCGCAGTTTCGACCTGAGGACCTACGGCACGGACGGGACGACGATCGAGGAGGTCGTGGTGGAGGAGGAGGACGGCTCCACCACCCGCGCGTACGAGGTGACCGACGGTGACGAGACGTTCACCCTCGAAGACTTCGACTTCAACTCCCTCTCGTTCCGCTCGAACCTCGTGCTGCGCTGGGAGCTCCGGCCCGGAAGCACCCTGTTCGTGGTGTGGCAGCGGAACCTGTCCGACTACGCAAACGTCGGCGACCCGGTGAACGTAAGCGACATGTTCAGCTCCCTGGGTGCCGCCGGCCAGAACATCCTCGCGATCAAGCTGAGCTACTGGATTCCAATGTAGGGGCTGATCTTCCCTCTCCAGGAACTTGTCCTCGCTTCGCTGCGGAGGTTCCCTCCGAGGGAAGACGCAGCCCTCGTGCGGAGGTTCTTCGAGGGAAGACCGAGCCCTTGTGCGGTATACGGGTGTCCTCGACGCGGGCGTGGTGGCCGGTCGGCTTCGTGCGGACGGTCGGTAGCAGCTCCGGTGGTTCGGGCGGCGGGCGGCGCAGCATAGACTGACGGCGAAGGCTGCGAGGTGGTAGCGTTCCCTCCGCTCGGGAGTGACGCTTCTCCCGGAGCGGACATCCGCAGCGCAGCGAGGACAAGTCCGCGGAGGGAGAGCGTCGCTCCGACTCCGCGGAGGGAGAGCGTCGCTCCATGTTGCCCTGACCGGGGCTCCGCGCCACTTTTCGAGCCGGCCCCAACCCACCCACCGGAGGCCTCCGAATGGCCGCAACGTCCACGCTACCGGCGACCGAGTGCCCGCGCTGCGGCGCCCGGCCTCCGAAACGGGCGCGCTATTGTCCCGAGTGCGCGGCGCCGCTGGCGAGCGCGCACGCTGTGCAGTGCCCGGCGTGCGACCGGCTGAACCCGATCCGCGGCCGCTTCTGCACGGACTGCGGAGCCCATCTCGGCACGGTGGCGGAGGCGGAGCGTCGGGTGATCACGGTGCTGTTCGCCGACCTCACGGGGTTCACGTCCCTCACGGAGCGGCTCGATCCGGAGCACGTCCGGCAGCTCGTCACCACCTGCCTCGAGCCGCTGTGTCGGTCGGTGACCCGGTGGGGCGGCTACGTGGACAAGTTCATCGGTGACTGCGTGATGGCCCTGTTCGGGGCCCCGGTGGCGTACGAGAACGAGGAGGAGCGCGCCGTGCGGGCCGCGCTCGACATGCACGAGGCCCTGGCCCGGTTCAACTCGGGAGAGGTGAGTCTCGCCATCCCGGACGACATCACGCTGCAGCTCCGCATCGGGATCAACACGGGCCCCGTGGTGACCGGGATCTTCACGGGCGGCGGGGCTCGGAACTACACGGCCGTGGGAGACGCGGTGAACGTCGCCGCGCGCCTGCAGAGCGACTGCGAGCCCGGCCGGATCCTGGTCGGATCCCCGACCTACGATCAGACCCGGCACGTGTTCGAGTTCGAGGAGGAGCAGGAGCTCCGGGTCAAAGGCAAGAAGGAGGTCGTGCGCGCACGGGTGGTGCGGGAGCTGCGCGCGGAGCGGGGGAGCGAGCGCGGGTTCGAAGGCATGCACGTGCCCCTTGTGGGCCGCGAGGCCGAGGTGGAGTCGCTGCGCCGGCGGTGGGCGCAGGCGCGCGCGGGAGGGTTCCAGCACTGCCTGGTGGTGGGCTCGCCGGGCATCGGGAAGTCGCGCCTCGTACGCGAGCTCATCAAGCGCGAAGAGATCGATCGCGACCGGGTGGCGTTCGGTTTGAGCTACCCGTACACGAGCAGCAGTCCCTGGGATGCGGTGGCCCAGCTGCTGCGGCGCCTGTGCGACGTGCCCCCGGAGGCCGGGCCGGCGGAGGCCGCGGCCGCGATCGCCGGGCAGCGCGCGGACTCGTGGGACCAGACGGCCATCGCGGCGCTCAGCGTCGTGCTCGGCGCTCCCACGTCCAGCGCGCCCGAGCTGGCAGGGCTCGGATCGGGCGAGATCGTGGGCCGGGCCGCCGAGGCGGTGGCCCGCGCGCTCGACAATCCGGGGACGGAGCCCCGGCTTCTCGTGTTCGAGGACCTGCACTGGGCCGACCACGCCACGCTCGACCTGCTGGCGGCGCTGCAGGAACAGCGCCCGGCGGGTCCGACCTTGCTCGTCCTCGTGTCCCGGACGGCGCTTCCCGGAGAGGAAGGCCTGTCACGGTTCATCGAGCGGATCGACGAGCGCGTGTCGATCGAGCCGCTGTCGCGCGAGCAGTCGTTCCGGCTGGTGGAGGCGGTGCTCGGCCGGCACAGCCTGCCCGAGCGGTTCCTCGATCGCACGATTGGGAGGGCCGATGGCAATCCCCTGTTCATCGAAGAGATGCTCAAGTCGCTGCGTGATCGCGGGCTGATGGTCCAACGGGAAGACACGTGGGAGGCCGCGGGAGACCTGGATACGCTCGACATCCCGGACACCGTCGAGAGTCTGCTCAGCACGCGGATCGACGGCATGGCGGCCTCGACCAAGCGGGTGCTCCAGTACGCCTCGATCGTGGGACGGAACTTCTGGTCCGGCGTCCTGGCCGACGTCCTGGTTCGACAGCCGGTGGACGACGAGCTGAACGATCTGCTGCACGGAGAGATCGTCCGCATGCTTCCGGAGTCGATCGTGGAAGGGGACCAGGAGTTCATCTTCCAGAACCTGATGCTCCAGGAGGTCGCGTATCAGGGTCTGCTGCGTGACCTGCGGGCCGAGATGCACGGCGCTGTGGCCAGCTGGCTCGAGCGCCAGCTGACCAGGCACACGGCCGACGCCGACGAGCTCATCGCCTTCCACTTCGAGCGCTCGGGCAACCGGGCGCTGGCCGGGCCGTACCTAGAGCGGTGCGCGTTGCGGGCGCGGGGCCGCGGCGCGCTGCTGGACGCCTACGCGCTGGCGCGGCGTGCGCTCGAGGTATCGGAGGACGACGCGGAGAGCCTGGCGTTCATGACGCTGGCCGAGGACCTGGCGGCCGAGATCGGGGACGAGGATCGGTGGTCGTCGATCCTCGCGGAGCTGGAGCGGTTCGCGGCCCGGCGCGACGAGACCGAGAGCCTGGCCGAGGCGGAGTTCCGGCGGGCCCGCTTCCTGGTGGCACGCGGCAAGCTGGTCGAGGCCCGGCGGCTGGCCCGGCAGGCGCTGGCCCGTCTGCAGGAGGGAGACCCGTCCGGCCAGCTGGGCCACGTGCACGCCCTCCTGGGCAGGATCTACCAGCAGTGGGGCGACTATCACGCCGCCCGTACGCACTACAGCGCCGCGCTGCCGCTCCAGCAGGCGGCCGGCGACCGCATGGGAGAGCTGGCGCTGCTGGACCGCCTGGGCCTCGTGGAGGTGGACCTGGACGACTTCTGCCGCGCGATCGAGGTGTTCGACGACGTGCTGGTGCGGTGCCGGGAGGAAGGCCAGCACACGACCGAGGTACACGTGCTGTCGCACAAGGCCACGGCATACCGCTGGCTGGGCCTGTACGAGGAAGGCGTGGAGACGGCCCGGCAGGCGCTGCGGCTGGCGGAGCACTCGGGCTCCCACTCGATCCTCGCGACGGCCGAGATGACCCTCGGGACGTTGCTCGCGGCGCGCGGCGACCCGGAGGCGCGCAAGTGGCTGCTCGCGGCGGCGGAACGGGCGGAGCGTGCCGGCCGCCCGGCCCTCGAGGCACGCACGTGGCTCGAGATGGCCCTCCTGGCGGAGGGAGCGGACGCGGAAGTGTTCGCGAGCCGGGCCCGCCGGCTGTCGGCTGCCGCCGGGCTCGTCCACGTGGACATCCTGGCGCGCACCCGGCAGGCCGAGCTCGCGGTCGAGCGGGGGGATCTCGAGCTGGCCGATCGCCTGTCCGCCTCGGCCACGCGGCGCTTGCGCCGGCACGGCAGCATCCAGGGGCCCGAGGAGGTCGTGCTGTTCGTCCGGGCGCGGGTTCTGGACGAGGTGGGGCGGAGCGAGGAGGCGGTCGAGCTGTGCGCCGAAGCGCGGGGCCTGCTGGGGGAGAAGGCCGATCGAATCCCGGATGACGAGATCCGGCGGGCCTTCCTCGAGAATGTCGAGCCGAACCCGGCGATCCTCGCCACGGCCCCGAAGGCGGAGGGAGTCGCCCGGTGAGCGGGGCGGCGGCGGCGCTCCTCGTGTTGCTCGTGTTCGGGCACTTCATGGGCGACTTCACGCCTCTCGCCACGCGGCGGATGCTGGACGCCAAGGCGATCGGAAGACCCGTGGTACCGATCCTGTCTCACGCCGTGGTGCACGCGATGCTGACGGCGGTCGCGGTGGCCCTGACGGCGGGCGTGGGGCCGCAGATGGTTCTGTGGGCGGCGGGCATCCAGCTGGGGACCCACTTCCTTATCGACTGGTCGCGCGGCCTGGCGGGCGCCAGGTGGGGAGCGCTGTCGGATCCCACGTCCCAGGTGTTCTGGACGGCGCTGGGCGCGGACCAGTTCCTGCACGGGGCGGTGCTGGTGGGGATCACGGTCTTCGTGCTGTGAGGCCGAGCGGCGCCCGGCGGCGCGTCAGGCCGGAGGGGCGTCTCCCCGGGCGGAGGCGGGCAGCGTCTCTGACACCGAAAGGTACCCGCACGGACACACCTCGGCGCACTTCCCGCACTCGTGGCACCGGTCGAGGGACAGGGTGAAGAACACGCCGGGCCCGGATTCCTCGACGGCCGTGAAGCACCCCGCGGTGCAGTACATCCAGCACTGCTGGCACCCGAAGCACGAACCGCAGGAAAAACAGCGCGCGGCCTCGGCGAGGAACGCCTCTTCCGTGATCCGCTCCACCGTCTCGGCGTCGGGTCGGGCCAGAGCTTCGGCCGGCGGAAGGTGGGCCGGCTCGGACCGTCCCGTCGGGGCGTAGAAGCCGGGGACGAGCTCCGCCGTCCCGATCGTGGGCCGGCTGTCGGGCAGGGGCGCCGACACGCCGCGCAGGCGGGCGTGCACCGTCTCGGCCGCCTTGCGGCCCTGGACGATGGCGTTGCCGGCGATGCCCAGGCCGAGCACGTCGCCCCCGGCCCATACTCCGTCGGACAGCGACCCCGCCTCTCCCGCAACCAGCCAGCTCCCTTCGGAACCGAGATCCGGCCCGAGACCGTCCCACTCCGGCTCCTGCGACACGGCCGCGATCAGCGTGTCGGCCCGGATCTCGAACTCGGAGCCCTCGATCGGCACCGGGCGTCGCCGGCCCGATTCGTCGGGCTCGCCGAGCCGCATCCGGCGGGCTACGACGGCCGTGATTCCGGCTCCCTTTCCGTCACCGTCTTCGGCGCGCTCCACTCGCACCGGGGCGGCGAGGAGCTCGATGCGCACGCCCTCGGCCTCGGCCTCCTCGATCTCGGCGGGAATGGCCGGCATCTCCGCGCGCGAGCGCCGGTACAGGATCGTGACCTCCGACCCCGTCCGCCGCGCCGTGCGGGCCGCATCCACGGCCGTGTTGCCGCCTCCCACCACGATCACCCGCTCCCCGACGACCGCCGTCTCGCCCCGGTTCACCCGCTCCATGTACTCGGTGCCGATCCACAGCCCGGGCCCGGTCTCGCCCGGCAGCCCGAGTCCACGTCCCTTCTGTGCTCCGATCCCCACGTACAGGACGTCGTGCCGCTCGCGAAGGTCGGCCAGCGTGACGTCCCGGCCCACGGCGACACCGGTCCGGAGCTCCACGCCGAGATCCAGGATGCGCTGGATCTCGGCGTCCAGCACGGCGGGCGGGAGACGGTAGTCCGGGATCCCGTACCGGAGCATGCCGCCGGCCCGCTCCCGCCGCTCGTACACGGTGACCTCGTATCCCCGCCGCGCGACCTGGTAGGCGAACGACAGGCCGGAGGGGCCGGCTCCGATCACGCCGATCGTTTCCGGGTGCCGGCCGGGCGCCAGCCGCTCGAGGCCAACGGCGTTCTCGATCGCCCAGTCTCCGAGGAACCGCTCCATGGCGTTGATCGACAGGGGCTCGTCGACCTCGCCGCGGTTGCACTCGGCCTCGCAGGGGTGCGGACACACCCGGCCCAGGACGCTGGGGAACGGGTTCACGTCGGTGATCATGCGCCACGCGCGTGTGTACGCCTCCTCGCGCGACAGGCCCAGCTTGTGGCGCTGCGCTACGGTGCCGATCCACCCGCGGATGTCGCCGCAGTTGGGGCAGCCGATCTGGCACGGGGGCTGCTTCTGGACCTGGCTCGGCCGGAACGACGGGGTGAGGCGCGACTCCCCGGTCACGACGCGCCCTCCCGCTGGCGGGCCCGCTCCGCGTTCATGTCCCGGATGCGGCGGGACATCGTCTTGAGGATGTTGACCGCCAGGTAGGGGTCCTCCTTGATGCGTCGCAGGAGGGTCTTCCGGTCCACCTTGAGGACCCGGGCCTCGCCGAGGGCTCGAACGGTGGCGGAGCGCACCTCCTTCTCGAACACCGCCATCTCGCCGAAGAAGTCGCCGGCCGCCAGGACGGCCAGCCTCTGCTCGCTTTCGTCGCCGCCCTGGACGACCTCTACCGAGCCTGTCTGCACGACGTACATGCAGTCGCCGAGCTCTCCCTCCAGGACGATCACCGTGCCGTCCCCGTACAGGGTGCCGAGCGCTCCCCGCCGCATCTCAGGCTGCCTTCCCGTTCCGGCCCGACCACAGGGCCGCGCCGAGGTTCCACGCCAGGCCGCCAAGGAAAGCGGGGTGCAGGGTACGGAACAGGATCTCGCGGTATGGCGCGCTGCCCGTGAACATGTTCCACAGCACTTCACTCATGTGCCGGGATCCGCCGGTGCCGGCTTGCTCGCGCTCGGTCATCCGGTACACGGCGCGCCGCGAGGCCGCCGACACCTTGAACACGCCGGTGAATCCGAACAGGAGCTTGCCGATCGCGTTGTCGCGGGAGATCCGTCGGCAGGCGGGCAGATAGTGCTTGCGGAAGTCGTCCGCCGAGACGCCCTGGAACACCGCCGTGGCCGCCGCCGCCTTGGCCGTGCGGAAGGCGGCCCCGATGCCGTCCTTGTACAGCCGGGTCACCCCCGAGTCGCCGATCATCACGAGGCGGTCGGCGAACGGCTGCCGCATCCCCCGGACGTTGATCAGGGGCGAGCACGTGCACACGCTAGGCGTCGTCTCTACCGGGAAGCACCCCCGCACCTCCGGCGTCCGGAGAAACCGGTGGATGAGATCCTGGTCGATGTGCTCGCCCAGCATGCACAGGGTCACGAACTCGCCCTTCGGGATGAGCGCCGCGAACTCGAGCCGCGGGATGGCCACCAGGAACACGTGCATGGAGTTACCGAGGACGCGCTGGATCTCCTCCCGCGTGGAGCGGAACTCGCAGATGTAGGTACGCGTGGTCTTCGGAGGGCTCGCCCGCTCCGGAAGGTCCTCGATGAGCCCGAGGAAGTTGCTGTTCACGCCCGAGGCGACGGCCACCAGGTCGTACGCCTCGCGTCCGCCGTCGGCGTCGCGCAGGTGCGGGAGGCCGGCATGCCACTCGACCCCGCTCACCAGCTTCCGGACCACGGACGCGCCGCGCTCGATCGCCATGCCCTGGAGGTAGTCGTCGAAGCTGTCCCACGGCATCTCGCCGCCGTGGCGCGGTCCGTTGCCGCGGTACAGGGCCGCGATGCGCTGTTCGCCGGCCGGGCTCGCGATCCGGACGCTGCCGGCGTCCATGTGGACCACGTACGACTCGATCCCGCGCTGTACCACCTCCGGGGGGAGATTGATTCCCTCCGCCGCCAGGATCTGCACCAGCGACTCCGAGACGATGCCGCCACAATGGTTGCACCCGGCGGGTCCGCAGCCCGAGAACGAGCGTGGCTCGTAGATGTCCACCGCGAGATCGAGGTCGACCGATTCGGCCAGCTTGAGGAGGAAGTAGGAAAAGAAGGAGCCGGCCGGACCACCGCCGATGACGGCCACGCGGTCACCGTCCCGCAGGACCCTTTCGCCCTGCAGGTCCACGTGGATGGCGGACAGCGAATCGGCGACCGAGCGCCGGGAGGAGGTTCTCATCCGCGAATATCCCGAAAATTGGGTCTCCTGAGGACCTGGAGTATTTTAGGCTGGGGGAGGCGAAAAGTCGAATGGCGCGAAGCGGCTGTCCCGTCCGCCGTTTCTTGCCCCGCACCCGGACCACGCCCACATTGCGCCCCCGGGAGTCGAGCGGCTGTGTGCCGGCAGACTCCTCCTCGATCTCGCGCGCCGTCGTCGTGGCCGAAGCCGGGGGAGGCGCACCGGCTCGGAGCCGTATCATTCAGGGCCCACGGGGTTCGATGCGACTACTGGACGAAATCAGAGAACGGCGTCTCCTTCCGTTCATGGGCGCCTATCTGGTGTCCGGCTTCGTGGCCCTGGAGGGAGTCGATCAGCTCGTCTCCTACGAGATCCTCACCCCCCTGTGGTACCGGATCGCCCTGATCGTGTACCTGTTCGGGGTCCCTGGCAGCCTCACGATCGCCTGGTTCCACGGGGCCAAGGGCCAGCAACGGGTCCCGACGTCCGAGATCGTCATTCACGTGATCCTCGCGGTCCTTTCCCTTACCTCCGTGGCCCTGGTGGTCCGCAGCCACCTTCAGGAGACGCGCCTCGCGGAAGCAGCGGCTGCGAGCGGGCTGGAGGCCACGAGCCTCGCCGTCCTGTACTTCGAAGACCTCAGCGGGGGCGAGCTCGAGTACGTAGCGGACGGGCTCACCGAATCGCTCATCGACCGGCTCTCCGAGGTGCGCTCGCTCGACGTGGTGTCGAAGAATGCGGTGGCGCCGTATCGGGGCACCGGCGTCAGCCCGGACAGCGTGGCGCGGGTCCTCGGCGTGGGCAGCCTGATCAGGGGGAGCGTCGAGACGGATGGAGACGAGCTCCGCATCACGGCGCGCCTGGTGGACGGCTTGAGCGGCGCCGACATCGATCGAAGGGTGTTCGGGATTCCGACCGGAGAGTACCTGCTGGCCGGTGACTCGCTGGCGGAGAACGTGGCCCGGATCCTCCGGCGCCGGCTGGGCGAGGAAGTGCGGGTGCGGGAGATCCGGGCCGGCACCGGGAGCGTCGAGGCCTGGTCGCTCACGCAGCGGGCGCAGCGGCTGTTGGAGAGAGCCGAAGACCAGCAGAACGCCGGCGAGCTCGACGCGGCGCTATCCTCGCTCGCGGCAGCCGACACGCTGCTCGGGGCGGCGGAAGCGGCGGACGGTACGTGGGCCCGACCGCCGGCGATGCGGGCCCGCCTGGCGTTCCGCCAGGCGTACTTCGTAGCCGTCGGGGCAGGCGACTTCGACGAGGCGGGAGCGATCATCGAGGCGGGCCTTCCGCACGCGGAGCAGGCCGTCGGGCTGGACGCCGGCGACGCCTACGCGATCGAGCAGAGGGGCTCGCTTCGGTACCTTCTGTACCTGCTCGATCTGACACCGGACGCCGCGGCGTCGGAGCGCATGCTGGACGCGGCCCAGGCGGACCTCGAGGCGGCGGTCGCGGCCGACCCCACGCTGGCCACCGCCTACAGCCTGCTGAGTCACCTGTTCTACCAGCGACTCGACAACGTCTCGGTGGTGCTGAACGCCCGGCGTGCGTACGAGGAGGACGCGTACCTCAGGGATGCGGACCGCATCCTCGGCCGCCTGTTCTGGGCTCACTACGATCTCGAGCAGTTCCGCGACGCCCGTACGTGGTGCGACGAAGGATCGCGGCGCTTCCCTGACAATTACGGGTTTGCCGAGTGTCACCTGTGGCTGCTGGTCGCTCCCACGGCCGACCCGGCCGTCGACGATGCGATCGAGCATCGGAATCTCCTGGCACAGCTCGCCCCCGAGTCGGAACGGCCGTATCAGCAGCGCCTGGGGGACCTCCTGGTGGCCGGCGTGCTGCGCAAGGCGAACCTGCCCGACAGCGCCGAGGTCCTGTTCGCCCGGGGCGCCGGCAACGAGGAGATCGATCCCCAGCAGGACCTGCTCGGGTACGAGGCGGCGATCCGGGCCATCACCGGAGACCCGGACCGTGCCATCCAGATCTACCGGCGCTACCTGGCGGCGAATCCGAACGAGGCCCTGAGCCTCGAGAGAGGTCTGCACTGGTGGTGGCGCGGCCTGAACGGAAGGCCGGGATTCGAGGACCTGCTGGAGAGGTAGACGGGACTCCCTTTACATCCGGTCGCGCGCGAGCCATTTTTAGCATCGTGAGCATACATGCCCGGCGCTGTATCACCGCCACATCGCGCCGCACATCCCCGAGTACGGATCGACATGCAGAGATGGACCACCGGGCGCCGCGACGTCTGTGAGCTCCGGCTTGTTGAGTATAAGGGTTGACAGTGGCCCCACCGCGCGGGGGATGGGTGAGGTAGAGCCGCCTCCGGCGGGAGGGTGCCCGAGTTGCGTGTAGGATGGTCTTCTGACATTGGGAGTCTACGAATGAAGCGCTCGATCGGACTGGTCGTCGGACTGCTGGCGGTTCTCTCCTGCCGGGATAGCTCCGTCGAAACGCTGGGCCCCGCCGGGGATGGAGACGTCATCCAGCAGGTCCCGTCTTTCAGTCACACGACGGATCCTTCCATTAGCTGCCTGGACCACGCGTTGGACCCGGCGTTCTACCCGACGTCACACGGATCACCGTGCGATGCGGGGACGACGGGCAACGAGTTCACCAATCTCCTTTCGCCCCTGCGGAGCACTACGGCGGAGAGCTTGGGAGACCTCGCGGTGGATCTGCTACCGTACCTGAGGGTCGACGTAATCTGCGTCAGCGGTGATCACGCGATCCAGTGGCCCCCGGACGACAGCCCCCGGGACCCGACGCCCGACTGCAGGGACTTCGAGGATCTGTCCGTTTCCGTGATCGACGGGTCTTTCTTCCAGGCCAAGTGGCGGACGAACAAGAAGAAGGATCCGCCGAACGCGGCGTACCAGATCCTCGTCTACCTGGACGTCGGCGTCGGCCAGCTCCTTGCCTGGCGGACCGAGGGGAAGACAGACGATCCGAGCATCGACACACCGAATGATGCTGCGTTGTACGTGTCGCAGAACGGTTCCACGGACCCGATCAATTTCCACATCAGCCAGGCGATCTTCGACTGCCCGACCACCGCCGTGAACGAAGTGACGTGCCTAATCGACAACGGAGGCGACGAGCTTCTCGTGAAGAATGTGGGTGGGAGCGTCGTGTCCTCGTTCCAGATCGGGAGCGGGAACGGGCTGAACTTCTTCACGCTCGCGCTTACCGGCGATTGCGCGCAACTGGACCTTGATCTGCCGCTTTTTGGGTGCGCAGTCGACATCTCTTCCTCGACGTTCGACGCCACGCAGGGACTTCTGCAGAACTCCAGCGTCACGATCTGCGAGGACCTGGCGGGGCTCGGGCTGACGTCAGACCAGATCGCCGCCGTTCGCGTGGCGCAGGAGGATGAGCAGGGACAGACCATCCTGCCGGAGACCCTCGCTAATTGCCCCGAGCTCTTTTCGTCAATCCACGCGCCGCAGGGCATGTGGGAGAATGCCTGGGCGAAAGTGACGGATCTCGTGGGCGTGAAGTCCGCAGACGCGTTTGTCGGCGTGGCCGGAGGAGGAGGAGGCGGCACGAAGAGACTGAGCTACGTCCAGTTGGTGCTGCCCGCCGAGGCGGACGTGATCGCCGAGACGCTGCCCGACGGTCCCGTGCGTCTGGGCGACGAGATTCCGATCGATCTGCAGACCTGGACCGGCAACGCCGCGGTGGCTCCGGGAACGGTGCTGCGTGTGTTCGGCGACGGTTCCTTCGAGTGCCCAGTAACGCCGCCGGACGGCACCAACGCTGCCTGTGACGACAGTGGCGCATCCGGGCCGGGGGAGGTGGTCGTCACGACGGGCGACGCCGGAGCGCAGGTCCTGTTCACACCGGAGAAGGTCGGCACGGCGTACGTGGACGTCCTGGGGTGCGGAGTGGCGGTAGCGGGCTTGTACGACACGCCCGGCTCGCCCGGCTCGTTCGACGTGCTGGGTCTCCTGAATGGCGCGGATGGATGTGATCGCGACCCGGCCGACGACGGCGATCCCACGGTCAGCGGATATCACAACGGCCCCGCCGCCGACCTGGATCCGTTCGTACACGCAACGTACGAGGTGGCGGTCAACGACCGGCGGTTGCGGATCCCGATCACCGTGTGCAGTCCGCTGACCACGGCGAACGTGGACGGGGTCAGGGAGTCGGCGTGGGACTGTGCGGAGAGCCTGCTGTTCGACGTCAACCTGCGTGGAGCGGGACAGGATCAGCCGCAGGCCACACTCTACTGGATGAACGACGCCGAGAATCTCTATCTCGCCGTCGAACTGCCTAGAGACCAAGACGAGACCGACACCTCGCTGTGGTTCGAGTTCGATCTCGGAAATCCCGATTCGCTAGATCCTGAAGGCGACTTCTCGGCGGATGCGATCCGGGACCAGGCCGATCGGGGTGATGATCTGGTCGGTGTGCTGCGCGACAAGGACGGAACGACCTTCGTCGACTCCTACGTGGACGCCGGGTGCGCAGGCAGCAGCGGTACCTCGGTGTGCGATCCGGCGGTTGCGGAAGTGAATGCGGAGGTGGCGGGGGCGGTCGCGGGACCCGGCATCGTGGCGGGTACGGCAGCCAACGGACAGTTCATGTTCTACGAGGTCGCGCACCCCCTGTGCAGCACCAATCGCGTGGAAGCCGGAGTTCTGAAGGACTTCTGCGTACCGCTGAACGCTCGCGGCGACCTGATTCCCGACATCGGCGTGTTCGCGCGTCTGGCGATCGGCAAGGGAGCTCAGGGCAGCACGATCGCCCCTGGCTTCCGGGTTTACTATGATCTCGTGATCAACTAGGAGCGCGAGTCTTCGACTCTACCACGCAGCGCCCGGCGGCTCCAGCCGCCGGGCGCTGTTTTGTTGTCCGAGAGTCACGTCGAAGGGCGGCTTTCCCGCCGTCTCGTACTCTCGGTCAATCCGTCCTGCCGCCCACCCGCCGCACCTGGAGCGTCTCGCCCAGCCAGCCTCCCGCCAGTGCGAGGACCGTGCCCGCGGCGAAGGACAGGAGCAGCGCGTCTATGGCGGGCGGCGGATCGAAGTACAGCGTCACGAAGCCGCCGTGTACTAGGATCATGCCGGCCGCCGCGATCGCCGGCTCGATCATCGTCCGGCCCGGGGAGAAGAAGCCGACGAAGAAGCCGGTGAGCAGGAAGGCGGTCGCGAAGATGTACAGGTTCTGGTTGGGGAATGACGGCGCGACGGCCTGCACGAGGAACACCGCGTAGCTGCTCACCGTGAATCCGACGATGACGCTCACGAACACCCAGGGCCAGTCGACCGCCTTGTCGATGTGGGCTTCCTCCAGCGTGCCCTGCAGCATCTCCCCCACGTAGCCCCCCATCAGGGCGAGGACGAGGGCGTAGAACGGTCCGGTCAGCCACACGAGCGTGGGCACCGGAACCCGGAGCTGGAAGGCCACCAGGGCGATCGTGAACACGGCGAGCATCAGCCCGGCCACGGCCGCTTCCCTCATCGCCTCGCCAGGGGACAGGCCTCCGATGAGGATGCCGACCAGCAGCACGCTCAGGGAAACGATGAGGCCGTCGGCGGCGGGGCGGTCCAGGTAGCGGTCCACCGCGTTCAGGAACACCCCGATCATGACGCCGCCCACTAGGACTCCCACCACCACCCAGGCCCACTGCATCCCGCGTGCATCGTCGTGCGTCGAGGACACGTCCCGGTCCGTCTCCATGCTCGGTCTCCTGTGCGCGTGTCGGTCCGTCCCGAGAAGCCCGTCGGGTCGCGACCGGGCCTATGATAGAGGAAGGCCACGGGCCCCGGCAATCACGCCGGGTTCCCCGCCGTCGGGGCTCAGCTCTCCTGCGTGACGGCCCGCCGGGCCTGCCACAGGTGGCGGCGCTGGTGACCCTCCATCGCGCACAGCCATCGGCCGAGGCTGAGCCTGAGCAGGGAGAGGGCCGGCGAGGGGATCTTCACGCGGGCCAGGTCTACCCCCGAGGCCAGTTGCAGGACTTCGACGTACGCATCCTGCAGGCGCAGGAACTCCTCGACCGCCGCATCCTTCCCGTACCGTATGTGCGGCGGGCGGTACAGCCTCGGGGCCTTGAAGCGGCGGCGCGGGGGCAGCTGCCCGCCCCCGGTCTGGCGGGCGAACCACGTCTCGAACCGTCCGTACTCGAACGGCCCGTGCGCGAGCCAGCCCTGCTCGCGCGCGGCGCGGATCCCGCTCTCCATGGGCGGGATCATCTCGCGGGCCGTGACGGACAGGTGTTCCACGCACTCGGCGGCCGACCACGCAGCGGGCGCCGGCCTCCGATTGTAGGTCTCCTCGTCCAGGGGGCCCGTGAGGTTGCGGATCTCGCCCTTGGCCCACCGGAACCCGGTGCGATAGTCTTCGAGCTCCGGGACGAGCGGTTGTTCGGCGGAGGCGGCGGGCAACCCTTCATACATCTCGCGTATCCCTATGACGGAGGCCGAGGGGTCGTCGAACACCCCGAATATAGGTCTCCCGGGGGCGACGCAAGGGCACCGTCCCCGGCCAGGCAACCGAAAGGACATCCCATGCGGTATCATCTGTCGTCCGTAGTCCGAACCGTCGCTCCCCTCGCCTGTGTGGCGGTGCTGGCCTGCGGTGAGGCCGGGGCGGACGCCGCGCGTGTGGCCGCCGCCGTCGACACCGTGGACGGTGTCCCGCGCTTCGGCTACCCGGAGTCCGGGGCCCCGGACCTCGGCTGGAGCTTCGAGACCGCGGCCGTGATCGGCGGCTACGACGCGACGGGAGCGGAGTACCAGTTCGACCAGGTCGATGGCGGAGGGCTCGCCGGCGACGGCGAGGGGAACCTGTTCGTCCTCGACGGCGCGGGGAAGCGCGTGCTCGGCTATGACGCCACGGGCTCGTTCCTCGGAGAGTGGGGACGGGAGGGCAACGGACCGGGAGAGCTGGCGGCCCCCACCGGGCTCGGCATCGGGGCGTCGGGCGATCTGTGGGTCCCCGACCACGGGAATCGCAGGGTTACACGACTGCCCCGGGAGGAGGACCGCGAGCCCGCCAGCGTTCCGTTCCCCGATGGCGCGGGCTCGATGGGCAGCTCCATCGCGCCGACGGCGAACGGAGCGTGGGGGGTGCTCACGATGTTCTCGTTCCGACCGGGCGACGACGCGGGGCCGCCGCCCCTGCCACTGGTCCACCTGACAACCGATGGCGTGTATGACGACACCCTGTGGGTGGCCGAGCGACCCCACATGGACCGGGTGGAGGCCCGGGCCGGCAACATGATGGTCATGATGCTGGTCCAGCAGGCGTTCGCGCCGTCGTTCCATTGGGAGCGGTTCTCGGACGGGACGTTCGCGATCGCCGATGGTCCGGAGTACGACATCCGTCTGCTGGACGGGACGGGAAACGAGGATCTGCGGATCGTGCGCGCACCGCCGGCCCGCGCTCCGACCGCCGCGGACATGGAGCGGGAGCGCGAGCGACAACGGGCGCTGGCGCCCCCGAGCAACATCCCGGGGGCCGAGGAGATGATGGAGAAGCGGCTCGAAGCGCTCACCTTCGCACCGGTGATCCCGCGGATCACCGGACTCGCCGTGGATGGGTCAGATCGGCTGTGGGTCGGAGTCTCGGTCGCGACGCCCGGAGAGACGGATCGCATCGACGTGTACGATCGCGAGGGTCGCCTCCTCGGGGAGATCGCGGACCCCGACTTCCTCCCGGACCTGTTCTACGGCGACGGCCTCGCCGCCCGGCTCACCGAGGACGAGCTCGAGGCGCAGCAGATCATGGTGTACAGGCTGCGGGAAGAGTCCGGCGCCGGCTGACCGTCACCGTGACGGGCCCGCCACTCAGGGCCCGTCCGGCTCCTGCCGCGTCAGGCGGTGCACGAGTACGGCGGCCCGCCGGGTCATGATGGGGATCGAGGAGAGATCCACCTCCTCCTGCGGCGTGTGGGCGCCGCTCCCCATCACCCCCAGTCCACCCAGTGCATCGGTGTGCTGCGCGGCGAATGAGATGTCGGCCGCGCCGCGCCGTCCCGGGTCCACGGGCTCAATGGAACCGAGCTCGAGGTCCCGGCTCACCCGGTCCAGCTCGGCCAGCAGCCGGTGGTTGCCCTCGGTCGGCGCCATCGGAGGATAGGAGTCCCGGAACCGGATCGTCGCCGACGCCCCGGGGAGGCTCTGCGCCACGATCTCCCGCATTCGCTCCTTCGCGGCGTCCAGCTGTGCGGCCGTGAGCGTCCGCAGGTCGCCCGCCACGGTCACCGATTGGGGAATGACGTTGGTCTTGCCGAACGCCTCGCCGCGGTCGTGCTCCGCATCGTAGGACACATCGGTTCCGCCGAGGATGAGACCGGCCCCGAACGTGAGGTACTCCTCCCCTCGCAACTCCTCGTAGAACCGGTCGAGGATGCGGGCCGCCTCGAAGATGGCCCCGGACCCGTACTTCTCGCTGAAGATGACGGACGAATGGCCGCGCGTCGCGGCGACATCGAGCGTCCACCCGGTGAATCCGCGCCGCGCCACGGTGGCGGAGCGCATTCCACCGACCCCGCTCTCGAAACCGAGAGCCGCGTGACTCCGGCGCGCCGCGTCGTACAGGTCCGCCCGGCTGACGGAGAGCGGATCGCCCGTCTCTTCCTCGTCTCCCATGAGGGCCACGATGATGCGGGTCCCCTCCAGCGCCCCGGCGTCGGCGAGCGCTTTGAGCGCGTACAGGATGACCACGTCGCCGCCCTTCATGTCGGCCACGCCGGGACCGCGGGCCCGTCCGTCCTCGAGCATCTCGAAACGTTGGAACGGACTGTCCCGCTCGAACACGGTGTCGAGGTGGCCGATCAGCAGCACGCGCTTCCCCGCCCCGCCGGCGAGCTCCGCGAACAGGTGTCCCGCCCGGTTCACCGAAGGCAGGGTGATCCAGCGGGTCTCGAAGCCGAGGGCGGCAAGCTCCGACTCGAACAGCCGACCCACCTCGCGCACTCCGCCGTGGTTCATGGTGCCGCTGTTGAGGTTGACGATCCGTTCCAGGAGCGCGACCGCTTCGTCGGCCCGCGCGTCCACCGCGGCGGCGATCCGCCGCTCCGTGGCGGTGAGATCCCCGGTCCGGGCCGTCGGCGTGGCGACCACGGCCGCGAGCTCGAGTGGCGCCCCTTCCGTTCCGAGCTCCGGCAGCTCGTCTCCACCGGACGACGCGGATGCGCACCCCACAATCCAGGCGGCGAGCAGGACGGCGGCCGCCACGCCGCGGCAGCGGCCGCGACTTCTCGTTCGGGTTCGCCTCACGGTGTCCTCCCCTGCCTTTCCCCCCGGCAGCCGCCGGGCATGCTTGCCTCGGGTGCGGCGGCGACCCATTCTTACCGAACAAATACCGAAACTGCGATCTGCCGGCCCCGCCTCGAGTGGGAACCGGCACCGGTCCCACCCGAGCCAGGATTCGCCCGCGGCATGAGCCGGCGCAAGAGCCCCGTTCCCGCCTGGGTACCCTCCGACCTGCCGGCCGCTCCGGGAGTGTACCAGTTCGAGGACGCCCTCGGCGCCCCCGTCTACGTCGGCAAGAGCGTCAACCTCAGGCGGCGGGTGCGGGGATACTTCTACGGCGGCGGGCCGTCCGACGAGCGAATGGCCCTGATGGTGCGCCTGGCTCGCGGCGTGCGGGTTCACCGGGCCGGATCGGACCTGGAGGCCCGGCTCGAGGAGGCGGAGCGCATCGAGCGGTACCGGCCCGCCTTCAACCGCGCGCTCAAGAACCGGTCCAGGGGCTGGTACATCGAGCTTGACTGGGGCGTGCCGTTTCCGCGCTTCCGGGTGGTCGGGAGAGCGCGCGGGGTCAGCGCGCAGCATTTCGGCCCGTATCGCGGGCGGCGGCTCCCGACCGAGGCCATCCGGCTGGTGGAGAAGATCTTCCAGCTGCGCAGCTGCGCCGGCCGCCTGCGCCCGGATCCCGACGGCTCGCCCTGTCTGCAGCACGGAATCGAACAATGCACGGCGCCGTGCGTGGGACTCGTGGGACTGGACGCCTACCGGGCCCAGGTCGGCGAGGCGGTCCGGCTCCTGACGGATCCCGGTCACCAGGGCATCGTGCACGCCCGGTTCGAGGCGCAGCGTGACGCCGCCGCCGCACGCGGACTGGGGGACGAGGCGATCGCGTGTCAGCGGAGGCTCGGCTGGCTGGCGGAGCTCGAGAGCTACCGGCTCGCCCTCGAGCGACCGTCGGTGGACCGCTCGTGGCTGATCGTGCTCCCGGGCGCCCACCCCGGCGATGGCGTATTGCTTCCGGTCGCCCGGGGCCGCGTGCTACAGCGGCGCGTCGTGTCGTGGGAGGAGCCGGAGTGGCCCGCCGCGGTCGACGATACGTGCTATGCCGTCCGCGTGCGGGAACTGCTGGCGGAGTCGGTGTTCAGGCCGGCCGAGCTGACCCCGAGCCTCATCGTCACCGCGTGGCTGGAAAGCGGGGCGCACGAAGGACTGGCGTTCGACCTGGACCGGAGCGATACGGGGGACGTGGTGGATGAGCTGCGGCGGGAGCGCGCCGCGCGCGGTCCCGCCGCCTTCCGATCCGTGGCCTAAGACGGAGCTCAGGGAGTCGCGCCATCTCCTTCCGCTCCCTCGTCGGTCGCCCGGCCCCGGGACGCTACAGCGTGTCCTCGCGCGTGCGCTCGGGGTGGTCCGGCGCCCCTTCGATCGGGGCCGGAAGCAGCGCCTGCACGACGCCGCCCGCCGTCTCCCACGCGTCGAATTCTTCGGCGAGCTCTAGGTTCCACCGCCTGCCGATGGCACGCAGCCGGCCTTCGAGCCAGTCGGGATCAGGAAATTCGAGCTCCCGCTGATAGTGCAGGGCCAGCTCACGGATCGTGTCGCGGTACGGCGTGGCGTCCAGCGCGACGGCCGGAAGCTGCGAGTACCGTCCGCGATACGTGAACACGGGAACCGGAGCGCGATGCGGGGACAGCGGCGCCACGCAGCGCTTGATGCGGGCCAGCGTGATGGCGTCCCGCACGATCTGTCCGGTGGCCTGGTGATCGGGGTGCCGGAGGCCGCGCCGCCAGGCGTGCCCCCACGTGAGGACCCCGTCGGGCCGCACCTCGGCGATGACCCGCGCTACACGCGCGGCCGCCTCGGGCGTGGCCTGCACTCCGGTGTCGGGAAAGTCCAGGAACAGTGTCTCGGCGCCCAGGATCTCGCCGGCGACGCGTCCGTGCTCGGTGCGCCGCCGGATGATCTCGTCCTTCGGGATGGGACCCAGGGCCTCGGTCATCTCGCCGCGGGTGAGCCACAGCACGACGACCCGGCCACCGCGAGCCCTGTGCGCCTGCATGGCGGCCACCATGCCCACCTCGTCGTCGGGGTGGGCCAGGGCCACGAGCAGGGTCGGCGGGCTTCGACTCTCGATCGGTTCCGTCACGCCGCCGCGCCGCGCGCGTCTACCAGGGCAGGAACGTGAGCCGCGCTCCGAGCGTGAGCGGGATCACCCACCCGAGGTCGAACGACTCGGTGAGGACCTCGCCGTCCACCCACACAAGGGTGTCGAAGTCATCCAGAAAGATCATGTAGAGCGAGCTGTTGAGGAAGATGTTGATCCACGGCGTGACCTGCCAACCGGCCTTCGCCCCGAGCTGCATCGCCAGGTAGGTGTGGTCGAATCCGTTGGCCGGGTGGTCGAAATCGTAGGTCTCATCCACCTTCATGCTCATCGACCCGAGGCCGAGGCTTGCCATGAACTTCAGCGGAAAGTCCTGGTACCGCGGCGCGTTGAAGTTCACCTCCACGGCGCCGCCGTAGTACAGCAGGTCCATGGGCGGCGAGAACACCGTGCCAGAGCCATCCGTGCCGTCGTCGAGCCCCATGTAGTCCACGTCGAACCGCAGCGCCCAGTTGGGGTGGAAGTTCCACAGCACGCTGCCTCCGGCCGAGCCGCCGAAATCGTTGACCTTCGCCAAGTCGCTCACCGGGAGCACCAGACCGCCCCGCGCCTCCAGCGACACCTTGCCGGTCGACTGACCGAGACCCGCGGATGGCACGGCCATGACGGCCAGAATGGCGAGAAGTACACCGTACTTCGTGGCGTTATGCAACGTTTCCTCCTTGGTTGGCGGGCCGCACACGACCGCCTTCCGGTCTGCGGCGCTGCCGGAATCGCTTGGATTCCCGCCGCATCCGGCGTGATCGGAACCGAAAATGAGCTACCCGTGCGAGTGCAGGATCCGCGCCACACCCGCGCGGATCGGCAGGCGCGTCACTCGTCGCCCGGCACCCCTTCTCCCGTGACCCGCTTGACCAGCGTTCCGGACGGGATCACGTGGCCTTCCGACATCCCGTTGATCAGCCTAACTGTCTGCAGGCTCACGGTGGACGGGTAGCGCTGGAAGAAGCGCTCCACCGTCATCTCGTTCTCCGCCCGAACGATGTCGATCCGGCGTGGCTGGAGGTTGATCCACCGCTCCTCGTTCATCGGCGCAAAGCTCTCGAGCGCCCGCTCGAAGGTGACGGCGTACGTCCCCATGCGCGAGGACGGCGTATATCCCATGAACCTGAACGTGAGGTCGCGGTGCCGCACGAACATGACCTGTCCGGCCAGGTCTCCGTCATCCGTGGCGATCCGGAACGTGCCCTGCACCGCCGGCAGGCCGTTCACCGTACGGCTGCGGGCCCCGGTGCGCCGGATCCCCTGCTGATCGAAGAACCCCGCAGCCGCCTCCTCCGGCGTGTCGCCCTCGGCCAGCGTGACCTGCATGACGGCGTCCCGGCCGGGCGACTGCGCCAGCACCTGCGTCGGAGCGTTCTGACTCGCCCAGCCCTCGGGGAACTCGAACTGGACCCGCATCTCCGGCTGAATGAAACGGTTCTCGATGAAGAAACCCTGCGCCGGATCGAGGCCGAACATCATCCCGTCGATGCGCCGCAGGTACTCCTCGCGGCGGGAGATGCCGCCTTCGATCTGCGACGTGGCGAGCCGCTGCTCGGCGGCGATCACCCGGTTCCCGGGGTCGGGATGTGTGGATTGCCATTCCGGGACCGCTCCGCCGCTGCCCGCATCGCGCTGGCGCTCCAGGATGCGGAACATGTCCACCGCACCCTGCGGATCGTACCCGAGCCGCGTCATGTAGCGGAAGCCGAGCTCGTCGGACTGGCTCTCGTCATCCCGCCCGAAGCTGAGGAACATGAGCATCAGGCCGCCCCCCAGCGCGTCGCCGAACGGCCGCAGCTCGGGGACCAGCAGCTGCGTGGCTCCCAGCCCGATCTGTGCGAGCTGGGCCCGCGAGATCTGCTCCACGCTGTGCCGGGCCGTGATGTGTCCGATCTCGTGTCCCAGCACCGACGCCATCTCGGCCTCGGTGTTGAAGTGCGCCATGATCCCTCGCGCCAGGTAGACCGGCCCGCCGGGAAGCGCGAAGGCATTGATCACCGGATCGTCCACGATCCGGAAGCTCCACGGCAGCTCCGGGCGCTCCGTAATGGCGGCCATGACCTGGCCGATCGAATCCACGTACGCCTGAAGGTCGGCATCGTCGTACAGGCCCATGGCGGCGTTCACCTCGGACGCAGCCTGCTGGCCCATCTCGATCTCCTGGTCCTCGCTGTAGAGCGAGAACATGCGGCCGCCGGTGGCCGGGTTCATGGCGCAGGCGCCGAGCCCCGCCAGGAGAAGCGGCGCGGCGGCGTGCGCCGCCCGCGGAATCCGGTTCGCAATGCTCATGTCAGATCATCCGGCTGTCGGGCTGTCCGTTTCCCGGGGGCACCCCCCGCGCGGCGGCTGCCCACCGATCTCGGGCTGTAAGATGAAGGGCTCGGCACGCCCGCACCACGCCCCCGGTCGTCCCGGCTCGTCGGCGCACAGCAACCCTTACGGGGTCGGGGGCGTTTCCTTAGCATGGAAGCGTCCGACGCCGCACCGCAGGCGATCCACCCGTGTCCGGAGTCGATCCATGACCGAGCCGTCCGCCGACCTCGTGTGGCACCGCGTCCTGGGGACGGACGAGCTTCCCGAGGGACGGGTGACTCCCGTGACGTGCGAGCACCGGACGGTGTGCCTGACGCGCTTCGAGGGCCGGTACGGGGCGCTCGACAACCGGTGCCCGCACCAGGGAGGACCGCTCGGGGAAGGCTCGATCGAGAACGGGTACGTGCGCTGTCCGTGGCACGGCTGGGACTACCACCCCCTCACCGGACGACCGCCCGGCGGTTTCGACGATGCGGTCGAGACGTTCCCCGTGGAGGAGCGGGACGACGGCGTCTACGTCGGCTTTGCGCCGGACACGGAACGGCCGCGCACCGTGTCGGACGTGATGGTCGAGACGCTGGTGCAGTGGGGGGTCCGCTGGGTGTGGGGCATGGTCGGGCACTCCAACCTCGGGCTGGCCGAGGCGATCCGGAAGCAGGAGTCGCTCGGGCGCATGCGCTACTTCGGCATTCGGCACGAGGGTGCGGCCTCGTTCGCCGCCTCCGCGTACGGGAAGCTGACCGGCCGGCCGGCCGCCTGCTTCTCGATCGCCGGGCCGGGAGCGACCAATCTGCTGACGGGGCTGTGGGACGCCAACGTGGATCGCTCCCCCGTGCTCGCCCTCACCGGGCAGGTGGACACCCAGGTGCTGGGGCCGGGCGCGTTCCAGGAAGTGGACCTGCAGGCCGCGTTCGGCGAGGTGGCGGGGTGGAGCCAGACGGTGCTGCCGGACAGCCGCCACGCCGAGCTGGTCAACCTGGCCTGCAAGAGCGCGATCCTCGAACGGGGTGTCTCCCACCTGATCTTCCCCGACGAGGTGCAGGTCCTTCCGGCCGGCGACGCGGAGCCCGGGGGACCCGAGGGACGCCTTCCGGCACGTGACATTGCGCCTCCGGAGGCGGCCGTGGCGCGCGCCGCAGAGCTCCTGGCGACAGCCCGGCGGCCGGTGATCATCGTGGGACACGGGGCGCGGTTCGAGATGGACGCCGTGCTCCAACTCGCCGAGCGGCTGTCCTGCCCCGTGATCACCACGTTCAAGGGCAAGGGGGTGATCCCCGACAGCCACCCTCTGGCCGCCGGCGTGCTCGGCCGGAGCGGGACGCCGGTGGCGAGCTGGCTCATGAACGAGTCGGACCTGCTCGTCGTGTTCGGGGCCAGCTTCAGCAACCATACCGGCATCACGCCCAAGATCCCCACCATCCAGGTGGACTTCGATCCGATGGTGCTGGGGAAGTTCCACGCGGTGACCGTCCCTGTATGGGGCGAGATCGGGGTGACGGCTCGCGCGCTGGGCGAGCGCGTCGACCGAGCCGTGCGTCCCGCGAGCCAGCGCGACGAGATCGCCGAGCGGTGGACGATCTGGCGGGATGAGAAGCGGCGCCGCGAGGCGGACGACCGGGGCCGGGGAGTGGGCGCGGCGGCCGTCTTCGCAGCGCTCAACCGGCACGTGCCGGCCGACGCCATCATGCCGGTGGACGTGGGGAACAACACGTACTCGTTCGGGCGGTATTTCGAGTGCGAGCGCCAGTCGGTGCTCATGTCGGGCTACCTGGGCTCGATCGGCTTCGCCTTCCCGGCGGCGCTGGGGGCCTGGGCCGCGACCCAAGAGGAGGACGAGCGGTTCCGGGGGCGGCCGGTCGTGTCCATCTCGGGCGACGGCGGTTTCGGCCAGTATATGGCGGAATTGACCACGGCCGTGAAATACTCCATGAACATCACGCACGTGCTGCTCAACAACGGAGAGCTGGCGAAGATCTCCAAGGAACAGCGGAGCGCCGACTACGACGTGTGGCAGACGGCGCTGCACAACCCGGACTTCGCGGCGTACGCGCGACTGTGCGGGGCGCTGGGGATCCGGGTGACCCGACAGGACGAGCTCGACGACGCGCTGGCCCGGGCGCTGGAGCATGAGGGGCCGGGCGTGGTAGAAGTGGTGACGGACCCGGCACTGGTCTGATGCGGCCGCAGGTCGCGCTGGAGTGGATCACACGAACGGAGGAAGAACATGAGCAGGCTCCTTCCGGCGGCGCTCGCCGCCGCCATCCTGATCGGCGTCCCTACGGCCTCGCAGGCCCAGGAGCGGTCGGTCTTCTTCGGACCGCAGATCAACTGGGGGTTCGACGACGCCGATTTCGGGATCGGCGGTCGGGTGCAGGGCGACCTCCCGCAGACCAACTTCTCCCTCATCGGGAGCTTCGATTACTTCTTCCCCGGCAGCGACCTCACGTGGTGGGAGATCAACACCAACGGCGTGTACCGGTTCAGCATCCCCGACTCTCCCGGCTTCGAGCCATACGCCGGAGCGGGCCTCAACATCACGCACGTCTCCATCGACCTTCCCGAAGTGGCGGAGGGAAACAGCTCGAACACCGACATCGGCCTCAACCTCCTGGGAGGCATCCTGTGGGAGGTCGGGAACGTCAGGCCGTTCGGTGAGCTCCGGGTGGAGATCGACGGCGGGGAGCAGGTCGTGCTAACGGGCGGTGTCCTGTTCTGACGGCGGCGCCCGGGGGCCGGCTGCCCGACCCCGGACGGTGACGACGTGACCGAAGCCACCGCTCGGCGCGCCGAGCGGGTCGCCACGTGGAGCGGGCTGGCGGACCGGTCGCCGGCCTACGCCCTGGTGGCCGGCGTCGATCTCGTGCTCGTCCGGCACGACGACCGGGTGTCGGCGCTGTACGGGCGGTGCCTGCACCGGGGCGCCCTGCTGGCCGATGGCCACGTCGAGGGAGACAACCTCATCTGCGGAGTCCACAACTGGGACTACCGGTACGACTCCGGGGTGAGCGAGTACGAGAACGACGAGGTCCTGCCCCGCTTCGAGGCCTGGGTGGATGCCGCGGACGACGCCGTGTACGTGGACGCGGCGGAGATCGAGGCCTGGGCCGAGGAGCACCCGCAACCATACCGGCGCGACGAGTACCTGGGCCTGTACGCGGACATCCACGGGACGCCGGAGGAACCGCACAACCGATCCATCGGGGAGCTGGCGCGCGACGGCCTCTCCAGGCTGGGACACCACGGGCGCGTCTCGGCCATGGGCGTCCCGCTCACCGAGCTCCCGCGCTGGGACGACCTGCAGATCCTGACGGCCCAGCTGGCCCGGCGGCCGCTGGCGGATGATGCGGCCGTGGACACGGGGCTCGTTGTGGGCCCGCGGGCCGCCCGGCCCCTGCGGCTCGCGATCCCGCTGTTCGTGAGCGACATGAGCTTCGGGGCCCTGAGCCAGGAGGCCAAGACGGCGCTCGCCCGCGGCGCGGAGCTCGCGGGCACGGGCATCTGCTCGGGCGAGGGCGGCATGCTGCCCGAGGAACAGGCCGAGAGCAGTCGCTACTTCTACGAGCTGGCGACGGGACGCTTCGGGTGGGATCTCGAGCGGGTGAAGCTGACCCAGGCCTTCCACTTCAAGGCAGGCCAGGGAGCCAAGACGGGCACCGGCGGGCACCTGCCCGGCCATAAGGTCACCGGCCGCATCGCCGAAGTGCGTGGCATCCCGTGGGGCGAACCGGCGATCAGCCCTTCCCGCTTCGAGGACCTCGCCACGCCGGGGGATTTCACGGCGCTCGCCGAACAGGTGCGCGGGGCGACCGGAGGAATCCCGGTCGGATTCAAGATGTCGGCCCAGCACATCGAGGACGACCTCGATTTCGCTCTGACCGCCGGCGCGGACTACATCATCCTCGACGGTCGGGGCGGCGGCACCGGGGCCGCGCCGGACGTCTTCAAAGCCAATATCTCTGTGCCGACGATGGCCGCCCTGGCCAGGGCCCGCCGGCACCTCGACCTGCGCGGGGCGGAAGGCGTCACGCTCATCATCACGGGCGGTCTGCGCACGGAGTCGGACTTCGTGAAGGCGCTGGCTCTGGGTGCGGACGGAGTGGCGATCGCCAATTCGGCGCTCCAGGCCATCGGGTGTCTCGGCATGCGCGCGTGCCACACCAACAACTGCCCGGTGGGGATCGCGACACAACAGGAGCACTTGCGGCGCCGACTGGTTGTGGAGACGTCCGCCCGGCGGCTCGCCCGCTTTCTCGAATCCAGCGTGGAGCTGATGGGGGTGCTGGCGCGAGCGTGCGGCCACCCGTCCCTGTCCGACTTCTCACCCTCCGATCTGACGACGTGGAGCCGCGACGTGGCGGCCCTGACGGGCGTGCGCTACGCCGGTGTGACTCCGCCCGCGGAAGCGCCGGAATGAGCTCGTTCGTCCCGGGCCCGGATGGGCGCCTGAGGTTCGCAAGCCGGTGGATCCGGCTCGGAGATCCGACCCCCGAGATGCTCGGCGACGCCCGCAGGCAGCTCCACTGGGCGGTGCAGTTGCTGGCGTCCTTCGCCGAGGCGCTGGTGCCGCGGCGACCCGATGACAGCCACGCGGCGGTGACGTGGAGTCCGGAGCGCCGGGCCTTCCTGTCGGAGGAATCAGGGGATGGGTCGGAGCTCCGGTTGGGGCTCCAGCCGGGGGAGCTCGTGTACCGACTGTACGGACCGGCCCCCACCCGTCCGGAAGTGTTCGAGGCCCGCGGCCGCACGCTGGCGGAGGCGGCGGCCTGGCTCGAGACGGCCCTGGCTGCGCGCACCGGCGGCGCCACGCAGACCTTCCGGCTGCTGGAACCGGATATCGCATACCATCGGGTGGCAGCGGGGGCGACCTTCGACGCCGCGCCGGCCGACCTGGCGGAGCTCGAGCGGTGGTTCCACGACGCCTTCCTGCTGCTGGAGGCCGTGTCGATCGCCGAGGAGGGAGCATCTCCGGTGCGCGTGTGGCCCCATCACTTCGACATCGCCGTGCTCATCGAGCTGGGCGCGGAGGACGACCGGCCCGTCGATCCGGAAGAGGCCCGTTCCGTGGGCGTCGGCATGACGCCGGGCGACGACTCCTATCCTGACCCGTACTGGTACGTCACCCCGTGGCCGTATCCGGCCGCTACCGGCCTGCCCAAGCTTCCGCCCCCGGGCGCGTGGCACACCGAAGGGTGGGTGGGCGCGGTGCTCGGCGCCGCGGACCTTGTCGGCGCCGGGGACGAGCGCGCCCAGGCGACCCGGGCCGCCAGCTTCGCGCGGGCGGCGATCGCCGGGTGCCGGGAGCTGCTGCGGATCGCGTGGCGCTGTCCAAACCTCGGGCGCCCTTGACGGCCGCTTCCGGGTGGTGCTTCAGCTGCCAGCGGCGCCACAGCAGATACATGGCCGGGATCACGAACAGCGTGAGAGCTGTGGCGCTCAGCATTCCGCCGACCATGGGCGCCGCGATTCGCTTCATCACATCCGATCCTGTTCCCGTGCTCCACAGGATCGGCGTCAGGCCGGCGATGATCGCCGTCACCGTCATCACAACCGGCCGCAGTCTCTCCAGCGCACCCTCCCGCACGGCCGACATCACGTCGGAGGCGGACATCATCCGTCCCTCCAGGCTCCGCTTGTGGTAGGCCTCGTCCAGGTATATCAGCATCACCACGCCCGTCTCGGCCGCGACTCCCGCCAGGGCTATGAACCCCACCCACACGGCGACGCTGGTGTTGTAGCCGAGCAGCCACAGGAACCAGATCCCCCCGACCAGGGAGAACGGGAGGGCAGTCATCACGATGAGCGACTCGGCGACGCCCCTGAAGTTGAGGTACAGCAGAAGGAAGATGATCCCGAGCGTCACGGGAACCACGACCCGCATTTTTTCTTTCACGCGCTGCATGAACTCGTACTGGCCGCTCCACACCAGGGTGTAGCCGGAGGGAAGATCGAGCTGCTCCGCCACGACTCTCTGAGCTTCTCGCACGTAGCCTCCGACGTCCTGACCTTCGATGTCCACGAAGATGATCGTGACGGGGAACGCGTCCTCGGTCTTCACGGCCATGGGGCCCTGCAGCACCTCCACTCGCGCCACCTGTCCCAGGGGGATAGGCGTTCCATCCGCGGCGGGAATCACCACGTCCCGGATCTTCTGGACGTCGTCGCGGAGCTCGCGCGGGTAGCGCACGTTCACCGAGTAGCGTTCGCGACCCTCCACGGTGGTGGCCGCGTTCATCCCACCTACCGTCGCCATGATGGCGCCGTGGACGTCGCCGGCATTGAGACCGTACCTGGCCGCCTCGGCCCGGTCGATGTCGATGTCCACGTAGTAGCCGGAGACGCCGCGCTCGGCGAAAGCGCTGCGGGTGCCAGGCACCTGTTGCATGATCCGCTCCGTCCGCTCCCCGAGCGCCTGCAGCGTATCCAGATCGGGACCGAAGATCTTGATTCCTACCGCCGTGCGGACGCCGGTGGCCAGCATGTCAATCCGTCCCTTGATCGGCATCGTCCAGGCGTTCGTCACGCCCGGGAGCTGCACGGCTCGATCGAGCTCGGCGACCAGCCGGTCGTACGTCATTCCCGGTCGCCACTCGTCCTTGGGCTTCAGGGTGATCGTGGTTTCGAACATGTCCAGTGGTGCGGGATCGGTCGCCGTCTGGGCCCGTCCCACCTTCCCCAGCACGCTCTCCACCTCGGGAAACGAGGCCAGCACGCTGTCCTGGTAGCGCATGATCTCGCGCGCCTGCGCGATCGATACGCCTGGAACCGTGGTCGGCATGAACAGCAAGGAGCCTTCCTTGAGAGGCGGCATGAACTCGCTGCCCAGTTGCCGCCAGGGGAGAATCGTGGCAGCCAGGACCCCGAGGGCTCCGATCACGACGACCCATGGGCGTCTCGTGATGAATGCGATCGCCGGGCTGTACAGCCAACGCAACAACCGGTTGATCGGATTGCGCCCCTCCGGTTTGATCTTGCCCCTGATCAGATAGCCCATGAGCACGGGTACGAGCGTGATGGAGAGAAAAGCCGAACCGGCCATGGCGAAGGTCTTCGTGAACGCCAGCGGCTTGAAGAGCCTTCCTTCCTGCTGCTCCAGCGCGAACACCGGCAGGAAGCTGAACGTGATGATCAGAAGCGAGAAGAACAGCGGGGGTCCGACCTGCTTGGCGCTCTCCAGTACGATCTCCCACCGGGACACCCGCCCCGCTTCGAGATCCTCATGCGAGCGCTCCAGGTGCTTGTGCATGTTCTCGATCATCACGATGGCGGCGTCGACCATCGCTCCGATGGCGATCGCGATCCCCCCGAGGCTCATGATGTTCGCGTTCACCCCGATCGCGCGCATCACGATGAACGAGATGAGAATCCCGAGGGGCAGCGTGACGATGGCCACGAGCGCCGATCGGAAGTGGAGGAGGAACAGGATCGCCACCCCGGCGACGATCAGCGATTCCTCGAGGAGCTTATGCTGGAGGTTCTCGATCGCTCTATGGATGAGGTCGCTTCGGTCATAGGCGACCCGCAGCCGGACGCCCGGGGGGAGCCCCCTTCGAATCTCCTCGATGCGCTCTTTGATGAGCTGGATGGTCTTGTACGCATCGGCGCCAAAGCGCATGA
>JBDGXC010000032.1:0-1579 GCA_039584815.1 Gemmatimonadota bacterium
CAGCTCGCGGAGGAAGAACTGCGGCAAATGGGGCGGGAGGGACTTGAACCCCCGACTTCTGCGATGTGAACGCAGCGCTCTAGCCAGCTGAGCTACCGCCCCGTGTAAGCGGGCAACCGGATTCGAACCGGCGACCTCAACCTTGGCAAGGTTGCGCTCTACCAGCTGAGCTATGCCCGCGGAGGCACAAAACGGAGCCGCCCTGGGGCTGGCTCCGCATGCGTCCCGATTCTACCCCGGAAGCGATGCCTCGTCAACCGGATCCCGCGTACGGCAACGGCTTTTCGGTCCCGTCTGAAACGGGGAACCGCCGGGTTGGCGGCCCGGCGGCGGGAGGCTCGATCGCTCGTCGACCGGTGGGATCGAAGGACCCACTTCTCAGCTCCCCCACTTCCACGGCTGGACCATCGTCTTCAGGATCGGTCCGTTGTCTTCGAGGAACTCCCTGAACGTCTTCTCCGAGTTCGCGCGCGTGGCAATGTAGCAGGCCTCGCAGGTGTTCTGCTTGGTGAAGTTCTCCAGCATGTCTTCCTGCCTGTCAAAGTAGGCCATCACCATCGCGCACGGGGTCATGCGACCGTCAGGGTTGATCACCAGGAACTTACGTCCCGCCTGGCAGCCCGGAAGACCACCCTCGGTCATGAAGCGGTGGAACTTCCAGAGCACGCGCGGCGACGTATAGACCGGATAGCCCTGGCTCCGCAGGTCGATCACTTCCTCGATCTTCCGCGCCAGGAGATCGCCGCCGCCGTTGCCGTCGACGAGTCCGGTGCGATCCTGCACCCGAAGGTGGCTGTACACCGAAAAATTGATCGGGAGACCCCACTCCTTGGCCCGCTTCACGAGGCCGGGAAGGTCCTTGTAGTTCCAGTTCGTGATGCAGACGTTGAGCAGGATGTCGTCCTTCTCCGAGTTTCGCGCCAGCTCGGGGAGCGTCCTCGACATCTTGTCGTACAGACCGGGGATGCGACGGAATTCGTCGTGCCGTTCGTCCGGAAAGTCCAGCGAGATGGACAGCTGGTCCATTCCCGCTGCCTGCAGCTTCCGGAACCGCTCCTCGTTCAGGTTCGAGGCGTTGCTCACCACGATCATGAAGGGCAGCCCACCCTTGTTCGCGAGCTTTTCCACGATCTCGTACACGTCGCCACGCGCCAGCGGCTCCCCGCCCGACACGTGGGACACTACGGGCCGCAGGTCTTTCTGGATCGCCGCGTACTCGTCCGCCGACAACCGCGTCTCCTTGATCGGTCCGCCCCAGTTGCAGTGCCAGCAGTTGGCCGTGCAGCTGTGGGTGATCTCGAACGAGATCGACAGAGGCTTGTTCTGCAGTTTGTTGCGAAAACCACGTGCCAGCATCCTGGCGGCCATGGCTCCGGATATGTTCATGCACGTCTCCCTGGTCGTTTCCCGGAGGTACGAAAGGCGTCAATCTGTGCCGGGGATGGAGATCGAACAAGGCAAGAGCCATCCACCCTGGCTCCGCTGCGGACGTCTCAGACCCTCAACCCGCCGGATCGTTCCTTTCGCTCGGGCTGCCACCCGGGCCCGGTGCCATAGCGGCTTGCGCCCGGCTCTGACG
>JBDGXC010000032.1:1587-30485 GCA_039584815.1 Gemmatimonadota bacterium
CGGCTCTGACGAATGTGGTCCACGCCCTTGGGAATGGCCTTCGCCGCGTAGAGGACGGCCACCACGCCGAAGAACGCGAACAGCATCCAGGTGGGGATCTCGAACAGGCTTCCGACCCATGCGAGTGCCACGTACCGCGGAAAGCGACCCGTGAGGAGCGCTCCCAGGTACTTCCACAGCGGATAGTGGAGGGAGAACGCGAGGAACTTGAACGGGAAGAACGGTATCGGCGTGAACCCGGTCACCACGATGACCAGGAACGGGAAGCGCATGAACAGGCGGGCGATCTTCCGGTACCACGCCTTGTCTTTGTAGCTGCTGAGCGACTGGAGGTTCATCACCGGCACGAACACGGAATGATCGAGGAATCCCGCGACCGCCGTTCCGATGCTGGCCGCCAGGGCCGTGTACCACACGTTTCCCATCGACCCGAAGTAGATCACGACCGGCTCGTGAGGAAAAACGGACACCGCGCTGTTTGCCGGAATGGCGTAGAACGCCAGGTACAGGTAGCTGCTCGAGGAAAACTCCTGCAGGATCAGCGCGAGCGTGACGAGGGCGGTCAGCACCATGATGGAGCCGAGGATCCAGACCTTCGGCCCGAGCTTCCGGTACGTCAGCGGCCTGTCGACGCCATCAGCGAACGTCAGCCTCTCGCGATGTCCGTTCGTGCTCAACTATCGGGCCTCCGTGCTCGGGGTTGGCTTCCTGGAGCCGCGAACGATATTCCAGCCGGTGATCGTGCGCCACCACACTGGCATGACCCAGGCGACACGGAGTAGCTTTGCGGGTCTTGGAGCCGTCTCCCCGAGACGAGGTCCGACCGGCCCAACCGAGTCAGGAGAGTTGAGCGTGACAAAGACCTCCGAGTGTCCAGCCTGCGGCAACACATTGGGCCGGTACGACCAGACCTGTCAGAAGTGCGGTAGAGCGCTGTCGTACAACCCTGCTGAGGACCACGTGGGGTGCGCCGTGTGTGGGGCCGTCATCGGTGCGTATGCCGAGACGTGTCCGGAATGCGGAGAAACGGGATACCCCGCGCTGAGGCCGCGGAAGGGACGGAAGTTCAAGGGCTCACCTCACGTCGAGGCGCAGGGGACGGAAGAGGAATAGGGAGCCTGAGTCCCACGGTGGCTCGCGGCTCGATCGCGCAAGAAGGCGCATGAGCACGGAAGCGAGGGTACCGGCAGCGTGAAGGCCGGCTGCGAATCCCGCGCAGTGGATGGACAGGACGTCCTGTCGCGCTTCGTCGTCGTACTCTACCAGCCACAGGATCTGGTGAACATCGCGCTCGTCATCCGCGCGATGAAGAACATGGGACTCACGCGCATGCGTCTCGTGTCACCCGCCGAGTTCGACGCCTTCCGCGTCACCGGCATCGCGCACGACACGGATGACATCGTCGATCTCGTGGAATCTTTCGACGACTTCGACGCGGCGGTCGCCGGAGCCGTCCGGGTGGTTGCCACGACCGCCCGACGGAGGGCCAGCAGGCAGGTGTGGAACGAGCCCGAGAGTGGCGCCGAGACGCTGGTGGCACGCAGCGCCGACGGGGACATCGCGCTCGTGTTCGGCCGGGAAGACCGGGGACTGCCCAACGAGATCCTCGATCGGTGCCACGAGGCGATCTGCATTCCCACCAATCCCGATCACTCCAGCCTCAACCTGGGACACGCCGCGGCGATCGTGTTCTACGAGATCCGCCGGGCGGTGCACCGGACGTTCGACCTCGAATCGCGTGACCTGTCGGGCAAGCCCCGGGACCAGGCTCCCCCGCCCTCCGCGGCCGAGCTGGAGGAGTTCTTCCGGGTATGGGAGGACGCGATGGATACGATCGGGATGTTCCGCGGGGTGGATCCGACGTCCAAGATGCGGAGCTACCGGCGCATCCTGAAGCGGGCGGAACCCGACCGGCGAGAGCTGCGCCTGCTGGAGGCCACGGGCTACCGCATCGCGCATTTCGCACGCCGTGCGGAGGCCCGGATACGTGAAGACCTCGGGCTCCCTGTCCCGGCGAACACAGCGCCCTCACCGGAAGCGGAGGATTGACCGGGACCGTCCCGCTCAGGCTTCCGCACCCCGCGCCCGCTGCGCGGCCGGTACGTAGTACCGCTCGGTATAGTCCTTCAGCATCCGTCGGGCGGTGAAGCGGGCTCCACCTGTCCGAATGGCCTGCTTCATCGTGCGCACCCAACCGCGAGGCACGCCGTCGGCATCGCGGGCGTAGTACAGCGGCCGTACTTCCTCCTCGATCACCCGGTACAACGCCTCGGCGTCTTCCGCGTCGGCGACGGCCCAATCCTCCGGGGTCTCGCCCCCCAGGTCGGCGCCGATGGCCCACCCGTTGAGGCGAGTGAAGCCCTCCGCCCACCATCCGTCCAGCGTGGACAGGTGGGGCACTCCGTTGAGCGCCGCCTTCTGGCCGCTCGTGCCGCTCGCTTCCATCGGTGGTCGCGGAGTGTTCAGCCACACGTCCACGCCCGACACGAGATCCCGAGCAACGTTCATCTCGTAGTCCTCGACGAATGCGATGCGACCGGCGAGCGCCGGATCGGATGCCATCCGGTACACCTCCGCCAGCCGAGCCTGTCCGGGCTCATCTGCCGGGTGCGCCTTTCCGGCGAGCAACACCTGCACCGGCATCCACGGATCGAGCAGAATCGTCTTGAGGCGCTCGAGATCGTGGAACAGGAGTGTGGCGCGCTTGTAGGTCGCGAACCGACGTGCGAACCCGATCGTGAGCGACCTGGGATCGAGCAGGGTGCCCGCCGCCACAACCTGGCTCGGAACGGACTCGCCGTCGGTCCAGCGGCCGCGGGCCCGCAGGCGGAGCTCGGAGAACAGGCGACCCCGACAGGCCTTGTGCGCCTCCCACACCAGGTGGTCCGGCAGGTCGAGGGCTCGTTCCCACAGCGCGGGGTCGTCGTGTTGGAGTTCCCAATCGGGCCCCAGGTAGCGGTGAAACAACCGCCGGAAGGGCGGCGATACCCAGGACGGCACGTGCACGCCGTTGGTGACGTGGGCGATGGGCACGTCGTCGTCGCTCGCCACGTTCGGCCACATCGATCGCCACATGCGGCGTGCCACTTCCCCGTGCCGCTGGCTGACTCCGTTGCGCGCGGTGGACATTCGGATGGCGAGCGTGGACATGTGGAAGCGTCCGTCGTCGTGCGGATGGCGTCCCAGGGCGAACAGCTCCTCGCGCGACAGGCCCAGCCGCTCCAGGTAGTCCGCGAAGTAGCGGTCCATGCGATCGAGCGAGAATGCGTCGTGCCCCGCCGCGACCGGAGTGTGCGTCGTGAACACCGTCGCGTCGGCTACCCGGGGTTGGGCCTGATCGACCGAGAGACCCTCCTCGACATACTCGCGGAATCGCTCGAGCGTCATGAAAGCCGCGTGACCCTCGTTGATGTGCCACACATCGGGGTGGATGTCGAGCGCGCGGAGTACACGGACGCCCCCGATGCCGAGAACGATCTCCTGCCGGAGCCGCATCTCGTTGTCGCCCGCGTACAGCTGGTGAGACAACTCCCGGTCCTCGGGATCGTTCCGTTCGATGTCGGTATCCACCAGGTAGATTGACGAGCGACCGATCGCCATCTCCCACACGCCGAGATGGACGGTCCGTCCGTCCAGCGTCACGGTGGCGTGCGCGCCCTCTTCCCCGTTCCCCCACACCTTGCGGATGGCCATTGAATAGGGGTCGAACGGCTCGGCGATCGCAATCTGCCTGCCCTCCTCCGTCATTCGCTGGCGGAAGTACCCCTTCTGATAAAACAGACCGACACCGACCAGGGGAATGCCCAGATCGCTCGCTTCCTTGAAGTGATCTCCGGCGAGGATACCGAGGCCGCCCGAGTAGATCGGAATCGAGGCATGCACACCGAATTCGGCGCAGAAATAGGCGATGCCGCCCGTAGCGAGGTCTCCGTGAGTCTCCCGGAACCAGCTCCGGCGTTCCTCTAGCACCGCGTCGAGCTCCGCGATAACCGCGTCGTACTCGCGCAGAAACACGGGGTCCCGGGCCATCTCCTCCAGTCTCGAGGCGTCTACCTGTCGCAACACCTCAACCGCGTTCTTGCCGGAAAGCGCCCACAGCGTCGCATCGAGGCGCTGAAACAGCCCGCGTGCCTCCTGGTGCCAGGTCCACCACAGGTTGTTCGCGAGCCCGTCGAGGCCCGCGATCCGCTCCGGAAGCTGCGACTCAGGCGTATCCTTCATTCACCCATCGCTCGCGTAGATTCCACGTCCGCAGGGACGGATCCGGGCCGCCTGCTCCACGTAAAGACCCTGCAGGGCTTAAACTCGCGTGCCGGCCCGCCGGATCATCGAACGTGATCGGAAGGTGGGTATGCTAGATGCGCGTCGCGATCTTGTCGAGGAGCACGGCGTTGCTCGAGGTGCGTCGCATGATGCCGAGCACTTCGCTCATCGAGTCCACCTCTGAGCTGCTGCTGAGCTCACGACGCATGGCGTGTGACGCGGTCAGGGTCGCGTCCGACAACAGGAGCTCCTCCCGTCGAGTGGAACTGGAGTTCAGATCGATGGCCGGGAAGATGCGTCGATCGGCGAGCTCGCGGCTCAGGACCAGCTCGCTGTTTCCCGTGCCCTTGAATTCCTCGAAGATCACCTGGTCCATGCGGGAGCCCGTGTCGACAAGGGCAGTCGCGATGATCGTGAGCGATCCGCCCCCTTGCGAAGGATCGATGTAGCGGGCGCTGCCCAGAAAGCGCTTCGGCTTCTCGAGCGAGCCCGCGTCGAGGCCCCCTGAGAGCGTCCGGCCCGTGCCCTCCTCTACCGTGTTGTATGACCGCGCAAGCCGCGTGATGGAGTCTAGGATGATGACCACGTCCTGTCCCATCTCGGCCCGGCGGCGGGCCCTCTCCAGCGTGATCTCGGCCACCTGAACGTGCCGGTCGGCCGGATAGTCGAAGCTGGATGCTACGACCTCGCCGTAACCGCAGGCCTCCATTTCGGTGACTTCCTCCGGCCGTTCATCCACGAGCAGGATGAAGATGGTCGCCGCGGGGTAGTTCTTTTCGATTCCCTCGGCGATGGCCTGCAGGACCATGGTCTTTCCCGCCTTCGAAGGCGCCACGATGAGCGCCCTCTGTCCCTTTCCCAGCGGACAGAACAGGTCGATGATGCGGTTGGTGTAGTCGGGCGTGCCCCGCCGTTCGAGCCCGCATTCGAGGACCAGCTGCTCGTTGGGATGCTGCGCCGAAAGGCGCTTGAAGTCGGGCCGCTGGCCGAGCTCCTCCACCGGCACTCCGTTCACGGAGAACACCCGCTTGAGCGGAGGGCTCTTGCCGCTCCCGGAAGGCTCGCCGACTTCCCCGGCGATCTCGTCGCCCGAGCGTAGCCGGTGCTTGTGAATGAGTCGCTGGCCGACGTAGACGTCGTCGCTACTCGGCGTGTAGCTCGCGTGCTTCCGGCGGATGAACCCGGACTTGCCGCCGAGGACTTCCAGCACCCCGAGGGTTCCTTCGTTCGCCACTTCTTCTTCCGTTCGCTGATGATCGACCTGGACGGTAGCGCAGGTCGTGGATACGAATGGCCACGCTGACGGCGGCCGCGCCACATGGTGGATCGGAGGCCAGGCAGCGTGGGGCTACCAGTTACAACCCATCGGACAGTCCGGGGGTCCCCGGCGGAGCCGCAGGTCGGCTCGACCGCGACCGTCGCCGCGCGACGGCCCACGTCGTGATCGAGGCCCGTATCATAGCACCTTGGAGGTAGGAATCAACCTTTCCTCAAGCTCGGGGCGTCCGTCGACTCAAAAGAGAACGCAAAACGCAGGCCGGATGTCCCTGCCCGGCAGGGGGCCATGTCCTTGAGCAGGGACACGTGATCGTGGACAGCGGTGTCGGCGGACGGGGGCAACGTCGTCAGCTCCCGACCACGAGGACAGCGCTCCCGTCTATCGCGTCGCTCTTGAGGCGGATCAGTGCCTCGTTGGCCTCCTCCAGCGCGAACCGCGTCACGTTCGCGCGCACCGGGACTTCGATCGCCTCGCGCAGCAGGTTTTGCCCATCCTTCCGGGTATTCGCCTCGACGCTGCGCAGGTTCTTCTCGTGGAACAGATGCGCCTCGTATTCCAGCTCGGGGACAGCAGTCATATAGATGCCGGCCAGCGCCACGGTGCCGCCCTTGCGCACCGCACCGAGCGCATGCGGTACGATCTCGCCCGCCGGGGCGAAGATGATGGCGCTGTCCATCTCGACCGGTGGGGCCTCGTCCGCCCCCCCCACCCAGTGTGCGCCCATCCGGCGGGCCAGCTCGCGGTGCGTCTCGCCACGCGTCACGACGTGCACCTCACACCCCCGGTGTCTGGCGATCTGCAGCACGACGTGGGCCGACGAGCCGAATCCGTACAGCGCCACCCTCCCTCCGGACGGCACCTCGGCCCGCTGGAGAGCCCGATACCCGATGATGCCAGCGCACAGAAGGGGCGCCGCCTGCAGCTCGTCCAACCCCTCCGGAAGCCCGTAGGCGAAATCCTCCGCCACGACCGCCAGCTCCGCGTACCCGCCGTGCGCGTGGTACCCCGTGTACCGGGAATCCGCACACAGGTTCTCGTCGCCCGCCCGGCAGTAGGCGCAACGGCCGCACGTGCTCCGGAGCCAGGCGATTCCTACGCGATCGCCGGGAGCGAACCGGGAGGCACCCGGACCGAGCGCGTCCACCCGTCCCACTACCTGGTGCCCGGGAATGATGGGCAGGGTGTGCTCCGGCAGGTCGCCCTCGACGACGTGCAGATCGGTGCGGCACACCCCACATGCCCGCACCGCGATCCGGATCTCCCCCGGACCGGGCTCCGGATCGGGCAGCTCGACCAGCTCGAGCGGTCGCTCGTCGACCGGAGCCAGGCGAGACAGCAGCATCGCTCTCATCAGGCCTCCCGGACGCCCGCGGCGTCCAGCGTGGGGGCGTCGCCGTGTTCGGGCGGAAGCCCGACGAACTTCGGCGCCCCTGAAAGGTATCCCGGTGGGTAATCCATAGGAATCGAACGGATGGGAGGATGGGATGAACTCGAGGTTCCTCGCCGGCTGCATGACGGTCACGGCCCTTATCGGACCGATCCCGGCCCGGGCCCAGACGCAGGCCCCAGCCGACATCCGGCCCGCCGGGCCGGCGGCGCGTCCCGTGCCCTATCCCGTTACACCGCCCCCCCGGTTCATGCACGCCGTGGAGAATGGCACCCGTACGGTGACCGGAGAGCCGGGAACCCGGTACTGGCAGCAGCGAGCGAGCTACTCGATCGACGCGCGGCTCGATGTTGAAGGGCGCCGGCTCGAGGGCAGCGCCATCGTGACGTACCATAACGCGTCTCCCGACACCCTGCCGTTGATCCTGTTCAAGCTGTACCAGAACCTCCACGCGGTGGGAGCGGCACGGCACGATCCCGCTGAGGTGACCAGGGGCGTCGCCCTCACGCGAGTGGCGGTGAACGGAAATGCGCTCAGGGCGGACCGGCGGCAGGGTGCGGGATACGGCGTGTTCGGCACGCGTCTCGGGCTGTGGCTCGAGGAGCCCCTCGCCCCGGGCGATTCGACCGTGATCGAGATCGACTTCGCGTACGACGTGCCGCGAGTCGGAGCGGGCGGCCGCATGGGCTGGAGCGACGACAACCTGTTTCATCTTGCGTACTGGTACCCACAGCTTGCGGTGTTCGACGACGTGGTCGAGTGGCATGCAGACCCGTTCCTCGGGCGAGCCGAGTTCTACGCCGGCTTCGCGGACTACGATGTGCGAATCGATGTCCCGGAAGGTTGGGTGGTTCTCGGCACGGGCACGCTGCTCAACGAGGAAGAAGTGTTCCCACCGCTGATTCGTGAGCGCATCCGGCGAGCGGAGGCGAGCGACGATGTCGTCCAGGTGCTGACGGCGGATGACTTCGGACCCGGCCGGGCGACTGTCGAGTCACCGGGCGGACGGTTGACCTGGCGGCTCACGGCGGACCGGGTTCGGGACATGGCGTTCTCCGTGACGCGCGAGTCGCTGTGGGACGCGGCGCGGACCCCCGTAGGCGATCGTGACGGTGACGGGTCGACCGACTACGCGAGGGTCGATGCGCTGTATCGAGCGGCGGCCACCAGTTGGACGAACGCGGCCCGCTACGCGCAGCACGTGATCGATTTCCTGTCACGCGACCTCGGCCTTCCGTACCCGTGGCCGCACATGACGGTCGTGGAGGGCGACGGGATCATCGGGGGAGGGATGGAATACCCGATGGTTACGCTCATCGGAGCGTACAACGGGCAGCCGTCGCAGGCGTTGTACGGGGTCATCGCCCACGAGCTGGCCCACATGTGGCTGCCGATGACCGTCAATTCGGACGAGGTGCGGTGGGCCTGGATGGATGAGGGCACCACGAGCTTCAACACGACCCAAGCGGCCACGGAGTTCTTTCCGGCTTTCGATCACGAGGCACAGGAGGTTCAGCAGTACGCCGGCGCCGCCGGGGCCGGTTTCGACGGGGCCATGATGCGGTGGACGGACTGGGAGTACCCGGACGGCTGGGGCATCGCGGCCTACGCGAAGCCGGCCGCCGCGATGGTCGCCCTACGCTACGTGCTCGGGGATGAGGTCTTCGATGAGGCCTACCGATCGTACGTTTCGACGTGGGCGTGGAAGCATCCCAAGCCGTGGGACTTCTTCCACACGTTCGAGACCGTCAGCGGCATGGAGCTCGACTGGTTCTGGCGTGGGTGGTTCTACGAGACCTGGACGATGGACCACGCCATCGCGCGTGTCGAATCCACGCGAGACGGGACCCGAATCACTGTCGAGGACCGGGGCGATCTGCCAATGCCGGCGACGCTCACGATCACGCGAGAGGATGGATCGGTGGAACGGCACGTCGTTCCGGTGGACCGGTGGCTGGAGGGTACCCGCCTGGCTGTCGTGCAGGTCCGCCGTGGTTCCCCGGTGGTGCAGGTCGAGCTCGACGCAGTGGGAGCATTTCCGGACACGGACCGCGCCAACGACGTGTGGAGAGCGGGAGGCACGGGAGACTGAGCTTGAGGGCTCCACCCCTCCCGGCGTTCAGGCACGCGCCGCCGCGAGCACGGGAAGAGCGGCACGACCGGTAGCTCCCGGTACGGCCCTCAGATCCGCGGCTCGCCCCGTCAACCGGACCGGCACCAGACTTCCTGCCGCCGCGTCGGGGCCGCCGAAGCGCGCTCGCAGGTAATCCCCCGTCAGGCCTCCATCGGCCGTCTCGACGGCCAGCAACGCCATTTGACCGATCCGCGCGGTCGCGTGGACGCTTCCCTTCTCTATCCCGATCTCGCGCAGCTCGCGAGATCGCTCGGTCGTGATCGCGGTCGGGACACGATCCGGAAGCACCGCCGCATGCGTGCCGGCACGAACCGAGAAAGGAAAGACGTGCAGGTAGGTATACGGCAGCTCTCGCACCAGATCGCGTGTCTCCTCGTATTCGGCCCGGGTCTCGCCCGGAAATCCGACGATGACATCCGCCCCGAGGCCCAGGGGCTCGATTCTCTCGGCAATCTCCAGCATACGGCGCCGAACCTGGTCCCCTGTGTGCCACCGACGCATGCGTCGAAGCACGGCATCGCTTCCGCTCTGCAGGGGGACGTGGAGGTGCGGCGCCAGCCTGCCGTCCGATCCGGCAATCGCTTCGACCAGCCCGTCGTCGATCTCGGTCGCCTCGATCGAGCCGAGTCGGAAGCGCACATCCGGCACCTCCGTCAGCAGACGGCGGCACAGACCCGTCAGACCGGTTTCGCCGCCGAGATCTGTCCCGTAGTGCCCGATATGGATGCCCGTGAGGACCAATTCCGCGTGTACCTCCGATTGCAGCCGGGCCTCCCGCACCAGCTCGTCCGCCGGCCGTGATCGGCTCACGCCACGCGCCAGTCGCGTGGCGCAGAACGAGCACTTGCGGTCGCATCCGTCCTGGATCTTGAGCCAACCGCGGCTGCCACGTCGGTTCGACCGGAGCAGGACGCCTCCGATCGGTTCGTGATCGGACCTCGCGAGTGTGGTCTCGGGAGCCACCTCGTGCGCCACCCTGACCGGGTCCTGACCACGAACCACGCCGTCCACCTCGGGCATGGCCCGGTACTCGTCTTCCCGAAGGGCGGACGAGCAGCCGGCTACCACGATGCGAAGCGCCGGGTGGCGGCGGCGCAGCTTCCGGATGAGTCGGCGGGCGGAGAGGTCCGCCTGATCGGTCACGGTGCAGGTGTTCAGGACGGCCGCTGATGCCGTATTCAGGCCCGCGGCCGTCCGTGCGCCACGGCTTTCCAGCTCCTGACGCATGCGCTCGGTGTCGTACTGGTTGGCCTTGCAGCCGAACGTATGGAACCAGACGGATAGGGCCACTCGAGACTCCTCGAACGAGTAGCGGGACGTTATGCCGCATCGACGCACGTTGCGCAACTCGTTTGTTTCAACCAATCGTGTTGTGGATCGATCCAACCATCTCGATGAACGCGAGCATCGCCCTGACCATGACTTCCCGAGACGACCGAGCCGCCGCGTATGAGGAGCTCGACGACGTCCGGTCCGCCGCCGATGGCGACGTGGCGGCGTTCGAGCGTCTGTATCGCAGGCACGTCGACCGCGTCCATTCCCTGGTCTCGCGCATGCTGGATCCGGAGCTGGCGGACGAGGTCACCCAGGACGTGTTCGTCCGGGTGTGGCACAAGCTGGGAACGTTCCGCGGTGAATCGGCATTCGGAACCTGGCTTCACAGAGTCACCGTCAACCTGGTTCTCGGGCGACGCAAGAGGCTCGGCATCCGGCGGGATCGATATCTGGGCGACGGGGAGACCGTGCTCGACAGGACCTCCGGACGCGAGACGAGACCCGGCCTGGCCGCGGAGTTCGAGGCCGGGCTGCGCCGGCTGCCGGAACGGGCGCGGGACGTATTCGTTCTGCATGACATCGAGGGATACAAGCACCGGGAGATCGCGGAGATGCTTGGTGTGACGACCGGAACGACCAAGGCCCAGCTGCACCGCGCCCGGATGCTGATGCGGGACCACGTATCGGGCTGACGTCGGCAGCGGATCGGAAGGCATTTCAACCCTCCGCACGTTCGAGCGATCGAATCATACGCGGGAAGATACCGCGCACACTGTAAAGAGTGACGAGAGCGGAGTGATGAGCGACTGGATCGACGGACTTTCTGACTACCTGGACGGCCAGCTGTCCAGGAACGAGCGCGCGGAGCTCGAGGCAGCCCTGGAAAGGGACGGCGAGCTACGGCGCGTCCTGGAGCAGCTCCAGGCGGTGCGAAGCGCGGCTGCGTCCCTGCCCTCGAGCGCTCCGGCGTCCGACCTGTGGCCTGCGATCGAGGCTCGCATCGGAACGGCGGAGATCGTGGACTTCGAGACCCCAGTGCGGGCTCGTCGCCGCATCTCGCTCACCGTGCCACAACTGGCGGCCGCCGCGGTGGCACTGTTCCTCATCGGCAGCACGAGTGTGTGGCTGACTGTCGGAGCGGGCTCCGGCGGCGCCGGAAGCCCCGCTCCACAAAGCACGGCGGCGCCGGAGGCCGGTTTCGTGTCCCTGCCGGCAGCGGAAGGCGCTGCGCTGTCCTACGAAATGGCGGTCCGCGACCTGGAGGAGCAGCTGGAGGCCGGACGGGAACAGCTGGATCCTTCGACCGTCGCGGCGGTCGAGCGCAGCCTCGCGACCATCGACCGGGCGATCGCGCGAGCGCAGAAAGCTCTCGAGGTCGATCCGGCGAGCGCGTACCTCAATCGCCACCTGACGGACGCACAGACGCGGAAGCTGGGCGTCCTGCAGCAGGCCGCCCGGCTGGCGCGCTCCTGAAATTGACGGAACCGCGGTGGACGGGCCGTGGAAACACATAACGGGAAGAAGGGAAGGGATCGATGATCGCACATATGACTGCCCTGATGCTGGCCGCGCTGGCTCCGGCCCAACAGGCCGACACCACGTTCGCGGTGGAGGCGGGCGGCCGGCTCGAGCTTTCTCAGATCGAGGGCGCGATACGCGTGGTCACATGGGACCGTGCGGAGATGCGGGTCCTCGCCGAGTACGATGACGAAGACGGACGGATCGAGATCCGCGAATCCGGCGGCACGGTGCACGTGTCGGCCAAGGGCGAGTGGGGTGAGCCGGTGTGGGCCGAGTTCGAGATCACCGTGCCGCGTCGCATGGCCCTCGAGCTGACGGGAGTGTCGCTGCCCGTGAGCATTGCCGGAGCCGCGGGTGACGTCAGCGTGAGCACGGCCGAGGGAGACATCCAGCTGGAGGGAGGCTCCGGAAACGTAGCGCTCAACGCGGTGGACGGAATGGTCTCCGTGGCTGGCGCGTCAGGCAACATCGCGATCAATGCGGTAGACGGAGACGTAACCGTCGATGGGTCGAACGGCGTGATCGTCGTCACCGCGGTGGACGGGGAAGTGCTGTTGCAGGGCATCAGCTCGGAGAACGTGAGCGTCAACGCGGTCGACGGCGACATCACCTACCAGGGGACGATCGCCGACGGGGGACGCTACGTGCTGTCCACGCATGACGGCGACCTCTACGTGGCGATCCCGGACGGCACGAACGCCCGTATCTCGGTCGACACGTTCAGCGGCGAGCTGGATACGGACTTTCCGGTCGAGCTCGAGGGCGATTTCGGCAAGAAGCGGATCTCGTTCACGGTGGGCAGCGGCAAGGCACTCATCGAGCTGTCGGCCTTCGACGGCACCATCTCGCTCAAGCGCGAGTAAGTGGGAATGACTTCAGGCGCGGCCTCGTTTCGTTCGGAACAGGGCCGCTCCTGCATCGAGCCGGGCCGGCCGCGGTTCGCGGAGCCCGGGTAAGACGAGGAGGGGAATGACGATGAAGACGATCAGCGCTCTTGCGGTGGCAGCGGCCGGTCTCGCGGTGGCGACCGGCAACCTAGAGACGCCCATGGTGGGTGACATTATCCACACGGACGAGGGCATCCAGCAGACGCAGGACTGGGAGTGGCAGGGCCGGGTGGCCTCCGGTGACGCGATCGAGATCAAGGGGATCAACGGCGGCATCAAGGCGAGTGCTACGTCCGGCAATCAGGTCGGCGTCACGGCGGTCAAGAAGGGGAAGGACGACGATCCGGCGAGCGTCAGGATCGAGGTCGTCGAGCACGGCGACGGGGTCACGATCTGCGCTGTCTACCCTGATGCGGATGGCAAGAAGAACGAGTGCGCGCCCGGGGATGGTGGACGGCTCTCGAGCAAGGACAACGACGTGAGTGTGAGCTTCACCGTCGAAGTCCCGGCAGGTGTTCGGCTCATCGGCACGACAGTCAACGGAGAGATCGAGGCCGCAGACCTGGACGCCGATGTCGTGGCCACGACGGTCAACGGAGGCATCGCCGTGTCGACGCGCGGACTCGTTCAGGCCACCACGGTCAACGGCTCGATTCAGGCTTCGATGGGCCGCGCCGACTGGAGCGGCTCGCTGAGCTTCAACACGGTCAACGGAGGCATCACGGTCAGCCTCCCGAGCGACGTCAGCACCGAGGTGTCGGCCGCTACCGTGAACGGCGGTATGAGCACGGACTTCCCGCTCACCATCCAGGGGCGGTTTTCGATGAAGAACATGCACGGGACGATCGGAAACGGGGGTCGCGAGCTGGACATGGCGACCGTCAACGGCTCGATCCACCTCCAGAGCGGTAGCTGAGACCGGGAGGTGTGGGCCTGGCACCGGTCGCCGGCCTTCGGGTAACCGAGTGCGAGCGCCGCCCTACCGGGGCGGCGTTTCGCTTTCCGTTCCCTGCTCCAGCTCGGCCAGCACTGCAAGCGTGTTGGACTCGATCTGTCTCAGCGCGCTGCGCAGGGCCTTGAGCTCCTTCTTCCTGAGGCCTTCATACAGTCGATCCCGGGTGCGTGCCGCGAGCGGCGTGGTTGCGGCCACGAGCTGTCTCGCCTCCGGGGTCAGGTACACGCGGGACTTGCGACGATCTTCCTTGTCCGGCCTTCGAAACACGAGGTCGCGCGACTCCATTCCGGCCAGTATCCGGCTCATGTTGGGTCGGTCGCGGTAGGTAGCCGCCGCCAGTTCCGACTGGTACTGGCCGTCCCGCGCAACCAGACGGCTGAGAACAGTCCACATCTCAGGCGTCACGTCGACCTCACCGTCCTGCACGAGCCGGATGAACAGAACTCTGAGCAGACGCGCCGTGCGCTGGATCAGCCAGGCAGGCGCGTCGTCCGATCGGCCCGTCTGCAGAATGCCCTTCCCTTCGGGCTGCGGTTTCTCCTTCTTGTTCTTGGCCATGACGAAAACTGTCGGGCAACAAGTTGTCTGCGCAACCTTGTCGTTGTGACGCTTCGTTGTGAAGGCAACAGACTGGTAACCCCAGCACGGAGGTGAGCATGAATCGACCGTGGTTCCAACCCTTTCTGGCGGAGGCTATCGGCACGTTCGGCCTGATCTTCTTCGGAGCCGGATCGATCGTCATGAACGAATTCACGGGCGGCGGCGTCGGCCTCGTGGGCATAGCGCTCGCCCACGGCGTGGTGCTCGCCGTCGTCATCACGGCCACGGCACACATCTCCGGCGGCCACATCAACCCGGCTGTAACGATCGGAGCCTGGATCGGGAGGGCCATAGACTCACGAATGGCTGTGGTCTACATCGGCGCGCAGCTGCTGGGCGCCGTCGTCGCGGCTTCCCTACTGGCCGGGTTGTATCCCGAGGCTGCCGCATCGGCCGCGAACCTCGGTACGCCGATGTTGGCCGACGGCGTGTCCGTGAGCACCGGTATCATGATCGAGGCGATCTTGACGTTCTTCCTCGTGTTCACCGTGTTCGGCACGGCCATCGATTCACGAGCCCCCAACCTCGGTGGCTGGGCGATCGGTCTTGTTCTCGTGTTCGACATCCTGGCCGGCGGACCCCTCACGGGCGCGTCCATGAATCCGGCGCGCACGTTCGGTCCGGCCCTGGTGGGCGGGTACTGGACGGATCACATCGTGTACTGGGTGGGTCCGATCCTCGGCGGGATCATGGCGGCGGGTGTGTACAGCCGACTGCTCATGCCGCGGCCTGATGCCGCGGACTCGGCTATGGCTGAGGCGGTCTGACGGCGCGATCCGGGGGGCCCACGCGAACCACCGTGGCGCCCTCCGGGCCGCCCGGCAGGGACCGGCCGTTAGCCACCCATTCGGCCTGGAGGGATTCGATGCGCTGCGCCGCGTCGGACAGTCGCGGTATATCCCCGATGACGTGGCCCCAGTTCTTCAGCAGCCCGTCATACGCGGCAATGGCCGCCAGGGGCCGGTCCAAGAGCTCGTAGACGCGACCTTTCAGGTACAGGATCGTGTGGAACTGCACCGGATACAGTCGATCCGAATCGCGCACGAAGAGGCGATCCGCGCCCTCCACCAGGTTGAGCGCTTTCTCTCCTCTTCCGAGATCCAGCAGCGTCCAGACGTTGGTGTTGATCCGCGATACGCCACGTGAGGGATCCAGCAGGGCTTCCACCCACAACGCGCTCTCGAGACCCGCGGCCTCGACGTCCGGAATGTCCTCGCGCGCGCCGACGGCCTCCGCACGACCGTACGCGGCCAGAGCCTCCTCGAACCTACCTTCCCACGCCCACGAATCGCCCGTGAGGAGATGGGCTTCGGCCTCGATAGCCGGATTCGTGCTGGCTGTGAAGCCCTCCATCTCGCGACGCGCGCCGGTCGGGTTGTCGGCTCGCAGGTACGTCCGTGTCAGCCTATCGAGGAGCAGCGTGTTGTCCGGCTCGACCACCAGCGCCTTCCGATAGTTGTCACGCGCCTCCTCGAAACGGGCCGCGTGCTCGAGAAGCTGACCGGACCCGGCGTACGCTTTCAGTTGGTCCTTCTCGAGATGTGTGTAGCGTACGATCAGGCTGTCCGCCGCGGCCGTGTCACCCATCACGATCGCGATCCGCGCCAGACGTCCGACGGCCTTCGCCTCCTCCGGCGAGATCTCGATGATCTCTTCCAGCGCCCGCCGCGCTTCCTCCTCCCGGCCGGGCATCATCTCCAGCATGTCCACCAGCTGGTAGCGAACTTCCAGGCTGTCGTTGTCCAGCTGCGCCCACGCAGAGCGCATCCGTGCGTTGTAGTCCCTCAGCTTGCCCATGTCGCCGGTGATCGCGATGGGCGACTTATCAGGTGCCGCCGCCATCTGGTAGCCCGCCCCGTCGGCGAACTGGCTGGCGAGGCGCTGAGCCACCGTGTCGGCGAGCGCGAACACGTCGCTGCCGCGCGCGCGCTCCGCCGCGATGACGGTGCCGTCATTCAGGTCGATGAGCTGAGCGTCGAGTGCCAGGTCGTCCGGCGTGCCCAGGATGGAGCCGTGAACCATGGTGCGGGCGCCCGAGCGCGCCGCGATGTCCATGGCACGCTCTTGTGGGATCTGGTCGGTCTCCGCGTGCCCTTCCTGGCGTAGAAGCTCGAACAGTCGCTGGGGGCTCACGACTCGCATCGCCCCGGTCTGCGCCAGATTCGTGGTGAGCATGTCGGACATCCCCGTACCGAGCCAGTCCAGACTGTCGACGCCGGTGCTGTTCACAAACGGCAGCACGGCGACGGATCGCTCACCGAGATCAACGGCGACCGTCCTGACGGCTGTCGGCGAGTTGGCGCCCGGAGTGACGAACTCCTCGGCGGCCGTGCTGAGGCGGAACGTTCCGATCGCTGCCAGAACGGCGAGAGTCAGAAGCAGCGATGCCTCCGTTCGCTGGACCTGCTGCCTCCCCTTCTCGCCGTGGTACCAGGCAATGATCAGCGCCGCGGGAAAACCGAGGACGATCAGCAGCACGCCCACGTCCAGAACGGTGCGCGACCAACCGTAGTTGTCGACGAAGAAGCCGATGGCTTCCATCGCCGCCCAGGCGCCGCCCAGGTAGATGACGCCGGTTCTGAAGATGTGTTTCTCGCGCAGTCTCTCGAACAGACTCATCGACACCCGGTTCTGCTATGCTCTGCTATGTGATCCCCTCCCGGGTACTCGAATCCCGTGGGGGCACAAGCTATTCTTGTGGTAGGGCGGCCGGCCAGCCATCGGTGGAGCCCCCGCCACTCCCTTCCCTTCCTATACTTGGACACACGAAGTGCCCGATGGGATGACTGGACCTGCGGTGGACACGAGATGGGCGTACCCGGGTTACATTCGAGGGGTCCAGAAGGAAGAGACCGAATGACAGGTGTTACGACAGCGTTACTCAGGGGCCGCTGATGGCTGAGAAAGGTGTTCGCAGTGGATCGGGCCCCGAGCTCCGGATCGGCCGGTCGCTCGGCCTTCGCACGACCCAGCTCGGCTCCTCGTTCGAGCAAGAGCAATGGGAGTCGTTGTGGCGGCGCACCCGCCTCGTGATCGGGCTGGGGCTGGCGATCAGCCTGCTCTTGTGGGTGGTCGGATTCTTCGTGCCCCTCAACGCTCCGGTCACGAGCCTGCCGGCGTGGGAGTGGATGAGCTGGGCGGACCTTCTCTACCCGAGCTCGTTCGCGATCGCCCTGGTCTACATCTACCTCGGCCGGCCGGGCACCACGGCCCTCCAGGTCAGCGTGTTCATCGTGGCCGCGCTCAACCTGCTGTGGGGCCTGGCGGAGGTGGCATTCCGCCAGCCGGACGTGATCCCCGGGTTCGGTGTCGCTCTCGTCCTGTTCATCCCGGCCGCGTTCGTCCCGTGGCGGGTCCGTTACCAGGCGGCGCTGTCCGCAGTGGCCGTAGCCGGATCCGTGGCCACACTCCTCGCCGGGTACGCGCTCGTGGACGAAATCATGGCGTTCTGGACGGCCGACGCGGTGCGATCACTGGGCGAGCAGGTGTTCCTGAGCGCATTGGGCAGCGCGGTTCTCGGAGGCACTTCCATCTTTGTCACACGGACGCTGTATGGACTGCGCAAGACGGCCTTCCGGGCCCGTCGCCTGGGCAACTACGTTCTTCACAGGGAGCTCGGCGCTGGGGGCATGGGCACGGTCTACGTGGCCGAGCACGCGCTCATGTGCCGCCCGAGCGCCGTAAAAGTGCTGAGGACTACGCCGGGATCGGATCAGACGGCGCTCGCCCGGTTCGAGCGTGAGGTCCGTCTTTCTTCCAGCCTCTCGCACCCCAATACGATCACCATCTTCGATTTCGGTCGGGCAGCGGACGATACGTTCTACTATGCGATGGAGTACCTAGAGGGAATGGACCTCGAGCGCTTCGTCGAACGTTTCGGACCGATTCCGGCCTCCCGAGCCCTGTTCCTGCTCCTGCAGGTGACGGGCTCCCTGGTGGAGGCACACGCCCGCGACATCGTCCACCGTGACCTCAAACCGTCCAACGTCTTCCTTACCGTGCGGGGTGGGCTGTACGACTTCGTCAAGGTGCTGGACTTCGGGCTCGCCAAGCGGATTCGGGGAGCGGAGATCCCGACGGGGCTCACGCGGACCGGCGTCGTGTTCGGTACCCCTCGATACCTGGCACCCGAAACCGTGTACGGTGCGTCGGGCGTCGGACCTCCAGCGGACATGTACGGTTTCGGCGCGGTGGCGTACTGGATGCTCACGGGACGTCCGCCGTTCACGGCGGAATCCGCCGTCGAGCTAATGATCGATCACGTGAAGACGGTCCCGGCCCGGCCATCCCAGGTCGTGGAGCTGCCGATCCCGCCCGAGCTCGACGCGATCGTGATGAAGTGTCTCGAGAAAGACCCCGAGGACCGGTATCCATCGATTGACGCGCTCGAGGAAGCCCTGGAGACCGTTCCGGACCCGGAGCCATGGACACGGAGGCGGGCGGCGCGCTGGTGGGATCTGCACATGGTCGAAGATGAGATCGTGCGGGACTGCTTCTGCCCCCCCGTCGAAAACCTGGTGCACGACAGCGGCAACCGTGCGGAGTTCTCGACTGCCGCAGCCGGAGCGACCGACTAGCCGCGCCACCGGCTCGCAGTGTGCAAAACGTGGCGAAGCCGGGCGTACTATGCCTCCAGCGGGTGTGGCGTGGCCGCATCACCCGCGTTCCGCGTGTCCACCTAAGTGGCGCTATTATGGACACTTACTGTCGTGTGCCATGCTTCCGTTTTCGTGGCCTCCCCGTTGCAGGAAGAACCGACTGCACAGATGCATCGCGAGTCCGGGAGCGCGTCCGTTCCCGATGAACGATGCAAGGAGCGTCTACGAAGATGAGAGCAGAATCGATGCCCAACCGCCCGGCCGGGAGCCGGATCCCGCGCGGCACCGTGAGCAATGAGCGTGGTGCGGCCCTGATGATCGTGCTCGTGACCCTCGTCGGCCTCACGGCGCTTGCCGCGGCCGGAATGCTGATCACGGAGACCGATCTGCGGGCGAGCCAGAACCATGAGGCGAGCACGACCGCCTTCTACGCCGCCGATGCAGGTCTCCAGGAGTACCTCGGCAGGAAGTTCGAGGCGACGGAGACGGACACGTTCACCTACCTCGCGGGATCGACGATCGTGGACGGTACGAAGATGCTGGATCTTCCTCACGATCGGGTGCTGTACCGGGTTCGCTCGGCGTCGTCGTACACGCCGCCCGAGGGAGGCACGGCGTCGCGCACGGTGTCCCGCCTCGCCCTGTTCAGCGCGGGAAGCATCACGACGCAGGCGGCGTTCGCGGCGGGCTCCGGCCTGCTGAAGACCGGCGGAGCAGGCACGATCTCGGGGCACGACTGGGCTCCGGGCGGTGACCCTCGGTGCCCCGACTCACCGGGCGACGATGTGGCCGGAGTGGCTGTGCCTGACAGCGGGTACGTCCAGACGGGCGGCGTCCTCGTGCCCGAGGGCGAGCCCGATCTGTACGAAGCTGCGAGCACGCTCGAGCTCCTGCAGAGCACGGGCGTGGACTGGGAAGGGCTGGTCGATGGCGATCTGATCGCGCCGGACTACATGATCCCGCCCGACAGCTGGCCGAACTTCGCGACCATGGACGCAGACAGCTGGCCCGTGATCTTCGTGACGGGCAACTACGAGGTGACCCCCGATTTCAGCGGCAGGGGAACATTCATCGCCACCGGCAACGTCGTGATGAACGGATCCTTCGAGTGGGACGGACTCATCCTCACCGGGGGGTACCTGACCAGCAACGGCTACCAGCAGATCGAGGGCTCGATCATCACGGGACTCAACGAGCTGCTCGGCGAGACGGTCCCTAAGTCCGATCTGGGGAACGGCAACAAGTCCTTCAAGTACCACTCCTGCTATCTGAGCCTGGCGTCCAAGGCTGCCTTCGGAGGACTGGCGGAGGTGCCTGGGAGCTGGTTCGAGCGCTGGCAGTAAGGGAGCTCCCCCACTTGAACGGGGGGCTCGGGTCAAACGAAGAGGCCGCGGGCATCGATCCCGCGGCCTCTTATCGCTTTGGCTCAAGGGAGCGCCCGAGGCCTCTTCAGTTCCGGAAGGGGATGTCGAACCGGAGATCGCGCTGCACGTCGAACCGGTTGACCCCGTCGCCTACCGCCGTTGCGGTAACGCGGATCGATCGTACCGACTCCAGGTCTCCGCCCGAGACCCCCGTCTTCACGCTCCCGTCGTCCAGCACGTAGCTGAGCGCGGCACCGTTCTCGAAGGGTCCGGTCAGCTCCTGCGCTCCCCTCCACAGTGCGGTGCGCGACTGGAAGAACGTGGAGGGCGCGAAGCGATAGGTCAGAAGCCCGTAGAAGCGGACCATGGCACCGCGATCGGGCACGCCGTCCGAGAAACTGGAGCTCCAGCCGGATAGCGAGGCGTAATTCCCGTCCGCGGCCGTTGAAGGCGCTCCGTTGGCCACGCATACGGCTTTCGGCGCCGCCCCCTGGGCAACCACTGTCGGGAGAAATTTGTCAGCATACTCGAACTCTTCCTCGTACGGGTTCGAGTACGCCGTGCCGATGAATCCTCCGGCCATCCCCCACGCGGCCACGGTGTCGTAAGCCAGCAGGGCCGCCTCGTCGGCCGCCGTCGAGTCGCATACGATCGCCCGCATGATGTCGAACCGGATCGATACGGAGTCGGAGGTGGCTGCGACCAGATCTCCCGAGGATCCCATGCGCAGCTCCGAGAACATCAGATCGAACGTCGCCCGATTGCTCTGCTCGGCCCAGATTTGATCGTCAGTCCGTTCGTAGAATCGGCTCTGTCCCAGCATCAGGGACAGCATGGCGGAGGCCAGCAGGCCACTGACGACCATGGCGACCATGGCCTCGATGATGGTGAAGCCCGCCTCACGGCCGCTTCGTGCGTCTGCTCGATCCATTCTGGACTCTCGCTTAATCAGCTCTCGTTGCGCTCCGCCAACCGGCTCGTGCCTAATAGGCGATCACCGAGTCGGACGGCACGTCTACCACCAGTATGGAGTCGGGCGGCGGCTCCACTTTGACCGAGTCGGGCGGTGGCTCCACCGTGCCCGAATCGGGAGGCGTTTCCTCTCCCGCAACGTACGGAGGATTCTCGGGAGGCAGAGGCCGCGGCCTGTACAGCCGGGTCGTGAACACACGTGCTCCCACGTCGCCCACCGCCGCCACCTCGGCCACGACCTGCCGGACCCGCGGCGTCAGATCCGTGACCGTATACGTGATCGCGTAGGGATGCCCGGCGATGCTCACCGTATCGGATCCGCTTACCGCTCCGGCCCACCCCGTAAGCTGGACGGCCTCGAGCGCCATCTGGCCGGCCGTAGCCTGCTCGCTGCGCCAGTTGGCTATCCTCGCCTGATCGGCCGAGGCCAGGCTCAGGCCGCTCACGGCCACGAGACCGATCACTAGAATCGTCAGGGCGATCAACGCCTCGACAAGGCCAAAGCCTCTCTCGTCCGCGAGGCGTGTCTGTAACATCTTCCGCATAGACATCTTGATCCTCAGTTATTGACGATCCGGTACCGGCCGAGCCCGTTGACCTGTACGGTCCTGGAACCGGAAATCGTGCCGACGTCGATCAGTGCGAACGCGGTCACCAGCATGCCGCGCGCGTTGAACGTCAGGGAATCGCCCGTGAGGCGAACGTTGAGCGAGTCGAGCGGGAGGTCCGAGTCGCCGTCGAACTGCCGGGTCTTCAGCACCTTCCCACTGCCGTCCCGGATCTCGTAGCGCTGATTCGCCTCGTCGGCGACCATCGAAACGTTGGCTCGACCGCGGATCGCGTAGGTTCGCGTGAGAGCCGCGTCCGCCGCCACGACCCGGGCGGCACGGTTCAGGATCGTTCGCTGCCGGAAGTTCCGGAACGCCGTATTCGACATGAGCACCAGGATGCTCACGATCGTAAGGCTGATCAGGACTTCCACGAGCGTAAAACCGCTCTGATTGTTGCGCCGCATGCGCATCATGGATCGATCTTCACTCCGCCCGGAGTCGTATCGTAGGGAGACCATGCCCTCTTTCACGGCTGGGAAGCGCAAATCATAGACCAACAAGCGCCCGGTGGACCGGATGCCCCCCCGAAGCGGGTGCCGGACGCACGAGACGCGTCGTATAGGACTGAAAACAAGGGCGATACATAACCCGAAGGGCGGACCGGGACGTGTGATCCGATCTACACCTGGCGAAAGAGGCGTTGGCTCGACGCGACACTTATCTGTGGCGTTTTCCGCACCATGCAAGAACTTCACGGGGTTTTGGCACCGCGCTCGGAGGATCCGACATGAGCCACGTGCGTAGATGGACCGGCCGCCGTGTCGCGAGCGCCAGCACTGAACGGTGGCTGCGTTGGTGGCGGGGGACCTCTTCCGCGCTTGCCCGAGGCCGCATACCGTGGCACCGTCATCGGGCGAAAAGTCTGAACAGGGGATTACCGGGCGAACGACACATGACTGACCAGGATGCACGACCCGACATCGGCCCCTTGAACCCACCGGATCGCATCCTGATGGGACCCGGTCCGAGCGACGTTCATCCGCGCGTTCTCCGCGCCATGAGCACGCCGCTCATCGGTCATCTCGATCCGGCCTTCATCTGGATCATGCAGGAAGTACAGACGCTCCTCCGGTACGCCTTCCGGACCTCGAACCGGTGGACCATCCCGGTCAGCGGGACGGGCTCGGCAGCGATGGAGGCGGCGTTCGCCAATCTGGTCGAGCCAGGCGACGTAGTGCTTGTGCCCACCAACGGGTACTTCGGGGCTCGCATGGAGAGCATGGCGCGACGGGCCGGCGGCGAGGTGGTCCGCGTCCACGCCCCGTGGGGTGAGCCGTTGGACCCGGACGACGTACGGACAGCCTTCGCGAAGCACCGGCCGCGCGTGTTCGGGTTCGTGCACGCGGAGACGAGCACCGGCGCTCTTCAACCGGACGTACCGGCACTTACCCGGATCGCGCACGAGCACGACGCTTTGGTGATCGTGGATGCGGTTACGTCGCTGGGGGGCGTGGAGCTTCGGGTGGACGAATGGAACATCGATGTGGCCTACTCCGGGGCTCAGAAGTGTCTGAGCTGCCCGCCGGGCGCCAGCCCCCTTACGCTAAGTGATCGCGCCCTGGAAAGGGTACAACGGCGCTCGGAACCGGTGCGCAGCTGGTATCTCGACGTGGGCTTGCTGGAGTCCTACTGGGGGGAGGAACGCTCCTACCATCACACGGCGCCGATCACCGCAATCTACGGACTACGAGAGGCTCTTCGGCTCGTGGTCGAGGAGGGTCTCGAGGCGCGCTGGGCACGTCATCTCCGGATCGCGGGGGCGCTCAAGGCCGGGATCGGGGCGATGGGGTTGCGCATGAACCCGGAGGACGCGTTCTGGCTTCCGAGCCTCAACGCGGTGCGGATCCCGCCGGGGATCGACGCCCGCGACCTGACCCGGACCATCCTCCTTGAGTACGGGATCGAGATCGCCGGCGGACTGGGAGACCTCGCGGGGAAGATCATCCGTATCGGCTGTATGGGACACTCGGCCCAGCCACGAAACGTGCTCGCCCTGCTCCCGGCGTTGGCCGACGCTCTGCGCCGCCAGGGAGTCGAAACGGATGAGCGGGCGGGCCTCGCCGCAGCAGCCCAAACGCTCGAGCGATCCTGACGTCCGGCCGATCGTAGCAGGGACCCGCAGCTTCCCCCTACGCATTGCCGTCGCAGACCGGAGGCTGTCGCCGATTACCGGGCTTGGGCCGCTAGGGGATGGACTCGGCCCCCTCCCACAAGGTGAACGCCACAACAACGCCGGCCTCGCAGTGCAGCTCCAGGCGGTCGTGGCGCACGGATGCCAGTGTGACACTGCCCAGAGTACGCAGGAAGGTCGACTCCAGGATCATCGTCGCCTCATCGCAGGCCATCCGGGTTCCCGCCACCGGATCCATGACGACTTCGTTCCCGGGCTCGACGCGGAACTCGCCGCTGAACCGGTTGCAGCCCGACGCACCCGCCACGCGGCCTTCCGCGGTCAGATCGAGGGTCACGGGGCGGTCTGCCGGCAGCGCGGCCAGGGCGGCCACGACCTCTGCCTCGCTCCCCAGCATATGCGCCGCGGGCCCAAACCGTTCCAGCTTCCACATCCTCCGGACGGCTGTAACCGCGGAGACAGCGGTCGAATCGGAATCCTCCTCACCGTTTCCGTTGCCAGTCCCGCATCCGGTGGCCGCCATCGTCACCAATGAAGGTCCATCCGGACATCATCACGATCCTACGCATCTCGCGCCTCCCGCCCATCGAGTCCCTCATTCAGAAGGTCCCAGGGCGCCGCGCTCGCGCGCCAGTGGACGGGTCAGGCACGTCGGGCCGCCTGATCCCTTCCGACTGATCTCCCGTCCCGTGTACACGTGCACCTCGGCTCCGGCGGCCTCGAGTCGGGCGCGAGTGACCGGATTGCCATCGAGCATGATCGCCAGGCGTGGTCCGGTCGCCAACACATTGCAGCCCATCGTGTCGAACTCCTCGTCCGGTACCTCCACCAGGTCGTACCCCCTGTTCAGGAGCAAGTCCCGGAACGGTACAGGCAGGAGAGGCGCGTACACGACCGCCAGATCGCGATCGACCGGACTGAACATCGACATCAGGTGGAAGACGTCTCCCGGACCGCGCCAGTGCGGAAGAGGCACCTCCACGACCCGGTCCACACAGTGCCCCAGCAGGGTTCGGAGCTGGCGGACGCCGTCGGCGTTCGTCCGATATCCTCTACCCACGGCCGGAGTCCGCTCGTCGATCCACGCGACATCGCCACCCTCCAGGAGACCTGGAGGGACGATCTTTCCGACCACCGGGATGCCCGCTCGACGCAGGGCCCGTTCCATGGCCCGCGGTTCGCCCCTTCTCGCCTCCTTGCCCATCCGGCACAGGATGGCTCCGCGTTCGCACAGCACGGCGGCGTCCCGCACGTACATCGAATCGAGCCTCGTGTCCTCAGCGTACGGCATAAGACGAGCCCGCGCTCCGAGTCCATGCAGTAGCTCGACGAACGCATCGTATTCCTGAACGGCGGCGCTGTAATCCGGCGGTCCGAGGTATCCGAGATCCTCCCACTGCGCGTCGATCGTCGCCTGATCGCGGAACGCCTCGCGCGGGTGTTTGAGCAGGACTGTCTGGAGGGGTCCGACGTCCGACTGACCCGGAGGGATCATCGTCACGCGTCGGTTGCGGCAGCGGCTGTAACAGGCATGCGAGAGCTCATCGAAGCTCCGGTATCGGGGAGCGCATCGGGTGACCGCGCCCGTGTGCACCCCGAAGATAGACATCGCCGGCTAGTACTGCACGCGCGAGCGGGACGGCGCCGATTGCCCGCCGGTCGACCCCTGTTCACATTGGGTCGCGTCTCTAAGGTCTGCGTCCCTTCGCCGGAGACTGCGTCGTGGGAATCGCCAGGCGGGTGCTGCTCAGGGGCTCCGAGAGCCGGTGGCTGGCGGAGCAGCTCACTCGACGCCGCTTCGTCCGGCGCGCCGTGACGCGTTTCATGCCCGGCGAGACGATCGACGAGGCGCTCACCGCAGCCGAAGCCCTGAGCGGACGAAAGATCACTTCGATCCTGACCCTGCTCGGCGAGAACGTGGAGGATGCAGGAGCAGCCGACCTGGTGGTTCGCGACTACATCGACTTGCTCGCACGCCTCGCCGGCGAGGACCTGGACGGGTACATCTCCGTCAAACCGACGCACCTGGGCCTCGACCACGGTTTCGATGTGGCCCTGAACAACCTCGAGTCCCTGGCCATCGCCGCCGGCCGGTCCGGACGCATGATGGCGGTCGACATGGAATCGACGGTCTACGTCGAGCCGACTCTCGATCTGTATCGTCGTCTCCGTTCGGATCACGAGAACGTGGGACTGTGCCTGCAGTCGTATCTGTATCGCACCGCGGCGGACCTCGAGGAGCTCCTGGCCCTGGAGCCGATGATCCGGCTCGTGAAGGGAGCCTACAAGGAGCCACCCGAATTGGCCTACGCCAGGAAACGTGACGTGGACGTCAACTTCCTTCGCCTGTCGGAGGTGCTCCTGGAAGCGGCCCTCACGGGGCGCGCGCGCATCGCCTTCGGTACGCATGACGAAGCGATGATCGGCGAGATCAACCGGCGGGCGGGAGCCATGAACGTCCCCCGCGAGGCGTACGAGCTCCAGTTGCTGTACGGCATCCAGCGGGAGCTGCAGAGCCGGCTCGCGGCCGCCGGCTATCGGGTCCGCGTCCTCATCAGCTTCGGCGCCTTCTGGTTCCCGTGGTACATGCGGCGCCTGGCGGAACGGCCCGCCAACGTGGCGTTCGCGATGAAGAGCCTGCTCGAGACTAGCCCGCCGAGAAGGGCTGCCCGATCGGGCAGCCCTTCGAGCGTCGACGGCTCGCTCCCGTCTAGTAGCCCTCGGGTGGCGGTTCGGCTTCCCAGCCCTCCTGGATCAGCGGCATCTCCGCTGCGATCTGCAGATCCATCAGGGTGTTGATGGTGCGCTCGATCATCAGCCAGCGCGCGCCGACCAGGGGAGACAGGTCCTTCGCGAACTGCTTGTAGTACTTCTGGCGCAAGTCGGCCCGCTCACTCTCGATCTTGAAGCTGTTCTTCGCCAGCTCAGCCGCCTTCTCGTCGGTCATGCCGCTGAAGCTGGCCGCGTAGTCCTTGATCAGGGCGATGCGCTGATCCACGATCGCCGACAACTCGTAGTCGTAGTCGCGGTAGATCTTCCAGAACGGCTCCGACTGACCTTCCTCGAGAGCCATCGCTTCGGTGATCACGGCTATCTTCTGTGTCTTGATGTCCGACTTGAGCAGCTCGACGTACTGCTCCTGACCATAGGCGGTCTTCGCCACGAAGAGCATGGCGAAAACGAGCAACATCTTCTTCATCTGGGCTTCCCCCTGTTGCGTGAACCGGCGACGACGCACCGGCCGTGGTTGCGTAGGCCGAGAATGTGGCGACCCGAGGCTCGGCTGGCAAACAGTACCCTGGCTTGTGTCAGGCGATCCTGGGAGACAAGGTTGGTGCATGAGGTCCGAGTCCTTTTTCCGCTGGAGACCCCATCCGTGGCACGGCCTCGAGGTCGGCCCGGAACCGCCCGGGCTCGTAAACGCGTACATCGAGATCACCCCCCACGACCTCATGAAGTACGAGGTCGACAAGGTGACCGGGTACACGCGGATCGATCGACCTCAGCTCACGTCGTCCCAGCCGCCGGCTCTGTACGGATTCGTACCGCGCACGTACTGCGCAGCCCGGGTCGGGGCCCTCCTGGCGGCGGCCGGTGAGGGCGACGGTGACGCGCTGGACATCTGCGTGCTCAGCGAGCGCCCCATCACACGCGCCGAGGTCGTCGTTCCCGCTCGCGTGATCGGGGGGCTGCCGATGATCGACGGAGGCCTGGCCGACGACAAGATCATCGCGGTGCTCGACCGGGATCCTGTGTACGGGGGCTTGCGGGAGATCGGAGATGTGCCGGACGCGCTGGTGGATCGTCTCATCCATTACTTCTCGACGTACAAGTCGCTGGCGGAGCAGCCGGCCGACGTGTCCATCGGTCCCCCGTACTCCCGCGAGCACGCGGAGGCGGTGGTTCGGGCGTCCATGGACGATTACCGGGAAGCGTTCTTCGAGGCGCCCTCCCAGCCGTAGAACGCTCACATCTACAGAGTCAGCACCCGCCCGACGCCGAGCATGAAGGACCACGTCCGGTTCTTCACGCTGCCAGTCTCTTCGGTCGCATCGTCGATGGTCGTGAGCCCGAGGTTGTAGCGGGCTTCGAGCTGCAACGTGAACGATCCCATGAAGATCTCGAACCCTCCGCCGAACGCCATCCCGACGTCGGGACTCTTCGTCTCCAGAGGCTCCTCCTCGAATGCGGCACAGTCCACGGCCTCTCCGGCGTCGCGAATCCGGCACCGCGTCTCCCACGAAAAGACGGGGCCGGCGTACAGGACCGGCCAGATCGCGGAGTCGCCGGCCGGCACCCGGACCAGCAGGAGAACGGGCACATCGATGTAGGTGAGGTCGAGCGATACCGTACGGTCGGAGACGGTCCGGGAGCCTCCCTTCGGGGAGTATAGAGCCTCGGTCTGCAGCGTGAGCACGCTGCCCAGGCCGGCCTGCAGGTACGCACCGCCCACGAATCCGGTGCGCGAATCCACATCGACCGGTGAGCCTTCGGCGTCCTCGATGTCGAGGTCGGACACATTGAGACCGGCCTTCAGTCCAAGGGTTACCTGCGCCGGGGACGTGGAGGGCATCGCAAAACAGAGTGCTAGAAGCGCGACAGCGACGCGCCGCATGGCTTTCTCCTGCGTAACACGGGTGTACAGCGCGAGCGACTCCAGCTGTCCCGCACGTCGACAAGGTAACAGGAGAACCCGCCGCGGCACCTATCCTCAGCCGCGGAACAGGAGGCGCGACCACGCGGGCGATGTCAGGAACAGGAGCGAGACTCCCACCGCGGCCCACAGGAGAGATCGCACGAGCCGCCGGGCGCGCGGCCTCGCGCACGGTGCTCCCGAGTCACATGCTTGCGCCTCTTCGCGGTCCACGAGGTGGAAAGCGAGCCACAGCAGGCCCACCGACGCGACCACGAAGAACGGCCG
>JBDGXC010000033.1:0-28940 GCA_039584815.1 Gemmatimonadota bacterium
GTGGGGCCAGGTGGGCTCGGAGGTGGCGCGAGGGATCCTCCTGGTGATCCCCATGGGGGACGCCATCCTGTACGCCGAGCCGGTCTTCCTGAAGCCGGAGACGCTCGAGTTCCCAGAGCTCCGCCGCATCATTCTGGCCGATGTCGGGCAGGTGACCATGCACCAGACGCTCGATGCGTCGGTCGAGGCCTTGATCGGGGAGCGGCCCGCGGTCGCGCCGGTCGCCGAGGAGGCCGGGCCTGAGCCGCTGGCGGCCGAGACGGAAGCGGAGAGCACGCCCGGGCCGGAGGTCGAGGTGACCCCGGCACTCGTGGACTCGATCCGCCGGGAGCTGCGGCAGACGATCGAGCGGCTGAGCGAGCTCCTGGACCGGCTGGAGCGGGACGCGCTCTGAGAGGAGCGTCTTGCCGACGCGCCGAACAGAGGAACGTCACGGCTGGCAGCGTGTTGAGCAGGTCACGGGGTAGCCCGAATGCTCGCGTCAAGGCGAGTTGCTGTTCGTGCTGGGATCGGAGAGCCACAGCGCACTGCTCTCCGCCGTGGAGAGCTCGGCTGGTGCGGTCGAAGATCTGCAGATCGTGCCGACTCTGAACTCCTTCATCGGCGACATGTCGGACCACCATGCGTTTCGCGTGGCTGGTCAGCCGTACGTGTTCCTGAGCTGTGGGCGGGGCATACACTATCTCAAGCGGGCAGCCTGACGGGAACCGTCTTGCCTGGATGATCACAGTCGGACGGACATCAAGTGGCAGTCAAGGCAAGCGGCAAGACCCGCCCAGGTGTGTCACCCGAACTGTTACCCACCCATATGGACTTACGGGGGTGTAGTTGGACTGACGCGGCGTAGGACCGTCTGACCGCCTGATCACGCTGCCGGAACTGCCGGTATCCAGGACTCGGAGATCATACCGTCAGCGTGAAACCGCCATCCGGAGTGAGTGTCGTGCCGGTAATGTACCCGGCGTCATCCGAGCACAGGAAGACAGCCGAGCGAGCGATCTCCTCGGGGCGACCCACACGTCGAAGGTGAACACTCGGTATCACCGCCTCGTCGTAGATCTCATCGCCCAGTATCTCTCTGGCCCGATGATGCATCGGTGTATCGATGAGCCCCGGGCATATGAGGTTCACCCGGACTCCCTGCGGTGCCAGCTCCGCCGAGACACTCGTCGTCAGCCCGATCAGGCCGTGCTTCGAAGTGACGTAGGCCGAGCCCGTCGGGAAGCCGAGGAAGGAGTTGATGGAGCCGATATTGACGATCGCCTTGCCGTGTCCTCCATCCAGCATCGCAATGGCCTCATACTTCATGCACAGGAACGTTCCTTTCAGATTGATGTCCAGCACCCTATCCCACTCTTCCTCTGCCAGATTCGTGATTCCGACTAACTGTCCTTCGATGCCGGCGTTGTTCACGGCATAGTCGAGACGACCGAACGCATTCAGCGCATGGGCGACCATCCGCTCAACGTCCTCCGCGCTCGAAACGTCCGTCTTGATGGCGGTAGCCTCGCCACCGCGAGACTCGATCTCGGCCACGAGCGAATCGAGCTCGCTCTGCCGCCGTGCGGCGACCACGACCCTGGCGCCCTTCGCCGCGAACGCCTCTGCAGCAGCCCATCCGATCCCGCTGCTCGCTCCTGTGATCAGCGCGACGCGTTCGTTCATGTCCGACATTCACGACCTCCTTGGCTCGATTCGTCCCGTAGATGTGCTCTACTCGACCATCAGCTGGTTCCCAGCCCGTGCGGTTACTCCAGTAACGCAAGCCGGTACGTGTGAAGTCAAGGTGAGCGGAGGGCGGTCGAGATCGTCCATGCCCGGAGTATCTTGGTGAAGGATTCGTCTGCCCCCGGCGCCACCGACGGACGAGAGAGCAGATGGAAACGGCTGTCGAACAGAGGAGGGCGTATGGGAAAGTCTCTGTTCTTCAACCTTGATTTGATGTCGATGAGGATAGGTTCACGGTCGCCATGTGAGTGAGTGCACGCACTGCCAGGCGAATGGGGTCGTCTCGCCATCGGCTCGACGGCAGGAAGTCGCGAACACTCTGGCCTGCTGCGCAGGTTCGAAGGTCTCGGCTTCGCCTCGACAGCGGATTTCGCCGCCACGATTGGCAGAAAGCCCGTCAAATGGCGGACTTTCGTGCATCTGGACAGATTCGCTCGGACACCTCCCCTAGGGGTTGGCTGTCTCCGCTCTTCGCTTAATGCCAAGCATGCACTTTCGCATCATCACGATCTCGAACAGGTCGAGCATCAGCCGCGAGCGAAGGCCCGGCGCTTGCCACCGCAGTCTCGAGACGAGCCGTGTCTGCTGATCGGCTCGTGGAAAGAGACCCCATGCCCAGGTGAAAACCGTCGTCGTGTCGTCACCCTGGTACTCCCACAGCATCGAACTGTCGGGCTCCAAGCCCGTGACCCTCACGAAAGCATGCTCGGACAGCGGTAACGAATCTCCGATCTCGAGCTGCTGATACTCCGGGATCAGGTGGTCCGCGCTCGGGACCCCGTCATTGTCCAGCCGGTCGTAGCTGTAGAAACCCGCTCTCTTGTAGCCCATCTGAACGATCCACGGCCAGATCTCAGCTGGTGAAGCGTTGACCGTGACAGCGCGGGTCGCGTTGAACGTCGGATCGGAGAGGAGTCCGTCCCCGGGCATGGCGCGAGCGATCTCTTCGTCGGTTGCGCCCCAGTTCACCGCCCAGGGACGGTATACGACATACACCAACACTGCGCCGACAGCACCAAGGGCAATAGCGGCTGCGATCGTTCGCGGTCGGGGTTTCCTCATGCGCGAGACCTCCGGCTTCTCCTCTCCGTACCTCTCCTACCCCAAACACAAGAATCAGTGACAAGGTCACTGGGGCTGACACTGGCCAGCCCCTCCAACAAGGAGGAAGCCATGTCAAACAGCTTCCACACGCTGGACCGCATGGAAGGGGTGTCCACGGTTTTCGGAGGGTTGCCCTTCAACGAAGTGGCGGCCCGTGATGCGCTCGAGGCGATCCAGCACGAGCTCCGCATCTACGAGACAGAGACGAGAGAGCTCTATACGTTCGTGGGTCGTGTCCGCCGATTCCTTCAGACAAAGTCAGCGCCCGCGAACTGGGACGTAATGGTCGCGGAGGAACTGGACAGTACGCGGAACTCGGTTGGCTGGAGCAGGCGTTCGACGAACTTCTCGCCGCTATCAATGCCAGGGATCCTAGGGCGCTGGAGCTAGAGGTCGAGCCCCCACTGGCACCGCTGCGCGAGGATGCCTGGTGGGACGACGTGGTTCAGCGCGTGGACCTATAGACGGGGGATACCCTCCCTCCGGCCGCCCGGTCAGATGGGCGGCCGCGGTCCACTAGGGCCTCAACTGCGCCAGTGTCACGTTTAGTGACAGGCGCTCTAAGCCAAACTCCCCTATATTGATCAGACCTCCTTGTTCCCTCAGGAAGCGACTATGCCTGACCTGTCCGACCGTCTCAATTCAGCACTTGCAGGCCGCTACGCCGTCGAGTCGGAGATTGGCCGTGACCGACGAGGCCTCTCCCCGCCGAAGGAGTCAGCATGAAGGCAGTAGTGAATCATCGCATCGTCGTGTCGCGGCGGGGTGGGCCGGACGTGTTGCAGGTGGTGGAAGAGGTTCTCCCCGAACCCCAGCCCGGCGAGGTTCGGGTGAAGGTCCTGGCGGCCGGAGTCTCCGCCTACGATCTGATGGTCCGCTCGATTTCGTTCCCCGGGAATCCGCATGTTCCGTTCACCCCTGGCGAGGACATCGTTGGCGTTGTGGACAAGCTGGGCGAGGGGGTGTCAACCGTCGAGCCGGGGCAGAGGGTTGCCGGCTGGACCTTCGGCCTTGCCGGTGGCTACGCGGAGTCCATCTGCCTGCCCGCCAGCCTGGTGGTGCCTGTCCCCTCGAGCCTGGATCCTGCCGAGGCTGTCACCCTGGTGGTGAACTACCTCACCGCACACCTCTACCTGCACCGAACCGCTGGCGTGCGTAGCGGCGAGCGGATCCTGGTGCACGGTGCGGCGGGTGGCCTCGGGACCGCTCTGCTCGAGCTCGGCAAGCTGGCCAAGCTGGAGATGTATGGCACGGCGTCTCTGTATAACCACGAAATCGTGTCCGCACTGGGAGCCACGCCGATCGATTACCGCACCGAGGACTTCGTCGAGCGCATCCGCAATGTGACCGGCGACGGGGTGGATGCCGTTTTCGATCCCATCGGGGGCGCACGGCAGCTCTGGCGTTCCTACCGAACCCTGCGCAAAGGTGGACGGTTGGTGCCGCTCGGCAGCGTCGCGACATCCAAGGCAGGGATGAAGGTCATTCCTCTGAGCCTGCTGACGGTCTTCCTGCTCAAGCTCATTCCGGACAACAAGCGAGTGCCGTTGTCCCCGAACATGATGAAGTTTCCGCACACGCACACCGCCTGGTACCGCGAAACGCTGACGGAGCTCCTCGATTCGGCGGCAGCGGGCAGGATCAAGCCGGTGGTGGCGGAGCGTGTCCCGCTGGCTGAGGTCGCTCGTGCTCACGAACTGCTCGAGCGCGGCGGCTACGCCGGCAAGGTGGTTTTGATCGCCAACTCATAGCCAGGATCTCTCAACAGCGCCGGTTCCGGGTTTCTTCACAACACGGCGCTTACGTGTCCGGGGGCGGGAGCGATCCTCGGGGGGCGGCAGTTCTACCTGGGTCGCGAGTGCCCGGCTCGCGTCCGGGGGTGACGCAAGTCCCCTCACAGCGGCGAACACTTGTCAGATAGGCAGGAGGGCTCGTTAGGCCGAAGTGACTGAGCCCACCTTGACAGTTTCGATGGTCGCAGGCGTTAGTTGTAGCCGGGCACCGGGGGTACTCACTCAACTGAGAGAGGCTCATGGGAACTCGCGGAAGGACTCTTCTGACCTGTGGTGGGGCGGCAGCTCTGTTCTTGGCTCTGGCACCCGGATCCCGAGCGCAGGATGCCGCCGTGGTCGACGCCAAGCACTACAAGGTGGTGTTCGAGAACGACCAGGTCCGGGCCCTGCGCATTACGTACGGGCCGGGCGAGAGGAGTGTGATGCACTCGCATCCGGCCGGTGTGGCCGTGTTCCTGAACGACCTGCATGGACGATTCACGATGCCCGGCGGTGAGACCCGCGACTTTGAGGTCCAAGCCGGCACGGTCCAGTGGTCAGAGGCGGGTGTGCATCAGCCGGAGAACCTCGGCGATTCGCCCTTCGAAGTCATCCAGATCGAGTTCAAGACACGACCCGCCGCACACGACGCGGTGGCGGACGAATCCGTGATTCGCGCGTCGGCACCGGCATGGGCCGCAGCCTATAATGCTGGCGAGGCGGACGCCATGGCCGAGATGTACTGGAAAGACGCCGTACTACTTCCGCCGGGTGCGCCGGCCGCCACAGGCACCGCTGCGATTCGGGCGTTCCTCGCGGGCGACATCGCCGCGACGAAAGCGGCCGGGTTGACAATGAACATCCCCGAAGCCGGTGTAGTAGACGTATCGGGCGACCTTGCCTACGAGACTGGGACGTACAGTGTTACCGATGCTTCCGGTACGATCGTTGACACGGGCAAGTATATCGGAGTCTTCCAGAAGCGAGGCGGCGAGTGGCGTTATGTCCACGACACCTGGAACTCCGACGGCCCGCCGGCGCCCACTCCGGAATGAACCGCATCCCCGAAGGGCATCTGCCCGAGTATCCTGCCTTGTCGCTTGCCTCGTCGCCGGCGCAGGAGTCTCCGACGGCTTCAGCGAGACCTCGGATGAGCAGCTGCGTAATCGAAACGGTTGGGCCACGATTCCAGCTGAGTGGATCTTGACGGTTGGGTGCGCCCGCGCATCATTGTGCATGGTACAACGGGCGCTCGCGCTCGCCCTTCCATTCTGAAGCCCCACGTCTGCAGCGGAGACACCATTGCACGCGCTGCGCCTGACACAGCGGCGGCCGCCAGCGAGCGAAGGGCAGCGGGGTCACGGATTCGGGACCGCGCCGGTCTTCCTGGCGAGTATCAGCACGATCCTCGGCGCCATCCTTTTCCTCCGTTTCGGCTACTCCGTAGCCCACACGGGCTTTCTGGGGACGCTATGGATCATCCTTCTCGGGCACGCCGTCACGATTCCGACCGCTCTGGCGATCGCCGAGATCGCGACGAACCGCCGGGTGGAGGGCGGCGGCGAGTACTACATCATATCCCGCTCCTTCGGAACCACGATCGGAGGCGCGATCGGGATCGCCCTCTTCTTTTCTCAGGCGATCTCGGTGGCCTTCTACATCCTCGCTTTCGCGGAGGCGTTCAGGGCCTTGGGCCCGGCGTTCCAGAATCTGACCGGCTTGGCGCTCGACCTCAGGCTGGTCTCGGTTCCGGCGCTGGTTCTGCTGGTCGTTCTCATTCTGACCCGCGGAGCAAGCCTCGGTGTGTCGGCGCTCTGGGTTGTCGTGAGCGTGCTGGGCGTATCGCTGCTGCTGTTCTTCCTGGGAAGGCCCGTCGGCGATGCTGCGACTGAGGATGCGATTCTGAGGAGCGAACTGCTGGCGGCGGACCCCCTCATCGTTGTATTCGCCATCGTCTTCCCTGCATTCACGGGGATGACGGCCGGCGTGGGACTATCCGGCGATCTGGCGAACCCCCGGCGGTCGATCCCACTGGGTATCCTCTCCGCCACATTGGTGGGCATGGTCTCATACGTCTTTGTGGCATGGAAACTCGCCAGCTCGGCTCCCACGGAGCTGCTGGCCGACACGAACCGGCTGGTGATGGCCGACATTGCACTCTGGTCACCCATCATCCCGATCGGACTCGCCGCGGCGACCCTCTCGTCAGCCATAGGGTCGGTCCTGGTCGCACCCCGGACTCTCCAGGCACTGGCCGCAGACCGGATCCTTCCGGGTGAGGGGGTAGCGCGGTTCCTGTCGAGCGGCGTCGGGACCGCCCACGATCCACGAAACGCTACCCTCGTGACCGGGGCCATAGCCTTCCTGGTAGTTCTGGCGGGCAACGTGGACGTAGTGGCCGGCATAATTTCCATGTTCTTCATGGTGACCTACGGGTCACTGTGTGCAATCAGCTTCCTGGAGCATTTTGCGGCCCGTCCTTCCTACCGCCCGGCGTTCCGCACCAAATGGTACGTGAGCCTGCTCGGTGCCGTGATGTGCCTGCTGTTGATGTTCCAGATGAGCCCCGCGTACGCAGTGGCAGCAATCGTAATCATGGCTGCCCTCTACAAGACGATCGAGCTCACCGGAGGCAGTTCTGCGGAAGGAATCGGAACGATATTTCAGGGCGTGATGACCCAGGCCACTCGCAACATGCAGATTCGTCTTCAGAAGACACCTCCGCTGGAGTGGCGACCCAGCATTATCATGATCACCGGCCGTACGTTCGATCGATCGGCTCCGATCCGGATGCTCTCCTGGCTGTGTCATCGGTACGGGTTCGGCACTTACCTGCACTACATCGACGGTCTTCTGAACTCGGAGACCTACGCCGAGAGCCGGAAGATCCTGAAGCGGCTGATCCGGACGACATCCCAGCGGCCCAGCGGAGTCTTCGTGGACACCATGGTGAGTCCGTCGATGCGCTCCGCACTGGCGCAGACGCTTCAGGCGCCGGGAATCGCCGGCGTCGAGAACAACACGATCCTGTTCGAGTTCTCGGAACATGATGGACCCGAAATCGTGGAGGAGTGTCGTGCGGGTGTGTTCCTCGCGTGCAGCGCAGACATGGACTGCCTGGTGCTCCGGCACGGCGACCACCACTTCGGCAACCTGGCCGACATCCACGTTTGGCTGACGTGGCACGACCACCAGAACGCCAACCTGATGATCCTCCTTTCCTACATTCTGCTAGGTCATCCGGACTGGAGCTCGGCGGATCTGCAGATCTTTGCAGCGTACCCGAAGGCACAGGCCAGCGAGCGGACCGAGGAGCTGCATGGCATGATCCGGGAAGGTCGGATTCCTGTATCTCCGAGGAAGGTAGAGATCATCGGAACGGATGATCGGATCGACTTCAGCAGTCTTGTACAGTCGAAGTCGTCGGAGGCCGACCTGGTGGTTGTGGGATTCACCGAACAACGATTGCGTCAGAAGGGTCCCGAGCTGCTCCTGCGACATGCCTCGCTCAACGAGGTCCTGTGGGTGGCCGCCCGCGAGAAGATCTCCATGGAGTAGGGGAAGAAACGGTGGATGCCGTCTGCCGCGAGTCGGCCTTCGATCACCTGCTGCGCCTCTGATCCCACCGAGATGACATCTCTGCTGGACGGGGCTCGGCCTTCATGATCGCGCTCCCTCACGTAGCGAGGCCGGGGCGAAGGTTTCGCGGACGTGTCCGTCGGTGACGTCATAGACGTAGCCAGCAACGACGAGTTCGTCAGGTAGAATCGACGCGGCTCGGAGCCGGTCGAGATCCTCGGTCACGCTGGTCTGCGGGTCGGTAACGGCAAGCCTTTCGATCACTGCCTCGCCGGTCCCCGCGGCTTGGCCTATCCTCTGTCTGGCTTCAGGGTCGGCGAAGCGGCTGGTCCCACAATCGGTGTGATGGACGATGACCACGTTAAGAGCAGCCCCGCCGGCTACCGCCACCAATGCCCGGAGAATGGCGATCTGCCCTATCACTTCGTCGGTGACTCGCCCACCTATGTTTCTCATTACGAAGGCGTCGCCCAACTCGAGACCGAGATAGTGCGCCGGGTCGACGCGAGCGTCGAGACACGTCAGGACCAGTGTCGACAGGCGGGGCAGCATGGCCAGGTTCCCCTTGTCAAAGCTACGGGCGAACTCGAGGTTGCGATCGACAAGGGTTTGCACATCTGCCATGGTAGATCCTCCCGGAGCCGTGGGTGCAGTGCTGCTGACAATCCAAACTAGAGGTGGGTGGAGTGGACGGTCCAGGCAGCCTGATGAGGTGATCCGCCCGCTGGCGTGGATACATGTCCGGGTTGGGGTAGGATTTGGGTAAGAAGATACGGTTTCTTGTCGTTTTCCCCCACATCAGATACGACATAGGACGCTCGAAACACCGCGTGAATGGTGCAGATTGTCGTACCTGACCCGTCTGGGACCTCGGATGGGTTCAGGGAGTCAGATTGGCTGGGCTGGCGGCAGCGCCCTCCTGCTTCAGAATCAGGAGCCAGTCGATGCGCTGCCACCTCCCTGTCCGGCAGACAAGCGCTGTGAGGCTATCGTGCCCGCAAGCTGCCATCTCCTAGTCGCTCGCCTGGGGCACCTCCGCCACCAGCGGTACAAGGAGGGATTCGTCGAGCTGCAAGTTCAGCTTCGCGCCGGCTGGCAGGTATGCGTAGCGTTCCTTGGTGGCCAACGCTACACCCGTACCGGCAGCGGCACCCGCGGCAGCGCCGATCGCCGCACTCTTCACGTTACCGCCGACCGCGCCGCCGATCACGGCACCTGCGGCCGCGCCACCACCGATCTTCGCACCCTCATCCTTCATCTCGGAATGCTCGGCGAGCCGGACGATGGTCGGCTCGGCTTCCAGGGGGACCGTCCCCGCCGAGGTCTCGACCTCAGCGAACTCAACGGTCATCGACGGCGGCTTCTGCGAGATCGCCGTAATCGTCCCGGACACGGAGGACCCGGCAGGGATCACGACTTCCCCGCTCACCATCACGGGCGCTGCGACGGAAGCTGTGAGGGGCTGGCCCGGGCGAGTCACTTGAGTGTTCACGCCCTGGTCGAGCATCACTTCCAGGCTGGTGCCTGAGGGTACCTCTGCATATTTGTCTTCGTTTGCACTCAGACCGCTGCAGGCTGCCGCGATCCAAGCCAGGAGTCCGATAATCCATAACCGTCTGTCCATCTTCATCTTGTGTGCTCCCTGTTGATTTCCGTTGCCTCCCATGCACACCGGGGCGAAGTGCAAAGTGCAAGTTTGCGGCCATAGGTAGTGGTTCGCCTGACACCGCGTCAGATGGGCGGCAGTGATTCATCGGGCACGCCGCTCCCATAGTGTCGGATTAGTGACAGGCGCTGTAAGCCGAACTTCCCTAAAGCATGATTGAAGGGCGAACCGGTGCTGGTCCCGCGTTAGCGGCGTTGACCGCCAAACCGAGTGTGGATCACTTTGTGCTGTTCCGGGCGGCCGCTTCTTACTTCCGCTGGAGGTCCGATGAGCAACCGCAAGGGTAAGCGATCTCTCTGGCAGATACTGGGCCTCTACGCGGCGGGATCCTGGGTCTTCCTCCAGGTCGTCGATGTCCTCGGCCAGAACATCCGACTCCCATCGTGGGCGTTCATTCTGACCCTGATTCTCCTGTTGATTGGGCTTCCGATAACGGCGGCGACGGCATACCTGCAATCCCGGCCCGTACAGGCCGCCGACGAGAGAGATCAGCGTCGCGGCCTCCAACATAGGCTGCTCACCTGGCGGAACGTTGTCAGGAGCGGGATCGCCGCGATGGCCGTTTGGGGCATCGCCGTGACCGGATGGCTGCTGGTCGCACAGGACGAGCCGTCGGAGGGAGAAGTGCTGGCCGAGGTGGAGGAGATCGATCGCCTCACCGCCGCCTCGGACTTTGCACAGGCCTACAACCGGGTCGCGGAGCTCGACCGGCGGATCCGCGACGATTCGCTCCGAGAGGAGCTCTGGGCCAGGGTGGCTCTCCCGGTCACCCTCGAGAGCGATCCGCCGGGGGCCCTCGTATTGCGACGGGACTACGCACCGGCGGACGCCGTATGGGAGGAGCTCGGTAGCACGCCCCTGAGCGTCGAGCGGTTCTCGCTAGGGCAATCGCGGGTACGGTTCGAGCTGGACGGACATCGGACGAGAGAGATCGCTGCCGAGTCCTCTACGCTCGCCGACATGGGACCGGTCTACCTCCATCCCGAGGAGGCCGTTCCGGAAGGGTTGGTGTCGGTGCTCGGTACGGCTGGGAGCGAGGCCTACGGGCTCTTCGTCCCTGGTCTGGAGCAGGTCCCGAACCTGACCCTGGGTGTGTTCCTGATGGCCGAGCACGAGGTCACGAACCGTGGATACGCGATGTTTGTGGAGGCCGGCGGTTACGCCGACCCCGCCTGCTGGGAGCATACCTTCGTCGAAAGCGGGGACACGCTTTCGTTTCAAGAAGCGACGGCACGCTTCAGGGATGCGACGGGGCGTCCCGGCCCGGCGACCTGGGATGCGGGCACGTACCCGGCAGGGTCGGAAGACCTACCCGTGGGCGGTGTGAGCTGGTACGAGGCAGCCGCGTACGCCTGCTACACGGGCATGGCGCTTCCGACCGTCTACCACTGGTATGCAGCGGCAAACCCGTTCAGCAGCCCACACGTCGTGCCGCTCAGCAACTACGGCGAGGGACCGGCGCCCGTCGGAGTGTATCAGGGCGTGAGCCGGGACGGGGTGTACGACCTGGCCGGGAACGTCAGGGAGTGGACCCGCAACGCTACCGGGGAAAGTCGCTACATCCTCGGGGGCGGCTGGGCCGACCTGGAGTATTCGTTCAACGATGCCGTCACAGCGCCGGCGTTCGATCGCTCTCCACTGAACGGGATTCGTCTGGTCCGATATACGGACACGACGAACGTGGCCGCGGCGAGCGCACCGCTCCCGCTCGCGTTCCGAGACTACCGCGCCGAGCAGCCGGTCTCTGACGAGGTGTTCGAGGTGTACCGCCAGGCGTACGCGTACGACGACGCGCCTCTCAACGTTCGCCTCGTCAGCGCCGACACCACCGATTTGTGGATTCGGGAGCGGGTCGACCTGGACGCGGGGTACGGGGGCGAGCGATTGACGACGTTCGTCTTCCTCCCCAGGGGAGTCGACGAGCCCCATCAGACCATTGTGTACTTCCCGGGCTCGAGCGCTATTTACCGCCGCTCCTACGATGAGCTGTCGATCGATCGTCTCGACTTCGTGCTCCGCAGCGGGCGTGCGCTCGTATACCCCGTTTACAGGGGCACCTTCGAGCGCGGGACCGACCTCCGGTCGGACATCCAGGACGAGAGCAACTTTTGGCGCGATCACGTCATCGCCTGGACGAAGGACTTCCGGCGCTCGATCGACTATCTGGGGACCCGGGGCGATATCGACATGGACCGTCTCGCGTACTTGGGCATCAGCTGGGGAGGCGCGGTTGCGCCGATGATGCTGGCCCTCGACGACCGGATCCGAGCCGTGGTGATCATCGTCGGGGGGCTGCTGATGCAGGACGTCCAGCCGATGGCCGATCCGTTCCACTTCCTGCCGCGCGTGCGCCAGCCGACCGTGATGATTAACGCCCGCTGGGATTCCTTCTATCCGCTCGAAGCGGCCGGGCGGCCGTTTTTCGACAACCTCGGCACCCCTCGGAACCAGCGAAAGTTGGTGATCATCGATGCCAACCACGGCGTTCTCTCGTACGCCCGCGACCAGGTCGTGGGCGAAGCGCTTGGTTGGCTGGACGAGTACCTGGGGCCGGTGCGGTGAGCCTCCAGACACGCCCCCCTCCTGCGTGAGACTCGGCAGGGCTCGACTGCGGCACCACCGACCTCATATCGTCAGTGTGAATCCGCCATCCGGCGTCAGTGTTGCGACATCATTGTCGTGGACGGCGACCCATTGAGCGATCTTCACGCCACGGAGAAGGTGGTTGCTGTTGTCAAAGGCGGTGAAGTTGCCCGCGGGCGGGATCAGTGAGAAGGCACCTCGTGCTTCGCATCAAGTGCTGTAACCGTAGCTGTAACGAAATGAGGCGGAGTGAGCGCGGCGAGACTCATGGGCGCGCGGATCATCTTCCGGCCCGGCCCGGCCATGAGCCGGATGCCGAGATCCCCACGCGCACGGCCCTACCGCCGATCGGATATACAAACGGTACTTGAGCGCCCGTGGCGGGGTCGAACGAGAGAAAGCCCAGGCTGCTCGCCCGGGTGTCGAACACATTGTTGGCAGAGAGGAATACCACTGCCGGACCCAGATCCCAATCCGCCTGCGCACCGAACGTGTGATATCCTGGGATCTCGTGCGTATTCTCGTCGTCGAAATACAGGCTGCCTGCGTACCGGTGTGTCATGGTGAGCCGCACGGCTCGGGCAGGTGACAGGATGATGGCCGTAACCAGGGCACTTCTCGGAATGTTCTTGAGCCTATTGCCTTCTAGCTCCCCGCTTCTGAACACCACACGCATGAAGTTCGAGGAGTGTTGCAGAGCAAGCCATTTCGACAGCGTCGCGCTCAACGACAGCTCGAAACCGTCGTGCCGACTCTCTTGAATGTTGCCGTACTTGAATGTCGCGAGATCAAAGTCGATCTCGTCGTCCACTTTGAGACGGTAGAGGCCCAGGTCTAGCTCGGCAGCGGCTCCCACCCACAGGGGGAGCCGCTGGTAGAAGCCCACCTCGATCCCCGTTGAGGTTTGTGGCTGGAGGTCCGGGTTGGAGATGTTGAAGGCGTCCTCCCCCGCAGGGATTGTCCTGACATCGTAGAGCTGATCGAGCGTCGGAGCCTTGAAGGAACGGGTGACCGCGGCGTATACGTGGCCGGCACGGTCCGCGGGCAGCGAGTACTCGAAGTTCGCGCCGATGCGGGGTGACAGTGCGGAGTAGCCGGCCTCCGCCGAGTCGGCTCCATCCTGGGCAACATGGAGGACGTCCAAGCGCAGCCCCGCGAACCCGTTCCATCGCTCGGCCAGGCTTTGACGCCCCTCGGCATACAGGCCCAACTCGAGCCTCCCGCCGGCCCCTTGCGTAAGCGGCACCGTGAGCTCGTCCGGCGTGAAGTACTCGGTCTCGTACTCCCCGTACTCGAGTTCAGCACCTGTCACGACGGACGTCGCACCCAACGACACATCGTGCTGGAGCCGCGTCCAAAGATTCCAGTTCCGCTCGTCGCGCAGCTGCGTGTCACCGAGGTTCGGTGTCAGGAGCAGCGTGCGTGTGTCCTCGTCGTCGACGACCCGGAGCGCGGCGTCGCACCTGAGCCCACCTTCTGAGGCTTGGTCGCGTACCAGGCCTGCCGCAAGATCCAGGATGCTGAGCTGGCGATGGTCGGAGTCATACAGTGGGTTATTCTGCCGCGGGTCGCGCCCCGCTTCGTCTGCTGTCAGCGGCCCCGGTTCGTCTCGCGTCAGTCGCCGAGCGAAAGTACGGGCGTAGAGACCGAGCGCGGCGTTCTCACCGGATCTGTACGAGCCGTTGAATGAGATGTCTTCTGAGGAAGCGTGCTCCCGGAAGCCGTCGAGCCGGCGCCAGGAGGATTGTGCATCGAGCACTCCGGAGCCGACAGCGCCGCCGGCCGCAGCGTCAATGAGCCGGTCGCCCCAGGCGCCGACACCGACTCGGGCGCGAAGGCGAGTCGCGTCAGCGCTGTCCCGTGTGATGACGCTGACCACCGCTCCCATGGCCGCGTCGCCGTACATCGTCGAAGCGCCCCCGCGCACTACCTCGATGCGCTCGACCGACGCCAACGGGACCTGTGTCCACTGCACCGTGCCGGTCCTCACGTCGTTGGCTGGGACTCCATCGATGATCAGGTGTACGTAATCGGTTTCTCCGCCCCCGAAGAATCCGCGAGCCACGGCCATTGGGAGCTGACCGGACCCGTCGCGTTCCAGAAACACGAGGCCCGGAACATAGCCGAGAGCATCGGCCAGTGTCCGTACAGGAAGGCGTTCGATCATGCGCCGTGAGACGACGCTGGTCGCGATCGCCGACTCCCGGATCAGCGTCGGTCGTCTGTGTGCGACCACCGTGAGTTCATCCAGCCGGTAGCGCGCGACCGGTAGCGTGTCCGACCTCGAAGCCGAGTCCGCCTGGGCGAAAGCCTGTCCGGCGGCGACGAGGCCGGCTCCGGCGAAGGCCGCCAGGATCAGCGGGCTCTTAGCCGCGCCCTTGCTGCGCCGTTGAGGCAAAGGTCGACTCACGACGCCTCAATCGGCGCCGGGGGTGGGACGTGCTGCAGCTGGCCGACATATCGCTTCAATGTCCGGGGTCGGACCTGACTGCCAGTCCCTGGTACAGCACAACCTGCCCCGTGCCAGGTTCGCCCAGGCCGTTTACGCTCACGTAGGCATCTCCAGCGGAGTTGAAGTCGATGGCTGTGGGGAAGCTCAGGCCGCTCAACACGACCTCTGATGCGTCACCTTCCAAAACACGGACGATCTCACCGCTGGCGGGCGTCGGACCCTTCTCGGTGAATTCGGCCAGGGAAACCGCGTACAAATGGCCGTCGGGGCCCGTCTGGAGATCGGTGAGCATGGTCAGACCGGTCGCGTAGTCGGTCACCGCTCCGTCGGGTGTGATCTTAACGACCTTGGCCGACCCCGGAAGAAAGGGAACTCCCGGCAGGAGAGAGACGTAGAGGTTGCCGTCGTGATCGAACGTGACACCGGTAGGTACGGGCTCCGATTCAAGAGCGCCCCCGCGCACCGCATTGGGAATCGGACTCGGTATGCCATCGAAGACCGCCACCACCTCCGTTCGCCCGGTCGCGGGGTCGATCTTCAGGAGATCGTTCGCGGCAGCATCGGCAACCCACAGGTTCCCATCAGGTCCAACCGCCAGGCCGAAGGGATTCGTTGCTACATCATACCCGTCCGGGTTGTGCTCGCGTTCCGAATCCCAGGTGTTGGCCACCTCTATCCCACGACCGTCGTCGATCCGGACCAGGGCCGCCATTCCTCTGGGGCGCTCGGTATCCCCAACTGACCACCACTGACCGGTCGTCGTATAGAGCTGGTCGTCGATCATTGCAAGGCCAGCGCCGCCCGAGTTGTACGTCGGGTCTTTGGGATATGCGATCGACGGCAACCGGGCCACATCCGTCTGTGATCCGTCCGGCGCCATCCGCACGATCCGCGCCGTTTCGCCGAACCGCCAGGAGCTCTGCTCCCCGGTCCCGAATAGCGGTAACTCCATCTCGACGTCGCCTCCTACGCCCGTATCGACGGCCCATACGCTCCCGTCCGGCGTCACCAGGACTCCCATGGGACCGTTCAATCCGTCGATCACGACCGTGCCAGCCTCCTGGGCTATGGCCACGCCGGGGCCGATCTCCTGGGCTCTGGCCACACCGGGGCCGAATCGGAGTGCCACCAGCGCCAGCGCGAGCGTAGTCCATGCGGTAGCAGCGGTTCTCTTGTTCATCGGGCGCTCCTTGCCTAATCGGGTCTGATCGCCTTGACGGCGGATCAGCATCGCTTCACAGCCCTTGTCCTCATCCCGCCTCATTCTTCCTGAAGAAGCATTTGCACGAGGGAGTGGAGGTCTTCCTCCGTGAGAGTCGTATAGGCCGGCATTGGATATCTGTTGAGCTCGTAGCCCGGTACGATGTAGATGACCGGATCGACGATGCTCTCGCGCATATAGCCCTCGGCGGTCGTCGCCGCACCTGTGTACTTGGGATCACCGATGCGGCTGTCAGCCGTGGTGCCCATTCCGTTGTGGGTCGGACCGAAGGCACCCTTCGTATCTGCTGTGTCGAGTCTGTGGCAGATGCCGCAGTGCTGTTGCAGGAACACTGCTCGCCCAGCCGCGACGACTTGCCTCAGTTCTAAGCTGTCGTTCTCGGCGACAGTCGAAGTCGCCTCGCGCTGGCTTCCCAGCTCGCCAGCGAGCGTATCGGTCTGCGTACCTGCATGCGGGGCTTCCGCAGGTGGACGCGGCGGCGTGCAAGCCGCGGTCATCGCGACTAGCAGAAGTGCGTGCAAAAACGCGGGTCGGTTCATCGACAAGTCCCAAGCAGTGCCTCTGGATACCGCCGATGATAACCAGAATCGGTCCAGCACCGAAGACTGCACACTCGGGGGAGGCGACTTGACTGCCGCTTGATTGGCTTCCCGGACCGTATCTCAGGCGTCGGCGATGCCCTCCTCCGGCAGTGGCACCGACAGTGGAGGTACGTGTGAGCTACAGCTCGAGAGGCTTCGGGAACGAGGCCGTTCTTCTGGCCAATCCGGGTGCGCGAGGTGTCAAGGCCCGCAGCGTCGCTCGGGTCGTGCGCGCGCTGGGCCTGGACGAGGACGCCGTCCGGGTGATCGGGCGCGACGGAACCGCACTCGACCTGGCGGCCGGGGCCGTGCGGGATGGGCTTCCCTACGTTCTCGTGGCCGGAGGGGACGGGACTGCCCACGACGTCGTACAGGTTCTAGCCGGCGCCTCGACTGCTCTGGGCTTGGTGCCGCTCGGCACCTCGAACGACATGGCCAGCCTGCCGATAGCGGCGGCGCCCTATTCCTGGCTGCTTCAAGGGATGCGGTCATGAGCACGAGAGATCATTCCGAGAACAGGCCCTCCTGATCCGTTTCCGCCGGGACGGAGAGCTCGTGGGCTGGGTGGCCACGCTGCAGGACGGTTCCGTGGCCTACGACCTGTTCCACGGGATCGACTACACCGGACCTGGCTCGATCACCACAACGTCCACGCCTGCCGGTCGCAGCTCGCGGCGAAGGGCATCGGAGAGGGCCTCGAGTGCGTGCTTGGATGCCGCGTAGGGCCCCAGCATCGGGCACACGAACCTGCCCGCGATCGAACTCACGTTCAGAATCCGTCCCCGCGACCTGCGGAGGAGGGGAAGGAACGACTGCGTGACCGCTATGGTCCCGAAGACGTTTACCTCGAAGTCCGCCCTCATCTCTCGCAGATCCGCAAGCTCCACCGGCCCAGCTGCAGGGACGCCCGCATTGTTCACCAGCGCGATCAGCGGCAAGTCCTGGAGAATCTTGGCTACGCGTCGCGCAGCGGATTCGATGGTGTCGGCGTTGGTTACATCGACGATCAGGGGGTCAGCACCGAGGGAGACGAGCCGGGCTGCGTCTTCTGGCCCTCGCACCGTCCCGAAGACTCTGTAGCCGCTCTCGACCAGCAGGCGCGCGGTCTCCAGGCCGATCCCGGTCGAGGCTCCTGTTATGACAATAGCGGGCTTCATACGGCTCCATCCTCGAACAACCGTCGAATATACTTTCACTCGAACGGTGGGATGCGCAGGTCAAGTAAGGGTCAAGTGGAAGGGTGATCAGCGAATGGATTCGGCATGGGGTTGTCTGATTGAGGAGCGCGAGCTCCGCAGGTTGCCTGCAAGCCGCATCCGCCCTCATCGAGTGAGCTTCACCAGGGCGTTCCCCAACCCCGTGAGATACACCGGACCGCGTCCCTGGCTGACGATCACCCCGGTGACGAAGCCCGGAAGCGGCTCCCAGACGGCCGGCGTAAGCAACTCCAGTCGGGAAGTCCCCGACTCGCCGCGGTGAACAAACTCCTCGACAACTTCCTGCTGAGCCGGTGTCATCGAGCTGAAAGCGGTATGGCGCGCGCCGGTCTCCGTGTCCACCACCAGCAACCCGTTTGAAAGTGGTAACGCGATCCAGAGGTGTCCCTCACCGTCAAGCTCGAGGTTGTCCGGCTCCACGCTGTCCACGAAAACCGATCGATCGCTCACTCGCCCGGCGTCCAGGTCCACGCGATACCGCAGCACGCGACCACCCATCGTTTCGGCCAGGTAGAGGTGGCCGGCCGCTTCGTCGATCGCCACGCCATTGGCGAAGTACAGGGAGTCCACCAGGACCTCGGCCTCCGCGGCAAGGCGACCACCCTGCATGCCGAGCCTGAGCAGCGCGCCTTCGGGACGGGGGATGTCCACGGTCGCCCACATGCGTGCCTCGCCGGCATCGGGGGTGTTGTGCGCGCTCTGGCTGAACCAGATCGCCCCCCGTGAATCGCGCACTGCCGTGTTGACACCGTAGCGGTGCTGGTAGATCCGTTCGGTCTCGCCGGTCAGCACGTCCACGCGGTAGATCCCGCCCTGGAAGATGTCCGCGACCAGCAGGTGCGTCCCGCCCGGCTCGAGCGAGACGCCGTTCGCGCCGCCGCTCTGATCCGGCGGACGATGGACATACCCGGCCGCCACCAACTCGCCGAACGGGGCGCTGCTGCCGTCGAGCTCGACTCGGCGCAGTCCGTGGACCTGATCGGCCACTATGAGGCGGCCATCGGGGAGCGCGATGCCATCCTCCGGGCGCGTGAGCGAGCGGTCGCCCGGGAAAACCGTGGTGGAGTCATAGTGCCACTGCGGCAGCACCGCGGCGTCGCTCAGGCCTCGATCACTCGTGTCACCGGTGCAGCCGGCCGCGAGTGGGATGCACGTGGCGCACAGCGCCATGGTCACAACGACCCAGCAAGACCGATCCGAATCCATGGACTCTCCCTTGGCAAGCGCTCCGGCCAGAGTGGTAGAGATGCCGAGCCGGAAACTGAGCGCCACCGCCGACCTCGCCCGGGCATTCAAACTGTCGCTGTTCGTTGACCGAAGCCAGAGCCGAGGCCCGAGCGCACTCGCCTGGCTGTCTCGTCCTGGCACGTGTAAACTGCCTGTCCATTTCAACCCCCGATTCGGAGGCGCGTATGAAGTTCCTGGTCACATGGCGCGTGCACGACGAACACCGGCACGATGCGCTCAAAGCTTTTAGCGAAATGAGTGCTGAGGACCATCGTGCCGACCTCGGAGATTCCGTAAACCTCATCGGTCGATGGCATGACCTGGTCGGATTCAATGGCGTGGCCATATGTGAATCGGACGACGCGGGTGCGGTCGCGAATTGGCTTCTGAACTGGAACACGATTCTCGATGCCGAGGTGACGCCGGTCCTCGACGATGACGAGACCCGGGCCATCGGGCGAGCCAGGGGCTGAGAACGCCTGCGGTTGCTGGGTGAGTCCCGCTCGCACCCAGCACCGCCAACCATCCTCGGGTTTCTGCTGCGCGACGATTCCCGCATCGCGAGGTGCAAGCCGAGTGGCGCTGGCCCCCATCGGTCTGCCGCGTCAGGAGCATCCCTCGCGGATCAGGAGCCGTCTACTCCGAACTCGAGTTGGCGACGATACTCGGCTTCGTCGAAGTGGCCGTTCGACGTCGCGACCAGTCCGTCGTTGCCCATCGTCCATTCCTCATAACCGCTGAGCCTCACTCTTTTTCCTGCACCGCCAGACCCCGTGTTCGTACCGGTGAAAGTCCAGTGGTATTCAACGGTGCCTGCCTCGAAGCGCAGCGAGTCCATCTCCAAGACCAGGTCGGGAAATGCGGTCATGAACTCCTGTGCGGCGGCAGTGATAGCCTCACGGCCTACCGAGGGGTCGCCGTCATTGATCTTCAACGAGCCATCCTCCTGGAAGAAGGACGCCATGCGGGCGGCGTCGTGACTGGACCACGCGGCGGTGTATTGAGCGGCGAATTCCCGGAGTCTCGCGACGTCCATCTCTGGTGTCCCTGAAGTGCACGCGGTGAAATGCAGCAGCGATAGGACAGCCAGCCTCGTTCCGAGTGCGCCTGATCTTTGGAATCGCTCCATCGTCACGGTCCCGTGTGCTTGTGAGGGGTAGGTCGAGTCCTGCCCAGGAAGCAAAACTCGACTGCAGGGTAACGGCCTGTCGCTTCAGCCTAACTCTTAAGCGACTGCTGAACCAACTGAGTCGCGATCGTACGATCTCACGCCGGACGGTCGACGGCGTCTCGACGAGGAAAGGCGAACTGGACCCAGGTGGTAATGGCGATTACGAAAGTACTCGAATCCACATGAAACGAGCTGGTCGTGGTTCATGTCTAGTAGGGAGATAGACCACGTGGCTCTGGAGGGCCGCCGGAAGGCGAGGAGGCGCGCCCAGACGACTCCCCCAGACCCCGCACGTCTGAAGTCTTGACATCTGTATACAAATCGGTATACTATAGGCAGGATTGTATACAATTTCGTATACATTACAGGTACCATGCTAGCACTGACGATCGACCGCAGCCTGGAAGACCCGGTGTACGAGCAGATCGCCAACCAGGTGCGACGGCTCGTCGCTTCGGGCGCGCTCAGCCCGGGAACGCCTCTCCCGTCGGTACGTCAGCTCGCAGGAGATCTCGGGGTAAACCTCAACACGATCGCGCGAGCCTATCGGCTCCTGGACAGCGAGGGTTTCCTCGTCATCCGGGATCGGGCCGGCGTCGCCGTCGCCGCACCGGCCGAAGAGATCGAGCTCTCCGCACGGGCCGCCCTGCTCGATCAGATGCGGACCACACTGGCACGCCTCAGGCAGGCGGGCATGGCGACGGACGAGCTGCTCGCGATCATCCACCTCGAGTTGGAGGTCCTGGACGGCGCCAAGAGGGAGAACGACGATGAGTGAAGCGACCGTTGTGAATCTGTTCCTCACGGCTCGGGTGCTTCTGGTCGGTGGAATCCTCGTCGTCCTGCCGCGGATTACCCGCAAGGGCCTGGTGTTCGGTGCGTATGTAGGCGAAGCGACGGTCGATCGGAAGGATGCACGCCGGATCCTGGCGGGATGGGATCGCAGTTGCGTGACGCTGATGGTGGTGTCGCTCCTGGTCGGGTGGGCGATCAGTCTGGCGGGCCGCCCGGTGGCCGGCAACCTCACGGGTACGGCGATCCTGGTGTTGGGTGCCGCAATGCTCTACCTCCGATTCCACCACAGGGCCCGGGATCTGGTGCCGGCGGCGGCGGCAAGACAGGCCGAGCAGGCCACCGCCCCGCTTCTCGGCAGTGACGCGAGAGGGACTGGCCTGGCTGTGTTCGCCCTCGGTTTCTGCCTCGTAACGGCTTTAGCGACTTTGGCCTACGCGATCGTCAGTTATCCGGCTGTGAGGGGTGAGTCGTTCGCGCTGATTGTTCTGGCGCCGGGCGTGAATCTGCTGCTCAGTCCGTTCCTCGCCCTGCTCGCGCTGCTCACGGTGAGGGCGAAGCGCTCGGTGCGTGGTGGCTCGGGGGGCGGCTCGGTCGAGGCACAGAACGCGTTTCGCACAACCATGGCAAACCTTACCAGCTGGACTGCGCTCCTCTTCTGTGCGTTCATGGCTCTCCTGTCGGTCGAGATCGTTCGCCTCGGGCTGTCGGAGACCCGCGACATAGGATTCAGGATCGTGTGGATGGCGGGCATCGCCGTTGCGTTCATGCTCGCTGCCCTGATCTGGATCATGACGCGATACGGGCAGGGCGGTGCGCTGAGGGAGACCGGTACCGTCGAAGCTCCCCTCACCAACGGTCTCGCCGACAACGCCCGATGGGTATGGGGAGTCTTCTACGTCGATCGGGACGATCCGTCCATTATGGTGGAGAAGCGCTTCGGTATCGGGTATACGCTCAACTACGGCAACCGGACAGCCATTCGGATCGTGGTCACCTGGCTTATTCTGGCCCTCGGCCTGGCCGCGCTGGCGCTGCTCGGAGGTTGATCGGGATCGGCTAACCAGGGAGTGACGGGTTCGATGAGCGACGAATCTCGCCGCACGGCGATCTCAAGCACCATCGCGCACCTCGCAGCGAGGTGGGGCCGCGCGGACAAGACGATCCTGCGGGCGGTGTTTCCCCTGCTTGCGGAAGGCAAGCCTGTGCCGGTGGAGCGCATTACGGAGGCAGCCGGGGCCGCCCCATCGAGAGTTGAATCGGCGCTCGAGCTCGGACGAGCAGAACGAGATGCGAAGGGGCGGGTCGTAGAGCTATCGGGGTTGATGCTCAGTCCGACGATGCATCGGGTTGAGATCGGTGACATCGCGCTCTTCAGTTGCTGTGCCCTGCTTGCCCAACTCGTGCCCCTGCTCATGGGGCGGCCCGTCAGGGTGGAGTCGGTCGATCCAGTGAGCCGCCGCCTTGTCATGCTGGATATCGCGCCCGAGGGTGTGATCGCTGTGGAGCCTCAGGAGGCTGTCGGCAGCTTCATCGTGACGGAGCCAGGAGGCGTGGCACACGATGTGGGCTCCAACTTCTGCCGCCACGTCCATCACTTCGCATCCCCCGATTCAGCAATCGCGTTCACAGCGGACGACCGTCGTCGGTACACGCTGGAAATCGACCGGCTCCACGAGGCTGCGCGGATGCTGTACCGAGCGGCCTGGGTGAGCTAGATGCCTGAGTCGCCCGACACCGAGTTCCACGCAGTCACAGGTGCCTTCGGGTATTCCGGACGCTACATAACCCAACGCCTTCTCGATGCCGGCCACACAGTCGTCACGCTCACGAACTCGACCGGTCGTCCGGACCCCTTCGCTGGCCGAGTGAAGGCCTTCCCTCTGACGTTTGACCAGCCCGACCAGCTAGCCGCGTCACTGCGCGGGGCAGCGGTTCTGTACAACACGTACTGGGTCCGTTTCGACCACCAGCGATTCAGTCACGCGGAGGCCGTGGCCAACAGCCTGACCCTGTTCAACGCCGCGCGTACAGCCGGCGTACGAAGAATTGTCCACCTGAGCATCACGAATCCTTCAGAGGACTCGCAGCTCGGGTATTTCCGCGGTAAGGCGACGCTCGAGCGGGCGCTCAGATCGACCGGCCTGAGCTACGCGATTCTCCGGCCGACGGTGCTGTTCGGGAGAGGGGACATCCTCATCAACAACATCGCATGGATTCTTCGTCGATTCCCCGTGTTTGGTGTGTTCGGGGACGGCAAGTACCGACTCCAGCCGATCCATGTCGATGATCTCGCGACGCTTGCGGCGGCGTGTGGGGCGCGCACGGACAATGTTACGATTGATGCTGTTGGGCCGGAGACGTTCGCCTACCGTGAGTTGGTCAGGACGATCGGCCAGATCATCGGACACCCCCGCCCGGTCGTGTCCGTGCCACCGAATGTCGCGTATTGGCTCGCCCAAGCGCTCGGGGCGTGGAAGCGCGATGTTGTCGTCACTCGCCAGGAGATCAGAGGTCTGATGGAAGGACTGCTATACGTTGACGCCCCGGCGGCCGGGCCAACACGGCTGACCGAGTGGGCATGTGATCACAGTTCAAACCTCGGTCGCGATTACGCGAGCGAGTTGGGTCGACGACGTCAGGAGTAAGAGCGGCGACCACCTGAAAGGGGTGCTATCGTGCAACTGGTCGTAGGCGACACAGCCAGCCGCGCCATCACTGTAACGGACGAACATGTACGGGCATACGCGGAGATCACCGGTGACAGGAATCCGCTTCACTTCGATGCGGCTTTCGCGGAAAAGACGAGATTCGGCCGGCTGGTTGTGCAAGGCGGGCTGACAACAGGTCTGCTGCACGCCCTCGTGGCCACCGACATGCCCGGCCCTGGGACTGTGTTCTTGAGCCAGAACTGGCGGTTTACAGCACCTGTGTTCATTGGCGACACGATCACGGCGATCGCCGAAGTCCTTAGCGTTCATGCTGCGAAGCCGGTTACCCAGCTTGCGATCAGGGTCGTTCGTGAGGATGGAGAGGCCGTCCTGGAGGGTGAAGCGTGGTGCTACACTCTTTCACCAGAGGACTCCTGAGAGCACGGCCAGGAGAAGGTGTCGCTCCTTCTGCGTGAGGGAACCCGTCCTCCCGGCACCTTCCGCTTGCGCGCGGACGTCCCCGTTCGCACGATCCGATCGCGGCGACAACGAACGGCCCGGCCGACGGCCCTGGAAGATCATCCGATGAGGAGATTCAGATGACCGCGACGTTCGACATGAAGCTCATCCAGCGCGGCGCCCGTCTGCGCAGATCGCCCTTTTTCGAGGCGACACTGAAGTACGGGGCGCAGCGATTTACGGTGTACAACCACATGTTCTTGCCGACGTGCTACGACGACCTCGAAGCCGAGTACTGGAAGCTGCTGAACGACGTCACGATTTGGGACGTCAGCGTCGAGCGCCAGGTCGAGATCAGCGGTCCGGACGCCTTCACTCTCACCAACATGCTCACCCCGAGAGATCTGATGAAGTGTGCCGTAGGGCAGGGCAAGTACGTGATCATCACGGCCGAAGACGGCGGTATCGTCAACGACCCCGTGTTGCTTCGCCTCGGCGAGAACCACTTCTGGCTCGCGCTGGCCGACAGCGACGTGCTTCTCTGGGTGAAGGGGGTCGCTCTCAACTCCGGGCTCGACGTGAAGATCCGCGAACCGGACGTCTCTCCAATGCAGGTTCAGGGCCCCAAGTCGAAGGAAGTGGTAGCGAGACTGTTCGGCGATGATGTCAGGAATCTCAGGTACTACTGGTTCCTTGAGAAGGAGGTCGACGGCATACCGGTGATCGTCACCCGGACGGGCTGGACCGGGGAGATCGGCTACGAGCTGTACCTGCGCGACGGGAGCCGCGGGGTCGATCTGTGGGAGAGGGTGATGGAGGCGGGCCGGGAGTTCGGCATCGGTCCGACGGGACCTTCGGACATCCGGCGCATCGAGGCAGGAATCCTCAACTACGGCATCGACATCACGCTGGACACGAACCCGTTCGAAGTCGGGCTCGGCTGGCAGGTGAACCTCGAGCAGGACGCCGACTTCATCGGACGGCAGGCGCTCGAACGGATCAAGGCCGAGGGACCCGACCGACTGCTGGCGGGCGTGGAGATCGAGGGCGAGCCGCTGGACCTCAACATGACCCGCTGGCCCGTTCACCTGGACGGGTCCGAGGTGGGCTTCATCACGTCGGCAGTCTTTTCGCCGCGGCTCGAGAAGAACATCGGGTATGCGATGCTGCCGGCAGAGAAGGCGAAGCTGGGCAACCGGCTGACGGTGACAGTCCCGTACGGACAAGTGCGTGAGGCCACGGTGATCCGCAAACCGTTCATCGATCCAGAGAAGGAGATTCCGAAATCCTGACGTCCTCCAAGCGACCGGTCTTCTCAAGTGCCGGAGAGGCTCACTTCGGGAAAGACCGTCTAACTAGCTGCTGCTGCAGACGGCACCCGGCGGCGGCGACGAAGAGCGGGCCATTTGAAGGAGAAGCATGATGGCCGCAAATCATGCTGTGGTTGTCGATCGTGGCGCACCCGGAACTCTCACTGTCCGTGAAGTAGCGCCACCTGCCCCCTTGCCCTCAGAAGCACTGGTTCGTGTGACGGCGATTTCACTCAATCGTGGGGAGACGCGCCGTGCGATGGAGGCAGCGGATGGCTGGTGCCCGGGCTGGGATCTCGCCGGTGTTGTCTTGCAGGCAGCTGCAGACGGTTCTGGCCCGCCTACGCGTGCACGTGTGGTCGGCTTGGTGCGCTCTGGAGCCTGGGCAGAATCGGTCGTTGTCCCCACCGATGCCCTGGCAGAGCTGCCTGACGCCGTCACCTTCACCCAGGCCGCGACGCTCCCTGTGGCTGGCCTCACGGCGCTGTATTCCCTGGCCAAGCGAGGTCTCCTCCTGCATCGGCGGGTGTGCATCACCGGGGCGACCGGTGGGGTGGGGGATTTTGCCGTCCAGTTGGCGCGCCTGGCCGGAGCTGAGGTCATAGCGCAGGTGCGCCGGCCCGATCAGGTGGCCATGGTCAAGAAAATTGGCGCTGATGCCGTGGTCATCGGTGAAGAAACCACGGCCTTTGCCGAGCATGCACCCTACGATCTGGCGTTGGAATCCGTCGGGGGACAGTGCCTCGCGGCGGCACTGGCTACCTTGGCGAAAGATGGTGTTTGTGTATCGTTGGGGGGTTCGGCTTCCCACGAAGCCACATGTGACTTCAGACAGTTTCGCCAGACAGGTCGTACGACGCTGTATGGCTTCATGCTATTCGAGGAATTGGCGCTTGAACCTGCTTCGATCGGGCTGGCGCATCTGGCTGGCTTGATCTCCGTGGGACAACTCAGGCCGACCATCGGCGTGGAAGCCCCCTGGACCCAGATCGGCCAAGTGGCTCGCCAACTCCTCGACAGGAAGTTTGTGGGGAAGGCCGTCCTGCACGTAGCAGCCGATCCCACTTGACGTCCAGTGACCTGTCGTGTATTTATGTAATATAATTACGACAATACACAATGGACCGGGAGGGTGACGGTGGCCAAGAAAAGGGAGGGGCCGGGAGATCTCTGGACGGTGATACGCGAGCAGCTGGACGCATGCGGAGTGGACTTGGACTCGCTGAGCTTGTGTGGACCCGACGCAGCTGCGATGAAGGTCGTATGCGTTCCGGAGGACCTTCGGTCGTGCCTTGACGAACTGGGGCAGTCGGCCCGCGACCAGGTGTTGATGGTACGGGTGGACAGGGAGACGCTCGAGGAGCTGGACGCGTGGGTGGAGACCGACGCCGTGAGGAGCCGCTCGGAGGCGGCGGCGCTCTTCATTCGCGAGGGGCTCGAGGTCCGCTCCAGCGAGCTCGGCGAGCTGAAGGAAGCACTCGACGACGTAGCGAAGGCTAAAGACCGTCTGCGCGATGCCGCGAGCAAGGTACTCGGCTAGTCCGCAGCCGGCGGACCAGCCTCGATTCGATCACCCTGCGCGTAGGAGGCTCCGGTGGACATTCCCGAGCAACGCTACCACGAGATCGCCAGCACGATCTTCAGTGCGGACAGCCCCGTCGGAATCGACGCAAAGAAGACGCACGTCATGATTCTCTACGTGCTGGAGCAGATCGAGCGGCGCGTCGCTCGCATCGAGAAGCAGCTCCAGATTCCGCCGACCTAAGCGAGCACCGGCCAGTATGACCCTCGCGCGAGCAGAATTCGCCTGTTGGCGAACCCCGAAGAGAGCTAGTTTTGTAGACGATTGTGCATTGGTGTCATCCGCGGTCTACATTCAACTGACCGCGAGAGTCGTGGGAGGGCTGCGGCGTTGCACACTCCGGGGCAGGCCCGAACTTCCGGCCGCCTGTCTGGTACTAGGCACCTCGTGAAGCGCAGCGACCTGCCGGGAAGCCCGACGGCGACGTGGTCGCGGAAATCAAGACATTCGTCGAGTCGAGACTGCGTGAGACTACAGAGGTTCGCCCAGACTCTCCACAGGCGGGGAATCCGTCAGATCGTGGCAGGCCTGCTGGCCGCCGTGTTGCTGGTCACGGTGGCGAGCACATCCTCGCACAGCCACGAGGACTTCGGGGAGCGCCCGCAGACTTGCGCCTTGTGCCAGGCGGGCTACGAGCCCGGCGAGCTCACCATCACGCCCGAACTCCACGCGCCGCCGCCTCATGTACCTGCCGCGAAGAACCGAGAAACAGAGGATCTTCCCGCAATCCGATCACAGCCCCGCTTCACGTTCTCCCGAGCGCCCCCGGCCTGAGACACCCTCGACACAAGCGCATGTGGCCACCAACCGGGTAGCGCCCGCAGAGTGGGCACTCGGTCACTGACGGTGGCTTCGAGGTTTCGTGGAGGTATTCGGAGTGATCAACTCGAGAGTCCTATGGTGCACGTTGGCCGTCGCGACGGTCATCGTGCGGGCACCGCTGGCGACGGCGCAGGAACCGACTCCGACGCAGCCGGACTCACTGCTCGCCGAGCTCCGCGCGCTTCGGGTGCGGCTGGATTCGCTCGAACAGGTCGTGGTGGAGCTCAGGGCGCAACACCAGGACACGACGGAGGTGGTGGACGAGCTGGCGGCGCTTCGGGCGGCGGCAGCGGCTGCCGCCGCTGAGGCGGACACGATCGCGGAGGCGGAAGCCCCGAGTCAGGGCGGCGGTCTTCTCAACAGGCTGAATCCGGAGATCAGCGTAACGGGAGATGTGCGTGGCTCCCTCGTCCGACCCGGACCGCAGACAGATGTCTTCGAGGTTCGCGAGTTCGAGTTCTCGTTCCAGGCCGCCCTGGACCCCTACGCCAGCACGAAGGTCTTCCTGGCGTGGGAGGACGGCAGGGTGGACCTGGAGGAGGGATACGTGTACTGGTCCGGACTTCCAGGCGGAGTCGGGGTCGATGTCGGTCGTTTGCGCCAGCAGCTGGGCGAGATCAACCGCGTTCACCTCCACGCCCCGCTCGTCACCCGAACCTACTTCGGCGAGGAAGGATTGATCGGGGACGGAGCGCGGCTGTACTGGATGGCACCGTTTGCCGGCCCGGGCGGAGCGACGCACGAACTGTGGGGTGAATTCACCGTAGGAGGGAACGACGTCCTGTTCGAGGGAGGAGACCGTCTGTCCTATCTGGGCCACCTCAACAACTTCTGGCAGCTCAACAGGTCGTCCTTCATCCAGCTCGGCCTCACGGGCCTGTGGGGAGAGAATCCGGACGAGGATCTGGAGAGCCGCGTCCTGGGTGCCGACCTCCGATATACGTGGCGTCCGGCAGGTCGGGAGCTATACCGCTCGTTCACCGTCCGAGGGGAAGTGTACGGGGCGCGGAAGCGGCGAGCGG
>JBDGXC010000034.1:0-37778 GCA_039584815.1 Gemmatimonadota bacterium
GGTCCCGCACTCGCCGCCCGTTACTCGGTCGAGCATGAGCTCGGCGCGGGCGCCATGGCGGTGGTGTACCTGGCGCACGACCGCAAGCACGATCGTCGGGTCGCCATCAAGGTCCTTAGGCCAGAGCTCGCGAGCGTGATCGGCGCCGATCGCTTCCAGCGCGAGATCGAGGTCGTGGCCGGCCTCACCCATCCGCACATCCTGCCGCTCCACGACTCCGGGGAAGCCGCCGGCCTCCTGTACTACGTGATGCCGTACATCGAGGGCGAGTCGCTGCGCGCGCGGCTGGAGCGGGACGGCCGCCTCTCCGTGCCGGCCGCGATCCGCATCACGCGCGAGATTGCCGATGCCCTGGGCTTCGCGCACCGGCGCGGCGTGATTCACCGCGACGTGAAGCCGGGCAACATCCTGCTCACGGAGGATCACGCCCTGCTCGCCGACTTCGGCATCGCCCACCTCGCGGAGAGCGAGGGCAGCACGCTGACCGGCACCGGTCTGGCTCTCGGAACACCGGCGTACTTCAGCCCCGAGCAGGCGACGGGCGAGCGCGACATCGACGGGCGATCCGACGTCTACTCGCTGGGGTGCGTCCTGTACGAGGCGCTGGCCGGCCAGCCACCGTTCGCGGCGACGAGCGTGCGGGCACTGATCAGCCATCACGTGCTCGACGCTCCGCCCGCGCTGCGGGAGCACAGGCCCGAGGTATCCGAGGGAATCCAGGCCGTCGTAGGGACCGCCCTGCAGAAGGAACCGGAGAAGCGTTTCCAGACGGCCGAGGAGATGGCCGGCTCCCTCGACTTGGTCTCCGGCGGCTTCGAGGCGATGGCGGCGGCAGCCCTGCGCAAGCTCGTGGGCCCGCGGCGCCGGTGGACACGCGGGACACGACTCGCGGCGCTGCTGACAGCGGCCGTCGTCGCGCTGGTCGCCGTCGCGATCGGGATCCGGTCGTTGCTCTGGGGACCCGGTGTCACGGGCCCGGTGGCCACCTACATGCTCGTCTCGTACAGCGGCGGCGGGGCGACCGAGCGGGAGGCTCAGATCGCTGAGCGCGCGGTTCTTTCCCTGTACTTCCAGCTGACCCACTGGAGCTCGATCCGTGTGGTCGGACCTGACGCGCTGGAGGGCCCGATCGCGGACCTCCAGCTGGCCGGTCTCCGTCTGCCGTCCCTCGGCCTCAGCGCCGCCCAGGAACTTGCCGGGCGTGTCGGAGCGAGCCATGTCGTGCAGGTCCAGGCCCTTGCGCTGGGCGACTCGCTCGCGCTGGTGGCAACGATCCGCTCGCGGGCCGACCCGGACGAGGAAGAACGAGCGATCCGAAGGGACGGCCGCGAGGGCGGGCTCGAGCTCATCACGGCAGGCCTGGCTCTCGCGATTCTCGGTCTGCACGGCGAACCGGCCGAGTACGAGGACCTGGTCCAGCGGTCACCGAGCCATGCCGCACACCAGCAGTTCCGGGACGGCCAGATCGCCCTGTACGACTGGCGCCTGGCGGAGGCGGAGGAGCACTTCCGCGCCGCCGTCGCGGAAGATTCCGCGTTCGCCCTCGCGCACCACTACCTGGCGCAGACACTCTACTGGCGAACAGCCAGAGATCGGTCGCGCCTGTTGGATTTCGGTCCCGAAATCGAGCACCACTCTCGTGTGGCCGCCAGTCCGGACGCCGAGGGAAGATTGAGACCTGGCGAACGCAGTCACGTCCAGGCTTTCCATGCCCTCTGGACCGGTGACTTCGAGCGCGCACGCATCCTCTACGACAGCATCCTCGAGTTCGATCCGATGAGCCTCGAGGGACTCATTCTCAGAGGATCCGTCGAACTGGAGGACCCGTGGTTGAGCGAGGGCGAAGATGGTGCCCTCCGGCCGCGGCTGGACCTGGATCTGGCACGCGCCGTGTATGACAGCGCCGCGAAGCTCAACTCCCGGTGGCAACTGGCGTGGGGACGCCTGTTCGACATCGACCTGATGCTGTTCGAGGCGGGTTACAGGAACGGGTGCCTTGGATATCATCCACCGGACTACGCCGAGCACCTCACGCCCTACTCCGTCGGCGACGCGAGTGTCGTTTCTTCGTACTGCCCGCTCATTATGGACGGCGTGACTGCCTGGGTGCCGGGACGATTCTCGGCGGAAGACAGGCTGCGAGCGCAGGCGGGAGCACAACAGGTCCATGAGCGCACAGTGCAGAGGCTCGAACACTGGGCACAGGTGGAGAAGGACCAGCCACGACACCACGAGGAGCTGGCCGACTGGCTGCTGTTGGAGCGATCCGTGACGGGGTGCGCGCCTGATCCGGCCACGTCCGACTCGTTGGCCACGCTCGCGACAGCCCACCTCGAGAGAGCGCTGTCCGCGCGGCGCGACACGACTCCGGAAGACAGGGTTCGGCTGGCGACCGTGCGAATGGCGGACGGAGACTACGAGGCGGCCAGGGATGCCGTGGGCGAGGCGCTCGAGACGCTCGGCGACTGGCGCTCCCCGGGTGGACCCATGCCGCCTCCGAACTCGGCCAATCCGTTCATGGCGCTGGGAGAGATCCATCCGACGCTGGATATCATCGAGGCCGTGTACCGGATCAACACCGCAGCCGTTCGCGACCCGGCGAATCCAGACGACGTCATCGATATGCGTAGTGCGTTTGCGACCCTATATGCTCTCCAGGCCCTGGGCATGATGGGCCAGAGCGGACCTCAAGTGGTGTCCCGCTTTGACGAGCTCGACCGCACGTGGCCGGATTCGGACTACACGGAGCGGCAGCGCGCCATCCTTCGGTGGACCAGTCTCGACATCGTGGCTCCCGCGCTCATCGCATCCGACGAGATGTTCGACGAGTGGCTTCGTTCCATGGTCGAGCACGACCTCGAGCTTCCGGCCGTGTGGCAGGGGTTGATGATCGCGGACGCCCGGCCGGAAGAGGCGCTCCGGCTGCTCGAGGACGTGATCGCCGACCTCGAGTCGGCGGAGCCGCCGGATCGGATCCTTCAAGCCACGGACTTCTACCTGCCGCTGGTCCTGGCGGAACGCGTCGGGAGCGACTCACTGGCGGCCGACCTCAGGCGGCGGGCCCTCACGTGCCCGCTGGATCTGCACGAGCTGGACTTCGGGTGGGGAATGAAGTGGAACCTGGCCGGCGCGATGGGCGATTGATCCGACTCATCGCGCGCGGCCGTCGGATCGACGGACACCCTGGAGGTGACCATGGGCTGGAAGGCTATCATCGCGATCATCGTGGGGGCTCTCTTCGTAGCGGGACTGGGATTCTGGGCCTGTCTTCGACAGACGAGTGAACAACGTCAGGCGTTGCGACCGACCCAGTTGGAGACACTGAGGAACGCCAACGCGCGCGCGTCGCGAATCGACACGCTGGTCGTGACGAAGCGAGGAAACAGACTTCACGGCGATCGCTGGGCGAGCTCCGACGTAGCCCAAACGAAGGTACCCGGGGAGGTTGTCGACGCGGTCGTTCAGCGGGAGGGCAACAGGGTCAAGCTCAACGTAGGCGCGCACCCGGACTCCCTGACGGAAGTCTCCATGGACGCGTCGTCGCCCCATGAAGGCCAGCTGTTCCGAATCCACGTCGATCGTCCCGGCAAGGGAATGGACGACGAGAGCGATCGGATCATCGTGATAGGTTTCTACGACCGCCTCTGGAGCGCGGCGGCCGTGGACAGTCAGGCCGTCAACTGCTACGAATGCAACGGAATGACGGTGTGCGGCTCCAAGCCGAGGTGCTGATCGAGGTCGGTCCCACCTCGGCGTCACGGGTGGGTCGGGGCTGCGCCAGGTAGGCCGCTCCGTATCCAGATCCGGCCCTCCTTCCTCGCGCGCTCGCGGTCAGCCGGCGCGAGCGCGTGACCGTCGAGGGAATCGCCGGCCGCGAGAAGCCGCACGGCGGCGTCGAGGACCCGCCCCCCCCGCCTTGCTGCCCACCTACCTTCCGACGATCTTCGGCGCATGTCCGAGGTTCCTCTACACCAGCGGCTGTTCGCCGAGCTGAAGCGGCGGCGCGTGTTTCGCGTGATGGCGATGTACGGCGCCGTGGCGTTCGTCATCCTCCAGGTGGCCGACATCGCGCTTCCCGGCCTGGGACTGCCCGAGTGGACGATCACCCTGATCCTCGTGCTCACGGTGCTTGGCTTCCCGCTGGCGATCGTGCTGGCGTGGGCGTTCGAGAATACCCCCGATGGGGTGCGGCGCACCGGAAGAGCGGAGCCGGGCGAGATCACGCAGATCGTGGCGGCGCCGGCCGGCAGCCGGTGGCCCGTGGGTCTCGCGGCGGCCGCCGGAACGGCTCTCCTGCTGGTCGGCGCCTGGCTGGCCCTCGGACGGCCGTCCCCGGGAGGCGTGGAGACGGGTGCGGTCCCGACCGCCGCCGGCCCGCCCGAGGCCTCGATCGCCGTCCTTCCGTTCGCCAACCTGAGTGGAGATGACGCGACGCAGCCCTTCGTGGACGGAATCCACGACGACCTCCTGACGCAGCTGTCGAAGATTCGGGCCCTGACGGTAATCTCGCGCACCTCGGTGCTCGAATACCGGAACACGACGAAGAACGTGCGGGACATCGCCGGCGAGCTGGGCGTGGGGACGGTCCTGGAGGGAGGCGTGCAGCGGGCGGGGGAGCGCTACCGGATCAACGTACAGCTGATCGACGCGGACACGGACGCCCACCTGTGGGCGGAGCAGTACAGCGGCGAGCTGACGACGGCGAACATCTTCGATGTGCAGAGCCGGATCGCGACGTCGATCGCCGGGGCGCTGCAGGCGAACCTCACCGCGGGTGAGCGCGAGAGCCTGGGGCGCCTGCCCACCGAGGACCTGGAGGCGTACGAGCTGTACCAGGAGGCGCGAGAACGCCGCCGATATAGCGACGAGGTGAGTTTCGGCGCCACCGACCGGCTCGTGTCCCGGGCCATCGAACGCGATTCCTCGTTCGCGGAGGCCTGGGCGCTCAAGGCGGTGACCGCGACCGAACGGTTCTGGTTCTTCCTCGATCGGTCCGACTCGCTCGTGGCGGCGGCGGACGAGCTGTCCCGCCGCGCCCTCGAGCTGGCTCCCGGCCTCGCGGAGGGCCACTGGGCCCGCGGCCACTACTACTACCGCACGCGGCTCGACTACGATCGCGCGATGGAGGAGGTCGAGCGGGCGCTGGAGAGCCGTCCCAACGAGTCGGATTTCGTGTCGCTCGCAGGAGACATCCTCCGCCGCAAAGGTGATCTTCGTGGGGCGCTCGCGCGATACCAGCGTGCCGCCGAGCTCGCGCCGCGCGACGCCAACGCGCTCACCGCCGTCGGGGAGACGCACGGCCTGTTGCGGGAATACGACGAGGCAGAGGCCCTGAATGTTCGGGCCATAGAGGTGCAGCCCGATCTAGCCACCGCGTATCACGAGCTGGCCGAGATTCGGGTCGCGGCGGCGGGCGACACGGCTGGCGCTCGCCGGTGGCTCCTGGAGGCGAGGAAGCTCGGCGTGTACGCCCCGAGGGACGAGTACACTTCCTTCCAACTCGAGATGCTGGTGCGGGACCCCGCGGCGGCGATCGCGGCGGTGGAGGAATGGCCCGACGGGGTGTACAGCAACCAGTTCTGGTACGTCCCCCGACCGCTGGGCCTGGCGTTCGCTCAGCGACTGACGGGAGACGCGGCAGCGGCCCGCGTCGCGTTCGATTCCGCGCGGGTGATCCTCGAGGCCCTGGTCGACAGAGACCCCACGGAGCCGCGGTACCGCAGCTCCCTGGGCCTGGCGCTGGCCGGCCTCGGCCGAAACGAGGAGGCGATCCGGGAGGGCGAGGAGGGCCTCCGGCTCATGCCGCCCGAACGCGAGGCGTGGCGAGGCACGTGGCGCGTGTACGACCTGGCCCGCATCTACGCCATGGCGGGGCGGACGGACGAGGCGATCGACCAGCTCGAGCTCCTGCTCTCGATTCCATCCAACCAGTCGGCCTGGTCGCTGCGCCTGGATCCATCCTGGGACGCGCTACGCGGGGATCAGCGGTTCGAGGCGCTGGTGGGAGAGTAGGGCGCCGGCCTACCCCGGGGGGAACGACCGGTCCCTCCGCCCGTACTACCAGCGAGTCGCTCCCACGACTGATCCACCTCGCCGGACGCGCCGAAAGGACACCGACATGTCCTCGATCACGCTGACCGTAAACGGCCGGACGCAAACCGTCGACGTCGAGCCGGACACCCCTCTGCTGTGGGTCCTGCGAGACACGCTCGGACTTACCGGCACCAAGTACGGATGCGGCAAGGCCCTGTGCGGGGCGTGCACGGTCCACGTGAACCGAAACGGCTCGCCGTCCGCCGTTCGGTCCTGCGTGATCCCCGCCTCCGCGCTGGCCGGAGCCGACGTCACCACGATCGAGGGCCTGTCCGCGAACACCCGCCATCCCGTGCAGACCGCGTGGATCGAAGAGGACGTGCCGCAATGCGGATACTGCCAGCCCGGGCAGATCATGGCAGCGGCTGCGCTCCTCGCCGGGAATCCGCGCCCCGACGACCAGGACATCGACGTGGCCATGCGGGGGGTGCTGTGCCGGTGTGGCACCCACCTTCGGATCCGGAGGGCCATTCACCGGGCGGCCGGTGGGGGAGGTGACCGATGAGCGCTTCGGTGCGGGTGAATCAGGCGATCTCGGCGACCGCCACAGGCTCCAGGAAGCCGTCCGAGCCGACGCGCCCATCTCGACGCGAGTTCCTCAAGGTTTCGGCCGCCGCTGGCGGAGGGCTGGTGGTCGCCCTGTACGCTCCGTGGGACGACGGCCTCATCTCCGCCGTGGCAGCGGGCGCGCCCGGGCCGGCGGACTCGCTCCAGGCGAGCGCCTTCGTCACCGTCCACCGCGACGGCACGGTCACGATCCTGGCCAAGAACCCCGAGCTCGGGCAGGGGGTGCGGACCTCACTCCCCATGATCGTCGCCGAGGAGCTCGGAGTGGCCTGGGAGGACGTGCGCGTGGAGCAGGCGCCCTACGACCCGGGCCGCTTCGGCCCCCAGTACGCGGGCGGCAGCACGGGTGTATCCACGAACTGGGACCGGCTGCGCATCGCGGGGGCGGCGGCGCGCGAGCTACTGATCCTCGCGGCGGCGCAACGATGGGGCGTCGAACCGGCTGCGTGCACGGCGATCGACGGAACCGTGCGGCACGGAGAGGGCTCCGGGCAGCGCGAGATTTCCTATGGGGAGCTGGTGGACGAAGCGGCTGGGCTCGAGGCGCCCGACCCGGAGGCGGTGCCGCTGAAGGACCCGGCCGAGTACCGCATCATCGGGACGCCCAGGAGCGACGTGGACCTCGCGGACATCGTCACGGGATCCACCGAGTACGGCCTCGACCTGAGAATCGAAGGCATGCTGTACGCGGTCCTCGAGAGGGCGCCGACGTTTGGCGGCCGCGTCCGCTCGTTCGACGCCAGCCGCGCGCGCGGGGTGCCCGGCGTGCGTGACGTCGTCGAGGTGAAGCCGCTGCGCAATCCCGCGTTCATGGCCGGAGGCGTCGCCGTGGTGGCCGACAGCACGTGGGCGGCGATGAAGGGCCGTGAGGCGCTCATCGTCGAATGGGAACCCGGACCACACGCGAACGAGAGCACAGAGAGCCTGCGGGCCCAGTTCGAGCGACTCACGCTGGAGACCGGCGACATCATCCGCGAGGAGGGCGACGTCGACGGCGCCCTCGCCGGCGCCGCCACGCGGCTCCAAGCCGTGTACGAGGTCCCGTTTCTGTACCACGCGACGATGGAGCCGATGAACTGCGTGGCCCACGTGCGCGACGGCCAGTGCGAGATCTGGGCACCGACACAGGTGCCGGGGATGTGCCTGGCCCTCGCCGCGGCGACAACCGGTCTCCCTCGCGCGTCGATCACCGTGCACATGGTGCGCACCGGCGGTGGGTTCGGGCGGCGCCTGATGGCCGACTACGCGGCGGAAGCGGCTTCCGTGTCGCAGTCCGTCGGCGCACCGGTCCAGGTGGTGTGCACGCGCGAGGACGACGTGCGCCACGGCTACTACCGGCCCGCCGGCCTGTACCGCCTGAGCGCGGGGATGGACGGCGCCGGGGAGCTGATCGCCTGGAAGGAGCACGTCTCGACGACGTCGCGTCACGCGTTCCGCGGGGACGAGGACACGGCGGCGGAGACGGAGGTGTTCCCCGACGCCCTGCCGGGCGCGGTAGTGCCGAACTTCCGTCTCGCCTATTCGCCGGCCGAGACCAGCGTGCCCACCGGTGCCCTGCGCGGACCCGGCAAGAACGCCAATACGTTCGTGGAGCAGTGCTTCCTGGACGAGATCGCGCACGCGGCGGGGAAGGACCCGGTGGAGATCCGGCGCGACATCATCGGCGAGCCGCGTGACCTCCCGTACCGCGACCACGGTGGCCCGACGCTCAGCACCGGCCGGCTGCGGAGCGTCCTCGACCTCGCCGTTGCCCGCAGCGACTGGGGCACGCCGCTGCCGCAGGGCCGCGGCCGCGGAGTGGCAGCCCACATGATGTTCGGAGCCTACGTCGCGCAGATCGCCGAGGTAGCGGTCGATGACGGCGGCAACCTCCGGGTGGAGCGGGTCGTGTGCGCCGTGGACTGCGGCATCGTGATCAACCCGCCGGGTGCGCGGGCGCAGGTGGAGGGAGGCATCCTGCACGGGCTGAGCGCGACGCTGTACGGGGAGATCACGATCGCGGACGGCGCCGTCGTGGAGGGGAACTTCGACGGCTATCCGCTGCTCCCGGTCGACGAAGCACCCGAGATCGAGATCCACTTCGTCCCCAGCACCGAGCCCCCGAGCGGACTCGGAGAGATGGCCTTCCCGAGCATCATGCCGGCGGTGGCCAACGCCGTGTTCGACGCCACCGGCACACGAGTGCGGCGGCTGCCGATCCGGCCGGAGGACGTGCGCTCCGGCTAGGGGCGGCGGTGTGCGCGAGTCGTCTTCCGGAGCGCGGACAGGCGCGGCTGCCTACCGCGAGCGGGCCCTCTGTCTTGTCTCGCTCCACGACCACAGAGCCGCACCCGCCAGCAGGAACAGGATCCACTCGATCGGGAAGCGGTAGCGGCGCTGCCACGGGACCAGGTAGTAGATCAGCGGATAGGCCAGGAGCGGGATCAGCAGGGCCGCCGACCGGGTCGCCGGGAGCCGGCGCAGGGCACGGATCGCGCCGACGACCGCCAGCCCCGTGAGGGTAGCGAACAGGAACGCGGTGCGCGGATCGTCCAGGGGACCGAGCCAGAAGTAGCCGATGCGCTTCGCGGTCAGGCGCGTGAACTCTCCCGGATGTGAGCCGATCCACTCCAGGGCCTGCCGGCCGGAGTCGCGCATGTACGGGACCTCGCCCCACTCCCGGATCTTGATCGCATCCTCGCGATGCGTGCGCGGATGCGGCGGCCAGTTGTGGAAGTGGGGGTCGTCAATCGCGGGAGTGGCGCCCTCGTGGTTCCCCATGCGGAGCTCGAGCCCGAGGTTGCTGCGGACGAAGAACACCGCGTCGAAGGCCCGGTAGTTCCTCACGCCCCACGGGATGCTGACCAGCAGCGCACCGACCAGAACGAGCCCCGCGGAGCCCCATTTCGCCCGGTCGGATCGCCGCCACACCTCGAAGGCGAGGTAGCCGAGGAGAACGGGAAGAAACACCGGCTGGACGTGGAACGAGATTCCGAACGCCGCGCCGAAGAGCAGGGATGCTGGCGGCCGGGGAACCGAGCCCCAGCGCCGGATGGTCGCCAGCACCAGGAGACCCATGAGCACCGAGGCCAGCGCCTCCCCGTGCGCGATCCACTGCGGAAACAGCGCCCCGGCGAGCCCTCCCGTCAACCCCGCCTTCCACCCGAGTCCGGTCCGTTCGCCGATCCACGGAAGGAGCCCCCAGATCGCGGACTGGAAGGTAATGCGGAACAGCCATCCGGCGATCCCGCCCACCAGCGTGATTCCGAACACCATGTAAATCAGTGCCAGGATCAGTGGAGGGATCGGAGGCAGGTGGGCAGTCGGCCCGGTCGGAACGACGTACGGGTCGGCGAACTGGCCTGTTGTGACGACCGACATCGCGATCGCGTCGAGCTCCCAGTCGGCGCTCGGATGGAGCGCATCTGCGGGGAGCCGGCTCAGAAAGAACAGACGGATCGCGAGCGCGATCACGAACACGAGGAGGCAGGGCCGCCAGGGAAAGCGGGGATGCGACTCGTGGTCTCGCTTCACGTCACGAACCGCGATTCCGTCGAAGGTTGGACCGATCACGTCGCCACCCGCTCGCGCGGACGTTCAGTCGGCGGTGAGGAGCGCCGTACATGGAGCGACCGGCCGGGAATGCCCGATGTATACCCCTCTGAAGTGACCGGTCGTATCCAGGAAGATATCTTCCCGAGAGCGAAGAGCGCCTGAACGGGAAACCGGGTGGCCCTGCACGAAAAGCGCCCGGCGAAGTGCCGGGCGCTCAGATCAAGCAGGCCATGTTACGGGGGCGGGTCCGCAACGAATCACATTGCCGACAGGTCCCGCACAGTGTCCGCCAGCAGCCCCATCTTCGCAGCGTCAGCGGACTCGGCCGCTTCGCCCTCCAGCCACGTCGCCAGCTCCGTGAGGGCCTGCCGGCGTTCCGCACCCGAAGCGTTCTTCGCTCCGTCCAGCGTCTGCCGCACCGAAGCCACGCCGTCCGCCGACAGGCCGCCCGATCGCTCCAGCTGGTCCGCGTACGCCCGTGCGAGCGCAAACGTCGCAGGCCACACGAACCTCTGCTGTCCCTGAACGTTGAAGTGGTCGAAGGTGACCGACCGGGCCGCCTCGATCTCGTTCTCCGACACGAACTCGCTCGGCGTCATCTCCAGGATGTCGAGGCCGCGCAGAATCTCCGAGCTCACGATCAGGCCGTTGTACCAGTAGACGGACCACGTGCCGCCAAACACCATCCGCTCCCCCTCCACGGGGCCGCGGTCGAAGAAGGCGATCTCCACCGGGTGGGCGGGGTCCGTCCAATCGAACACGGAGATGCCCCCCTGGTACCACGCCTGAACCATCACGTCGCGGCCGGGGATGGGGACCAGCGACCCGTTGTGGGCGACGCAGTTCTCCTCGGACGTCTGGGGCGCCGGAATCTTGTAGTAACTCTGGAAGCTCATCTCGCCGCCGGCGACCGTGAAGATCGCGTCCGCTCCCCATTCGTACGGGTCATCCGCGCGGCACTTCGGCCCACCGCCGCCTCCCCACTCGTCGCTGAACAGGATAGCGGTGCCGTCGTTGTTGAGGGTGGCCGAGTGCCAGTACGAGAAGTTGGAGTCGGCCACGGCGGATATGCGCTTCGGATTCACCGGGTCGGAGATGTCGATGAGGAACCCGTACCCCTCGCACGCGCCGCCCGCGAGCCCGATCTCCGGGTACAGGGTGATGTCGTGGCACTGGGTGGGTCCGGGACGCGGGCCGTCGCCCTCGGGTCCGCCTGCGTTGCGCTCGGCGATCTCGGGCAGGGCCTCGCGCAAGGCCGCGCTGTCGGCGGCCGTGGGCGGCCCGGATCCGCCTCGGGCCTCCACGATCTCCTCCAGCAGATCTGCGACCCACGCGTCGGACAGGATCCTCTCCTGGCCCCGGACCCTCATGATGAACGCCCCTCGCTGGCGTGCCTCTTCCAGCGCGACGAGGTCAGCCGCGCTCGGGCCGTGCTGAGGCGGCGCGACCAGGTCGTCGAAGATGCGCGGCGAGCTCACGATCTCCGCCCGTTCCGGGTGTGCGAGCGGCACGCGAATCACTTCGATGCGGAACAGTGCCGTGCTCGAGTCCTCGTCCGGCGACAGACCGGAGCAGCCCGGAAGCTCCTCCTCCGGACGCACGGGCGCGGAGCCCGAAACGTACACGTAGACGTGGTCCGGATCGTTCGGATCCACCAGCACCGAGTGGGTGTGTGAGCCGCGGCACGTCTGCACGTTGGCGACGTACTTCGGGTTCCGAATTTCGCTGATATCGAAGATTCGGATCCCGCGCAGGCGATCCTCGCTGACCTTCTCGGGCACTCCCTCCGTCCCGCAGTCGAGGCGTCCCCCCAGGCCTTCGCCCGAGACGAATAGCAGGTGCCTGAACACGGAAACGTCGCTCTGCGACGCCGGGCACAGGTAGTCCTTCACGAGGGAGGGCTCGGCGGGATTCGAGATGTCCCAGATCTGGAAGCCGTTGTAGTTCCCCTGGATGACGTACTGGCCGGTGAACGCGAGGTCGGAGTTGGTGACTCCGACAAATGCCTCCGGTGGCAGCGTCGTCGACACGAGGCGCAGGTTCCAGATCGCCTCGCCGGCGTCCAGCAGCCCCGGCGCCAGTCCGACGCGCGGGTCGGCGCTCGGCATCCGCACCTGCTCTTCCTCGGTCGGGGCCGTCTTCAGCGGTTCACCACTCGGACCGGCGCCGACGATGTCGGACCCGGTCGCGCTCGAGGTGCTTCCCGAGGAGGCGCAGGCGGTCATGCCGAGCAGGCCGGCGATCCCGGCGGCGAGCCACAGGGAAGGGAAGCGGACCGCGATCCCTCGGGAGTCGGCGTGGAACGACGGGGAGGCTCCAAGTCTCATCGGGATTCCTCTGGCTGTGTCTGGAAGTGGATCGAATTCGGGATGGTCAACGGCCGTCGCCCTGCTCGGCCATGGTGTCCAGCATCTGCTTCATGCGCTCGATCTCGGTGATCTGATCCACCTGGATGTCGGAGGCGAGCTTGAACACTGCCCGGTCCTGACCCGCTCCATCCACCGCGAGGAGGTCATCCACCATGGTGACGGCGCCTCCGTGGTGCTGGATCATGTACGTCAGAAACAGGCGGTCGAACTCCAGCGCGCGCGCGGCGTCCAGCTCCTCGAGCTGCGCCTGCGTGAGCATGCCGGGCATGGCGTGCCCGTGGCTGCGGTGCGGCTGGCCCGTCGGTGTCCTCACGTTGATCTCGAGGTTCAAGCCGTCGATCCGCACCTGCGGGACCGGCTGTCCTCGATCCTCGAGCCAACGCCGCATGAGAGCGATCTCATCCTGCTGGGCGTTGGTGATGCGAGCCGCCAGGGTCTGAACCGAAGAGCCGGCGCCATGCGTGGGGACCAGCCTCGACATCACGATCGCTTGGGCGTGGTGACCGATCATGCCGGTGACGAACTCGACGTCCGCCTCTGTGAACCGCATGCGAGCGCTCTCCGTGCGAGCGCGGTAGAGAGCCTCGAACTCGGCGGGCGAGAGGGTGGTGGGCTTGGCGTCCGCTTCCTGCTGCGCGTGCACGCCGGCCGGGCCGATCGTCGCGGCGAGTACGATCAGGACCACAACCGTGCGGTGATTCACCGTTGCCCTCATTTGTCTCCAGGATCCCGGGGATCCGACCCGGCGTGGACCGGTTGGCCTGCCTCGGTCAGGATCGCATACCGCGAGCACGGCGGCAATGTTTCACAGCGAGGGGCTGTCGCCGCCGCACGGGGCAGGGTCTGCTCGGTCCGCCTTCGCGTCAGGTGCCGATCACCGGCAGCCCCGACGCCCGCGCCGCGAGGGCCAGCGCCCGGTCGTGCGTCGCCAGCGTCAGATCCTCGCCCCGCGTGTCGCGCCACAGGAGAGCGGTGGCCAGGTGCACGGCGTCCAGCGTTCCGAGGGAGGTGGGGAAGGGCTGACCTGCGCGGCGGAGCACCGGCCACGTGGGCTCCACCACTTCCATCCCGGCCGTGAGCCGGTACACGGCTTCGCGGCAGACCGCGATCTCCTCCGCTGGCAGACCCTCGCGCAGGCGCAGGCGATCCAGGGCGCGCAGACACTCGACCTCGACCAACGCGGAACCCACACCGAGCTCGATGTCCGGCCACTCGGTCAGCCGGTCACGCTGACCCAGAAGCACCCGCAGCAGGACCGAGGCATCGAGATAGGCGATCACCGGTCCGCCTGCCGCTCTTCCCGGAGCAGCTCGAGCACATCCACTTCGCGCTCGAGGGGTAGGGGAAGGAGAACGTCCTGAAGCCGGGCCGCTCCTTCCGATGGGGGGCGAACCGTCAGGAGGTCGGCGTCGGCGAGCGGCAGGATGCGGGCGATCTCCGTCTCCCGGTCGAGGACCGTGATCGTCTCCCCGCGCCGCACTCGACGCAGGTATTCCGACAGCCGTGCCTTCAGCTCTGCCACGCCCACACGATCATTCATAGTCACAAGGTGACTAGTTATGATCATTTCAGCAACCTCGGCGTTGGGGGCACGCGGAAGGTACGCAGCAGTCTCAGGGGAAGATCAACGAGGTACCTCAGGCGAACGCCACCGCCAGTCCGCGGTCGAAGGTGCGGATTCGGGTCACGTCACGTCTCGAGCAACAGGCGACGTGAAGCAGGTCTCGGGCCCCGAGGCCCGGATGCCGGTCCACCAGAAGACGAGCGAGGTGCACGTCCTCGGGCTCCACCGGCCATACCGTGGGGATCCGGGCCCGCGCCAGGACGAGGGCGGCGTCGAGCGTCTCGAAGCGGCCGGCTCGAAGGTAGGCGTGCAGCAGTTCCTGGAGCACTTCAGCGGACGTGACCAGGGCCTCGTTCGAGGCCAGGCTCTCCTCGAAAAAGGCCCGTGCCTCAGCCCGGAGCGGATGCTCACACCCCACGGCGTACATGAGCACGTTCGCGTCGACGAAGATCACGCGTCGGGAATCCCGTCCCGGATGGACTCCTCGATCTCCCGGCGATGGGCGGCCCAGTCGGGCTCCGTGCCCTTCTCGCGCTCGTCGCATCGCTTGAAGAACTCCCGCAGCTCGTCGACGGTCCGGATCTCGGTGCCACCCTCGCCGCGCACGAGGGCCTGCCGCGCGACGTCCCGCAGCCACTCGCTCAATGTCAACCCCTCCTGCCGGGCCCGGGCCCGGAACCGCTCCTTCTCCGCCGGCTCCACGACGATGTGGATTCTGGTGCTCATGGAAGCCTCAAGCGGGGCGGGGAATCCGGAGCTGATACAGATATATTATGCACATACACATATAGTACACACACGCTCTGAAGAAGCAAGGGTCAACGACGCACGAAAGAGCGGACGATACCCCTCCAAGAGGCTCCGACGACTTCAGGAAGATATCTTCCCGAAACTGGCAGGCCCGGGATGACCTGTTGTCGGACTGTTTCAATCAGGGACGGCGCACCGCATCAGGCAGCCACGAAGCGCCGCTTCAAGAAGGGGTCGTCGACGCTACTCCACCGGCCCGACGTACCCGTCCAGCCAGTCCAGCGACTCCGCGATGGCCAGATTCGCCTCGTAGGAGAGCACGAAATGGTTGGCATCGGTGACGATGATCTTCCTGTCCGCCTCGGGCGTGCCCAGATTCTCGTAGAAGGGCATGATCGACGTTGCGAGGGGAAAAAACGAATCGTAGCGGCCGTTCAGCATCAGGGTCGGCAGGGTGACCCTGGGTAAGAAGTTGAAGGGGTCGGCCATCGGCTGAACCGCCTGCATCTCGAGGCCGCCGACCACCAAGACGCTTGCCTTGAAGCGCGGCTCGACGGCCGTCATGATCCCGCCCATCACGCCGCCCCAGCTGATCCCGTAGTAGGCGAGGCGCTCCGCGTCGATGTCGGGACGCGTCTCCAGGTAGTCGATGGAGCGCCCGATGTCCCGGGCCCACGCGATCACATGGTCGCGGTACAGGTTCGTCTCGTCCTGGATGTCGGACCGGAGGTCGCTGCCGCGCTCGTAGGTGCCCTTGTAGATCGGATATACCACGGCGCGCCCGCCGCGCAGGACGAAGTCCAGGAACCGGATGTTCAGCTCGTCGTACGAGCGCTTGTACAGGTCGTTCGACCCGGGGAAGAACGTGACCGCCTGATACGGAGGCGAACCGGTTCCATCCACCGGCAGGAAGAGGAAGGCCGTGAGGCGTTCGCCGCCGTAGGCAGCGTCCATCTCGACCCGCTCGCGGATGTACGTGGCAGTCGTATCGGAGCTGATGACGACGGCGTTCAGCGCCGTGCTATCGTAGGCGTACATCTGCCGGTACACCTCGAACACCTCATCCGACACCGGGGCCTCGGCGTAGTAGTCGCGGAAGGCCTTTTCGATCGGAGCGCTCGCCGCGGCGACGTTCGTAGTGTCGGGGTACATGACGAGGCGGATCCCGTTCCCCGGTGAACGGTCGAACGCGGGCGATGTTATGGCGTCGTTGAACGCGTACTCCGGGTCGTCCCAGCCTCCACCCTGGTTGTAGCGCGATTCGCCGTCCGCGTTGCGGGTCCACTCACGGACGTTGCCGGCCATGTCGTACACGCCGTCCCGCGTCACGCCGCCGTACTGGCCTACGGGCGCCGGGCCCTGCCCGTCGTAGTTGCTCAGCGGGACCACGTGATTACTGCTGAACGGGTCCGCGGCCATGTACCAGTGGTACACGGTGGGAAGGGCCTTGCCGGCGGAGCAGGCGTACGCTGCCGCCTCGTACCAGCTTACGCCGCCCACCGGAAGGTCGTCCGCGCCACCCAGATAGGCACCGACTTCCCAGCCGCTCGGGCCGGGACGTCCCGTCTGGTCGACAAAGGCCGTCATCGCCTCTTCGAAGGTCAGCGTCCGCCCGTCCCGCACGAACGGGTGCGTCCAACAGGCCGGGTCGCGGTAGCCGCCCTCGTCCACAAACTCCTTGTACTGGCGGTTGGTGACCTCGTGGACGTCCATGAAGAAATCGGCCAGCGCCAGGCTGTCGAGCTGCTCGAGGCCCGGGGCCCAGATCTTCGCGGAGCCGCCGCTCACACGCGTCATGCCGGGAGGCAGCGTCTCCTCGGTGTCGAGCCGGAAGGGAGGGGAGGCGGCCAGGCGGCCCGAAAAATCGGCGGTCTCGCGGGGAAGATACCCCTCCAGCTCGAACCGGACGCGCGACAGGCCCAACGGGAACCGTGCCACCTCGATCGGTGTGCGGCCCAGCTCCTCCCACTCGGCGTCGGTCGGTGAGTAGTCGCGCCGGAGTACCACAGCGCCGGGCGGATCGGTCTCGAGCGTCACCGATCGCGACACCTCGGACCACACGGACTCGCGGACCGAATCGTTCTTGATCACGCCGTCCAGCTCGCGCGCGATGGCATTGGCACCGGGGTAGTCGTACTCGCCGACGAGGCGCCGTATCTCGTCGAGACCGGTCACGAGGTCCCACTCGGAGTCTTCCGTCTGGCGTGCTCCGGCCACCACCCAGCCGGTCACGGCGACGCCCCACAGGGCCAGCGCCGCGACACCGCCCATGAACAGGTTTCTCCAGGTGAACAGGCGCCGGGGGCTGGCAGCGCCGGCCGGCCCGAGCCCGGCCCCGGGCACGTCCGCCGACCGCCCGATTCCCTGGAAGTACGCCGTCGCCGCTGTGATCGGGAGCCCGATGACGAGCAGCGTCAGCGTCAGCGTGAACACCCACGGCGGGAGCGCGATGTTCTGCGTGAGCACGTCGATCACCTGGAGCAGGACCCAGGAGCCGGCCGCGTACAAGCCGAGGACCTTCCACAGGGAACGCTGGTGCGCCGGACGGGACATGGCACCTCTCACAGGGGATCGGGTGGCGGGCGGGACACCTCCGCCGCCGCTGCGTCGATCCAGTATAGACACGCACGCGGGCCCCTGTCGACATGCCGGGTGGTGGGCGGATGGGCAGGCGAGTACCGGGGGCAGCTTGTTCAGGAAGGTATCGTCCAGAAGCGGCACCGCCGCGTCTGGCCGTGCCATGTTCTCCGGTCGCACACTGCTCCGGCGAGGGCGAGGTCCGTGCGACCGAAGTCCTCTCCGACGCAGAGCAGCGGGCGACCCGCCACCCGGGCCGTCGCGTACGTGAGGCAGTCTCCGAAGTGCAGGCCCGCGGGGTGCCGTCCTCGTCCGAAGCGGAGCCACGCGCCGACGGCGACGCCAAAGTGGGCCTCGCCGAAGGGGAGAGTCTCGATCGCACCCTCGACCAGGAAGCGCGAGAGCAAAGCGCGCGCCTCCATACCGAGCCGTGCCGACACGACGATCGCCGGCCCTCGTTGAGGGAGCAGACGAGGATAGGGTCAGGATTCGTCCCAGAGACTATAACGGTCTGCACGCGAGGGTCACTCCTGAGGCTGAGACCATTCATTGGTCAACGACCCGGAGAGAGCTGAACGGCGCTAGTGTTGAGCTGCCACACCCTTACTCCGTGCTATTGCTCAAACTCCACGCTCTACGTGACAGGATCGACGATGACACGACTCAACTTGGAGCAAACCACGCGGAGGATCTCTTCAACACGGTAGCCCCTGTTGACCGAATCCGAGTATGAAGAGATCGAGCGCTATCGAGGCAATACAGAGTCGGAAATGACTGCTCGACACATCATGAAAGACCTCTTCGAGAACTCGACTTCGTTGGGATCGATTCGAGTCAGGGAGGCCGTGGACCCGACCGACGAGGATTTCGCCCGTTTCTTGGATGTGGCTCAAGCGGATCTTCGTAGACGCCGACCCAGGCGTGCAATGATTGCACTCCTAGCAAGTGCCAGAGTTCCTACCGACCGCAAGCTTACTTGGCGTGCGGCAATAGCCATGACTGCGACGAGGGTCAGTACGCCGGTTTTCAGGACGGATTCCGTGAGTCGGAGCTACCGGAATCCGGCTGTCCGTGTGAGTCCGTCTGAGTCCCGCTAGGCCTCCCACCTCATGATGAACTTCTGAGTGACCGCCTTGGGCTCCATCCCCTTCTCCCTGGCCTGGGTTTCCAGGGTTCGGAGGAATTCGCCGTAGTCTTTCATAACCTCCTCTTCCTGGGATTCCATGACTCGGAACCCAAGGCCCTCCCACCAGTTTCGGCCGGCATTGCCCGTTACTTCAAAGACAAGGGGAAGATCCTGATAGGCCGTCGCTTCAATGGCCTCCCATCCTTCGCCCCTCGCCCAGGACTTGAGCCTTTCCACCAACGCACGGCCAACCCCTTCCCTTTGTCGGTCGGAAAGAAGCTGCATGCAGGTGACCATCAGGGTCCTGTCCTCGATGGTCTCCTTGGAGGGAAGAACACCTTGGGGGAAATCCTCTCTGGGACCTGCCGGATGTGGCATAAGGAGACAGAATCCCCCACAGCCCTCCATTTGGGAGACCACCTTGGGAACAAAGCGGAGAAGCCCCACCACCCTTTCCCCCTCCCAAGCCAGAATGGCCGTACTCCCATAGAGACTCGTGAGTCTCTTCAGAAGGGAAATGGCCGTCTCTCGAAACGGGAGAGGCGACTCATCAGGTGGAACGTCCAGATTCTCCCGGGTGACAGGGCCGTCATGGAGACACCGCCAAAGGAGAAAAGAACCATCCATGGGCTTCAGGACGAGGGATTCCATCTGTCCATGATATGACGTCCCTAAAAGGAGCGGAATGGAGATCGGGGCGATCGGCTTAGAGCGCCCGGGAGGTCAGCCTGGCCACACACGCCTACTCGGCGTGCGAGCACGCTGACGAGTCGTCTGGACCGTCCTTCATGTCTGCCCTCGATCTGCGGGGTAGGACGGTTCAGGTTTGGTTTCACTTGGTCTGTCTTCTCCCAGCGAATCGCGCGGGTTACCGTAGTGGGCGAGAGCTATTCATCCGGGATGGAGCGGTGACATGACCCGTCGTGTTTTCTCTGCTGCGTGGCTTGCCCCCTGCACACTGCTGCTCTTCGCCTCTGCCTGCGACACCGCGCAGGAGGAGACGACGACGCCGGAGGCCACCGAAACCATAATCGTAAGTACGGAACCGCTTCCGGAAAAGCTCGAGGTAGAGGGCTTTCAGGCCGTGCTGGCGAGCGCGGGCGACGTGTACGTCGGTGGCCAGCCGAGCCGGGAGGCTCTCGACTGGCTCAAGTCCGAGGGCGTGACGACCGTGGTCAACCTCCGCACCCAGCCCGAGATGGACAACCGGGACCGGGTGCCGTACGACGAGGCCGCCGCCCTCGACAGCCTGGGGCTCGAGTACGTCCACATCCCGCTTGGTGGTGAGGACGCGCCCTACACCCCCGAAGCCTTGGCGCGCTTCGCCGAGGCGGTCGCCGCGTCCGAGGGGAAGGTGCTACTGCACTGCACCGTGGGCTGGAGAGCCAGTCACATGTGGGTCGCCTACCTCGTCCGGCACCGGGGCATGGAGTTGAATGAGGCCGTCGCACACGGCGAGGCCATCAACCTCGGCACGCTGCCGATCGAGGGGCTCCTCGGCGCCGAGCTGACGTTCGCCATCGAGTAGGGACAGGACGGGCAGGCCAGCCCCACGCCGAGTCGGCGTGCGGACCAGCCGGTCAAAGCGACCTTGGGATTATGATGCGTAGCCTATAGATAGCAGCTCTCGCAATAGAGGTGGACTTCTGCGGGTAACTTCACAGGAGTGTGAAAGTCATGCGACGGCTTTCACCCCCCTTGTGACATCATTCTTGCACACATTCTTGCACAGGCCGCCGCCTAGCTCGTTGCTCTAGCTAGGAGACCAGACATCGTCATCGTTGAAGTTGGGCGACCGCTCCCAACCGCTTGCCTGCCAGACTGGGTCCACCAGGTGTCGCACGATGTAGTCGGCAGACCGAGGTTCCTGCTCGATCACCTCAGGAACGAGGAGAGTGTCCCGGTCAATTACCCTGCGCGGACTCATCGACCCAAGCCGAACTGCCATCGCGTTGTCACGTACACCCGTCAGGGTGATCGCTGCGAAGCCAAGCATGACCCCCTTTGCAGGTCGCATCGGAGTGCCGGTCCGTGCTTGTGGATAGAGAAAATAATAGAAAACCAAGAAGCGTCGCAGCTGCTCCCAGCTGCTCTGATCACTGCAGAGCCTCTTGTGGCAGGAGCACAGAGCAGAAGCGCCCGGCGTGAACCGGGCGCTGGTTATGTCCAAGACCTACTTGATCCGGCGCCAGACCTCGGCAATATGAAGCGACCCCGTTTGCTCGTCGCCCTTCATCATCGGGATGTCGCCCTCGTGGTACCACAAGTCGCCTTCGACCCGGCAGGAGAATGCTATCTCCTGCCCGATCAACCCCGGGTCAAAGAAGTAGTCCACGCTTTCGGTGTAGGTCGTCGCCGTCACGCGGTAGGTCCCGCCGCCGTAGCGTCCGACGTGGTTCTCCAGAGTGTCTGCAACCTGCTGCGCCCCCTGCCAGGCAAAATACGACCCAGTGACGAGCTTGATCTGCATATAGTCTTCAACCTCCAGCGCTTCTCCATCCCACGCCATCGATTCAAGCTGCCAGACACCCTGAACTGGGCAAACATCCTGGGCAGACAGCTCCCCACCGACGAGAAGCAAAACCAGGCCAAGGAGCGGGATTCGCCAACGCATAAGACACCTCCTGTACTGATGGGTGCGATAACCAGGAGGGGGTTCCGGCGTGAGACAGTCATGTGGCCGCTGCGGGGAGGAATCTCAATATATATGATACGTCACCATCCCGCCCGCCGCCCTGCGATCAGCAACCGATTTGGTCTGGGTCCGACGCACAACTGACTGCCCAGAAGACAAGTATGGCTCCAATGGTGACTCCGATAACCGTTCCGGCGGTGGCAAGCGTGTCTGTTCGCCGCTCCTCGATGGTCTGCACCGAGTCAAGCGGGATCTGAAGGGCTTCCGGTTCTCACTCGGCCATTGGACGACACGCAGGAGCAGGTCGCGCCGATAGCGCGCGTCCCGGCGACGTCGGTGCGAGAGCGCGGTTTCGAGATCGCGGTCATGAGCGGCTCCGAGCGAAAGGGAGAGTGGACTCCGCCCCGGCGCCTGTACACCGTTGTGGTGATGGGGGGGGCCGACCTCGACTTCCGGGAGGCCCGAATGCCACCCGGCGTGACGGAAGTGTACGTCGGGACCCTGATGGGAGGCGTCGATATCTTGGTGCCGCCCGGGCTGGCAGTCGAGACCCACGGCTTCGGGTTCATGGGCGCCGTCGAAGGAGTCGATCAGGCCGGCGTCGACAGGGACCCCGATGCACCCCACCTCGTGATCAAGGGCTTTGCCTGCATGGGGGCGGTCGAGGTCGCGATCCGGCTCCCAGGGGAATCGGCCCGCGATGCACGTCGGCGTCGTCGCGACCTGCGGCGGCAGCAGCGGCACCACAAGCAGCTCGGGAAAGGTTCCGGCGAGTAGGCAAGGCAGGCGGGCCTGGACCACATCCCGGTACGCGTCGGAACTCGGTCGGATCGCCTCTTCGACCGGTAGTTGCTGCTCCCGCTGGGCGTCCAGGCGGCCAATCTCTTGTCACCGCCTCTGTCACCAGCCGTCTCAACGGATTGAGACGACCCACCTCTCAGATGCCAGAAAGCCCCGCCGGACGGGGCTTTCCTCAGATGGGCCCGGGTGGATTTGCCGCGTCGTCCAGCGTTGCGAGCACGCCGGAGGCGCGCGGAGCACTACCATCGACCTCACGCTTATCAGGCGTGTCTGTAGGACCCGAATCACAACATCTTGACGGAGTTTCCGCGTCAGATGGGGCGATCTGCCGGGTTCCCTAATGGTCGATACGACAGGATGTCGGGATCCGTTGACAGTACAATTGACAGTCTCCGACTCAGGTCGTGCTCTCTATTCTGCTCCAGTTCTAGACTTGAGTCCCTCCGCGTCACGAATCGGATAACGACTGCGCCGGTTTTCGAGACCGGTCTGAGCTTTCCCTGTAAGTCCCTGTAAGTCCGTAAGAGTCCTTCTGAGTACGGCTTACTTTCGGGAGCTTTCCTTCTAAGCCCGTCTGAGTCCCTCTAAGTACCCATAGTCAGGGTACAGTTTGGGGTACAGTGGCCGGCTCTGAGATCAGGTGGCTAACCGTGAGAGTGCTCTCACGAATGCGAACCTCCTCTTCCAGGATCGGCCGGCTGACATGATAAGCCTTTTCGAGATTTCCCTCGTGTTCATCGGCGACTTCGTAGAACCTGAGGACTAACTGAACCGTCGCTATCTTGCCCTTGAGCTCAGGGGGCAACGCAAAACTCAGGTGGCGTTGCTCGCCGCTCTTGAGTTGAGTATCCGCTATGATCTTGGCCGGCCAGAATCCCAGCACTGGAACGAGGCTGTGATACTTGGCGAAGGTCTCCATGTCCCTATGCACTTCAATACCCTCGGTATCTTTGAACGACAGTTCCAGGGCTAGGATGCGTGTTGGGCCACCGGCCGGTACGGAGTGACCCTCGATATGATTCTCGATGGTCAGTTCGAGGATCGGAAAGTCGAAGCGAACGTCATTGAGGCTGAGGTCGCCATCGTACAGGCGCTCATTCATCACGAATGAGTCGAAGCCGTGATACGCATGCCCACTCTCGGTGGCTCCCATGTGACAGGCCTGGCAGGTGAGACCCCGTACCGCGGCTTCACTCTGCTGCCAATCGCTATAAGGAGTTACGAACGCTGGAATCTCGTGGCACTTGGCGCAGAACTCCGCGCCCTGCATTCGCGCTCTGCCGGGCTTGTACTTCTTCTCGTGCGTTTCCATGATCGGGACATCCGACGGCGCCACACCATGACAAGTCTCGCAGTTGACCCCTTCGTCTGGCGCCTCGGGTCCATGACACGCGTAGCACATGTCCCTGCCGCCCAATACGAAGTTGAGGATCGAGTGCTCTTCCAGCTTCTCCATGACGTCCATGACGGATTCAGACGAGGTCGAAACGGCATGGCGTGAGTACGTTCGCCACTCCGTATAGAGCTCTTCGTGGCACGTCCCGCACACCTCAGCGCCCTGGTGTTCGCCGAGCTCATAGCGTGGCTCGTTCATGAAGGCTACTTCCTCGGATCTGCTCTCTTTGAGGACATACGCAGCCGCCAGCAAGACGAGCGCCAATAGAGAAAGAGATAGGACTAGCAGTATCTTCCTGGCCATGGTCTATACCCTCCATACGAGCGGCAACGACGAGCAGGCCTGCCTCGAATCTGCCCGCGCTAGTGCATTGCGTGATCGCAACCAAACAAAAAGTGACAGATCGGTATGACATCGTGGAAAAGGCAGGCGGCCAGAAAGAAAAGGATGATGCCGGCCAACGCGGCGATTATTAGCCGATGATGTTGTTCGATCGTCGCGGACATGCCTGTCATGATTATCACCTCGTCTTTTGGAAGAGTTCTTGTCATGCCCGGCGGGTGGACACATAGTCACAGGGGCTCCCGCGCCTACCTGTCTCCCGGCTGGCAACCACAGTCACCGCAGCTGACGTCAGCTTCCTCGTTCACCTCGTAGCCGACCACGCGCTTGCGGCGGTCCAGTTCGACGTCACAGCAGTCGAGCAGCAGCTCCCTTAGCTGACTCCTACCGCGCTGGACCCGAGACTTCATCCCGGATACCGAGAGCCCGAGGCGCTGGGCGGCTGCCTTCTGAGTCAGGTCGCCAAGCTCAGTCAGTTCAATGGCCTCGGCGTATGCATCGGGCAGCCCATCCAGGAGCGGCCTCATACAGCCTGCAAGCTCCGCGGGGGCCTGGGGTTCGAGATCATCAGTCTCGAACGGCGGCTCATCTCTTGTGACAGCGGCGGCGGCCCGTGCGGCATGCGCGACTTGCTTCCGGGCCCGGTAGTGATCTGCGATGGCGTTCCTCGCGATCTGGTAGACCCATGCATGAATGCTCTCGCTGTCCTTGACGCCCTGGAGGTTTGTGTGAATCCGGACGAAGATCTCCTGCAGGATGTCCTCCGCATCAGGGTCGCTGTCCACACGCCGTCGGACGAAAGAAAACAAGCCGTCGTGCAGCTCTTTCCACAGATCCTCAGTGACGACTGTCGGCTTCATACGTTTCCCTGCATGGTTGAGTCGGCCCGGTCAGGGCCTTATTGCCTCGATAGTCGCCGGTACAACCAGGCTCTCCGCGCCGGCTCCCGGACCCGAGCCGCAGCTCTCTCTTGCGGCCTCGTCCGAGAGGCGAATCTGAATCTCCTGGAACCCGGCCTCCGTCAGCAATGTCTCCAGCTCCGGAACCGTCACGGCTCCAGCTACGCACCCCGCATGTTGGGCCAGATCTCCACGGACCTCGTCCGGCAGCTCCCTCGTGGCAACCACATCCGAAACGGCCAGTCGCCCACCCGGCTTCAGCACACGATACGCGTCACGGAAGACCAACGCCTTCTCCGGCGAAAGGTTGATGACGCAGTTGGAGATGATCACATCCACGCTCTCGTCGGCGACGGGAAGGTGCTCGATCTCGCCGAGCCGGAAGTCGACGTTGGTCACACCGGCCTTGACGGCGTTCTTCCTGGCGAGTGCGACCATCTCGGGGGTCATGTCGACCCCGATCACCGTGCCCTCCTGTCCCACGGACCTGGCAGCGAGGAAGCAATCGACGCCCCCACCGCTGCCCAGGTCGAGTACGGCCTCTCTCGGCTTCAGATCCGCGAGCGCCACCGGCTTTCCACTGCCCAGGCCGAGGTCGGCCCCGTCCGGTACGCCCGAGGCGTCAGCCTTCGAGTAGCCCGCGTCTTGCGAGACCTCGTTCTTCGCACCGCCACAGCACGTGGCCGGGCCGCAACAGCCCGTATCAGCGGAACCTGCCTCGGCGATCTTACCGTATGCCTCTCGTACGGCCTGCCTGATGTCATCCATCGGTCCGACTCCTTCTCGGGGATTGCTTCTGTTTCTCGCCTTCATCCATACAGACGGTCGTTTCCCGAAAAGGACGCAGATTCCGACACCCGCTGTGGGAGCGCCAGAAAGCGCGACGTCGTGTCTATCGTAGTTAAGGACAAGCGGCAAGGAGGGGGGACTCTTGCTCAGCCTCAGTATGCTAACGGTAGCTAAGCAAAGACGTTGGATCAAGCTGACTCGCCAATCCTGTTGTGACCGGTAGCCTCGAGGCGGATGCACACGGCATGCAGACTCAGCCTCACCCATGCCAAGGCGGAGCGGAGGGGAGGGGATTCGTCGTGAGGACGCCGGTGGCTCGCACGCGCTGCGTGCTCAATGTCGCGGCAGTGCATGCCCGGTTTTCGAGACCGATCTGAGCTTTCCCTCTGAGTCCCTGTAAGACCCTAAGAGTCCTTCTCAGTCGGACTTGGCTGAGAGAGCTTTCCTTCTAAGTCCTCCTGAGTCCCTCTAAGTACCGATAGTCAGGGTACAGACTGGGGTACAGTCCGATTACTGTCTTGTACGAGTTAGTAGACCAGCACGGACGGCGTCATACGGTCAGATGTCCAGACTCTTCCTCTGATGGTCATAAGCAGGACCGATCACGTAGCTATCGTCCTCGAGCGTCGGATTCATCATCGACGTCGTGAGAATGATCTGGTGATCGACGGATGCCTGCTCCGAGAGCTCGACAACAACAGACTGGAAGTTGTGGCTTCGAGCTACCTCCATCCCCTTGTCCTCAACGTTGTCGAATAGAGCCAAACGCGGATACCGGAAGTACTCGTGCTCAAGCGAAGCTAGGAGCAGAGCGAGGTGAAAGCCGTTCTTAAGCAATACCATGGAGCTGGCAGCAAAGTTAGTCCTTCCCTCGACCGCAACTTGGTTTCTCCCGAAATCAAACGACACCGACTCGGCGGACTGAAACCGCGTCTCACGGGGCAAATCGCGCTTGAGAATCTCAATCACCAACGAGGCGATTGTGTTCACCGCCTCCGTCTTACGGTGCCTTACCCGTTGGTCGCGTTCAGAAATCAACCTCCTCAGCCATACTCTCGATTGCACCAGCGCTGATCCTAGCCCATGAGACGGGGCATCGGATGAGCTCGATACGGCAGTTGAGGTGGCAGGACGTTGACTTTGAGGCCGGGCGAATCGTCTGGCGAGCCGAGACTGACAAGATCCGCCTTCGTCACTCGACTCCTCTGACACCAGTTGCCATAGAGGCTCTCAGGGAGTGTCAGGCCGCACAATCAGCTATCGGGGGAGCTCTTGGATACTCCCCGCCCCTAAGAAGCCGTCAGAACCGATCTCACGCGAGCTCCCGATCAAGTGGTGGAACAAAGGTGTGAAGCTCGCCGGACTCAAGCCGCTCAAGGGACGTGGATTCCAGAGCCTGAGACGGAACTTCGCGACTGAAATGAAAACGGAGCCGTTGAAGGACCTATGTCAGCTCGGCGGATGGAAGGATCCGCAAACGATTCTCAAGTGCTATCAGACGGCAGATGAAGATCGGATGCGGGCGGCAATGGCAAACCGTCAGCCGTTGCTAAGGGTGGGCATAATCTAGTGCCTGTTGACAGTACAATTGACAGTACGCTGCCCGCCCGCCCTTTGAAGAAGAGCCGCCCACGGCCATAACCTCAAGCGGCTCAGTCACTTTCCAGCAATGGGCCCGGGTGGATTTGAACCACCGACCTCACGCTTATCAGGCGAGGCTCGGGGAGTCTGAATCACGGCATCTTGCCGTACTTCTGCTGATAGACCGCGCGATCTGCCGGACTCCCGGGCGCCCGATACGGCATCTTGCCGGGTCCAACCGACAGTAGAACCGACAGTATACCAGTCGAGGCGCGCAGGGCTTTCTCGACGTGCTTCTCTCACCACCGCCCTCCTAGGGTCGACGTTCGATGACAACGCGGGCCAGACTCTGCGGATTCGGTACAAGCTCGACGTCTCCCGCCGGCATCCCGCCGACCGAGAGCATATAGGCGATGACGTCGACGTACTCTGAGTCCGTCAAGGAGCCCGGATTGCTCTCAGGCATCGTCGCCCGCGTAAACTCGAACAGGGTGGCAAGTGATCTTCCATCCCAGTCGCGGAGGAACTTCGCCCGCGCCAGCGGGGGACTCGGCGGCATGTCTGGATCGTCCGGGGCACCGTTCAACCTGCGTCCGTGACACCTGCCACAGATACCCGGGTACACCGCCTGGCCCCGTTTCGCCTGCGCCTCCGTGAACACGCCATCCCAGACCGTCGCCCCTGGGTCGGTTTCCTTCAGCCGTCCCAGCACCGTTGCCACTTCTTCGCTACTCACGCTGCCGAAGTCGTTCGCCCAAGAATTGCGGACGTAGTTTGCCAGGGCACCGATCTCCTCCAAGGTCAGGTCCGGGAATGTAGGCATGGCGCCCTCGCCCCATCGAATTCGGCTGACAACCAGAGCGGGGTCCTCGAGCAGGTCATTGCCCCTCAAGGCTGGGAAGGCCGGCGGATTCCCCTCGCCGGACTCCCTATGGCAAAGGGCGCAGTGGTCTTGAAAAAGCTGCCGTCCCTCTTCCAGCTCGTCTGCGTCGATCACTTGCTGGGCAACCGCGACCGGGGCAATGAGAAGCGCGAGGACCGGACAGCCCGTCACGATCCTCAGCTTGGCATGCCGCTGTCCCCATTGCGGCGGCCGCGGGGAGGTTCCGGTCCCGAACGGCGTTTTCACCGCGAACTCACTCGCTCCCTTCGGACGAGTCGGCGGCGGCATACGTGCCCGCGATGTAGCCGTGCACGTGAGCCTTGCCCAGGCCGTGCTTGTTGAAGCCGCCCACCGCCTCGCCGCCCGCATAGAGTGCAGGGATCACCTGGCCCTGCATGTCGACCACCTGCTGTCGTCCGTTGACGCGCAGGCCACCATAGGAGTCGTGCCAGATCACCATGATCGAGAGCGCATAGAAGGGCGGCGTGGCAATCGTGTACATGGGCGCATCCACTTCTCGCTCGAACTCGGGATCCGCACCCGAATCCCCGTAGCCGTTCCACGTGGCCACCGTCTGGGCCAGGTACTTCAGCGGCACCCGCTGGAACTCGTGTCCGGCGAACACCTTCTCGGCAAGCTTTTCTATCGTGTTTGCTTGGAAGAAGTAGCCGTTGTCGGCCACGTAGGGATACCGCAGCTCCCACCCCGTACGCTCGACCGCGTCTTGGTCGAAGATCGCCCACAGCGGACCGGAGTAGTAATGCGGCGGCTCGGACCCCTCGTTGATCGCCAGAGCGGCATCGAGGCCGTGGTCGTAGTCGTACATCTCCCGGATCCACTCCTTGCGGCAATTCCGCCAGTCAAGCGGCGTATGGTCGAGCCCTCGACCCGGTGCGCCACCGTCGCCCGGGTACCGGTTCAGGCCGGGCCTCAACGGAAGGCGAACCTCGTTGAAGAATCGCTTCCCGACCTGGTTCACGACGATGAACTCCTCGAAGCCGGCCCTGCCGACATTGATTCCCGCGGAGCCGCGGAAGCCGAAGGTCGGGTGGCCCGGCATCATGCCGGTATAGGCGTCCCGGGTGCCGAGGCGCGTCGAGATGTGGAACGTCGTGGAGTAGGAGAGGTTCTGATGCATCCCGGAGAGATTGGCGCCGACCCTCAATCCGGCGATTAGCGCCGTGGCGTCCTGACCGTGCGGACCGAGCAGCGCGTGACCGCTCGTCGGGAATGCGGGTTCCCGCATGGCCGGGTAGAACATGCTGCGGACCTCGGGATTACCCGCGTGACCCCCGCTGGCGAGGATCACGGCGCGGCGCGCCCTGATGTTCACCACCTCACGCTGCTCATCGATATTCCCGTTCTGCCAGTAGCTCTGCATCACCTCTCCCGTCTCGGGGTGTCGCCGTGGCGAGTAGCTGGCCCTGATTCCGAGGACTCGGCCCGAGAAGGGCTGCTCACGCACGATCTCGTCGAACCGGCGGTGAAGCATGAACTCGACGCCCTTCTCGCGGGCCGAGAACTCCAGCGGTCGTGACAGCGCGACACCGTTGCCCACGGCGTTCGGCCCGACCAGACGGCTGACGTCGAACATCTGCATCGGCGCGAACGGGCTCGTGCGCTCTGGATCGGCCACGCCCGCGTCATCGCGGGTGATGGTTCCCGCCTTCATGTCCGTCCTGTCGCCCAGCATGAGGAAGCAGATCGCCCCCCGCGCGCGCGACAGCCCGCCGCCGCCGTGGGTTCCACTGATCCTGCCGAATCGCACGTAATTGTCCATCAGGAACTGGCGGGTGGCCGGGCAGTTGTCGGCCCACGCGCGCATCAGCTCCGGTTCGTTGTAACGGTAGGGGCTCTGTGCCTTCGTGTCGACGATCGACCAGTCGGTGATGTCGGTGAACAGGAGATCGGGGCTGTCATCGAGCTCCTCCGAAGACTCGACCGGAGCCACCGTGATAAACCCTTCAACGTCGCTCTCGCCCCTCATGTCCCGGAGCTGGACCGGGTCGCCCCCTCCCAGCGACATGAAGGACCCGCTGTGCAGCATCCGTCCGCCGACGTCGAAGTTCTGGTCTACCACCAGCACCGTGGCCCCGTTATCTCTCGCGCGGATGGCCGCCGTGAGGCCCGCACACCCGGCTCCAGCGATGACAACATCCACGTCGTAGTCCCAGACTATCTCGTGCGCATCGGTGACGGATCCTTGCGCCCGGGCCGCTTCCGACCCGAAGAGAGCTGCCGAACCCAGCCCGGCGACGGCTCCCGTCTTGACGAAATCTCTCCTGCTGAAACCGCTCTCGCTCTCGAGCTGTGGATCGTTCTCTTTGCCGTCACGCTTCCTGGCCATTCTTGGTCCTCCCAGTGGACACCACCGCAAACCAGTTTCGCTGTCGACGGTCTGCGGCCGCCGCCCTAAGATCGCCACCGGCACCCACGGTTGGAAGGGAAGATTCCTGCCAAGGCCAGGCGAGTCGGCGTGCGGGAGGGCGTCGGGTAAGGGTAAGCACTCCAATCGGGGCACGCGACGATCGCGCACGCCCACTTGGCGTGTGGTGGAAGGTCAGCTGGGTGTGAGGCGAGTTGCGCCGGTCTTCAAGACCGATTGGAGTTGTCCGTCTAAGTCCCTCTAAGTCCGTAAGTGTCCCTGTGAGTCGGGACTACCGGAACACAGTTGTCCGTGTGAGTAAGTCCCTGTAAGTCCGTATGCGCGGGTAATAGTTCGGGTAACACCCCTGGAATGGTCGTCGCCGATCCCCTCGAAGTTGTCCCCAGAATATAGTCGCCTCGAGGCCCCCTTGACTGGGACCCGCGCTCGGGCTGAAACGGCCCGTCGGCGTTCAGGTCGTGCCGTGAGACGCCTGTCACCGTAGATTTGGGTTGCGCCCCGCCGTACGAAGCCAGTACCGGCGTATTGCCGTTGAACGCCGGGATACTGATCCGATCTTTACCGATCTTCTCAGACGTTTGGTCGAGGCCGGGGAACCAGATACTCTTTTCGGGAACTCTTCGGTTTCGCGGAAGCGGCAAGTCGCCTCTCCGTGTCCTTAGACCTGATCCCGTGCAGATGATCACGCCTAGTCGGCGTGCCGCTCTCTTGTTCCAGCTTCTATTCCGTCGAGAGCCTTAATCAGGGCTGCGAGCACCGAAGAGAGATCGGCCTGCGCGCAGTTCACCTGTCTCGTAGCTCTCTGACACAGAGTTCCATGCGGACACGATTCCTGTGAGGCCGAAGCCCAGGAGGCGAAACGGAACAAGATCCTGCTCGGCGTCCCCCCCAGGATGCCAGAAAGCCCCGTCGGACGGGGCTTTCCGCATATGGGCCCGGATGGATTTGAACCGTCGACCTCACGCTTATCAGGCTCGAAATGAGCGCTGGCTGGCGCCGAACGACGCGGGTCAAGCGCTGGTGACCGCTGGCCAGCGCTGGTGGGCGCTGTCACCGCCTCTGTCACCGCCACCACCTCAGGCGCCTCGGATCTTCCGGGTGAGAGCCGGCTCGAGACCCATCAGCCGGGCGTACATGGTGAGCTGGCCTCGATGGTACATTTCCTGGGCAATGCCGTGGTGCAGCCAGGCCAAGCGCGTCCCGAGCTGGCCGTCGAACCTCGCGATGAGCTGCAGCATGTGGAGCTCGCCCACTGTTTGGAAGCGCTCGCGATCCCGAGCCAAGGTCCCGCGCAACGCCGCCAGGAGCTCCTCCTTCGCCTCGAGGTGCTGCACACCACCGGCGTATGTGGCCAGCAACCGGGGCCACGGAAGTCGGCGGAAGTCGGTGTCCTCGCGGGTGAGTTCCCCTGCCATCATCAATGACACCTCGAGGATGTGACGCAGCATCTCTGCCACGCTTCGCACCTCCGGTATCGGCCGGAAGTCGAAGTGGTCCGGCGGGATGTTCTCGACCTCTTCGATCACGCCCTCCCGGGCATCGGTCCAGGCGTCCAACGCCTCCTCCAGCAGGTCCGTGAACATGATCCCTCCGGTCTTCTTACAGGTCCCACCGCCGTGCCACCAAACCGAAGCGCCCGGCGTGAACCGGGCGCTGACCTGCTGCGGCCCGAGTTGTGTTAGTTCATGTGCGGGTCGAAGTTTTCGATGAGCCAGGCGTCGGACTCGGATGCAGTCTCAGAACAGACCCAAGACGGCCGTGATCCGGTCTGCACGGTATCGCACAGGTACCTCGGCTCCGCCGGCAGCGTAAGGACCACCTCGGGTTTGCCGCTACCGTCCGCCGGGACAAGCAGGATCTCGTTGCCCACTTGATAATAGATGGCGCTGCCGTCGAGGGTCCAGGCATCTGGCCAGATCTCCCCCGCGTTCGAAGTCAGCTGCACCTGCATCTGATCCGAGTCCGCGAGCGAGATCTTCCACAGTCCAGGACGGGGCGGTCTGATCCACGCCACGGTCACCCACCGCCCGTCAGGAGACGACCGTGGGGAGAACATCCAGCCTACAGAGTCGTTCGCCACGAGAGGTCTCCCGACCCCCTCGACAACTGCGAGCACCAAGTTCTCAAGGTTGGCTGACGTGAAGGCCCTGTACTCGTCCCCCACCCGAATCCGCAGCCTGTCGACGACCTGGTAGTTGCGGTTGCCGGGTATCTGATACATCAATGGTCCGGGAGCCCAGTGCAGTTCCCGACTCGTTCGGCTTCCCTGCAACCGAACGGCCGGACCTCCGTTGGCGGAGATGAACCACACGCTGCGCGTATCCTGCCATAGAGCGATGAACGCCAGGATCCGGCCGTCGGGCGACCACGCGAACTGCTCTACGCTTCCGGTTGTGGTGAGGCGTTTGGGCGTACCGCCGTTCGTGGGGATCTTGTATATGTCATTACCGGCGTCACCTTTCGCAAGAAACGCCAGCCACTTGCCGTCTGGCGACACCCAGTAAGAGCCTGAACCCTCGACCCCAGGTATCGGCTCCACGCGTGCAGCCCCAGTCCGGTCGGGCCAGATCCGCACGATTCTCTGCTCGACTTCGGTTTTGACCGCGAGGAGCCTTCGGCTGTCGGCGGAGATACCAGCGACAGAGAGCGAATCACCGAGAAGCAGCAGCGGCTCCGGTTTGCCCCTTGGCTCTCCTGTCGGCGAGGTGTCAAGCCGCATCAGTTCCGAGCCCGATTGAAGGTTGCGGACGTAGTACAGCACCCGCCCGTCGTCCCTCCAGTACAACGATCTGATCTCTGCCGCGTCCTCGGCTACCTGGCGTTGGTCGGTGCCGCTGCGGCTGACTGCCTTGATCACTGCGTTTCCTGAGCCCGTCGTGGTCGCCACTGCGAAGTAGTCCCCTCTGGGCGAGTATGCGACGTCCCACAACCACGCGTACGTGCCCAGTATTGGGATCGTGTCATTGCCCCCGGGCGGCAGCGACTCTTCCCTCGCCGGGCAGGCCTTGTCGACGAGCAGGTGCTTCCACGGCAGACGCCAGTACAGGCACTCCGTTCCGTCCGGCGATACCCGAGGACGGCCATACCACATGTGCGTTCGTACCGTACCTCCGATCCGCGGTACGACGAGCGTAGCGCGCTGTCCTATATACAGCCCGAAGGCGGTCACGCCCGAACCGTCCGGGAGCCACTTCAGGTCCCACTGCTCATCCATTACAGCGACGGTTCTCTCATGCTGTGCAGTTTCGACATCACGCACTACGATGCGCGTGCCCCCACCACTCTCCGCCGCCGCATACGCGAGATAGGAACCGTCAGGTGACAGGGCCGCATCCGAGACCCTCCCGTACTGCGTAAGCCGAACGGCTGTTGCCCCGCCGGTCTTGCTGCCGGTCGCAGAGTCGGTTGCCTCGTCCCTTGAGCTCACGAACTTGAACCACTCCGATGGCGCTCTTGAACCTGAGGACAGCGCGAAAATCCATGCCGCGACCGCCGCAGTCACGACAGCTGTCGTGGCGAGGAGCAGCCAGTGAGCCACCTCGCGCTTCGGCTCCAGGACGACCGCCGCGGGAGTCACTGCCACCCCAGGTGTCGCCATGCTAGTCTGCGTTGCAGGCGTCGCCGCCAGAAGAGTGGCCCGTAGTGCCTGTACGAACTGAGAGGCCGTGGCATAGCGGTCAGCCGGTACCCGAGCCAGGGCACGGGCGATCACCTCGTCAAGCGCCGGGGGCACCGTGTCCCGTAGATCGTGGAGGGGTGTAGGAGTCTCTAGCATCCGCCGGGCCCGAATCATCTGCGGCGTCGAGCCCGTCAGAGGAGGCTCACCCGCCAGCATCTCGTAGAGCACGCAGCCCAGCGAGTAGATGTCCGTCCGGCCGTCCAGCGTCTCCTGCGCCGTGGCTTGCTCAGGGCTGGCGTACAGCGGTGTCCCGACCCCGAATCCCGTGCTCGTGATCCGCTTCTCGCTGGACGCCTCGATGGCACCGGCGATGCCGAAGTCGGCGATCACAGCATGACCCTCGGACAGGAGGATGTTTCCCGGCTTGATGTCTCTGTGGACCACTCCCTTCCGGTGCGCGTAGTCAAGTCCGCCGGCCACCTCGATGGCGATTCGGACCGACTCGTCCACCGGCAGCTGACCCTCACGGTCGAGACGGTCGCGCAGTGAGTCACCCTCCACATACGGCATCACGTAGTACAGAAATCCGTCGGCCTCCCCGGAGTCGTACACCGGGAGAATGTGGGGGTGGTTCAGACTGGCGACTGTCTTGATCTCATGGAGGAAGCGTTGCGCACCCACCGTGGCCGAGAGTCGCGGGTGAAGCACCTTGATCGCGACCTGGCGGTCGTGCTTCAGGTCACGAGACAGGAAGACCGTCGCCATGCCCCCACGCCCGATCTCCGACTCGATGGCATAACGGTCGGCAAGGGCTGACTTCAGGCGCTCTAGCAGGTCAGACATGCCCTACCTCGGCAACGATACGTTCAAAAGGGATCTGGTCTATGATAATGAAAGGGGACCGGAGATGTACTCACGAAACAGATCGCTTGTCACCGCCTTTGTCACCGGGCGTCTCACTCAATTGAGACTGGGCAGCCCTCAGATGCAGGAAAAACCCGTCGGACGGGGCTCAACTATGGACCTGGGTGGATTTGGCGCGTCGCCCAGCGTTGCGAGCACGCCGGAGGCGCGCGGAGCACTACCATCGACCTCACGCTTATCAGGCGTATTACTGGGAATCCGATCTGCGGTAGAAAACCCCAAATACAGCTACAAACGGCGCGATCTGCCGGATTCCCGTTTCGCCGATACGGCAGGATGCCGGGTTCAATCGACAGTAGTATCGACAGTAGTTGGGCCGAATACCCCCCCTTCATTCTGGGGCGGGGGGGCACCTGCACGTGCCCGGGGGATATCGAGGCGGGCGATTAGTCTCCAAAAAAATTCTGGAAATCCAGGGCGCGGATTTTCCGCACTCCGCTCCCGGGCGGGGGAAGGTCGGCTCGTTGGACCCGGCTAGGATTGTGAGAGGAATGTGCGCCGGTTTTCGAGACCGATCTGAGCTTTCCCTCTAAGTCCCTGTAAGTCCGTAAGAGTCCTTCTGGGTCGGACTTGGCTCAGAGAGCTTTCCTTCTAAGTCCTCCTGAGTCCCTCTGAGTACCCATAGTCAGGGTACAAACTGGGGTACAGTCCTTCGGCCAGCTCCGAGTGCTTCAAACCCGCCACTCGCGAGCCTCTTGTGATCTGGTTGACCAAGGGCATGCGCCTCCGTACGCTCCTCCTACCCCCCGGCACCAACCTCCCATCTAGGAGAGACGGCCGATGAAGACCGAGGCTGTATTGGTTGGATCACTCCTCTTCGCTTTGCTGGCCGCCTGTGCTCCCGAGTCCGATACGGACAGCACACAGGCGCATGATGAACGGCCCAACGTCTTGCTGATTGTAGCTGATGACATGGGCTACTCCGATATCGGGGCCTTCGGGGGAGAGATCCTGACTCCCAACCTAGACGCACTTGCGGCCGAAGGGATACGGCTGACGAACTTCCACGTTCTCCCGAGCTGCTCTCCGACGCGGTCTGTCCTGCTCTCCGGCGTCGACAACCACCAGGCGGGGTTGGGAACGATGGGTGAATTCACAACCCCTGAGATGGAGGATTACCCGGGCTACGCAGGTTACCTCAACTTCAAGGTCGCGGCACTTCCCGAGGTCCTCCAGTCCAACGGCTACAGAACCTACATGGCCGGCAAATGGCACCTGGGGTTCGAGGAAGAAACCAGCCCTTATGCCAGGGGATTTGAGGAGACCTTTATTCTCGTGCCCGGCGGCGGAAGCCACTGGAGCGACAGGAGACCGCTCTCTCCGCCGCAGCCGATGATCTACCGGCGCAACGGTCAGATCGTAGAAGACCTTCCCGAGAGCTTCTACTCGACCACGTACTACACTGATGCGCTTCTCGAATGGCTACAGGAGGACCGCAACGATGGCCAGCCCTTCTTCGCATACCTCTCCTATACGGCGCCCCATGATCCACTGCACGCCCCCGCAGAGTCCATCGAGAAGTACCGGGGAGCCTACAGCGAAGGATGGGACGTGCTGCGCCAGAGAAGACTTCAGGCGCTGAAGGCACTGGGCATCATACCCGACGATGCTGAGGCATTCCCTCGCCTTCCCACCGTGGAGCCGTGGGCGGAAATGTCGCCAGATAGTCGACAGGAAGCTGCCCGTGATATGGAGGTCTACGCCGCCATGGTGGACTTTATGGACGGGCAGATCCAACGGCTGTTCGACTACTTGAAGGAGATCGGAGAGTACGACAACACGCTGATCATCTTCTTCTCGGACAACGGGGCGAACGGCGCTCACCCGACTGCCTACCCGGAGTGGACGGAGGAGTGGGCCGCCTCCTTCGACAACAGCATGGAGAATCGGGGACTCCCAGGCTCGTTCATCGAGATGGGACCTGGCTGGGCGCAGGCGAGCATGTCGCCCAGTAGGATGTTCAAGGGAGTAACGGCCGAGGGCGGTATTCGATCTCCTTTCATTGCGAAGATGCTGGGCGCACAGGCCAATGCCGGTGCGTTGAACCATTCATTCTTCCACGTCCGCGACATCATGCCGACCATCCTCGACCTGGCCAAGATCGAACCGCCAACTGAGATCGACGGTCGAGACGTCAGAACGTTGCAGGGTCAGTCGGTACTTGGTCTGCTCGACGGAAGCGCAGAGGCCGCCTACGCAGGGGCAGACGAGGTCGGATACGAACTGTTTGGACTCAAGGCGTTCATCGACGGCGAATGGAAGATCCTGTGGATGCCGCCACCTTTCGGTTCCGGTAATTGGGAGTTGTACAATCTTTCGGCAGATCCCGCTAAGATGAACGATCTGGCTGCGGATCATCCCGAGCGACTCGAATCGATGATCGAGATGTGGGAACGTTACAAGGAGGAGAACACGGTCCTGGATCTCTCGTCGCTCGACCTTTCGGAGGCCATATAGCCTCCACGGGTGTGCAATCAGGGTACAGTACAATTTACGCAGGTTGATCGACGACTACGGAACCCGCGTAAGTCGTTGTCAAATAAAGCGGAGGGGCAGGGATTCGAACCCTGAAGCCCGTGAGGGCGCCGGTTCTCGAGACCCATCTGAGGTTTCCTTCTAAGTCCCTCTAAGTCCCTAAGAGTCCTTCTCAGTCGGACTTGGCTCAGGCGGCTTTCCTTCTAAGTCCTTCTAAATCCCGCTGAGTACCGATACTCAGGGTACAAACTGGGGTACAGTCCGCACACGCGGGTGTCCGCCGAACTGAGTCGACAGCACACTATCTACTGCGCCCCAGACAGCCTGGCGAACACCGACTTGCGATTAGAAGTAGAGGTATTGTCAAGAGTTGTGGATCAGAAGTGGCGTCTTTTGCGTCGGAAGGCGTCAAGCTGTCGCCTTCCTCCTAGTGAAGGAGGCCGCGAGACCAGGCTCTCGGGCCGCTCA
>JBDGXC010000035.1:0-29857 GCA_039584815.1 Gemmatimonadota bacterium
CAGACGAGAAGCGGCACCGGGGTCGGTCTGGGCGAGTCATTCTCCTTCCACATCGAGGTAATCCTCACGACCCGGTTCCGTTACCCTGTTCCCTGAGCGCGCGTCCCCGGGGCAACCCCGCGAGGGTCGGGCAGGGAGATTGCGCTACGGCCACCGATCGCCGAGATTCGCGGCTCGTTACAACGGTGGGTCGCCCGGCGCGGCGCTCGACCGACCCAACTCTCGTCTGAATCTGGTGAACGCAACGATGAACTTCCGCACGCTTCTTCTCCGCGTCACGATCGCCGTCGTGGCGCCGCTCCCGCTGATCGCTCCGGCGGCACCGGCGCAGGACGCGGAGAGAGAGCTCGGGTGGGCTTTCGAGGCCGAGCTCGGCGCCCTGCTGACAGGCGGGAACCAGGAGACATACACTCTGGCCCTCGACGGGAAGCTCGAGTACGTGTGGCCCGTGAGTCGGTTCCGGTTCACCGGCGGCGGGTTCACCACGGAGTCGTCGCTCACGACATCCGTGGCCATCGGCACGGGACAGGATGATTTCGAGCTGCTGGAAGAAACGAACACGGAGAAGACGGCCGAGGCGTACTACTCGCGAGCGCGCTACGACTACAACGTGAGCGAGCGTTTCTTCCTGATCGGCGGCACGGACTGGCTGCGCAACACGTTCGCCGGCATCGACAGCCGGTTTCTGCTCGCGGCGGGCGCCGGCAACAACTGGATCGACAACGGGACGATCCGCTTCGAGACCGATTACGCGGTGACGTACACGTTCGAGGAAGAGGTCGTGGCCAACCCGTTCACCGAATCAAAGTTCGCCGGTCTCCGGCTGGGCTATGATCTGCTCTGGAACCTTACGGCAAGCACGGATTTCGAGAGCACGCTGATCGGCGACTGGAACCTCGACAACACGGACGACATCCGGCTCGACTGGTACAATGCCCTGCCGATCGACATCTCCTCGGTGCTCGCGCTCAAGCCGAGTCTTCGGTTGCTGTGGCGGAACGACCCCGCGTTGCAGGCTGTGCCGCTGTTCGACACACCGGGCGGCACAGAGGGCGGGACCGTGCTCACGCCCCTGAAGGAGCTGGACAGCTTCTTCAACATCGCCCTGCTGTTCAGGTTCTGATCGCGGTGGCTGCGACCGTCGGTTGCGGCGCGTTGCCGCGCGACCTTCCGAGTGCGTAGAGTGACGCGTTGAGTCGAGCATTTCCACAGAGGAGGTGGCCCCATCATGCTGAAGGAGTTCAAGGAGTTCGCGGTCAAGGGCAACATGCTGGACATGGCCGTCGGCATCGTGATCGGCGCCGCGTTCGCCACCATCGTCTCATCGCTGGTGAACGACATCGTCATGCCGCCGATCGGGCTGGCCCTGGGCGGCGTGGACTTCGCCGAGTTCTACGCCCTCTTGCAGGCGGGTGATCCGGCAGGACCCTACGCCACCCTGGCGGCGGCGCAGGAGGCCGGAGCTGTCACCCTGAACTGGGGCGTCTTCGTCAACAGCCTGATCAGCTTCCTCATCGTCGCCTTCGCCCTGTTCATGGTCGTCAAGGGGTTCAACGAGATGAAGCGGCAGGAAGAGGTGGCGCCAGCGCCGGAGGCACCGCCCGAGCCATCGAACGAGGAACGGCTGCTGGCGGAAATCAGGGATCTCCTGAGAACCCGGGCCTGACCGCGCCTTCGAGCAACCGTTGCAACAGCGTCGGCCGGCGTCACGCACCTGATGACCAAGGCCCCGCCTCCTCTCTGGGAGGCGGGGCTGCACCACGGGGGCCGCGAGTGCGGTCGCCGAGCCTCTGAAAGCGGCTCCGATCAGCCTGCGAGCGGGACCGCCCATTTCGCCGTGAACTGCCAGGATCGATTTCGGACGCTCGAGCTCTCGAAGATGTCCGACAGGCCGAGCACGTAACGGACGTCGAACCCGAGCAGGGAGCCACCGAAATCACGGGCGAAGGCGAGGCCGAACGGAATGGACCAGTCCGTCGTCTTCTTCTCCAGCAGCGTGGTGTCTTCGCAGTCGTCGGAGCTCCCGGACGATGTGCCCTGCAGCTTGCAGGAGATCTGGAAACCGAGCGACACCCCGATGAAGAGATTCGACTCCCAGCCGTTGAAGCGCTGGATGTACCCGATCGTGAGCGGGATCTCGATGTACTCGAGCTTGAGGTCCTGTGTCTCCAAGCCCGAGATGGCGACCTTGTTGCCACCCTTCTGCACCCAGTTGACGTCCAGACCGATAGCCGTCTGGCGGGCGATGTGATACTGGCCGAACACGCCGGCGACGCCACCCCACTTCCAGTCACCGAAAGTCACGGACGTGCCACCAACGCTGGTCGTGGTCGCGCCGCCGGTGAGGCCGAGTCGGTAGGGCGAGGTCTGCGCGTCTGCCCGAGGAGCACCCAGGAGCACCCAGGAGGATGAAGAGGAGAGTAACGGCGAGCTGTGCGAAGCGCTTCATATATGCCTCCCTGACGAGTGTTGACGATCGAGCCTCTACCATGGGCGGACGAAATGTGCGCTATCGTGCGTTCGTGTCACGAGAGGGACAGCGATCACGAGGCGTCGGCCATTCGTCACATTCCACCCGTGGGTGGGAGGGAAGCGCCTGTCGGCACGAGCGGTGCCTGGAGGCGCTCCTCCTGCAGCACCTCGAGCTCCGTGACACGCCACGCGTCATCGATCACGCGCACCGTGATCTGCGCCTCGTACTGATTGACCCTCCGGTGCACGTGTCCCCAGTGTCCGACGGACCCGGAGACGTTCCACGTGGCTCGCGTGCTGAACCCCGGCTCGCCGCGCAGTGGCTCGTTCGTGGCACCCACCACCTCGACCGAGCTTACTTTCGCCCTGGCCCCGCCCTGGTTGGCCAGCTCGAGGCTGCGCCTCGTCTGCAGGTACAGCTCGGTCAGGAGATCTCCGGACGCGCTGCGGGCGAGGGCGTCATAGATAACTTCTTCCTCGCGGTAGTCGAACGCCTTGTAGACGTTGAGAAGCAGACCGCCGAGGATGGCCTCCGTCTGCTTCTCCGACAGCCGTCCCGCCCGCAGGCCGATCGGTATCGCCCCGCCGAGCACGACAATCCCCAGGATCGCGGTCGCGACGGCCCGGCCGGGAGGACGCTCCCCCGAGGTGAGCGCGCGACCGTACCGTCGGCCAAACAGGATCAGCGCCGCCAGGGCCACGATGGCCGCCACGAGGGCGGGCCAGCTTCGGCGACCCGGCGGTTCGAGCACCGGAACGAGTCCCGGGACCGTCGGGTTGGTGAGGAAGTTCTCCCACCGCAGCACGTCGTCATCCGGCGACAGGAAGTACGGCAGGCTGCCGGCCTCGTCCGTCGCGGCGCTCGGGACGCGATCGATGCGGTCGGAGAACAGGCTCCACTTCATCTCGACTTCTTCCGGTAGCCCGTCGGTGGGATATACCCAGATCACGCCCAGCGTAGCCGACACGGCCGGAAGGTCCCGAGCGGGCTCGATCACGCCGCTCGTGCGCAGGTTCCGGTAGATAAAATGAATGCGATCCAGGACACCGTCAGCCGGGCTGCCGTCGATGGTGACCGGGTTTCGATCGACCAGGAACTCCGCCACGCGCCGCTTGATCTCTTCCTGCTCCCCGGCCGGGATCACGTCGCGCCCCTCCAGCCCGAGATCGAGTCCCCATTGGGCGAGGTCGCGCGGGCGCACCACGATCTCCTTCCGGACCTCGAACGGCTCGACGTACAGGTAGGCCGACAGGGGCGACCGGTACTGCCGCCACAGGTTCCGGTTCTCGAACTGCGAGTACCACGGATCCTCCCAGTCCAGCGCGACACGCTCGGGCTGTCCCAGGTAGCGAAAGTCGTTGAGGTGAAGACTCTCATGGTATGCCGCGAAGCCGATGCTGGCGAGATCGTCCCCGGGCGCCGGCGGTCTCGGCCCGATCGTGAGCGTCTCCGGCCGGCCGGGGATGGGGTACGCGAGCCGCGCGAACACGACGCTCTGGGCGTCCCGCGGCTGGTTGGGGAGTGGCTCCCCCGTCACCTCGTCCCGTTGAATTCGCTGCCGGATCTCTATCGCGCGCAGGCGCCCCGGCGAAGGCGGGCCGCCGTCTGCCCGTACCGTGAAGTCCTCCTCTGCGAATCGAAGCAGTCGATCGATCCAGGGCTCGGCCGCGTAGCCGAGACGCGCGAACAACTCGTCGGGAAGGAGGTTTCGAAACGCCCTCACGTCCTGCGGTCCGATCTCGAGCTCGACGACAACCGAGTCCTGCTCGATCCAGATCTCGGCGATCGTGCTGGCGAGCATCGCCCGCGTGATGACGATCGCGTCCGAACTGAGCCAGCGGGGCGTCAGAACTGCGAAAAGCACCAGGGGTGCGAGCTGAAGGATTCTCTTCACCGAGTCCATCCGTCCTAAGGCAGTTCGGGCGACGGGAAAACCTTGCTCCAGTCGTTCTTCATGCTGATCACAGTCCAGCTTCTCTCCGGAGCTTCCTCAAGACCCACAGCAAGACTCCCGACGGGGGAGTCGCGGTCGTAGGCGAGCTCTCGCTCCGCGTCGTCGTGGTGGACGATCAACCCCAGCGCCATGCGGTCGCCGGGTGCGGTGTACTGAAGCATCTGGAGATCGCCGTCCGAGTTTCCTCCCGCCAGGATCGGCCGACGTTCAGCATTCGAAACGGAGTTACCATCGGATCATTCCTTTCGAGATTCCAGTGATCACGTGTCGGTCCAAGGAGGCCATTCATCCGATCGGACCTTTCGAGATTCCCGACACTATCTTTCGGTGATCATCGCGATTCTGTGCGGGATCAGCTCCCGCAACTTCCTCTTCGACTCGTGTCCGTAGAGGGACGGTTGCGCCGCTTCGTAGGCGACGAACACCCGGGTCCTCATCTCGAGCTCCAAACCCTCGAATCCGAGCTCAGCAAGCGCCGCTCGAATGTATTCGAGGCGTATTCGAATCACCTTTCGGAACCTGCGTGCCACCTCGGCGTCGGTGCTTGCCCACGACCGAAAGGAACGGTCGTAACGCCCTAGATCATGCTCGAGCACCAGCTCCGCTATACGGGTCAGTCGCTTTCGGGGGTCGAGCGCGCGCAGTTCCCGGTTCTCGGACAGGATCTCCGTGTACTCGTGTGCCCAATAGTCGAGCAGCTGATTCCGAAGGTCTTGCCGGTCCTGGAAGTGCCAGTAGAAGCCGCTCCGGGCAATACCGAGTTCACGGGCCAGCCGCTCGACCCGGACCGCCTGTACACCCTCCTCGCCCAGCACCCGCAACGCAACCTCGAACCAATCCGCCTTGCTGGCCCGCTTCTTCTTGACGGGGCTCATTCAAATCACTCACTGTCGGAGGTCCGGCTGACTTTCCGCTCGTGGCAAGCGGCTCAGAGTCCAGGGACAACGAATTCCCTCACATACTGTACATTTCTGTCTAGACGTAAGTGTCTAGACCACGTATAGTAAGATACAGCAGGACTCACCCGGCAGGAACGGATCATGATATCATTACGTCTCGCGCTCGTAACCGCCATCATGGCCGTCACCGCCTCCCCCGCGGTGTCCGTGGCGCAGGAACACGACGCCGAAGGTGCGGCTGCCGAGGAGGCCTTCCACAAGAACCACCTCTCGCTGTTCACCGGCGGGACGACCGAATCCAGCGACGGTGAGACCAGCACGGCCTTTTCCCTTGGACTCGACTACGAGCGTCGGCTGAGCGAGTTGATCGGTCTCGGCTTGGGCGGGGAGCTGGTGTTCGGCGGAGAGGAGCGCGAGGCTCTCGCAGGCCTACTTCTGAACCTACACCCGGCGGGCGGGCTCGTCCTGGCCGCCGGCCCGGGACTTGAGTTCGCCAAGGAGCGCCAAGACGGAGGCGGAGTCGAAGCGCAGCAGGAAGAGCCCGGGACGGAGACCCGCGCGGGCTTCCGGGTGGGCCTCCTGTACGAGTTTGAGGTAGGCCACCGGTACTCGATCGCCCCAGCGGTCTACACCGATTTGATCGAAGGCAAGCAGCCGACGTTCGTGTGGGGGCTCGCGTTCGGGGTCGGCTTCTGAGGTCAGGCAAGGCAGGAAACCCAAAGCGGAGGTAAGACACATGCGAAGACTCCTCGTGATACTCGGGGGAGCCGGCGTGCTGGCAGTGGCGTTCGCCGCATACCATCTGGGCCGCGCCGATCAGGAAGCCGGGGTCGATAAACTGAGCGCACCGGCTCTGTACGCCGCCGACGCCAATACGGTTGTAGGCCTCGAGACAGGATCCGCTGTGCCGCAGGAGGGGCCGACGTTCAGTCCGACAGGCACTCTCGAGGATCGCGACGTCTACTATCCTGGCACGGAGGCTCTGTCCCCCGACGAGATGCGCGTCATCGCGTGCGGAACCGGTATGCCCAACGCGAGGCCGAAGCAAGCCGCCGCCTGCTGGCTGGTCGAGCTCGGCAACGGAGACAAGTTCATCTTCGACATCGGGACCGGCTCGGCCGAGCGCCTCTCGGCCATGAAGATCCCCTACGACTACCTGGACAAGGTATTCATCGGACACCTGCACTCCGACCATTTCGGGGACATGGATGCGCTGTGGGTCGGCGGCGTCGTCGGTAATCGGGTCAACCCGATGAAGGTGTGGGGGCCTGCGGGGCACGAGCCCGAGTACGGTACCGCCTATGCCATCGAGCACATGCAGAAGATGCTGACGTGGGACAAGGGCTCCCGGCTCGGCAACGTGGATATCCGGGGCCTGGAGATCACGTTAAACGAGTTCGACTACCGGGGCGTCAACCAGGTCATCTATCAGGAGAGCGGCGTCACGATTCGCACGATTCCAGCGATTCACGCACTGGACGGGCCGGTCAGCTTCATCCTCGAGTGGAACGGGCTCAAGTTCGCTTACTCGAGCGACACATTTCCGAACAAGTGGTGGCTCGAGCACTCGGTCGGGGCGGACATCGCCATTCACGAGTGTTTCGCGCCCCCGTCAGTGCTCATCGAAAAGCAGAAGTTCACGGCCGGGGCGGCACTCAACGTCGGAACACAGGTTCACACGTCACCGGCGCAATTCGGCAAGGTCATGGCCGAGACTCGGCCGCGCATGGCCGTCGGGTACCACTTCTTCAACGACTTCGATACCCAGCCCGCGGTCCTTGCGGACATCCGCAAGACCTATGACGGTCCGCTGGCCCTGGCCACGGACTACATGGTGTTCAACGTCACGAAGGACGACGTCCGCGTGCGGATGGCGGCGATCGACGAAGACATATGGCCTCAGCCCGCGACACAGCCGAAGCTGCCGCCGGACCTGAGCCAGACAATCGGTTTTTCGGATTTCATAACGGACGGGCGTGTACCCTTCTCTGACGTCGTGGAGCAGCTGTACGACGAAGTCAACGCCGAATTCGGTACGAGCGTCCCGTACCCGGAGTGAGGCTGCGGACGACAGAGAGAGATCTGTCGCAAGGAGGAGATCATGAAGCCGACCTGGTTCCTGACGGTGCCGCTGCTCTTCCTGACGTTGTCCGGGTGCGGTACCGAGACTGGAACCGAGACTGAGCCGGAGGCCCGGCCCAACATCCTGTTGATCGTCGCCGACGACCTGGGCTACAGCGATGTAGGGGCGTTCGGGGGCGAGATCCGCACGTCCACGATCGATCGGCTCGGTGAGGAGGGCCTGCGGTTCTCCGGGTTCCACGTACTACCCACGTGCTCTCCTACCCGATCGGCTCTGCTGTCCGGCAACGACAACCACGTGGCCGGCCTGGGCGTGATGGGCGAGTTCATCTACCCGGAGATCGCGGACCGTCCCGGCTATGCGGGCCACCTGGCCGACCGGGTTGCCACGATTCCTGAGATTCTACGCGAGGCCGGCTACCACACCTACATGGCCGGGAAGTGGCACCTGGGTGAAGAGGACTCCCAAAGTCCGTACGCGCGCGGCTTCGAGCAGACGTTCACCATGATGAACGGTGGGGGCAGTCACTGGGCAGACATGCGCCCGTTGTCGCCTCCGCAGACGATGATCTATCGGAGGAACGGACAGCGGGTCGAAGAGCTTCCGGGAGATTTCTACTCGTCGAAGGACTACACGAATTCGATGATCGAGTTCATCGATAGCAACAAGGACGACGGGAAGCCGTTCTTCGCCTACATGTCCTACACCGCCCCTCACGACCCCTTGCACGCACCGGCCGAGTACGTCGCGAAGTACCGCGGCGCGTACGACGAGGGCTGGGACGCGCTCGCCCGGCGGCGCCTCGAGAGTCTCCAGGAGCTTGGCCTGGTTCCGGCTGACGTCGTGCAGTTTCCCCCGAATCTCATGACGCAGCAGTGGGACGGCCTTTCGGCTGAGGACCAGGCAGCCTACGCCCGGGACATGGAGGTGTACGCGGCCATGGTCGAGTACATGGATATGTCGATCGGGCGCCTGTTCGACTACCTGCGAGACACCGGGCTGTATGACAACACGCTGATCGTGTTCTTCTCCGACAACGGCGCAAACGGAGCCCACGCGACCGCGTATCCAGGCAATGCCGACGGCAGCTACCTGGCTACGTTCGACAACGCGCTTGAAAACAGGGGTTTGCCGGGCTCCTTCATCGACGTGGGGCCGAGCTGGGCCCAGGCCAGCTCAGCCCCGTTTCGGTTCTTCAAGAGCTTCACGACGCAGGGCGGGATCAGGTCGCCGATGGTCGCCAAGCTGCCGGGGACGATGAACACCGCCGGTCAATGGAGCCACGCGTTCCTGCATGTTACGGACATAATGCCGACGTTCCTCGAGATCGCCGGTGCTACCTACCCGCAGGCTCTAGGCGGAAGATCGATCCGGCCGCCCATCGGCCGGTCGATCGCGCCGATCCTGACCGGCGAACAAGAGCATATCCGCGAGAACGAAGGCGTCGGCTACGAGCTCTTCGAGATGAGGGCGTACCTCCAGGACGACTGGAAGCTGCTCCGTCTTCCGGAACCCTTCGGCACGGGCACGTGGCAGCTGTACGATCTGGCGCTGGATCCCGGTGAGATTCGCGACGTCTCCGCCGAGAATCCCGACGTAAAGGCGGCTCTGGTCGAGGCCTGGGAACGGTACGCCGAAGCGAACGACGTCGTCGACCACGAAGGATGGTTCGACGCGGCCTATCGTGCTGCCTACGGAGACCACTGAGCCGAGGCGTCCAGGCAAGGCGTAGACGGGAATCGCCATAAACTTGCCAACGGGCGACCGAACGGAGCGAGGGAAGTGCGAGCTAGATCTTGTAGCGGGACTCTTCGCCCTTCCCTCGCTCCTTCGCTGATGGCCTTTGGCCTTCTGATCGTGCCACTGGTCAGGCCCGGCGACCTCCGCGCCCAGGACGCCAGCCCCACAGCCCAGATCTGGGCCAACATGATGCTCGGCATCCCGGACCACAGGGTGCCGTCGTTGTCGAACACGGCGATTCGCTCGGCCGGTGGCATGTAGTCGGCCGATGCCGGATCCGTGACTCGGGCCACGAAGTCGACGATGGCCTGCTTCGGCGCGCCCTCGTTCCAGGAGGGAAGGGAGGCGGCGGGCGCTGGATCGGACTCCACGGAACCGTCAGTTGGTCGATTCGGCCGGTCTCCACAGGACGCGACACCCGAAGATATGATCAACAAAACCAGGGTCGGAATTCGCAGGAATCGCATCAATTTGCCTTCCTTCCGGACGCACACCGGTTCACTTCGATCAGACGAGAACGGGCGCCCCACCGGGCGCCCGCCTCGTGTACCTTCGACCGTCGACTCCGCCGGCCTCACTCCGTCGGCGGTGTCAGCTTCTCCATTACCTGGTCCAGGCTGAAGCTCGCCGCCTTCTGGCGCGGCGGATACTCCTGGAACGTCGCCAGGAACCTGCCCACGTATGCCTGTGCCGGAACCATGAAGAAGACGTGGTCCAGCAACCAGTCGTAGTAGGTGTTGGAAGTCAGTTGGGCCCGCTCGTACGGATCCCGCCTGAGGTTGAAGATCAAGGGCACCCGAAGAGGCGTGAAGGGGTTCGCCCACGCTTCCAGGGTGGTCTCGATGCGCTGCTCCATGAAAATCAGCTTCCAGTCGTCGTAGCGCAGGGCTGTGAGGTCGCCGTCGTCCGAGAAATAGAAGACCTCATCGCGAGGGCTTACATCCGTCTCGCCAGTCAGCAGCGGCAGGACGTCGTACCCATCCAGGTGGACCCTGTATGATCGGCCGAGCGCTTCAGAATCCCAGCCGTCCAACAGGTCCTCCTTGATGTCCGACTTGCCGGCAGCAGCCGCGAATGTCGGCAGCCAGTCCATGTGGTGCACGATCTCGTTCGTCACCGAACCGGCTGGGATGTTACCCGGCCAACGAACCATGGCGGGCACGCGCCAGCCACCTTCCCAGTTCGTGTTCTTCTCGCCCCGGAACGGCGTCGACGCGGCATCGGGCCACGTGTTGTAGTGCGGGCCGTTGTCGGTGCTGTAGAACACGATGGTGTTGTCGGCGATACCCAGCTCGTCCAGCAGGTCCAGGAACTTGCCGATGTGCATATCGTGCTCGACCATGCCGTCGGAGTACTCGTCCTGTCCTGAGATCCCGCGCAGCTCCTCCTTGACGTGTGTGCGGAAGTGCATGCGCGTCCCGCTCCACCACACGAAGAACGGCTCCCCGCGCTCGTGAGCCTCACGGATGAAGTGGACGGCGGCATCAGACGTCTCGTCATCAACCGTTTCCATGCGCTTCTTGGTCAGTGGGCCCGTGTCCTCGACTCGCTGCGTGCCGTCTGCGTTGGCCCAGCTGTGAATCACGCCGCGTGGTCCGTAACGCTCCAGGAAGGTCCGGCCGTCGGACGTGATCAGGTCGCCAGGGTAGTCCTCGAGCTCCGGCTCTTCCTCGGCGTTGAGGTGGTACAGGTTGCCGAGGAATTCGTCGAACCCGTGGTTCGTCGGCAGCATCTCGTCCTTGTCACCCAGGTGGTTCTTCCCGAACTGTCCGGTCGCGTATCCCAGCTCCTTCAGGACAACCGCGATCGTCGGGTCCTCCACCTGCATGCCCAGATCGGCGCCCGGAAGCCCCACTTTCGAAAGGCCCGTGCGGAACACGCTCTGACCCATGATGAACGACGAGCGACCGGCCGTGCAGCTCTGTTCGCCGTAGTAGTCGGTGAAGATCATCCCCTCGTTGGCGATGCGGTCAATGTTCGGGGTACGGTATCCCATCATGCCCATCGTATAGGCGCTGATGTTGGACTGGCCGATGTCGTCACCCCATACGACGAGAATGTTCGGCTTGTCCTGCGCGGCGGCGGGGACGGCCAACAAGAGTGCGGCCAGCGCGCCGAGCGTGGCAGGCAAGAACTTCCTTTTCATGGACTCGGACTCCTTACGTAAGATGAAACGGGGGACCGCAATAGTGCGGCCCCCCGGAGGAAGGCGCAACCTACTCGTTCGAGGCTACGCGCCGTCAGTCCGTCAGCTTCTTGAGCGCGTCCTTGAGGGAATCCCACTGGCTCCGGGCCCAGTCCTTCATCTCCTCGAAGCCCTCACGGGCACGGACGATAGCGAGCCGGCCGGCCACCTCGTCCCAGTCGACGACGTTCCAGAACGCCTCGATGTAGTCCGGGCGCCGGTTCTGGTAGTTGAGGTAGTAGGCGTGCTCCCACACGTCGAGGCCAAGGATCGGTACCACTCCGTCCGTGAAGATCGGGTTGTCCTGGTTCGGCGTGGAGGTGACCACCAGGCCGTCGGAACTGGCGCACAGCCAGGCCCAGCCACTGCCGAAGCGCGTGGCGGCCGCGGTGCTGAACTGCTTGTGAAACTCCACGAACGAGCCGAACGACTCGTCGATCGCCTTGCCGAGCAGACCACCCGGTGTGCCGCCGCCGTTCGGGCTCATGTTGGTCCAGAACAGCGAGTGGTTCACGTGGCCGCCGCCGTTGTTGCGGACGGCCGTGCGAATACTGTCCGGGATCGCCTCCAGGCTGAGCAGAAGCTCCAGGGCGGAGAGGTCCTGCAGCTCAGGGTGTCCCTCCAGGGCCGCGTTCAGCTTGTTGACGTAGCCCTGGTGATGCTTGCTGTGGTGGATCTCCATCGTGCGCGCATCGATGTGGGGCTCGAGCGCGTCGTACGCGTACGGCAGATTCGGCAGACCGTGTGACATGCTTACTCCCTCGTCTATGTGATACGTGGATCGGTCTACAAGTCTACAACAAATGAGGTACGTCGGGGGAGGCCCAACCTGTGGTGCCCCCACCGCTCGACGCAACTCTCCTGGTTCTCCTCTCAGGGGCCTCGTCAGAACAACCTCGAAAGCTCCTAAGTACCCGGGAAGACTTGACGCCGAGCTGTTTTGCGTTATTGTTTGACTAAATTATCAAACATTCTGGACAGGATCGATCCGTGACGAATCAGCTGCCGGACACGCATTCCCCCGCGGGAGCGGAAGCCGCCGACACCGAGACCCGCATCTTCGACGCGGCACTCCGTGTGTTCGCGCGCAAGGGAAGAGACGGAGCGCGTTTGCAGGAAATCGCCGATGAGGCCGGTATCCACCGTCCGCTGCTGCACTATTACTTCCGCACCAAGCAGCAGCTCTACGAGGCCGTGGCCGAGCGGATGTTCTCTCAGTTCCTGGCGAGCTTCGACACCCCGGCCGAGGGCGGCAGACTCTCCGACACGCTGCGCGCGTTCATCGACCACTACATCGATTCGGTTCATGAGCACCCGCACGCCGCGATGTGGATGGTGGCGGAGAACATGGCCGGGAACACGATCCTCGGAGAGATGCTCTCCCGGGCCGTCGCCACCGAGGGCTCGCCGCAGCGTTCGATGATCGAGGCCGTCGAACGGGCGATCGACAGCGGGGAGATACGACCCGTGGACCCGAGGCAGCTGCTGCTCACGGTCGTGTCCGCCTGCGTCTTCTTCTTTGTAACGCTGCCGACCGTCAGGATGATGAACCCCCTCGCAGCGGAGGACTTCGACGCCTTCGTCGAAGCCCGGAAGAAGCACGTGTTCGAGGTCGTCTACTGCGGCCTGGCGAGCCGGGAGGTGGCCGATGCGTAGTCCGACCGTTGTTCTCGCCGCCGTCGGATTACTCACAGCCGGCTGCTCGTTCGCTCCGGAGGCCAGGGAGCCGACCACCGTGCTCCACCTGCCCGCCGAGTACGCCGCGGCCCCGGTAGATGGTGCATCCTCCGACTCTGTCCACGACGTACGGGAAGCAGAGCGCTGGTGGACCGTCTACAACGATCCGGTTCTGGAGGCCCTGGTGGATACGGCTCTCGCCGCCAACCTGGACCTCCGGGAGGCAGTCGCTCGCGTCGAGGAGGTTCGGCAGCGATATCGGATCGCCCGAGCGGACCTGTATCCGTTGATCGGCCTGTCGGCTGACGTGACGTACCAGGACGCACCCTCGAACACCGGTTTCGCGGGGCAGATCGGCGGCGAGGACGGTGAGGAGCCGCCGGACGGGCCCGTCGTCGGCCCGGTATTCCCGGACCGCTTTCAGTACGAGACGTACACCGCGGCCCTCGGCTTCTCGTACGAGATCGACTTCTGGGGTCGGGCGCGCAACGACACCAAGGCGGCGATCAGCGACTTTCTCGCTTCTGAGGGCGACTACCAGACCGCCCGCCTGGCCGTGATCTCGGCGACAGTGGCGACGTACCTGGAGATCGTCGAGCTGAGGCGCCAGGTAGAGCTGACCGCTCTCAGCGTTGACCTGCTGCGTGAGAGGTCCGAGCTGACCAACGAGCGTTACTACAGCGGTCTCGTGACCACGTTCGAGTTGTACACGATCCAGTCCCTGTATCGGAACACCGAAGCCACGCTTCCGGTGCTGGAGAGTGCCTACGAGGAGGCCAGGGGACGGCTCGCCATTCTTCTCGGCCGATACGCCGGTACAATCGACGGGCTGATCGGCGACGACGGTGCTCCGGCCATCGTGCTGGACCCCATCCCGGCTGACCTCACGGCTGCCCTGCTGGAGCGGCGACCCGACGTGTGGTCCGCGTGGCAGCGCATGGAGGCGGCGCGGTACCGGATTGGAGCGCGGAAGGCACAGCTGTATCCACAGATTCGTATAGACGCGACAGTCGGCCTGCAGTCCGGTTCGTTCGCTGACCTGTTCCGGGTGGACCAGTACTTCATGAACCTGGTCGGCGGGTTGCTGCAGCCGATCTTCCAGGGCGGCCGACTCAGGGCCAACGTCGGTGTGGCCGAGGCACAGTTTCAGGCCCAGGCCGCCAATTACGTGCGCACCGTGCTCACCGCGTTCAAGGAAGTGCAGACGAGTCTCGTCAATCTCGACAAGCAGGCGGAGCGGTACGAGTCGCTCCGCCGGCAGACCGCGTCCGCGGCCGGATCGGTGGACTATCAGCTCCGCTCATTCCAGCGCGGGGTCGGCAACTACATCGAGTACCTGGATTCCCGTCAGAACCTGGCGAGCTCGGAGATCAATCTCGCGGCAGCGGAACGTTCGCTGGCCGATGCGCGGCTGGCGGTTCACCGCGCGCTCGGTGGGGCGTGGGTGCAGGACGACGAAGACCTCGGGCGCCAGCTCGAGCAGGAATTCGAGACCATGGATCAGTTGATGTTTCCGTCGACTGACGAGGCGGGACGATGAGCATATTGAGCAAGCCGGCGAAGGCGTTCGCGAACCTCAGCCCCTTCCTCAAGGGTGTCACTATCATCGCGGTGGGTGTTCTCGGCCTCGCGCTGCTTCTGGTCTTCCGCCCCCGGCCGGCCGCGCAGGAACCTCCGCGGAGAGTGCCGCTGGTGGTCACGGCGCCGGCGGACGTCCGCTCGGGTAACCTGACGATCCGCGGCAACGGAACCGTTCGGCCGAAGAGCCAGATCATCCTGTCTCCCCAGGTAGCTGGACGGGTGGAGTGGGTATCGCCCGCGTTCGCCTCCGGCGGTCGTTTCGAGAAGGGAGATCTGCTTCTCCGCATCGAGGAAGCGGATTACGTGAACCGGGTGGACGCGGCGTCCGCCGCGGTCGCGCAGCGCCAGGTCGAGGTATTGCAGTGGGAGGAAGAGCAGGCGCTCGCGCGTGAGGAATACCAGCGACTGCTGACCCGCGAAGGCATGGACGCGCCGGACTCGGCGTCTCTGAGCAGCCTGATCTTCCGGGAGCCGCAGCTGCAGGCGGCGCAGGCATCGTTACGCAGCGCGGAGGCCCAACTGGCGGACGCCCGATTGGCGCTGGGTCGAACCCGCATCACGGCGCCATTCGACGGGGTCGTTCGCTCGAAGTCCGCGGATGTCGGCCAGTACGTGGCCCCGGGCCAGAACCTCGGGTCGTTGTACGACACGGACGAAGTGGAGATCGTCGTGCCGCTGACGGACGCTGAAGCATTTCTCGTGGACGGACTCTGGGAAGCCAGGGCCGGGAACGAGGAGACGCGCATCCCGGCGACCGTCCAGGCGACGTTCGGCGGGCGTTCCTATGATTGGCCGGCCTACGTGGATCGCGCCGAGGGCGCCCTCAACCAGGAGACGCGGACCGTCGACGTGGTGGTGCGTGTCCCCGACCCGCTGGTGACGGACGAGACGGGTCGCCCGCCTCTGCTCCTCGGCACGTATGCCACGGTAGACATACAGGGCGAATCCATGGAGGCCTACGCCGTATTGCCGCGCACAGCCCTTCGAGACGGCGAAGCGGCATACGTGGTCGAGCGGGACACCCTGCTCGTCGTGCGGCCGGTCACCGTCCTGCAAGAGATCGGCGGAGAAGTGTTCGTCAGCGGGGACATCGCTCCGGGTGATGCGGTTGTCGTCAGCCCGATGGACATCGTTACCGACTCGATGACCGTACAGGTGGCGAACGGGGGCGACCGATGAATCGGGCGATCGCCTGGACGGCGGCCCATCCCGTCGCCGCCAATCTCCTGCTGTTCCTGATTCTCGCCGGCGGGTTCGTCGGTGGAAGCACCGTGATCCAGGAAGTGTTCCCCGATTCCGATCTCGGCGCCGTACAGGTCCGCGTGGAGTACCTGGGGGCGTCCCCCGAAGAGGTCGAAGAAGGGATCATCCAGCGCATCGAGGAGCGGGTCGAGTCGATCGAGGGCGTGAGCCAGATCAACTCCACCGCCTCCGAGGGCGTCGGTGTCGTGTTCATCGAGCTCAACCTGGGCGAAGACACGGGCAAACGGCTCGACGAGATCAAGGCCGAGGTGGACCGGATCACCACGTTCCCGGCGGATGCGGAGAAGCCGGAGGTGACGGAAGCGGGGAGCCGTAGCCGTGTCATCGACATCGCCGTCACCGGTGATGTACCGGAGAAGACCCTCAAGGAGCTGGCCAACCGGATCAAGGACGACCTGTCCTCGATGCCCGAGATCTCCTACGTGCAGGTCGCCGGGGTGCGCGATTACGAGATCTCGATCGAGGTCTCGAATGACGTGCTCCGCGCTTACGGTCTGAGCCTAGACCAGGTGGCCATGGCCATCCGGCGGGCCAGCCTGGACTTGCCTGGTGGGCGCGTGGATACCGCCGACGAAGAGATCCTCGTCCGCGTGAAGGGACAGAAGTACGACCGGGGCGACTTCGCCGGGATCATCGTCCGCGGGGCGAGGGATGGCTCGACGCTCCGCCTCGACCAGATCGCGACGATTAGCGACGGGTTCCAGGACACCGACCTGATCACTCTGTACAACGGCCATCCGGCCGCGTTCGTACAGGTTTTCCGTACTTCCGACGAGCAGGTACTCGAGATCGTGGACGTGGTCGAGACTTACCTGGCCGAGATCGGTGTGCCGTCCATGCCGCGCGGCGTCGAGGTCGAGATCTGGCAGAACGACGCCGAGCTCCTCAGGAGCCGCATAAACCTGCTCCGCAAGAACGGGATTATCGGACTCACGCTGGTGTTGCTGGCGTTGACGCTCTTCCTCGACCTTCGGCTTTCCTGGTGGGTGGCGGTCGGGATCGCCCTGTCGTTCATCGGGACGTTTGCCGTGATGCCGTGGCTCGACGTGTCGATCAACATGATGTCCCTGTTCGGGCTCATCCTCGCGATCGGCATCGTGGTCGATGACGCCATAGTGGTGGGCGAGAACATCTACAAGGAACGGGAGGAGGGGGCCGGGCCGCTGGAGGCGGCGGTGAAGGGAACGCAGAGAGTAGCTCTCCCCGTCACCTTCGCGGTCCTGACTACGGTCACCGCGTTCACGCCCCTGCTCTTCGTGCCCGGAATGATCGGCAAGTTCCTGAAGTTCATCCCGCTGGTCGTGATCTCGGTGCTGCTGTTCTCGCTCCTGGAGTCGCTGTTCATCCTGCCACACCACCTGTCGCACCTGCCCGAGCACGCTCACATGAAGCTGCCTACATGGCTTCGCTTTGTTGAACGGGCGCAGGATGCCGTCCAGTCCGGGCTCCGGAAGTTCATCGACGGCCCGGTGGACCGGACCGTCCGGTACGCGACGTCCCACTACGGGGTCGTGATCAGTGCGGGCATCGCCCTGCTGATGATCACAGCAGGAATCGTCGGGGGCAGGTACTTGAGCTTCAGCTTTCTGCCCCGAATCGAAGGCGACAACGTGGTCGCCCAGATCGAGATGTCGCAGGGGACGCCCACGGAACGCACGCGGGAGGTGGCCGACTACATCGAAGCTGTCGGACGCCGGGTGGCCGACAGCCTCGGAGTCAGGCTCGGCGACGACAGGGAGCTCGTGACAGCAGTCTTCGTGAGCGTAGGGCGCTACCCCTCGGCGGAGCAGGGACCGGGAGCCGGAGCGCTGCCCACGTTCATCGAGTCCAACAAGGCCGAGATCAACTTCAAGCTGCTGGAGGCCGAGCAGCGGCGGAACCTCTCGTCCGTCGAGTTCGAGAACGCATGGCGGGCCGCGGTGGGCGAGTTGCCGGGACCGCGCAGCATGACGTTCTCATCGCAGGTGATCAATCTCGGGGCGCCCGTTCAGCTTGAGATATCGCACCCCGACACGGCTGTCCTGACGAGGGCGGTGGGCGAGGTGCAGGATGAGCTCCGCCGCTACGCCGGGGTGTTCGACGTCCGCAACGACCAGGAGATCGGGAAGCGTGAGGCCGAGCTCGGTCTCAAGCCTCGGGCCCGCACGCTCGGCGTCACGCTCGACGATCTGGGACGCCAGGTGAGGGCGGCGTTCTTTGGTTCGGAAGCGGTCCGCGTGCAGCGGGGCCGCGAGGAAATCCGGGTCTACGTCCGCCTGCCAAAGGACGAGCGCTCCAACCTGGCCGACATCCGTCAGTATCGGATCGTGACGCCCACCGGGGCGGCCATCCCTCTCGACGAGGTCGCCGAAGTGTCGTTCGGTACCGCGCCCTCCACCATCCGGCGGGTGGACGGCCGCCGGATCGTGACAATCACGGCCGATGTGGATCGCGCCGTGATCACCGGGTCGGAGGTAACATCGGAGCTCACGGGCCGCATCCTGCCGGCGGCCCAGGAGCGCTATCCGGCTCTCCACTACGGGTTCGGCGGCGAGCAGCGGGAGCAGGCACGCGCACTGGGCGGAATCGTTCGCGGGTTCCTGCTGGCCCTGTTCGTGATGTACGCACTGCTGGCGATTCCCTTCCGCTCCTACGTGGAGCCGCTGATCATCATGGCGGCCGTGCCGTTCGGAGTCGTGGGGGCCGTGTTCGGCCACCTGCTCTTCGGCCTCGACCTCGGGATGCTCAGCATGTTCGGGATCGTGGGCCTGAGCGGTGTGGTGATCAACGACTCGCTCGTCCTGCTCGACTTCGTGAACGAGCAGCGGGACAGCGGGAAGCCGATCCGGGAGGCCATCCTGATCGGAGCCAAGGTCCGCTTCCGGCCCATCCTGCTGACCACCCTGACCACTTTCCTCGGGGTGTTCCCGCTCATCATCGAGCGGAGCCTGCAGGCCAAGTTCCTTGTGCCGATGGCCGTCAGCCTCGGGATCGGCGTTGTGTTCGCCACCTTGATCATCATGGTCCTGGTGCCGGCGCTCACGATGCTGCAGCACGACACGGGGGTGAAGCTACGGGCCTGGCGAGCGAGGCGGCGGGGCATGGCGGCGGAAACGGTTCTGGAGCCGGGCGCCGTGTAGCGGGGACCGTTGCAGACCGGGCGTCCATGCCCGGTCTCCCGCGCCGGAACAGCCGGAGATCCTCCCCTACACTTCCTTTTCCTTCCACTTCCCGCCCCGGAACAGGATCATCCCGAACACGGCCGACAGCGAGTAGGCGATCGCGATCGCCAGGTACACCCCCTGATGCCCCAGATCGGTGCCGGTCGCCAGCCACCAGGCGAGCGGGATCTGGATCACCCAGAAGGAGACGAAATTGACCCACGTCGGAGTCACGGTGTCGCCCGCCCCGTTGAACGCCTGCAGAACCACCATGCCCCACGCATAGAAGACGTAACCGTAGCTGATGATTCGCAGAGCCGCCGTCCCAACGGCTAGAGTTTCGGGATCGTTCGTGAATACGCCCACGATTCGCTCCGCGAACAACACGAACAGCACGGTGACCACCGCCATGAACGCCATGTTCCAGATCCCGGTGATCCACACGGCTCGCTCGGCCCGATCCGGCTTCCTGGCGCCCAGGTTCTGACCCACCAGGGTCGCAGCGGCGTTGGCCACCCCCCATGCCGGAAGGATGATGAAGATCACCACCCGGATCGCGATCACGTACCCGGCCAGCACGACGCTGCCGAACGTGGCCAGGATCCGGATAAGGCCGATGTAGCTCGCGGTGGCGATGAACATCTGTCCGATTCCGCCGGCCGAGACTCGCAGAATTCGCCCGATCAGTCCGAAGTCGATGGGAAGGTCCTCGCGCCGGACACGCAGGCGCTTCCCGCGTGACAGCCCCCACAGCTGGTACAGCACCCCGGTGCTCCGGCCGATCGTCGTGGCCACGGCGGCCCCCATGAGCCCCAGCTCGGGGAACGGCCCGATCCCCAGGATGAGGAGCGGATCCAGCACGACGTTGATCCCGTTCGCCAGCCAGATGGAGCGCATGGCCATCGCGGCGTCGCCCGCGCCCCGGTAGATCGCGTTGTTGATGAAGAGGAGCAGGATCGAGATCATGCTCGCGTACAGGATCCGGGTGTACATCGTGCCCCCGGACACCGTCGCCTCGTCCGCTCCCATGAGGCGCAGGATGTCGGGCGCCCAGATTGCCCCGATGGTCCCGAACACCACCGAGAGTGCCACCCCGATGTAGATGGCCTGCACCGCGGTCCGGGCCGCCGCGCGCTTGTCCTTCTCCCCGAAGCGCCGCGCCACCACGGCCGTGGTGGCCATCGCGAGGCCCACCGCGACCGCGTAGATGATCTCCAGGACGGATTCGGTCAGTCCGACGGCCGCGAGGGCCTCGGCCCCCAGGCGGGCCACGAAGAAGGCGTCCACCACTGCGAACAGCGACTCGCCGGCCATCTCCAGGACCATCGGGATGGCCAGCAATCCCACGGCCCGGTTGAGGCTACCCTCCGTGAAGTCCTGCTCCGAGCCGCGAAGCGCCTCGCGGATGGAAGTCCACACGCCCCCCGGTCCCTGTGCGGCAGTTCTCGTTTCTCTGTCTTCCATGTCGGTCATCGGACGCCTCGATGCGGTCCGCGTTCAGGAGTCGCGAGGCGCGAGGCCTCTCGCTCTGTTGTGATGGAGTCCCGGATTCGCGCCCGGGGGTAGGGCACGCGCAGACCGATCGGATCCGGGGGAATCCGCGATGGATCTGCTACCGGAGTCAGAGAAGCGTTCGCATGGACCACACGATAAACGGGTCGCCCCGCATGTCAAGCGACACGGCCCGGGCGGCGGCAACAGGCCGGACAGTCCGCCGGGCTCCAAGCAGAGAGGGGCGCGATCATTCGAAGCCGACCTCCGCGGTCTCACAGACAGGCACGTCCCAACGCCCTAGGTTACGCTACGACACGCGCCCGGCGGCGCACGCTCGCACCTGGACACGGAACGAAGCCATGCGCTCGCTGATCACGACGCTCTTCCTCGCCCTTTTCGCGGCCGGACAGTCGACGGCCCAGGAGACTCTCCTCCAGTCCGGACCCATGCTCGGCTACTCCGAGATGTTCGAGGTGCTGCTGTGGGCCCAGACCACGGAGGCCGCGGACGTGGCGTTCGTGTACTGGGACCTCGAGGCGCCGGACACCCGATACCGGACCGACGTGGTCCGTACAACGAAGGCTGGCGCATTCACGGCGAAGGCGATCGCCGACCGGGTGCAGCCCGGCCGGCAGTACGGGTACGAGATCCACATCGCCGGGTCCCCGGTCGACCGACCGTATCCTCTCACCTTCCAGACGCAGGAGCTGTGGCAGCAGAGGACCGATCCACCCGCCTTCCGCATCGCCGCGGGGAGCTGCTTCTACGTGAACGATCCCCCATACGACAGGCCCGGCGAGGCCAAAGGCGGCGGGTTCGAGATCCTGGGTGCCATGCTCGCCACGCAACCGGACGCCATGGTCTGGCTGGGCGACAACGTGTATCTGCGGGAGCCGGACTGGAACACGCGCACCGGCATGATCTACCGGTACACCCACTCCAGGTCGCATCCCGATCTGCAGCCGTTCCTGGCGGCGGTCCATCAGTATGCCACGTGGGACGACCACGACTACGGGCCCGACAATTCGGACTGGACGTGGAGGGAGAAGGCCACCTCGCGCGAGACGTTCGAGCTGTTCTGGGGCAATCCCGAGCCCGGCCCGCCCGAGCTGGGAGGGATCGCCACCACGTTCCAGTGGGGGGACGTCGAGTTCTTCCTGCTCGACAATCGGTGGTTCCGCTCCTCCGAGCATCGCATCTCGGGACACAAACAGGTGTTCGGCGAGGACCAGATCCGGTGGCTGACCGATGCGCTCACATATAGTCGGGCTTCCTTCAAGATCGTCGTGTCGGGTGGGCAGATCCTGACCCCGGTGGAAAAGTGGGACTCCTACGCCACGTATCCGGTCGAGCGGGCACGCTTCCTGGAAGTTCTCCGGGCGAACGACGTGCGAGGCGTCGTGCTGCTCTCCGGCGACGTGCACTACACGGTGCTCAGCAAGCTCGAGCGGCGGGGCACCTACCCGCTGTGGGAGATCACCACGTCGCCGCTCACCGCCGAAGTGGCGAGCCTGGACCCGGACACTAGCGAGAACCACCTCGCCGAGCCGGGCACGCTGTTCGTGGAGCGGAACTTCGCCACCCTCGACTTCTCGGGTCCTCTGACGGATCGCGTGCTGAAGGTCACGGTCCGGGACGTGGAGGGTGCCGAGCTGTGGTCCGCCGAGATCCGGGCGCGGGATCTCGGGCGGTAGAAACCCGGAGGAGGGGGTGAGCGTGTTTCCTACGCGTCCGCCTCGTCGGCTTCCGGCTCGGGCATGCTGAACACGCCGACTTCGGTCCCGATGCCCACGAGCAATCGCTGCACCGGATCCATGCTCGATCGAATCTCCAGAACACGTCGGGCCAGAGCCGGGTCGTCCGTGATGATCCCATCTATGCCCCGGCTCATCATGGCCGACATGGCGTAGGGATCGTTCACGGTCCACACGTAGACTTCGCGTCCCCGCCGGTGCGCGCGGTGGATGAACCTCCGCGTGGCCGCGGCCGCGTTCACGGCCAGGAAATCGACCTCGAACGCCGTCGGGTTCCCGAGATTCACGGTCGTGAGGAGTCCGATTGTCCATTCCGGACGCATGGACCGTACTTTCTGCACCTTGTCGTACTTCAGGGACATGATGACGACCTGGTCGGACATGTCGTGTCGCTCGACGATCTCGACGACCCGCCTCTCGAGATCCTGGTCTAAACCGTAGTACTTGAGCTCGATGTTCACGCGGGCCTCACCCCGCGCGGCGAGCAGGACGTCCTCCAGCGTGGGGACGCGCTCGGACTCGAAGCTCGGGTCGAACCAGCTGCCGATATCGATGCGCTCGAGATCCGGGCCCCGGGCGTCCCAGATCCTCAGGGGGTTTCCCGCGGTCTTCATGAAATCGCTGTCGTGGAACACTACGACGTCTCCGTCCGCCGTCTCCTGCACGTCGATCTCGATGTAGTCCGTGCCATCGGCGATCGCCCGGTGAAACGCGGCCATGGTGTTCTCCGGGGCGTGGAGCGATGCGCCACGGTGCGCGATGATCAGAGCGTCATCCTCCATGCGAACCGAGTCGACCATGATCACGGCAGCGGCGACGACGGCGGCGAGCACAGCCGCGCCCCCCCACAGGAAGCTCTTGCGCGGAATCCGCACTTCCGGGCGCTCTCCGAGCGAACCTGCTGCGGCCAGGTCGCGCGACAGCTCGCCGGGGCCCGAACAGTCCCGATACAGTCTCACGATCAACACCGCGAAGAACGCCGCCGAGAGGAACGAGAGGACGCTGTTGGCCAGGATGCTCACCAGGCCGATCGCCCCCATGGCGAAGGCCACGAGCGCGATCGACCCGCTCGCCCCGGGGACGACGAGACGGCCCGCGTATCCCACGATCCAGGTCACGAGGACGGAGGCGACATACCCCGCGGCGAGCCAGGCTACGGCCCACCAGAGGAGTCGCCATCGATGACCGGCGGAATCCGCGACGGAGTCCCGGATGGCGGCCAGCGGACGGAGATTCTCGAACAGCACCGCGGGCAGTGCAAACAGCCAGCTGATTACCCTCGTCGCGAGCAACACGGCGAGACCCGCGATCAGGGCCCCCGCGATCCCGGCGGCCCACAGAAACTCGGGGGGCCGATTCGTCAGGTAGTAGTTGATGTCATGATGCCTGAGAAACAACCAGTACACTGCCCCTACGAGCGCCAGGATCGGCACGGCGAGCAGAAGGGCGCGGACGAGCAGGTGAACTCCGAGGCGAAGGATCCTGGGCATCTCCATGAGGACGTAGCGCAGCGCGTCGTACCACGTGACCCGCCGATTCTCGCTGGCCCCGAAGCCTACGGTCATGAGCCCCGCTTGCTCCGCCAACGACACGCCGATCCACATGCCGCCGACGACGAGAAGGGCCGCGAGACCCACCGGGCTCAGAAAGAAGAACAGGATCTCCTCGTCGCTGAGAGCCCGGCGGCCCTGCCGGCTCATAAAGAAGCGGAGGAGCAGCGCGAGGCCCGGGAGCAGGAGCACCATCACGGCCAGACGGGTCGCCAGGGTGACCAGCAGCAACTGCGGCCACGTGCGGCGGAAGTCTCGCAAGGCCAGAAAGCCGGGTTCGATCGAAGACCGTTTCATTCGACTCCGTGTGGGTCACCGGTTCGATTCGCCAACAAGCTAACTGCGGTGTGACGTCCGCGGCGATCACATCGTCTATGGGAAGAGGAGACCCGGAACGACCGGGTCACGGGGACGAAACGTGGGAGTGGAACATGCCGATTCGATTCAAAACGATAGCCATGACCGCCGCCGCGGTACTCGTCATCGCCGTGCCGGCCCAGGCGCAGGACGCTCCGGCCGACGCACCCAGGACCACCGAGCAGATGACTCGGCGGGCTCGTCAGGACCGCGCGCGAATTCATCAGGACGCCGCGCGGGCGCGGACGGCTCAACGTGCCCACTCCGGACAGCGAAACGCGCAGCGCCAGGACGCCCGGAGCCAGAGGGGTCCCCGTCGGAGCCAAGCGGCTCGCGCCGGGGCGCGGGGCCAGCGAAGCCGAAGCCCGAACCACACGCGGTCGTCCGGTGCGAGCGCCACGCGGAGCCGGGCCAGGGTGCACAGGCCAGGCAACTAGTCTTCGCGAGTCGGAGTCGGACATAGGACATGACAGAGAGGGGCGCGTGGCGGCCCCTCTCGCACATCAGGGCAGCGCGGTATGGACCCAGGATAGGACGGCGGAGGCCATCTCGCGGTATACCTCCGCGGTCGATTTTCCCGTTCGCTTCAGCACGTCGAAGCCATGATCGCCGTCCTCGACCACGTGCAGCTCCGCGCGATCGGGCAGTCCGCCTACGATGTGCCTGATGCGGTCCACCTCCGCGAGCCTGTCGCGAGTTCCCTGGACGAACAGCATCGGCACGCCCACGTTCCGCAGATGATCGGCCCGTGCGTCGGAGGGATCACCGGGGCGGTGCAGGGGAAAGCCGAAGAACACGATCCCGCGCACGCCCGGTAGCGGGCGATCCGCCTGTGCCGTGGACGTCATCCGGCCACCCATCGATTTTCCGCCCGCGAGAAGCGGCAGATCAGGCGCGAGCTCCCGCGCCGCGCGCACGGCCGAACGCACCGTCGACACGAGTAGAGGCGCCCTGTCGGGCCGCCGCCGGCCGGACTCCGCGTACGGGAACTGGTAGCGCAGGGTGGCGATGCCTTCGATCGCGAGCTCTTCCGCCATTCCCTCCATGAACCGGTGCCGCATGCCGGCGCCGGCCCCGTGTCCGAGCACCAGGAGTGCCACGGCCGGAGCGGGGCGTCTCAGAATGCCCGACACGGTACGCCCGTCCGGTGCCACCTCGAACCGCACGTCGCGCGTCTCGTCCACGTTTACGATGCGCTCGACTCCGGATCGACCTCGAACCCGGCCCCCGTCCAACGTCCGCGCCGCACACCGAAGTGACCGTCTTCGATGTCCAGCATCCAGAATCCCTCGTGGCCGCTCATGGTGGCGCTTCCCGCGCACAGGATCTCGGGGCCGATGCCCGGCACCCGGACGCGATACGTATGGTGCACGTGTCCGCACAGGATGGCTCCCGGACTCGTCCCGGCGCACGCATCGAGAAACGCCTGCGCGTTGTCCATGCGGTGTGTGAGACGATCCGGTCCGCCGTCGTCCAGGCACGGTGCGTAGTGGGTCACGGCGAGCACCGGCCGATCCCGGAACTCGGACCGCGCCAGTACCGTCGCGAGCGCGTCCAGCTGGATTCGCGGGATGGCTCCGCTCGAGCGCCACGGCCACCGGTTGGGACGCGCGCTGTTCACGGCCACGACCGCCACGTCCGCGAACAGACGGACGAGGGGCCACGGGCCGTCCACGGCGTGCTCGGGAAGGTCCGACCGGAGCAGCTCCCCGAAGTGTGTCTCGAATCGCCTCTCGCGCACCACGTCCGGCGCGTACAGATCGTGGTTGCCGGGAACGCAGACGAACCCCCCGGGGACCTCCAGGAACGGCTTCACGAGCGCACGGGCGGCCGCCAGCTCGGCCCCGGTGCCCATGGCGGTGAAATCGCCCGAGAACACCACCAGGTCCACGGACTCGCGGACCAGCAGATCCGCCAGGGCTGCGACCCTGGTGGCGGCGTCCGTGAACAGCCTGTCGCGGCCGAGCAGGAGATTGAGCCCCCCGGCCAGGCGCTTGCCCGGCCAGTCCCGTGCCGGTACCCGCCCGACGCCGAGGCCGAGGTGGATGTCGCTGAAGTGGAGAACTCGCACCGTATTCGCCTTACGCCGGTTGGTGACGGGGGCTATTCTTCGCACACCATGAGACTGCTGACCGTGGCCGCGGACGACCTACCCAAAGTGCTTCCGATGGCGGAGGCTGTCGAGGCGATGAAGGCCGCCTTCGCCGCGCTGTCCACCGGCCATGTCGCGGCGCCGCAGCGCGCGGTCGTCCCGATCGCGGATTCCGGCGGCACCACGCTGCTGATGGGGGCGTACGTGCCCGACCGGGGATTGGCCACGAAGACGGTGTCGATCTTCGACCGCAATCGCGATCTCGGCAAGCCGGTCGTCTCAGGCCTGGTCCTCGTGCTCGACCCGGATTCCGGAGAGCCCGTCGGCCTGCTCGACGGAGGCGCTCTCACGGCGTGGCGCACGGGGGCGGCGTGCGGGGCGGCCACGGACCTCCTGGCCCGGCGCAGCGTCCGACGCGGGGCTCTGATCGGGGCGGGAGTCCAGGCGCGCACCCAGCTCCTCGCCATGGACACGGTGCGAGACCTCGAGACGATCCGCGTCCACTCGCTCGACGCCCGACAGGTGGAGGACTTCATCGACCGGCTGCAGCCCGAGGTTCGAGCCTCCCTCGAACCGGCCGCGTCGGCCGACGCGGCGATCGAGGAGGCCGACATCGTCACCGCGGCGACCAGTTCCCCCACGCCCGTGTTCGACGGACGCCGCTTGTCGAGCGGGTCCCACGTGAACGCCATCGGCACCTTCACCCTGGACCGGCGGGAGCTCGATCACGTGACCGTGGGGAGGTCCACCGTCTTCGTCGATCTCGTACAGGCGGCGCGCAAAGAGGCGGGTGAGCTGATGGCGGCCGTCGAGCGCGGAGTGACCACCCCAGATGATTGGACGGAGATCGGCCTTGTGGCGGCGGGCAAGGCGATCGGGCGCCGCAGCGAGGAGGAGATCACGCTGTTCAAGTCGGTGGGCCACGCGGTGCAGGATGTGGTGGCGGCGTCGGACGCCATGCGGAGAGCCCGCGAGGCGGGGCTGGCCCGCGAGGTGGAGCTGTGAGCGCGGGCGGCACCTTCGAGCCACCGGATGACGCGCTCGTGATCCGGTCGATCGACGCGCACACGGCCGGAGAGCCCCTGCGGGTGATCACGGGGGGGTGGCCCGCTCCGGCCGGAGACACGATGCTCGCCAGGCGGCGGTACGCCCGCGAGAACCAGGACCATCTGCGCCGGGCCGTGATGTGGGAGCCGCGCGGCCACGCGGACATGTACGGGGCCGTTCTGACGGAGCCCGCCACGTCGGACGGCGACGTGGGAGTGCTGTTCCTGCACAACGAGGGCTACAGCACGATGTGCGGCCACGGGATCATCGGCCTGGTCAAGGTAGGATTCGAGTGCGGATTGCTGGACGCGGATGCCCTCACCCGCGACGAGAGCGACCGGCCCGTCGTGCGGATCGACACCCCGGCCGGCCGCGTGACCGCGGTGGCCCATCTGGCGTCCGGAAGGGCACCGGCACGCGTGGAGCGCGTCTCCTTCCGCAACGTCCCGTCGTTCGTCCTGGCGCTCGACCTGATGATCGAGCTCGGGGACTACGGCCCGATCCAGTGCGACATCGCGTTCGGCGGCGCCTTCTATGCGTACGTGTCGGCCGCCGCCCTCGGACTGGATCTGGAGCCCGCCGAGGTCACTCGCCTGATCGACGCCGGCCGGCGCGTGAAGCGGGCCGTCGTGGAGCAGTACGACATCGTGCATCCGGCTGGCGATCCGGAGCTCGACTTCCTGTACGGGACGATCTTCGTCCGGCCGGGAGCCGGTCCCGTGCACAGCCGCAACGTGTGTGTGTTCGCGGACGGCGAGGTCGATCGGAGTCCGACCGGCACCGGGGTGAGCGGCCGGGCGGCGATCCACCATCGGCGCGGCGAGCTCGAAGGCGGCAGGATTCTCACCATCGAGTCCATCATCGGGACGACGTTCGACGTGCGCGTGATCGCCGAGACGGAAGTGGGCGGCGTTCCCGCGATCGTGCCGGAGGTCACGGGCAGCGCCCACATCACGGGCCGGCACGAGTTCCTGATCGACCCGACGGATCCACTCCGCGACGGGTTCCTGCTGCGCTGAGCCGCGTCGCCGGCGATCCACGGAAAGGACGCAGGGAATGGACGCACCGATTCCATTCGCGGGCTGCTTCTCGGACGAGGCGGATCCCACGCTACCCCTCGTGTTCGTGGGACTGCCGTGCGACGTACAATCGGCGTTCTGCAGGGGATCCGCCGAGGGGCCATCGCGCATTCGCCTGGGCTACGACGGGCGCGCCTACAACAGCACGACCGAGCTCGGCGTGGATGTGGCGGGACTTGTGGCCGACCTGGGCGACTGGGAGCCGGCGGAAACGTGGGAGGAGACTCGGCAGCGCTACCGGGAGGAGGCCGAGGCGCTGTTCGCCGGTGGCCCGGTGCCGTTCTTCGCAGGTGGCGATCACGCCGTCACCATGCCGCTCGTGGAAGCACTGGCCATCCTCGACGAGCCGGTGCACGTCGTGCAGCTCGACGCTCACCCGGACCTGTATCCGGAGTACGACGGCGACCGCTGGTCGCACGCGTGCGTCGCCGCCCGCATCCTGGATTGCGAGCACGTGTGGACGTTGACCCAGATCGGCGTACGGACTCTCAACCATCCCCAGCTCGAGGTGGCGCGTCGGCACGCGCATCGCCTGTCGATCCTCGAGGCGCGCGACGGGCCCGTGCGCCTGTCCGACGTGAGCCACATCCCGGAGGGCGCGCCCGTGTACCTCACGGTGGACCTGGACGCGTTCGATCCGGCTTTCGCTCCCGGCGTGTCGCACCCGGTTCCGGGCGGACTGACCCCGCGTCAGGCGCTCGGCATTGTGCAGGACGCGCCGTGGCGTCTCGTGGGCATGGACGTTGTGGAAGTCAGTCCCCGGCTCGATGTGAGGGATCGGACGGCGGTTCTCGCGGCCCGTCTGCTGCACGAGGCCATGGGGCGTGTCGTCGAACCCGACGACTGATCGAGGGGTGACCGGACGGACCCCGGCCGCGTTATGATTCGCTGGCCACGTACCCCGCACATCCAGGAGCTCGCCATGCGAACGCGTGACGCAATTCTTCAGGGGCGGCTGCGGCCGGCCCGCACGTTCCCGCTCGTGTTCCTGCCGGCCGTCGTGGCCTGTTCCACGGCCCCGCCCCGGCAGACAGGACTGCAGCAGTCGTTCGGGACCGACGTCAGCTCGCAGGAGCTCCGCCTGCGCGCCACGGAGTACGCGGCCGTGTTCGCACAGGTCGTGGAGCTGTCGGCCGACAGCATCCTCGGGCTGGCGCAACAGCGGGAGGTGGCCCGGAACGCGCTGGTGTGGAAGTCGTATGCCGTGCCGGCCATCTATCGCTCGACCACCCTCCCCGACCCCCTGGCGGCGTGGCTCGACAGCCGCGTGCTCACACTCCAGATGCTCGAGTACTTCGAGACGGGAGCGGGACGTGACCAGTTCGGCGAGCTGCAGGCGATCGCCGTGGAAGCCGCCCGCCGCCTGACCGAGGAATTCCGGCGCGAGCCGAATAAAGCCGCCATGTCCGTGTACCTGTCTGCGGAAGGGAGCCGATCGGGCAACCCGTGAACCGACCAACAGCGGAGCTGGAGAGCGATCGAGAGGGTC
>JBDGXC010000036.1:0-27136 GCA_039584815.1 Gemmatimonadota bacterium
GGCCGACACGGGCGATCCCCGCACAGAACGTGATGGAATGCGAACGCCCCGGTCGCTCCGGGGCGTTCGTGCATTCTCCCTCCTGCCACACTCGGCCGCCGGAAGTGTTGCAGGTTCGCCACACTTCGCACCTTTCCGCGCTGTTGAAAACTCCGTAAACAGACGGCGCGAAACCCCATAACGTGTTTGTCTGCACAGCAATACAAGAACACACGCCCGCCGCGCCTCGCCGGAACGAATCTCGCGCACGCAGAGTCGGCAGCGGATCGCAGGAGGCCGCCGCGATCGATGGGCCGACGTGCGCCGATCGACCGGCGACCCCGGAGCCGGTCTGTCGCGGTAGAGGCGCGTACTCCAGCTGACGGGGTGGCAATGAAGAACATCGGATCGAGGCTCGCAACGAGACTCAAGGACACGATCGCGAACGCCAGGGGGGCGACGCTCGTCCTGGTGACGGCGAGCATGCTGGCCCTGTTGATGAGTGTGGCCCTGGCCATCGACGTCGGCATGCTGACGACGGCGCGCGCCGAGTCGCAGCGGGCGGCCGATGCGGGGGCCCTGGCCGCCGCCAGCGCCTACATCGACGACCCGGAGAACGCGGAGGTCGTCGCCAAGGCCCGTGCCGAGCAGTTCGCGGAGCTCCAGACGGTGCGCGGGGACACGGTCTTGCTCGTGCCGGACGAGGACGTGTTTATGGACATCCCCAACTACCGGGTCGAGGTCTATGTCCGCAACATCGCCGCGCGGACCAACCCGGTCGCTACGTTCTTCGCTCGCGTGATGGGCGTGAACACGGTGGACGTCATGACGCACGCCGTGGCCGAGGCCACTCCGGCCGGCGCGGTCGGGTGTCTGCTCCCGATCGCCCTCCCCGACATGTGGGCGGACACGCTCGCGGATGGAAAATGGAACTGGGACGACTCGGACAACGACAATACGCTGGCCTCTCCGGACACGTGGGAGCCCTACCGGCCGTGCTCGCCGGGGACCGTGCCGGGCACGGTCACGCCGCCGGACTGCACCAGTTGGGGCGGACCGGCGCGGAACGGCGATGGACTGGGTTACACGAACGATGTCGGGCGGCCGATCACCATCAAGCCCGGCAACCCGAATCAGGCCATGCAGCCGGGCTGGTTCTTCCCGTGGCGGCCGACCGGCGACACCGGGGGTGACGACTTCCGGCAGAACATCATCGATTGCATCGACCCGGAGACGATGTACAGCGGCAACGAGCTCGTCGACGTGGACATCGAGCCGGGCAACATGATCGGACCGACGATCCAGGGCTTCGAGGAGCGCCTGGCCGGCGACTACAGCACGTGGAAGGACGGCTGCGCAGGTGGAATGACCTGTATCTCGACCGAAGGTTTGGCGTACAGCGGGAAGCGGCTGGTGCACGTACCGCTGTTCGATCCCACGACGGTCCTCAAGTCGGGCATGCAGGCGATCAAGTTCACCGGCTTCGCGCGCATGTTCGTCGACGATATCGGCAACAACAACATCCAGGCGCGGTGGCTGAGGCTGGGCGGCGTCCCCGGATCCAGCAACAATCCGGATGCGGGCGCTTTGCCCCTGTACGTGAGGCTGGTCGAGTAGCGCGCCTGAGCTCGATCCACCACTCGCGACCTGTCACGGTCGCGATGGCGCCGGAGCCGCCTGACACAGCCCGGCTCCGGCGCCGCCACCCCTTCGCCACGCGTCCCACGGCACGTTAGACGGTCATGGCGCGAACGGAACCGGACGCCCCATGCTGTGGGGACGCCACCACGCCTTTCGATGCGCCACCACCACGGATCCCAGGTCTCATTCACCACGAACATTGACCGTAACCAACACACGTGTAATCACATACAGATGCAGGTGCTTGTTTCGTCCGGCGGCACGGATCTCGCTGCGAATCGTGAGCGGGGCCGGAGTTCCGCGCGCGGCAGATATCCCGACGGAACCGCCGGGATCACCGGGTGTAGTGACGAGATCCGCCACGTAAACGACAGATCGAACACGGACAAGCCGCGACGAGCGCAACCGAGAGCCACGGCTGGCTTTCGGCCGGCGCGGTCGTTCTATTTATGTGTGCAGTCACCGTATCAGAGGGACAGGTGGAGATGAAACGTTTCGCAGCAGGTCTCGGGAGGAGTCTCGGGGATGCGGTCGCGGACTGCCGCGGTTCCGCGATCACGCTCGTGGTCATCGCCATGCTGGCCCTCATGGCAGCCGTGGCGCTGGCCATCGACGTCGGAAAGCTGACGGCGGCGCGCGCCGAGTCGCAGCGCGCGGCGGACGCGGGTGCCCTGGCCGCTGCCAGCGCCTACATCGATGACCCGGACAACGCCGACGCCGTCGCGAAGGCCCGCGCCGAGGAATATGCCGAGCTACAGACGGTGCGCGGAGACACCGTGGTCCTCGTGCCGGCCGAGGATGTCCTGCTGGACGTCGACAACTACCGGGTGGAGGTCACGGTCCGCAACATCGCCGCGCGGAGCAACGCGGTCACCACGTTCTTCGCTCGCGTGTTGGGCATCAACACCGTGGACATCCAGACGCACGCCGTGGCCGAAGCCGCACCGGCGGGAAGGGTCGGGTGTCTTCTCCCGATCGCCCTCCCCGACATGTGGGCGGACACGCTCGCAGATGAGAAGTGGAACTGGGACGACGGGAACAGGGACAACATCGTGGCCGCCCCGGACACGTGGGAGCCGTACCGGCCCTGCAGCCCCGGCGCGGCTCCGGAGACGTTCGAGCCCTCGAATTGCACGAGCTGGGGTGGACCGTGGCGCAACATGGGTGAGCCGGGATACACCGAGCCGCAGTACAAATTCGATGTCGGGCGTCCGATCACGATCAAGCCCGGAAACCCGCACCAGGCCATGCAGCCCGGGTGGTTCTTTCCGTGGCGGGCCGTCGGCGACGCGGGCGGGGCCGACTACGAGGATAGCATCGTGCAGTGCGTCGACCCGGAGACGCTGTTCGCCGGCAACGAGTTCATCGAGGTGGACGTCGAGCCGGGCAACATGATCGGACCGACGATCCATGGCTTCGAGGCACGCGTGGGCGATGACCCCAATAGCTGGACGGACGGCTGCACGGCCGGCATGAGCTGCATCACGCCCGACGGAGCCGCGTACGCCGGACCCCGGCTCGTGCACGTGCCGCTGATCGACCCGACCACGGTCGTCCAGCCCGGAATGCAGTCGATCAAGTTCACCGGTTTCGCCCGCATGTTCATCAACGACATCAGCAGCAACGACATCGAGGCCCGATGGCTCCGGCTGGGGGGCAACCCCGGAGCGACAGGTGGCGAAGGGAACGCGGGTGCACTTCCCCTGTACGTGAGGCTCGTGGAGTAGGACGTCAGGCGCGCCCGACCTCGGCAGGTTACTGAATTCCCGTCTCCGACGGGACGAGGTGCTGGCGCACGGCGAACACCGCGAGCTCCTGTCGGTTGCGCACGCCCACCTTGCGCATCACCCGGCCCAGGTGGTTTTTTACCGTCTGCTCGCGGATGTCCAGCTTCCGGGCGATCTCCTTGTTCTCGAAGCCCCGGGCCACCAGCATGATGATCTCGAGCTCGCGGGCCGAGACACGGTGGGGGCCGTCCCGGCTGAACGAGGGCGGCAACGCCGCATGCGACTGTACGAGCGCCTCGAGCCACGGCCCCGCCGCGGTCTCACCAGAGGCGACCGTACGGATGGCGGCGAGCACCCGATCCTCGCTCGAGGTCTTCGGGACGCACCCGCGGGCGGACGAGCGCAGAGCCAGCAGGCAGCATTCGTTGAGCTGATCGAGGGCGGCGGCGGACAGCCACACGGCGTCCGGCCGGGCCAGCATGGATCGGATCACGCACTCCTCGTCGGAATGATTCACCATGACCAGAACGGCTGTACCCGGCGAAACGGAGTGGATCCGGTCGATCAGAGCCGGATCCTTCCGATGGAAGTTGGTGTCCAGAATCACCAGGTCCGGCGGATCCCGTTCGATCGCGGGCAGAACGTCTTCTCCCCGTTCGACGACCTCCTGCACGGCCAGATCCGGTTGGCGGTCGATCAGGGCGAGCACCCCGGCCCGGATGAGGGGCAGCTCGATGGCCACCAGGATGTGCACCGGATGCGCCCGGTCGGCGTTCCCTGGATTCGGCACGTTCGCGTTCCTCGCTCGCTGATCCGGCAGGCTGACAGGCGCGCCCGGAGGGCCTGGCACGGCCGCTGCTGTCCCGGACCATGAGCGCAAGACACAGGCCACCGGCGTGAGTACGAACGTACTGTTTCAACCGGTACCATCGGACGGTTGTCCGGGATCCGGTGAGGCGGAGTTTATAGGTGACCGGCCACGTGTTTCGCGAGGGGGTGGCCGGCGCGCGGGAGATCCGCAAATCCCAGCTAACCCGTAACATGGAGTCTATCTACGGGAACCCAGCCCCTCGCACCATAGACCTGCCTCTCGGCGCAGCACCGTGCCGGGAAACCCATCCCACCGCAGCCTCGGAAGAGGGCCCGCCTCGGCGGGCTCTCTGTTTGGCCCGTGGTTCCGTGGGCGCTGCGCGCGTGCATTGTGTCATTCCGTCTCACCAATCGACGGTGTGGATCGGCGATCGCCCGCATCGCTTGTAGAGGGTCACTCCGAGAGCGAGATTGAGGGGCATGGAACCGGCCCGGGACGATCCGGACCGCGTGGCGTACCGGCAGAAACCAGGCGTGGGAGACGGCTGACTGCGGTGGCCGGAAACTTGCCGGCGCGCGGGGATGATGGATGCGCGCCGCGCGGTCTCCATCTCGCGCATCGGACCATCATCCGGGAGGCAGCGGATCCATGAAGCGAGTCCTCGTCACGGGAGCGGCGGGACAGGTCGGCACGGAGATGGTCGCGGCTCTCAGGAGTCGCTATGGGGACGAGGCCGTCCTCGCCACGGACGTGCGACGGCCGGACGGCGCCGGGGATTCGGGACCGTATCGGACACTGGACGTGACCGATGCGCAGTCGATCGCGGAGGCGGTGCGCCGACACCGCGTCGAAGCGATCTATCACCTGGCCGCGATCCTCTCGGCGCGCGGTGAGTCCCTGCCGCAGCGGGCGTGGGCCGTCAACCTGGGCGGTCTGTACAACGTGCTGGAAGTGGCGCGCGAGGAGGGCTGCACCGTCTTCACACCGAGCTCGATCGCCGCGTTCGGTCCATCCACGCCGCAGGACCCGACTCCCCAGGACACCGTGCAGCGTCCCACCTCGATGTACGGAGTCACGAAGGTGGCCGGAGAGCTGCTCGCCGATTACTACTGCACCCGGTTCGGGGTGGACGCGAGGGGAGTCCGGTATCCGGGCTTGATCTCGCACCTGACGCCGCCCGGCGGCGGCACCACCGACTTCGCGGTCGAGATCTACTATGAGGCGGTGGCCCGCGGCGCCTATACGTGCTTCGTGAATGCGGCTACGCAGCTCGACATGATGTACATGCCGGATGCCGTTCGCGGATCCATCGAGCTGATGGAGGCCGATCCGTCCCGCCTCGTCCACCGGAACGCGTTCAACCTCACGGCCATGCAGGTCACCCCCGAGTCGCTCGCCGGCGCCATTCGGGAGCACGTGCCGCACTTCACCATCGACTACGACGTCGATCCCGTTCGCCAGGCTCTCGCCGATTCCTGGCCGCGACGAATCGACGACTCGGCGGCACGCGAGGAATGGGGCTGGCGGCCGGAGTACGACCTGGCTGCCATGACGGCCGACATGGTCCTGCAGCTGACCGCCAGACTGGAGAGAGCGGACCGCCTGTGAGGCGACCGCCATGCGATAGAGAAGCGGGAGGACGGGAGTCATGAAGCACACGACCGCCGAGGAAGCGGTATCCATCATCCGCTCCGGACAGCGAGTCTTCATACACAGCGTCGCCGCGGCGCCGCAGCGCCTCATCCTCGCCATGACGAGTCGGTCGGCCGAGCTGCGCGACGTGGAGGTCGTTCATCTTCATACGGAGGGAGTGGCACCGTACGCTGCGCCGGAGATGATCGGCAGCTTCAGGGTGAACGCCCTGTTCGTCGGAGCCAATGTTCGCGAGGCCGTCAACAAGGGCGATGCCAGCTACGTTCCGGTGTTTCTGAGTGAGACACCAAACCTGTTCCGCCGCGGCATTCTCCCGCTGGACGTGGCGCTGATCCAGGTCTCGCCGCCCGATCCGCATGGCTTCTGCTCGTTGGGCGTGTCAGTGGATTGCAGCCGGGCGGCAGTGCAGACGGCTCGGAGGGTGATCGCGCAGGTGAATCGGCATATGCCGCGCACCCACGGCGACAGCATGATCCACGTGAACGAGATCGACGACTTCATCGAGGTCGAGGAACCGCTGCCCGAGATTCCGCGGCCGGTTCTCGGAGACGTCGAACGGGCCGTCGGACGCTACTGTGCGGAATTGATCGAGGACGGGGCTACGCTGCAGATGGGGATCGGGGCCATCCCCGATGCGGTGCTGACCTTCCTCCAGAATCACCGGGACCTGGGGATCCATACCGAGATGTTCTCGGACGGCGCGATCGACCTGATCGAAGCGGGGGTGATCAACGGGATCCGCAAGAAGACGCACCCCGGGAAAGTCGTGGCCACGTTCGTCATGGGCAGCCGCCGCGTGTACGAGTTCATCCACGACAACCCCCAGATCGCGATGCTGGACGTGGGCTACACGAACGACACGGCGGTCATTCGCCGCAATCCTCGGGTCACGGCGATCAACAGTGCCATCGAGGTCGACCTCACCGGCCAGGTGTGCGCCGATTCGATCGGCACGCGACAGTACTCCGGAGTGGGCGGACAGATGGACTTCATCCGCGGCGCCGCGCTGTCCGAGCGCGGAAAGCCGATCATCGCCCTCCCTGCGTGCACGCGGCGCGGAGAGTCACGGATCGTCCCGTTTCTCAAGCGGGGTGCCGGCGTCGTGAGCACTCGTGCGCACATGCACTACGTAGTGACCGAGCACGGCGTGGCCAACCTGTACGGGATGAACCTGCGCCAGCGGGCCAGGGCGATGATCGACATCGCGCACCCCGATCACCGGGAGGAACTGGAGCGACAGGCACACGACCGGTTCGAGAAATTCAGCGCTGTGGCCGGAGTGTAGGATCGAGAGGTAGTCATGCGGTTCACCGTCATCGCGCCGGCACTCACCGGCCTGCTCATCGGAGTCGTCGCACCCGTGCCGGCCCAGCAGCCGGTGGGCGAGTTCTATTTCTTCGAGCGGTCGGATCGCTCGACGGGCGAGGACCGAAGCTCCATCACGACCGTCGCGGAAGAGGGGTACGTGAGCGGCGCCGGGGGCCTGACCGTCCACTGCGCCGACGAAGGTCTCGAGCTCGTCGTCAGCGCGAGTTATCTGGGCCGTGACATGAGCATCCCCGTGAGCTATGCGTTCGGCGACGAGGAGCCCCGGGCGGCGAGCTGGAGCCTTCGCCGCACCGGTATGGCGGCGGTCGCGCCTCGAGACGTCATGCTGGGATTCCTGGACCGGGCCGTGCTGGAGAGCTCCGTCGTGTTCGGCCTCAGCGACTTCCAGATGCGCCGGCACACGTACACGTTTCACCTCGCCGGACTGGACTCGGCCCTGAGCCTGTTGTCCTGCCGCTAAGCGGTACGAAGCCACGCACCTCGATCGAACGGTCTCTGGGCCCCGGACCGACTCGCGCGGACGGCTGACAGGTGCGAGTTTTTGCAGCCCGATCCACGCTTCACTTCGGTGATCCTGATTTCTCCCGCTGGCGGCAAGAATCAGGCGTTGCAGTAGTTACGGTCTATTTCCCCTGTTTCGGTACGACACGTGCAGGCGTATGTCGGGGAAGGTCCGCGTGCGGGCGACGTCGGAGCAGGCGCCATCCGCCGAACCGAGGAGAGACCGAGATGCGTAGGACGGCACGCCGCGGGTGGAGACAGTTGGCCCACACGGCCATCCTGACGGCCATCGTGATGGCCGCTCCGGCCCCGATCCGGGCCCAGGAGGAGGAGCCGTCCGGACCCCTCCTCAAGTCGGACCTGGTCCGCATTCTCGCGCTGAGCGACTACTCGACCGACGAGGTAGTGCACATCGTGCGGATGAACTGCGTGAGTTTCCGCCCGACCGAGCGCGATCGCACGGACCTGCTGGAGCTCCCGCACGGCGAGTCCGTGCTCGGCGCGATCGACCGCTGCCGTTCCACCGGCCAGGCCGCCGGGTTCCGGCGAGGGATCCCTCGGGCGAAGGTCGTTTCGGCCGAACAGACCCCGGCGGAGTCCGTGTCCGACGACCTGTCGGGGGCCCGGCTCTCCTCGGATCCGCTCGGCGATCGACCGGCATTGGAGGCGCCCAGGTTCACGATCGTGATCGAAGATCGCGAAGGAAGCCTCACGTCTACCGAGGTGGCGCCCAGGCTCGACAACTGGGACCAGGTCTCGGATTACCTGCTGCAACAGTATCGCCCTGGTGAGCGGCATGAAGGCCGGGTCGTGCTTCGAGTACGGGTGGACGAATCGGGACGCCCGGCGGACTCTCTCCTCGCGGAGTCGAGCGGCGACCCGCAGCTGGACGCGGCCGTGCTGGCGACTGTGGCCGTGATGCGCTTCCAGCCGGCCATGAGCCGTGACCGACGTGTCGCGGCGTGGACCGAGCTACCCATCGCCTTCGGGACGCCATAGAGCCGACGCCCGTCAGTCGGGCCTGCGCTCCACCTGAATCGTACAGTTCGCCACGAGAGCGGCGACCGCTCCAACGGCGGCCCACACGGGAAGGAGCATCGCCCCCACGACCCCGATCGCCAGGGGAATCTCGATCAACGCGTTCCCTTCTTCCGATCGAATCGTGATCCGCCGCACGTTGCCTTCCCGCACCAGCTCCTTGATCCGGCCCAGAAGATCCTCGCCCCTGACCCGGTACTCCTCGGCCTCTCGCTCCATTTCCGTTTCCGTTTCCGTCTCCGTCCCATTCGCCTCGTCCTGATGCTCGTCCGTCACCCGGCCCTCCCGCGCTGACTGTTAGACCCACGGGCCCCGGCCTATGCGCCGGTGCTCCCGATGACGTACGAAGGCGGGGCCTCCGGAGTTTTGCGTTGCCGGAATCCCGCGTGTGTCTGCTCCGGTCGCCCGTCTGGCGCCCCGTCCCCGTACGCTTGCGGTACGGGACAGGACGACCCGATCCGCGCGCATCGGGCATATGCGCCCTCTCGTGCCGCGGGCCGTGACAACTCCGCTCCGTGTGGTTAGGATCACGACAACCTCCAGAGACGGTGACGGTTGACCGGTGGCATCCATGACGGTGAGCCCGGAGGCGTATCGTGGAGTGGCGGACCTACAGCCGGACGGGACGAGTGTACGGGGCGGAGCTCAAGGAGCCCGCGCTCGTTCAGACGGAGCACGGCACCGTGGGAGCGGACGCCGGCGACTTTCTCGTCGTGGACCTGAACTGCGAGCGGATTCGCTACTATCCTGGAAGCTACTTTCAGCGGTCTTTCCAGCCGGTCGAGCGCCCCGTCCCGCTCTGGGCGCTGGCAGATCTTTCGCAGCTGGTCGCGACCCATCTGCTCGAGTCGGGTGAGGGCAGCATCGGCCAGACCTGCGTCCGGTGCGGTAATCGCCGTACGCGCATGGAATTCGAAGGCGTACCGACGTGCGCGGAGTGCGAGCTCAAGCTCAAGGCCGAGCGGGAGGAGAGCGTCGCGTGCCACCACGACGGGGCCGAGATGCGGAAGGAGGTGATCCAGAACGTGATCGTCGACCGGTGTCCCGAGTGCGGCGGTGTCTGGTTCGACGGCGGTGAGCTCGAGGTTCTGGGGGCCGCCCTGCGCCGCGCCACGGACTTCGGAATGCCCGCCGATCTGGCTTCGAGACTGCTGCACAGCCTGGTCGAGAGGGAGCCCCAATAGGGCCCTCGCGGCGCATTCTCGACACGTCGTCCTTCCTCGTCGAATTCCGGCTCTCCGTAGCACGATTCTTGATATGACGAGCGCTGTTTCCAGGGGGAACCGGGAGCCGCGGACGCCGGGTCACCGAGCCCGATCCATCGTCCTTCGCTCCCGTGATGTCCGGTCACCGGAGCGCGTGTGCCCCGGCGTCGGCCGTGGATCAAACGAAGCACATGAAAGGAACACGGAGCATGAGCAGCGCCGCCAAGGGGGAAGTCCGCAAGGAGCTCGAGAGCTTCATGGCCCGAGTCATCAAGCGGAATCCCGGCGAAACCGAGTTTCAACAGGCCGTGCGCGAGGTCGCGCACAGCATCATTCCGTTCACCTTCGGACACCCGCTCTATCGTCAGGAGAAGATCCTCGAGAGGATGACGGAACCGGACCGCATCATCATCTTCCGCGTGTCCTGGGAGGACGACGAGGGCAACGTCCGGGCCGACCGGGCGTGGCGGGTGCAGTTCAACAACTCGATCGGGCCGTACAAGGGAGGGCTGCGCTTCCACCGCACCGTGAATCAGAGCATTCTGAAGTTCCTCGCCTTCGAGCAGGTGTTCAAGAACAGCCTCACGACCCTGCCGATGGGTGGCGGCAAGGGAGGCGCCAACTTCGATCCCAGGGGGAAGAGTGATCGCGAGGTGATGCGCTTCTGTCAGTCGATGATGACCGAGATGTACCGGCACATTGGCGCACGGACGGACGTGCCCGCGGGAGACATCGGCGTGGGAGCTCGGGAGATCGGCTACCTGTTCGGCCAGTACAAGCGGCTGCGCAACGAGTTCGACGGCATCCTGACCGGCAAGGGCCTGGCGTTCGGCGGAAGCCTCGTCCGGACGGAGGCCACGGGCTACGGCACCGTGTACTTCATGGAGGACATGCTGAACCACCGCGGAGACGGCGTGAAGGGCAAGACGTGCACCGTCTCAGGGTCCGGCAACGTGGCGATCTACACCATCGAGAAGCTGCTGGATGTCGGCGCGAAGGCGGTCACAGCGTCCGACTCCGGCGGGACGATACACGACGCCGACGGGATCGATCGTGAGAAGCTCGCGTGGATCAAGGAGCTCAAGGAGGTGAGGCGCGGCCGAATCAGCGAGTACGCCGAGCACTTCGGATGTGAATACCTCCCCGGCAAGCGCCCGTGGATCATCCCGTGCGACCTGGCCTTCCCGAGCGCCACGCAGAACGAGCTCGACGGTGAGGACGCGCGCACGCTGGTGGCCAACGGCTGCATAGGGGTCGCCGAGGGCGCGAACATGCCCAGCGACGCGGACGCCGTCGCCGTGTTCCAGAACGCCAAGATCTGCTATGGCCCGGGCAAGGCCGCCAACGCGGGCGGTGTAGCCGTATCGGGCCTGGAGCAGACTCAGAACTCGTCGCGCATTGCGTGGACAAGGGATGAAGTGGACGGCAAGCTCCAGAAGATCATGGAAGACATCCACGAGCAGTGCGTCATCTATGGCGGCTCGGATGACGGCTACGTGGATTACGTGAACGGGGCCAACATCGGTGGTTTCGTGAAGGTCGCGAACGCGATGCTGGGATACGGCGTGGTCTGAGCGCCCGTTCCGCACACCGGCCGTCGCGCGATTCCGGTCGCCGGCGGCCGTTTTCTTTGTTGCCCGCCAGGCTCACGCCGGAACGACGGAGGCGCCCGTCTGTATTCTGGTGGCGGCCCCGGGCTCTCGGCTCGCGGCCTCGTGCCCGAACGGAACGTGTTCCGGGGTCGGGCCTCGTGACACATGACGAATGGGCAAGTGAATGATCCGGACGAACGAATCTCCGCTCCGTGGTCGCGCGGCAGCAGGCGGCCTCGTACTCCTGCTGGGTCTCGGGACGGCTCCCACGCCGGTGGCCGGGCAGGAGATGGCAGATACGACGCAGGCCCTCGTGGCGACGCTGGACAGCTCCCTGCCCGTGGACCCGGCGGTGACGGTTGGAGAGCTGGACAACGGCCTGCGGTACTACATCCGCCGGAACTCGCGGCCCGAGGAGCGCGCCGAGCTGCGGCTCGTGATCGACGCCGGCTCCGTACTGGAGGACGAGGATCAGCTCGGACTGGCGCACTTCATTGAGCACATGGCGTTCAACGGCACGGAGAACTTCGAGAAGCAGGAGCTGATCGATTACCTGCAGCTCATTGGCATGCGCTTCGGCGCAGACGTCAACGCCTATACCAGCTTCGACGAGACGGTCTACATGCTGACCGTCCCGACGGACAGCGCGGAGATCGTGGAGACGGCCTTCCAGATCCTCGAGGACTGGGCGCATTCCCTGATGTTCGACTCGGTCGAGGTCGAGAAGGAGCGCGGAGTCGTGCTCGAGGAGTGGCGCCTCGGCCAGGGCGCGTACGCCCGGATCCGCGATCAGCAGTTCCCGGTCCTGTTCCGGGGGTCGCTGTACGCCGAGCGCTTGCCGATCGGAAAGCCCGAGGTGCTCGAGAGCTTCGACCACGACACGCTGAAGAAGTTCTACGCTGATTGGTATCGCCCCGAACTGATGGCCGTCGTGGCCGTCGGGGATTTCGATCCGGCGTGGATCGAGGACCTGGTTCACCGACACTTCTCGGGCATCGAAGGGCCTCCGGACCCGCGGGTGCGTCCCGATGTGCCGGTACCCGGCCACGACGAGACGCTGTTCTCGATAGCGACCGATCCCGAGCTCACGCTGTCAAACGTAAGCGTCACGTGGAAGCTCCCGTTGTCCGAGGACGCCACGCACGGTGACTACCGCCGGAGCTTCGTCGAGCGAGCGTACAACTCCATGTTCAACTTCCGCATGTACGAGATCACGCAGGCGTCCGAGGATCCGCCGTTCCTCGGGGCCGGTTCCGGGAACGGCCGCTTCGTCCGGGGCGCGGAAGTCTACCAGCTCGGAGCCACGGTCCGGGACGGCGAGATCGAGCGGGGGCTGGCGCGCGTCCTGTTGGAAGCTGAGCGCGTGGACCGGCACGGGTTCACGACAACGGAGCTGGAACGGCAGCAATCGGACATGCTGCGGTCCTACGAGCGCGCGTACACGGAGCGCGAGAACCGGGAGTCCTCGATCCTGGCGTCCGAGTACGTGCGCGCGTTTCTCGAGGCCGAGCCGATTCCCGGAATCGAGTACGAGTACGCCCTGGCCCGGCGATTCGTCCCCGGGATCACCGTGGAGGAGGTCAACGCGGTGGGCCGAGAGTGGATCCGCGACACGGACCGGGTCATCCTCGCGGCGTCGCCGGAGAAGGAAGGAGTCGGCGTTCCGAATGAGACGGCGCTGGCAGCTCTGTTCGCGGGCGCGCGGGACTCCGACGTCGACGCGTGGGAAGATGCCGCCACGGACGGACCGCTGATCGTGGAGCTGCCGCGACCGGGACGCGTGATCCGGGAACAGGAGCTGGAAGAGATCGGGGTCACGATGTGGCACCTGGAGAACGGTGTGCGCGTGATCCTCAAGCCGACCGATTTCAAGGAAGACGAGTTTCTGCTGAGCGCCCGCAGCCCGGGAGGAACCTCCCTTGCGGAAGACGCCGACTTCTTCTCGGCCGCATGGGCGGCCACCATCGTGTCGCTGAGCGGCGTCGGCTCGTTCAGCGCGGTAGACATCCAGAAGCGGCTGGCGGGCAAGGCGGTCTCGGTCGGACCGATGATCTCCGAGCTCCAGGAGGGAGTGAGCGGCAGCGCCTCGCCCCGGGACCTGGAAGATCTCTTTCAGCTCGTACACCTGTTTTTCACGGCCCCACGGAGAGACTCGACCGCCTTCGAGTCCTTCCGGTCCCGCATGCGGATCGTGTTGGCCAATCGCGGCGCCGACCCGGACGCCGTGTACGGCGACTCGATCGGCGCGATCCTGGCGCAGTACCACCCGCGGCACCTCCCCCCCACGACGGAGATGCTGGACCGGATCGACCTTGACAGGGCCCTGGACTTGTATGGCGAGCGTTTCGCGGACGCGGGCGACTTCACGTTCACGCTCGTCGGAGCGTTCGACCTGGAGTCGCTGCGCCCGCTCGTCGAGCGGTACATCGGATCCCTGCCCTCCGTGGGCCGGGAGGAGACGTGGCGCGACCTGGGCGTAGAGCCCCCCGAGGGAACGGTGCACCGGACCGTGCGCCGCGGTGTGGAGCCGAAGGGCCGGCAGACCCTCGTGTTCACCGGGCCGTTCGAGTTCAAGCGTAAGAATCGCTACACGCTGCAATCCATGACCGAGGTGCTGCGCATCATGCTCCGGGAGACCCTTCGCGAGGACATGGGAGGCACGTACGGCGTGGGCGTGTACGGCTCCGGCGTGCGGGATCCGCGCGCCCGATACACGGTTCGCATCGCCTTCGGGGCCGACCCGGAACGCCTGGACGAGCTGACCGAGGCCACGTTCGCGGCGATCGACAGCCTGGCCACATACGGGGCTTCGGACGAGAACCTGGCCAAGCTGAAGGAGACCCAGAGGCGCCAGAGGGAAACGGACCTGAGGGAGAACGGTTTCTGGCTGTCGATCCTCAGCGTCTACGACCGGTACGGAGAGGACCTGCGTCTCATCCTGGACTACGATCGACTGGTGGACGAGCTGACCTCCGAGGCGATCGGCGAGGCGGCCCGGTATCTGCGCCCGGACAACTTCGTCGCGGTGAAGCTCGTCCCCGAGGAAGGAATCGACGACGAAACCGGGCCGGGGGCGATCTCCGGGGGACCGTAGCGTCGCCGAAGGCTGGCAGGGCTCCGTTGCCCGCCTCCCGGGTGCTGGACTTACATTGCGCTCCGCCTCCGGGAGGGAGCGCCATGGACAGACGAACGTTCTCCCGTACCATGGGAACCGCACTCGTGGGGATCGGAATCCCCGTAAACGGCCGCGGATCGCGATCCGCCCGAGATCTCCCCCCGGCCCCTCTTCCCACTCGTCGTCTGGGACGCACCGGCCTCGCGGTGCCGATCCTGTCCCTGGGCGGCCATCATCTGGGGCGGGCCGAGTCCGAGACGGACGCACGCCGTCTCGTCGAGGTGGCTCTCGAGGAGGGCATCCGGTTCTTCGACAACGCGGAAAGCTATCACGGAGGCACATCGGAGCGATGGCTCGGGGCGGCGCTGACCGATGTTCGCGCCGACGTCCTCATCATGACGAAGACGCATTCCCCACGGGATCGCAGCGCGGAGAGCGCTCGCCGCCACCTGGAAGGCAGCCTCGAGCGACTCCGGACCGACTATCTCGATGTGTGGCAGCTCCACTCCACGAAGAGCGCCGAGGACGTGGACCGCGCCTTCGCACCGGGTGGCGCCATGGAGACCATCATGCAGGCGAAGGAGGAGGGGCTGGTCCGCTTCGTGGGGGTCACGGGTCACGTGACGCCGGCGGCCCACCGCCGCGCGCTCGAGTACTGGGATCGGGGGTGGCAGTTCGACACGTTCCAGTTTCCGGTCAACCCGATGGACTACCACCAGCGCAGCTTCCAGCGGCAGGTGCTCGTGGACATGGTGGCGCGGGACATCGGGGTGATCGCGATGAAGACCAGCGCCGACGGCAGGCTTCTTCGTGAACAGATCTGCACGATCGCTGAGTGCCTGCGCTATGTGTGGTCCCTGCCGGTGAGCATCGCGGTTGTGGGAATGGAACGGCCGGAGCTCGTGCGCCACAATGCGCGGCTCGCGAGGTCGTTCGAGCAGATGTCGCCCGATGAGCTCCGGACGCTACGGGAACGGATCGCGCCGCGCGCCGACATGAGCCTGGAATGGTACAAGAGAGCCTGAGGGGCCTGATCCGGCGAGCGGCGGCGGTGGCCGGAGCCCTGGCGGTGACTGGCGCTCTCGGAGCGTGCGGCAGCTTCACGGACGACCCGGCGGACCCGACGACGTGGCAGGCGGTCACGGACACGATCGGCGATACGGTGGTCGTGCGCACCGTGGCGGGCAGCGTATGGCCGGGGCCACGGCGGATGGTGCCGGACGTGACGTTCGGCACCCTGGAAGGAGCCGACCATTACATGTTCGGCTCCATCGCCTCGCTGGCCGTCGGTCCTGACGGCACCATCTATCTGGTGGACGATCAGATTCCGGCGCTACGACGTTACGGACCGGACGGAACATGGCTCGGCGACATCGGAAGACAGGGCGGCGGACCGGGAGAGTACGAGAATCCGGACGGCGGGCTGCGTGTCGCCCCGGATGGCCGGGTGATGCTTCGCGATCCGGGAAACGGACGTCTGTCCGTATACTCCGCCGATGGGACGTACGTGGAGGGCTGGCCGCTCCCGAGCGGCGGCGGCTTCAACACGTCCAACCAGATGACGGTCGACACGGCGGGCCGCGTCTACACACTGGTCATCAAGAACATCGGTGTGGCGGTCACCGAGTGGGAGTGGGGGATCGCGCGGATGGCGGATCGCGGTGCGACCGTGGACACCCTGACACCGCCGGACTTCGAGTTCGATGAGTGGGTCGTGTCGGGAGAGAGCGAAAACAGCAGCAGCATGACATCGGTGCCCTACGGCCCGGGTGTGTCGTGGGCCGTGAGCCCCTTCGGGTACTTCGTCGGAGGCCTGAGCACGGAATACCGGATCGACCTGCGCAGGGAAACGGAGCCCGTCCTGCGGATCGAGAAGGCGTGGGAGCCCGTGCGCGTGGACGGGCGGGAGGCCGTGCTCCTCAGGAAGCGCATCGAGGAGCGATTCAAGAGACGATTTCCGGGCTGGCGTTGGAACGGGCCCGACATTCCGGTTACCAAGCCGCCGTTCGACGAGATCCTGGTGGCGGAGGACGGACGTATCTGGGTACGGCTCCACACGGAGAGCGTGGAGTTCATGTCGCCGGAGGAGGCACGCGTGGAAGAGGAAGCCACCGATCGCACGGTCAGCCGGTACCGGGAGCCGGTGGCGTTCGATGTGTTCGAGCGGGACGGTCGCTACCTCGGTCGGGTGAGCGCACCGGACGGCTTCGAGACGTCGCCGGAGCCCGTGTTCCGCGGAGACACCGTGTGGGCGGTGACCGCCGACGGCCTCGGCGTCGAGCGCGTGAGCCGGTTCCACCTGGAGCCGGCCGGGTGACGGGGCCGCGGTCGGGGAGCCGCGGAGACCGGCGAGCGATTCGCTCCTGGATCTCCTACGACTGGTCCATCTCGGCCTTCAACACGCTGGTCGGCACGTTCATTTACAACACATATTTCCTGCGCTCGTTCGCTCCGAACGAGAACGTGGGGACCGCCCTGTGGTCGCGGGGAGTCATCGCGAGCGCTCTCCTCGTCGCTGTTCTGTCACCCATCCTGGGAGCCGTGGCGGACCGCAGCGGGCGGCGACGACGGTACCTGGTCTTCACGACGCTGACATGTGCGGGATTCACCGCGCTGCTCACGTTCGTCAATCCGGGCGACGGCCACGCCGTGCTGAAGGCTCTGACCGTCTACGTGGTCGCCAACGTGGCGTTCGAGATGGCGACCGTGCTGTACAACGCGTATCTCCCGGAGCTGGTCAGCGAGGATCGCATCGGCCGGATCTCCGGGTACGGGTGGGGCGTCGGATACCTCGGAGGCCTCGTCGCCATGGTGCTCGCGCTGGTCCTGTTCGTTCAGGAGGGAACGCGCCTGAGCTTTCTCCCGAGCGTGGACGGGTTTCACATTCGCGCCACCAATCTCCTCGTCGCCGTCTGGGTGATCGTGTTCAGCCTCCCCATGTTCCTGTTCGTTCGCGAGAAGCGGGAGCGGACCTCGCACGTGGATGTGCGGGGCGCCTTTCGGGAGCTGCGCCACACGTTTGTCGAGGTCGGCCGCTATCGCGAGATCGTGAAGTTCCTGATCGCCCGTCTCGTCTACAACGACGGATTGGTGACGGTGTTCGTGTTCGGAGCCCTGTACGCGGCCGGCACGTTCGGAATGGACGAAGGTCAGGTCCTGCTGTTCGGCATCGTCCTGAATGTGGTGGCCGGCCTCGGTGCTCTGGGCTTCGGTTTCGTGGACGACCGGCTGGGTGGAAAGAAGACGCTGCTCGTGACCCTGGCCGGCCTGACGATGGCGACGGCCCTGGCCGTCGCGGCGCCGAACCGAACCTGGCTGTGGATCGCGGGAATCTGCATCGGCATCTTCGTCGGGCCGAACCAGTCCGCCAGTCGATCGTTGATGGGCCGCCTGGTGCCGGAACGACACACGGGAGAGTTCTTCGGGTTCTTCGCGTTCTCCGGAAAGGTCACGTCTTTTCTGGGACCGGCGACCCTGGGCGCCCTGTCGCTCCGCTACGGGCAGCGGGTCGGCGTGGCCAGCCTCCTGGCGTTCTTCATCTGCGGTGCGCTCATCCTGATGACGGTGGACGAACGGGCCGGCATCGAGGCGGCCCGGATCGCGGACGCGGAGGAAGTCTGACGCGGGGTGAACCGGTCGGCGGCTCGGGGCGCACAACGCGGCACCGGGGACGCTGGCCCCAGCCGGGGAGGGCGAGGATGCCGGATCGCACCATATGGGATCGCATGAAGAGCGCGGCGATGCTCGACATCGCCACGTACGAGGAGGTCGAGCACGACGAGGGCCTGACCACTGAGGCCGCCATGGTAGTGATGCTCGCGGCCGTAGCTCGCGGCATCGGCGGCTTCGACGACGGCGGCCAGGGGATCATCGTGGGCATCCTCGGGGCTCTGGCGGGCTGGCTGGTGTGGGCGGGGGTTACGTACCTGATCGGCGACAAGCTGCTGGGCGGCACGGCCACGTGGGGAGAGCTGCTGCGCACCCTGGGCTACGCGCAGGCGCCGGGCGTGCTTCTCGTTTTGGGCATTCTGCCCGTCCTCGGCTGGCTCGCCGGCATCGTCGTCGCCTTCTGGCTGCTGGTGACGGGGATCGTGGCCATCCGGCAAGCTCTCGACTTCACCACCGGAAAGGCGATTTTGACGGCCATCATCGGGTGGGTCGTCGCCGTGGGCATTCCTGTGCTCCTCGTGGGAACCGCGGTCACGAACCTGGGGATCTAGGAGGGGCTTGCCGGCGTCCCGCCGGTGTCGGAGCGCCGGAGGTCGTCCGTCTTTCTATCCTGGTTGGTCAGGCATCGCAGACGTTTCCGGCGTCGAGCTGAACGCGACCGCCGGCAGGAGGTCCAGCCCCCGATGCACGTAAAGCTGTCCATCCGTTCCGCGACCGTGTGCGCCGCCCTGTGGTTGGCCGCCGGGCCGGCCGCCGCCCGGGGTCAGGAGTGGCCGGCCACCCGGGCCGAGCGATCGGCCTATGCCGAGACGTCCCGCTATGACGACGTCGTGGGGTTCGTGGAGGCACTCGAGGATTGCCACCCGATGGTCCACCTCACGAGCTTCGGGTATTCCGAGGAAGGTCGCCGTCTCCCTCTGTTGGTGTTCGGCGATCTCGAGAGCGCCGCCCCCGCAGCGGTTCGCGGCTCGGGACGCACACGCGTCCTGGTGTTCGCCAACATCCACGCGGGCGAGGTAGCCGGTAAGGAAGCGGCCCTCGTCCTGGCGCGTGAGCTCGCCCGGGGCTTGCACGATCGCTGGGCGGACTCGCTGGTCGTCCTGGTGGCCCCGATCTACAACGCGGACGGAAACGAGCGTATCGGTCTTCGGAATCGACCGCGGCAGCACGGCCCGCTGGCCGGTATGGGACAGCGCGCGAACGCGCGGGACCTGGATCTGAACCGGGACAACACCAAGCTGGAATCGGCCGAGGCCCGTGCGCTCGTGCGTCTTCTCCGCGCGTACGACCCCCACGTGGCCCTCGACCTGCACACGACGAACGGAACGTACCACGCGTATCACCTCACCTACGCCCCGCCGCTGCATCCTTCCACGGATCCGGCGATCGTCGGACTGCTGCGCGACGAGTGGCTCCCGGCGGTCAGGCGCGCCGTGCGGGACGAGCACGGGTGGAAGTTCTTCTCGTACGGAAATGTGCCCGGCACCTTCGGGATGAAGGGCGAGCGCGGCTGGTACACGTTCGACCACCGCCCACGGTTCACCACGAATTATCTCGGTCTGCGGAACCGATTCGGCATCCTGAGCGAGGCCTATGCGTATGCGACCTTCGAGGACCGGATCCTGGCGCACGGTCGCTTCGTGAAGGCCGTCATCGAGTACGCCTGGACCCACGCGACGCGCGTGCGCGAGACGGTCGAGCGGGCGGACAGGGAGCCCGCGCCGGGCACGCCGATCGCGGTGCGCGCCGCGGTGGCACGCGGCGACTCGATCGAGGTAACGCTGGGCGCGGTGGACGAGGAGCGGAACCCGTTCACCGGGGCCCTCATGTACCGTCGCCGGGAGGTGCAGACGCCGGAACGGATGCCCGATTACGGGGCGTTCCAACCGTCCGAGACCGTCACGGCCCCCGCGGCGTACGTCGTCCCTCCCGAGCTGGGAGAGGTGATCGAGCGGCTCGAGGCGCACGGGGTACGCACGACGCGCCTGGAGCGCGACGTTGAGCTGCCGGGCTCCGTCTTCCGAATGGACTCGACGTCGAAGTCCGAGCGTCCGTATCAGGGACACCACCTCCGAGAGGCGTGGGGGCGGTGGGAGGACGGTCGGCGAGAATTCCCGGCCGGCTCCGTCCTCGTTCCCATCCGGCAGCCGCTCGGGCGTTTGCTCGTCGTTCTCCTCGAGCCGCGCTCGGACGACGGATTCCTCGCCTGGAATCTGCTGGATGAAGCCGTCGAGGGAGGTGATACGTATCCCGTGATCCGAGTCCACGAGCTGCCGACGGAGGGGTGCGGGGAATGCGCCCGCTTCCGGTGAGGTGGACGCGATGGCTCGATCCGTAGCTCTGGCCGTGGCGCTCCTTCTGGCGTCGTCCGCCGGGTCGGCCTTCGGTCAGACGATCGGCCGGATCCAGGGAAGCGTGACCGACCGGACGACCGGCGAGCCACTGGCCGGCGTGCTGATCCGGGTGGAGACCCTCGACCGCTCTACCGTCACTTCGAGGGCCGGACGCTTCGTCCTTGCGGGGCTCCCGGCCGGCCGCCACGACGTGCGGGTGGAGCTGGTGGGCTACGGACCGCTCGATCTCGAGTCTGTGATCGTGCGGGCCGGCCGGGCTTCCGAGCTCGCTGTCGAGCTCGAGCCCACGGCGGTGGAGGTTGAGCCGATCCGGGTGGAGGCCGACCAGGTTCCGCTCATCGAGCCTGATGTGAGCGAGACGCGACAGCTCGTGCCGGGCAACGTGCTGCGCGAGCTGCCGGTCACACGGGTGGAAGAGGCGGTGGAGCTGGCCACCGGCGTGGCGGATGGCCATTTCCGCGGCGGCCGGGTCGGGCAGGAGACGTACCTGGTCGACGGGATGGCGATCAAGAACCAGGTAGAGGCGGCAACGGAGGGGGAGGGTCTCCGGTTCTCCCGCACGGCCCTCTCGGAGATCGAGGTGATCACGGGAGGCTTCGGGGCCGAGTACGGCTCCACCCTGTCCGGGGTGGTCTCGTATACCACGCGGCGCGGCAACGTCGAGGGCTGGAACGGAGCGGCCATCCTTCTCACCGACCGCCTGTCGCCCGAGGGGGCGTCGATCGGGCAGACCGTGCTCAACCTCTCGGGGGGCGGACCTCTGTCGTTCCTCGGGGACGGAGCGACGCTGTTCGCAGATCTGCAGATCGAGGGACTGCAGGACGCCGATCCGCGGGCCCGCGGACTGACGTGCGTGCGGCCGGAAGACGGGGACGCGGACGTGGCGGCGGCCATCGCGGCGCTGACCGACGATCCGACGACCGCCCCCCTGTACTGCCCCTTCGAGCAGGACGGCCTGCCATACCAGCAGGGCGATGCCCTGATCGGGTTCGTGAGACTGGACAAGCGGGTTTCGGGTCGCGTGAGTCTGGCGGCCACCGTGCTCCGCAATCGCTTTCAGCGGGAGCTCTACACGCCGGAGCTCAAGTACAACGACGAGAGCCAGCTCGGTCGCAGCACGGAGGCGTGGCTCGGGACCCTGACCCTGGACCACGTCACGCAGGGCGACGGTCGCGCCCTCAACCTGTCGGCCCGGCTGGCCCTCCAGCGGCTGGACCGGTACCTCGGCGCTCTGAGCCCGGCGGAGGTGCGTAGCCGTTCGACGGTCCTCGGCTTCGGATTCTCCGACTTCCGCTTCGCGGGCGAGGATTTCGTGCGCCTCCCGATCGAGCAGCAGCTGGATTCCACGGTCGCCGTGCCCGGCTACCGGCAGCCGGGGGGATCGTCGGGCTCGCCGTTCGGTGCCGCGGCGGAAGGACTCTTCACGACCACCGGAACCACCGGACTGGCTGCGTACAGCAGGTCCGACTTTCTGGGAGCGGATCTGGTGGGCGAGCTGATCACGGCGGACGGCAACGCCTATCGGGGAGGAGTCCAGGGCAAGTTCTACCGGGTGGAGACGTACGAGCGCACGCGGGCCTACCTGGCCGTCTCGGCTCCCAATTACGCACAGTTCTTTCCGGCCACCCTCGCGGGCTATCTCGACGCGAGCCTTCGTCTCGATCCCCTCATGCTCATCACGGCAGGCCTCCGGGTGGAGGGTTTCAAGTCCGGCCTCGACTTCAGTCTCGACCGGACAGACTTCCTGGCCCCGGTCGTCGGCACCGACTGGAAGGTCAACGCCACGCCGCGTCTCGGGATCGCGGGCACGTTCCGGAATTCCGCCGGGCGCAGCGCGTTCCGACTCAACTACGCGCGCGTGGCGCAGCCGCCGGACTTCCAGTTCTTCATCGACAACACGATCGGGGACTCGCTGCGCACGGACGTCCGGCGCCAGGGCAACCCCAACCTGGCCTTCGAGCGGGGCAACGCGATCGAGGCCGGAGTGAGTCACCTGTTCGGAGAGATCGTGAGCCTGGACCTGACGGCCTACCTCAAGAACCTGAGCGACCTCGTCACCGGCAGCGTCGCCGTCACCGGGGCGGCGCCCGGCCAGCTGACGACGAGAGACAGGGGGACCATCAAGGGCCTCGAGATCACGGCACGGGGCCGGTGGTCCGGCCTCGGCATCCGCGCGGGATACGCCCTGTCGGAGGCCACGGGCCTAACCTCGGGCGCGTTCGACGCCTCCGGCACCCTGCCGGAGGGCGCGACCCGGGAGTCTCCGCTCGCCTTCGACCGGCGGCACACGATCGACGCGGCCGTACTCGTGGGACGGGCCGCCGCGTCGGCCGGATCGCCGATCGGTCTCGTGGTGACCGCCCGTATCCGGAGCGGATATCCGCTCGACACGGGTCCGGCGGACGATCCCGCGGCCCTGACGCCGGACGTGGAGCGCCTCCCCTGGACCTCCGTCATCGATGCCAGGTTCAGCTGGGACTTCGCACGGTTGCCGGGCTGCCCGCGGTGTGCAATACGGCTCGTTCTGGACGGCCGGAATCTGTTCGGCACGGACAACGTGATCGCGCTGCGGCGCGACAGCGGCGAGCTCTCCCCGTCCCTGGCCACCCTGGAGGAAGCAGCGGCCGCTCCAACCACTTCCTCCACACCGATCCCCCGCGAGTCGAGCCGGTACGCGCCACTCGCGGACGTCGACCGTGACGGCCTCATCTCGGCCGCCGAGTTCGAGAGCGCCCGGTTCGCGGCGGCGCTCGATTCCAGCGACCCGTCGCTTCTGTTCGGCGAGCCGCGGCAGTTGCGCGTCGGCCTGGAGGTCGTGTTTTGAGGCGTCCCGGGGTCGTGGCGGTGACCGCCGTCGTGAGCGCCCTCGGCTGGGCGTGCCATGACGCACCATCGGCGTGGGAGCCCCCGAACGGGGAGTCGCCCGGGCCGGCCCCCCGGCAGCTCTCGTTCAGCCCGGGCGACGACCGCTCTCCGGCGTGGTCGGCGAGCGGAGATTCCGTCCTCTACGTCGCCGAGGGATTCGGAGACCTGGCCCGGTCGGACGCCGTCCTCGTTTCGGTCCCGAGAACGGGAGGCGTGGCGACGGCCGTGTTCCCGCTTCTCCAGCCGGATGGCGTACCCGCCCCCGCAATCCTCGCTCCCGCGGTGGACACGGCGAGTGGCCGGGTGGCCTTCGCCCAGCTGCTGTCGGCCGGCGGATCGGTATGCTCCGCCGATGCCACGTCCTGCGAGCCGACCGGATTCCTGCCTCCTCCGCCGCGGCTGCGTCTGGGCCGGGTGCGGGTGCGGCTACCCGGCGCGAGTGCCACCGCGCCCGACGAGCCCGTCCTGCCCCTGGAATTCGATGGAGTGGAGTTCGATGCAACGCGCGAGCTGTTCGGGGTGACGGGCGTCTGGGTGACGCGGCTCCACCCGTTCCAGCGCCGGTTCAACGAACAAGACGAGCTCCCGTTCCGGGCGTCGTGGGAACCGGGAGGCGGCCGGCTCGTCACGAGCGACGGGCTGAGACTCCTTCTGTGGACACCGGGCCAGCCCGCATCCGTTCCCGTTCCGGGGACTGAGGACGGCTCGTCCCCCACGTGGAGTCCCGACGGGAGCCGGATCGCCTACACCTGGCTCGAGCGCGGTCCGGAAGGCGGCGCCAGCTGTCAGCATTTTCTCGACAGCAGCAAGGGTGGCGGGATCGCCTGCGTGGAGGAGCGCACGAGCTGGCCGATCGCCCGCTTCGTGGTCGCGGCGGTTCCGGCGGAGGGCGGAACCCGGATCGAGCTCGCCGAGGGCTGCGATCCGGCCTGGTCGCCGGACGGAGGGTGGATCTACTTCGTCCGACCGGACGGCGTGTGGCGCATGCCCGCGGGCGGGGGCACAGCCACGTTCGTGCCGGGGACGGAGGGAGGGACGCAACCCGCCGTGGCACCGAATGGCGGCGAGCTGGCGTTCACGCGACGCACGGCCGGGGGAGCGCGAAACGTGTGGGTCGTCGGGGTTCCGCCGTGAGCGTCGCACGGCCGATCGCGCTCGCCGTAGGCATCGCCGCCGGCCTGGCTCTCGGGTGCGGGGAGCTGGTGTCCGTCATCGGGGACACTCCCGGTCTCATGCGGATCGTGGCGGGAGTGCCGGGGAATCAGGGGCGCCAGACGTCTCCTGTGGCCACCGAGACGCAGCTGCGCCTTCCTGCCGGGCTCGCCATGGACGTCGACGGGGTCCTGTACGTAGCCGACGCCGACAACGTGAGGGTCCTCGCCGTCACCTCGGCAGGCGATCTGACCGTGGTCGTCGACGACTTCCTGTGCCCGCAGGAGTGCCTCGTCGAGGCGACGGACGTGGCGGTGGATCTCGATGGGCGGCTGATCGTGGCGGACGAACGAGGCCACCGGGTGTGGCGATTCGATCCGGTCTCGGGAGCGCGCACGCCGGTGGCCGGCAACGGCATCGGCGCATCGGGCCCGGACGGGGAGCCGGGCGCATCCACGTCGATCGACTCGCCGCGCGGGGTGGCCGTGGGCGCGGGGGGCGAGGTGTACATCTCCGAAGGCCGGGGCCACCGCGTGCGACAGGTCCTGCCGGACGGCACGCTCGCCACCGTGGCCGGCACGGGAGATCCGACGTTCGGGGGCGACGGAGGTCCGGCGACCGCTGCCGCGCTCGACTTTCCGGGCGGAATCGACGTGGCGGCCGACATCCTGTACATCGCCGATGCGGGGAACGATCGGATCCGGGCCGTCGACCTGACGACGGGAATCATCACGACGGTCGCCGGAAGTGGCGTGCGGGGGTTCGCGGGTGACGGGGGAGAGGCGCTCGCGGCGGCCCTCGACCTGCCGCGCGACGTGGCCGCGAGCCCCGACGGGCGGTTCCTGTACGTGGCGGACCAGGGAAACCACAGGATCCGCGTCGTCACCCCTTCGTCAGGCCTGATCAGCACCTTCGCGGGCACCGGAGAGACGGACTACAACGGGAACCTGCGCGACGCAGGGGCCACATCGCTCGACTCGCCGGGCGGCGTAGCTACGTCGCCGTTCGGGCTCGTGCTGATCGCCGATACGCGCCACCACATCGTGTGGCGCACGCCTCTCGGGTTCTGAACCGCTCCGAACGGGACCGTTCCGGGCCTGCCGCCCGAGCCGGACGGCTCAGCATGCGGCTCATTTCGTCCACAGCTCGGTATCCGGCCGGAACGCGACCCACGCGAACCAGAAGTGGTTGCCGTGCGCGAGCGCGCGGAGGCGCCGGCCCGCCAGAGGGCCATGGACGGCGTGGCCGGCCAGGTTCCAGGTCGAGCCCGTCTCACGATCCCGAAACACGCCGTCGCGACGCTCGAAGGTGAGCGTTCGTCCGTCCAGCCGGCGGTCGAATACGGCGCTCTGTCCGACGTCCCGACCGGAGGAAACGGTTCCGCGATCCACGGCGCTGGCCGCCCCCGGCTCCCACAGAACGACCAGATCGATCTCCTCGAACCGCGCGTTCACCGGTCCCCGATCCGCCAGTGTGCCGAAGCCCACCGCCCAACCGCTCCCCACATCGAGAGCCGCGACGCGCTCCATGGCCGGCAAATCTTCCTCGATGTCGCCCGCGAAGAAGCGAGGATACGGCCCACTCCGCGAGTCGTACCCGGCGTATGGATTCTGCCCGTACCGGCCGGAGGTCTCGTATTCCGGATAGCCCGTGTCGCGCGACAGGACACGCACATCCGGATACAGCCGGCGGGCCGTCTCCCACCCGTACGTGTTCGCCGGAACCGGTTCCAGCCGCTGGCCCGTCAGCTCGCCGACGATGGCCTCGCCGACCGCCTGCTGCCACCACGACTCGGTCTGCCGATCGTACATCACGAGGTCCGACTGGCGCAGCTTGCCGGTGGTGCCGAAATCCAGGACGCGATCTCCGAGCCGTCGATCGAATGCCAGGGCGGTGTTGCACAATGGACAGTACGTGACCGTGATCGGCCGGCCGCCCACTTCATCGTTGACGATCTCGTGCCAGATGAGGATGCCCAGCGGATAGGCCTTCGCCGCATCGCCGGCTTCGACGATCATCACCGGGTGTCGATCGTCCAGCCATTCCCCGGCTTGCGCCGCCGACTCGAAGCGGGGATGGTCGATCGCCGGGATCCCGTCCTTCTGCGGCCCGCCGGACACGATCTCGGACAACGGAACGGAGTGGCGGCCGAAGTCGGTTCGCCATTCGTCGCTGCCGGCCAGCTGACGGGCTTCGGAATCCTCGCCCTGCGCGCATGCGGCCGTCGGGACGAGCAGGCCTGTCAACACCAGGGCAGCCCTGCACGTCGTCCGTGCGTTCATCCACTCTCCCTTCGGCCTTCGGGCGAAAGACTCCTGTCCTGCGTCGACGGCCTATCCCGGCTCTCAGGGAACGCGGGGCGGATTCGGACCGTTCCCCGGGCATGCGAGGCGGCTTGCGGCGGGGGCGTCCGTCGTACCAGGATCACGCCTCGAGACGCCCGACGCGGGAGCACGAACACGCCTTGGAGGAGGCTGCTTGACCGAGCACGAGCACGACAGGAGG
>JBDGXC010000037.1:0-25544 GCA_039584815.1 Gemmatimonadota bacterium
GCTCAACAGCAGGTCTATCAGTTTGTGTTTTCCGACTTTGCGCCGGGCGCGTAGCTTTGCAAAGAGCTACGAGCGCCCGGCAACTGGTCTCGGGCGATTCTCTTTGACAGCCCGGTGATCCGTGTCCGTATCCTCCCGGTATGGACGACCGAGAGGCGAGGATCAGGAAGCTGCTATGGGGCTCTTCTGAAGAGAGTCTGAGAAGCACCGAGAGCGAGATCGACTACAGGGAACGCGGACTCATTCTCCCAACGATTCACGCTTGAAGGTCCCAATGGTCAGAACGCTCCTTCGCGGCTCGTCTACGCGCCCGAGGACGACATTCATGTCCTCCATTGCCTCGACGAAGCGCTGGAAGTTGCTGAGCATTACACCTGGCTTGGGCAGTTTCTTCCTGAGACCAGCATAATCCACGTGCATGAGGTCATTTCGCAGGGCGCAAATCTCCTGAGCCTGCTAGACACAGCTCTTCAGTACGTTAGCGGGGGCTATAGTCCCGTGATGCTTGTCAGTTCTGAAGGGCTCGATGTTATGCCCGATTTCATGGTCTCCCACTGGCTTACTGAATCGGGCTCCGACTCAAGGCCCGCTGTTGTAATGAGTCTGATTCCGCCTATTCGAGAAGCCTTCTCGTTGGTAGGAAAGGACCTTCCGCCAGTGAAGCCCACGGTGTTCCCCGTTTCCCGTTTCATGGCCAAAGATGGCGACGCCTGGATGGAATATGCGTTCTTCCCACTCGGACGAACCGACTTCGAGGTCATCAGAGAGTCCGCAAGAGTTGTTGGAAGTGTTCAGAGTACGGAGGGAGAGGAAAGTGAACAGACTGGAGCGAGGAACGGGTAAGATCGCACTCGTTGAGGACGACCTGTCGCACCGCGGCAGGCTGCTGACAGCGCGACAGGTCACGACAAAGGTGTTCGAGGGCAGTGTGTCAGCTGAGTGGGTAAGGCGGAACGTCCCTGGCAAGATCACTCTTGGCCACTCGACCGTTCGCTGGTATGAGAACGACGTTCGAGCGTGGATCGATTCGAGGAAGGAAGATTGACCAATGCCGCACCGCGTCTCACCGAACGGAAGCTATCGGATTGACCGCAGGTTCAAGGGCGTAGGCAGAATCGCGCTCGCGTCCGGTACGAAGAGTCGCAGCGTATTCGTGAAGCTAAACGCGATGCTGACTGAGCTTCACGAGGACGGTCACTTGGATATCCTCCGGGGAATCCGTGACCGGCGCTTCACACTTCAGCAGGTCTACCAGGCCAAACGAAACGGCGGTCTGTCATACGTCGCCTCAGAGTTGCTGCTTCAGGACAACATCTGGAGGTCCGTTGACGAATGGCTACCGATGAGCGCACCAAAGCACAGCTCAAGAAAGCGATATGAGGTCTCGTTTCGGTCCCTGCGTCGCAGTGGGCCGCTTGGGCCATCGGCCCTGATCGCAGATCTCCGAGAAGTTGACTGGGGGAAGCTTCAGCGGGAATGGCCAGCTGGCCCCGCGGATTGGAATCGAATGCGGGCGGCGGTTAGCAGCTTTGTCAGCTGGAGACTCGGAGACAAGTTCCATCCGTTCCGTAGAGCGCTGGCCCAGTCCATCCCGTTAGCAAAGGAGCCACCGGGGCGTGTGCCGGACCTTTCGCCAGAGCTCTTCTGGCGCATTGTCCATATCGCTCCTGAACACGTTCGGGCAGCCTACGTGACGTTGGCAGTTACAGGCATGCGGGTCGGTGAGTACATGCAGCTGCAGTCACACGACCTGCTTCCGCACACACTGGCCCTTCGGGTCCCGGGCACTAAGACCGCAAGCAGCCAAGACGTGATCAGGGTGGGCGAACGAGCCTGGCCTTGGATCAAGGCAGCTGTACCCGCTCCGCTGGGTCGAAGGTGGCTCTACAACCATTGGAAGCGGGCGTGCCGTAAGGCCGGAGCACCGGAACTCACGTTGCATGACCTTCGCCACTTCTATGGGCAGCAACTTATCGACGCCGGACGTCCTGAGGTCAGTGTGCAGTACGGGCTTCGACACACTGACGCGGGAATGACGCGACGATACATCCGGCAACGCGATCGCGGTGAGAACGCATTGGCGATGGATGACATCATGTTTCCCACAGATGAGGAGCAGATAGAAAAGGAGGCAAGAAAGCAGGGATAATCCCACTGCATGTTCCACAGTGGGGCAATGGCGGTGCTGTAAGTCAATGACCGGGGTGGGGATCGAACCCACGACCTACGGATTAAAAGTCCGTTGCTCTGCCAACTGAGCTACCCGGTCTCGCTAGATTCCGAATGACGACCGCGTTCCTGCGTCGGGATCGCGCCTTCATCCTCAACGGCTCCCAGTCGGACGAACGTTCGCGAGCTCGCACGACCGAGGGCCAAAGCGCTGCCCCGCGCCCGCTGCCATGATACCCGCGACCCCATGCCCGCTCAACGCCTGACGCTCTCCGCCTCGCGCAGTCTCGTTATCGGCGGACGCGAGCCGTGTGACGTAGAAGCCACCTCGCGGCTGGTCCGCCCGACGGTCGTTCCCAGCCCCGCTGCCAGGCAAGAGTTACCCGCCGATCTGGCCGCGGGGCGGTCCGGTGCGGAACGGCGCCCGCGTCTGAGGGTCCGGTCGAACCCTCTCGAGGCCCGCTGGTTGTCTGGTTTCCGCCCGCGTCTCTACAACTCCCGGCCCGTCTCGATGTCCCAGCTCGTGGTCACCTGTCCACGCCCCCTACCGCTTGCGTCCATGGGCGTGTACGTCCACTGAACCTGGCGGAAGTTGAGGGTGACGTATTCGGTCAGCGCGTCTTCCGTCGGTCCGCCGGACACGCCGACGGCCGTGACCATGACGTCCGTCAGGACGATCTCGTAGTACGGTCTGGCGCTCTCACCCGCCCGGTACGCCACCAGCGTAGCCTGCCGGACGTGCCTCCCGTCGGCGCACGCCAGATACAGGGAAGGGCTGGATTTGTCGACGGTTTTCGACACGGTCAGCCCGCCGAACGTCGCCGGTGCCGACGTGCGAGCCCCGGCGGTCGAGCCACTTGGTCGGGTGACGTCCCAGTCGACGGACAGCACATCGATCCAGTCCCGGTGCCGCGAGTCCGCGGACTCGCCGTCCACTCCTTCGATCTTGAGGAACATGTCCACGGCCGCGAGACCGGCGTCTTCAGCCGCGACCGCGCTGACGGGCGCTGAGCCCGGGGGAGCGGCGGCGGTGATCAACAGGCCTGCGACGGTGGCAGCGACGAGAGGAATCCAGCGTTTCATCGGACCGTCCTCCGGAAGTGATGGCAGCCGGCGGGCAAGTGCCGGCAGTAGGCCTACCCATCACAATCTACTCGATCGAGATGAAGGCAGAAGGTCCGAGCGACGGACGGGTCCCGGGGTCCGCATCGGGATTGTCCGCGGAGGCAGGCCGCGATCAACTAGTCCGCCAGCCTCTGCACGAATTCCACGGTCTCATCCGGCTCGGGCCGTACTGTGTAGTCCGGATCGGCCTTCGCGTAGCGGATGATTCCGTCTCGATCCACCACGAAGCGCGCCGGCATCGGAAGTCGCCAGCTGTCGTCGCCGTTGTGCGCCGGGACGTCGATCCCGAACTGCTCGTACATCTCGCGAAGCTCGTCCGGGAGCGTGAACGTCAGGCCGTAGGCATCGGCGGTTCGGTTCCCGGGGTCGCTGAGCACTTCGAACTTCCATCCCCGCTCTTCCCGGAACTCTCGGCTGTGCCGCGGTAGCTGCGGCGAGACCGCGACCAGATCGGCGCCGGCGCCCAGAATGTCCGTGTACAGTTTGTTCAGAGCTTCCAGCTCCGCGTTGCAGTACGGTCACCACCGGCCCCGATAGAACGTCAGGATCACCGGGCCACGCGAGATCAGGGAGTCGAGAGCGAGCGTGCTCCCGTCCGTCGCCTCAAGCGAGAACGAGGGCGCCGGGTCGCCGACCTCCAGCGCTCGCTCACCCAGTCCGGTGGCGCGCAGATCCTCGATGATCCTGCGAATCGCGGCATTCGCCTCGGGCGCCTGTGCCGCGAATCCGTCGTTGATCGCCTTCAGTGTCCTCGCGAGACTCATTCTGCCGGCTCCCTTCCCGTCCCTGTTCTCAATCCGCCACGGAGTCCGCGGCAAACGCGCGCGGCCGCCCGGCGCCGCACGTGTCAGCGATCGAGCGCGCGCCTTCGAGTGAATCCGGGCCGCAGATCCGTACGCCGCAGGAGGCGAGTGCGCTCGCGCTCCCGGCCCAGGCAGCGCTCGTGACACAGCAGGCCCTGGATCTCGGGGTACACGAGCGGACATACCGGGACCCACTCGGAGGGCTCGCCCTCGCGCACCACCCGATGGCAGATCGGGCACGCTTCGTCCAGTCGCGGTCTCGCCGCCTGTGCCATGGTCGTCCGCTCCCTTCACGCTCGTGCGCTGTGCCGCGACGCAGCGTAACCTTCACGACGTGAGCCAGGTCAGCAAGAATCACGAAGGTACGTCCATGGATCCCGTGGCCGACTGCGAGACGGCGGCCCGGCGCATCGCACCGCACGTGCGGCACACGCCCGTCGAAGCTTCGCCGATTCTCGACGAGGCGAGCGGCGGCCGGGTGCACCTCAAGTTCGAGAACCTGCAGATCACGGGCTCGTTCAAGCTGCGGGGGGCCACCAACGCGCTGCTGTCCCTCGGCGAGGACGAACGTGCGCGAGGCGTCGTCGCCGCCTCGTCGGGAAACCACGGGCTGGCGGTGGCCCACGCCGCCGGGATCGCCGGTACACAAGCGCTCATCTTCGTCCCGCGAACGGCTGCCCGCTCAAAGGTGGCGGCGATCGAGTCGCTGGGGGCCGAGATTCGGCCCGTGGACGGCGACCCGGTGCAGGCGGAGCTCGCAGCCCGCAGCCACTCCGAGGGACACGGGAGACCCTACATCTCGCCGTACAACGACCTCCGGGTCGTGGCCGGGCAGGGAACGGTGGGCGTCGAGCTGGCGCGGGACCTGTCGTCCGTCGATGTGTTGTTCGTCTCGCTGGGCGGGGGAGGGCTCGTCTCCGGGGCCGGCGGCTACCTGAAGGCCGTGGAGAACACCCGGGTCGTGGCCTGCTCGCCCGCCAACTCGCCCGTGATGCACGAGTCCCTGAAGGCGGGTCGGATCCTCGATCTCCCCTCCCTCCCGACCCTGTCGGACGGCACGGCCGGCGGCGTGGAGGCGGACGCGATCACGTTCGATCTGTGCCGCGAGGTAGTCGACGATTCGCTGACCGTGTCCGAGGACGAGATCCGGGCCGCGATGCGACTGATCATCGAACGTCATCACACTCTCATCGAGGGATCCGCCGCAGTGGCCGTGGCGGGGTTCCTCCAGACGAAGGAGAGGTGGGCCGATCGAGACGTGGTGATCGTGCTGTGCGGGGCAAACGTGGACGCGGAGGTTCTGAAGAGCGTTCTCTAGGTACCGATTCCGACTCCGTTTCGTCCGGTCACGCCTGCGACCGTGCGGACTGGGCGAGATACTCCCGGCTCAGCCTCTGCACGGCCCGCTCCACCGATTCCGCCACGGGAGCGGACAGCCCGGGAGACACTTCCTGCGGAATGTGGCCCACCTGGCAGGCGAGCACGGAGACCGCGACGCCACCGAGGTCACGAAGCTCTCGCAGCAGGTTGGAGGTGGGCACCTGGTGCATGGAAAAGTCATCGACCTTGTGCCTCGGGTACGCATCGAGATCGAGATCGAAGATCTCTCCCGGCTCGCGGCCGCAGTCGATCGCATCCAGAATGACGATCCTCGACGGCTTGTCTTCCGCCAGCAGAACGTCGAACAGAATGTTCCGGACGGATGTTCCGGCATTGAGGACCGACACGTCCGAGGGAATCAGGCACGCCTCGAGGCAACGCCGGGCCACCGCGGGACCGAACCCGTCGTCGCCAAACAGGATGTTCCCGCACCCGAGGATCAGGATTCGCTTGTCGTACCAGTCGGACATCGGCTCCTCGCACCCGGCGTCGGTCCGCCCCGCTTCGGCACGCGGACGGACCGGCTACCTTTCTCCGGGAGCCGGTAGCCAACCCCCACCGGTCCCGGCGGCTTCCCACCCCGTGGTCACCCGACCAGAGTGTCGACCACCTCCCCGTCCGGGTCTCTGATCTCGATCCTAACCGGGATCCTGTTCGACAGGTCGTGGGTCGCGCAGGACAGGCAGGGATCGTAGGCCCGGATGGCCATCTCGACCTGGTTCAGGATGCCCTGATCGTATACGCCATCCTTGATCAGGGTCCGAGCGGCCTGCTTGACGGACATGTTGATCGGCGCGTTGTTGTGCGTCGTGCCGACGATCAGGTTGACGTCCGTCACCAGACCGTTCTCGTCCGTCTCATAGTCATGGATCAGCGTGCCCCGGGGCGCCTCGACGCACCCCACTCCCCTCGCCGCGCGCGGCGTGACCGGCACCCTGGTATCCTTGCTCGTGATCTCGGAATCGTTGAGCAGCCGGATAGCCTTCTCCGCGTTGTACAGCAGCTCAATGAGCCTGGCCCAGTTGTACAGCAGCGTGAGCTGGACGGGCCGGCCGAACGTCTCGCGATATTCCTCGAGCTCCGCCTGCGCCAGCGGCGTCGAGATCCTGTCACACACGTTGAGGCGGGCGAGCGTATTCGTCCGGTAGATTCCCGACGGAGCCTCGAGGTCCATCGAGAAATCGCCCCAGCTCTTCGCGTACGGGAACTTCAGGTAGGTCCACGGCTCGACGTGCTCTCCGATGTGAACCGTGTAGTCCTCGTACGCGAACTCCTCGTACGTGCCGTCGGGCTTCATGAGCCGGAGCTTTCCATCGTACAGGTCGAGAGTGCCGTCATCGGCCACGGTTCCGAGAAATCCCGTCTCGATCACGCCGACGGACTGCACCGTCTCCAGGTACTTCGGGAACACGTTCTCCTTCGCGAACGCGATCGCGAACTTGGCGAACTCAAGAACCTCGTCCGCCATCGGAAGGAGTTGCTCGCGCTCGGCCTCGGACAGGGGCTTGCTGTACCCTCCGGGCACTGCTGTCACGGGATGGATGGTCTTGCCCGAGATGATGTTCAGCATCTGAGCCCCGAGGTGCCGGTTCCGGACCACCATCTGTCCGAGCTCGGGGTTCGCCTGAGCGATGCCGATCACGTTTCGGACGGAGTAGTCGGCATCTGGGCCCATGATGTAGTCCGCCCCGGCGAGGAAGAAGAAGTGGAGGATGTGTTCTTCAGTGTAGGCGACCGAGTTGCACAGCTCGCGGAGCTTCCTCCCCGCGCTGGGCGGCGTCACTCCGAACACGGCGTCGTTCGCCTTGGCCGAGGCCAGGTGGTGCGACCACGGGCATACGCCGCAGATGCTGGTCATGATGCGGGGCAGTTCCTCCACAGGCCGCCCGATGCAGAACTTCTCGAAGCCGCGTAGCTCGACGACGTTGACGAACGTGTCCGCGACGTTCCCCGAGTCGTCCAGGTCGATCGTGACCTTGGCGTGGCCTTCGATCCGGGTAACCGGAGCCAGCGTTATCCTTGTCATCTGTCCCGCCCCCCTATCTGGGCCGCTGGGGAAGCGGCCTGAGCCGGTTCTGCGCGCCGATGTACCTGTTGAGAAGCGCGCGTCGGTCGGCGACCTGCCTGGCATCCAGCCCGATCGACGAGATGGCGCCCATCATGTCGACCATGGGGTTGGCTCCCTTGCGGATCGGGCCGAAGCACCCTCGACAAGGCATGTGTCCCTTGATGCAGCGGGGGACGGTCACGCCGTTGCCGTTTCCGCCCTCCTTGTGAGCACAGCCTGCGAGGGTGACGGGTCCGAGGCAGAGATATCCCTGCTCCATGAAGCATCTCGTCTCGCCCCACGGCGCTTCGTGGTCGCACTCCACGGAGTCGAGCGTCCTCTTGATCTCGCCGCCGGCTGCCTTCTTTTCACGCGCCAGTGGACACTCGTCGCACACGCTGCGCTCCGGCATCTCGAAGGTCTTCCCTTCCAGGAGCGCGGTCAGCGCCTTGACGATCAGATCCGGATTGGTGGGGCAGCCCGGGATGTAGATGTCCACGGGGACGACCTCGTCGATCCCGTACACCCGATCCAGAAGCGGCGGGAGATTGTCCGTGGGCGTTTCGGCGGGCGGGGTCGTCTTCGACTCCCGGTACACCTTCTCGTACAGCGCCTCGAGCGGGAACATGTTCGCGAGAGCGGGAATGCCCCCGTAGCAGGCGCACGAGCCGAGCGAGATCAGGACACCGCACTTATCGCGCATCGCTTCGGCAACGTGCTTCTCCTTCTCGTTCCGGACACCTCCGGAGATGATCCCCACGTCCGCCGCGGGGATGTCGAGCTCCTCCCTATCTCCCGTCTGACCGTAGTACTTGTGATCCATGAGGACGGGTATGTGAACAAAGTCGAGCTCCGGTAGCAGATCCAGAAGCGGCTCGCCGATGTCCAGGATCGTGACCTCACATCCACCGCAGATGTTCAGCCACTCTTCGGCGACTTTCACTGGCATGGTGGCACCTCCCCTTGACGCTGGTTGTCCAGCCCTCGTGCAGGGTCTCTCCGCGGGCAGGCGCGGCTCTTCCTAGGCGCTGCCGAACTGGTTGATCATGTGTGCCGGGTCCCACGACGGATGCGTGGCGGAGTAGTCACTCCATTCGTCATACGAGACGAGCGGCTTCGTCCTCTCGATGAGGCTCACGGTCAGATGCAGGACTCCCGGAAGAGTCCGGACACTCTGATCCAGGTATTGGTGCACGGATTCCTCGTTCTCCGTGAGAACGGAGAACTGGAGGCAATCGCCGTACAGGTGGCAGGTGAGAGCCAGATACGCCATCAGGGTCCCGGGTGACATCTCGGGCCGGGAGAGGCTCACGTAGATCTCTTCCAGCTTCGGCGGGAAAGCACGTACCGTGATCGCGTATCGACTCATCCCGCTCGTATCTCTGGGAAGCGGGAAGAACAGAGGCTTCAGCATGTTGATCATCCAGCAGCCGGTAACGCCCTCGATCTTGGCCAGGTCGTGCGCGATGAAACCGGCCAGGACGTCGGGGTCGGCGACGTGAACGAACAGACTGACGTCTTCGTGCCTGGCCCGCTGGGAGAGAAACAGCACCCGACCTTCATGCGCGAGCCTCTGTTGCAGCCGCCCGGCGTGCTCGGCGAGGTAGTCCCAGAGCATGTCACGCTGCTCCTGCGCCTTCATTCTCACTATGGCGATCATCTCCGATCCTCCTGCCCGCCAGGGGGCGTTCCGGCTCGAGCCGACCGTTCTTGCACACGCACGGAAGCCCGGGTGGATGGACTCCAGGCCCGCGGATCCAAGTGTTCTGTTGGCCGGGCGGAGTACGTCAGGAGGGAGGTGCTGCCGTCTCGCCGCGAGACAATTTCAAGCTAGCGCTCCGCTCACCGCGGAGCGAGCCGTGGGCTTCTCTCAGCTCTGTTCGATCGCCGCCTCCTTCACCGGGCGCCGCGTGTAGACGAACGCGATCCCACGTTCGAGCCACACTTCGACGTCGAAGCCTTCGCCGACGTACGCCTCGGCGGCACTCCTCGCCTCTTCCTCACTTTCGTAGTCGACACCGTCCCACAGGAACTTCCTGCCCTCGAACAGCCGAGCTCTCTCTGTCATGTCTCGATTCCCAAATCGTTCTCGCTGGTTCGTCCGACGACGCCCTCATACCGCGTACGGGCTGGGACCCAGCTCCCGTACGGCCTCGCTCATTTCCTTGACGACCCGGGCGAACCGGGGGCCTTCCGATGCCGAGACCCACTCCAACCTGAACCGCTCCGGCTCCACGCCGAAGTCCTCCAGCATCAGCTCGATGGCGTCGCGCCGGCTCTCGGTCGCCATATTGCCCTCGATGTAGTGACAGTCGCCCATGTGGCAGCCGCAGATGAGAACTCCATCCGCGCCCTTGGTGAGGGCGTCGATCACCAGATTGGGATGGATCATTCCCGAACACATGACCCGGATGATCCGCAGGTCGGCCGGGTACTGAAGCCTGGATATCCCCGCCAGATCCGCCCCTGCGTAGGAACACCAATTGCAGCAAAAGGCGATGATCGTCGGCTCGAAATCCCCGTTATCCATGGTTCGCCCGAACCTCTCTCAGGCTTCCAGCAGAGCCGCGTCGACCATCGCGCCCAGCTGATCGAGCCTGAAGTTGCGAATGAGAATCCCCTGCTTGGGACACGTGGCCTGGCACACGCCGCAGCCCTTACACAGGGCGGCATCTCTGGCCACTGCCTTCTTCACGCTGCCCTGGTACATGTACTCGATCAGGCTCAGCGCATTGAACGGGCACGGATCGATGCAGTACGCGCAACCATCGCAGTTGGCGTCCACGACCTCCGAGATCGTCGCTTCGAGCTCGATCTCGTCCTTGGACAGGATCGTGGTGGCGCGGGCCGCAGCCGCATGCGCCTGTGCGATGCTTTCCTCCACCGTCTTCGGAGAATGGGCCATGCCGCACACGAACACGCCGTCGGTGGCGAAGTCCACCGGTCTCAGCTTCATGTGCGCCTCGAGGAAGAACCGGTCCTGGTTCAGAGGCACCTTGAACAGCTTGCCCACGGCGTCGGTGTCCTCCCTCGGGATGATCGCGGGCGCCAGGATGACCGCATCGCAGTCGATGCGGAGCACGGCGTCGAGCATCGGGTCCACGGTGGTGACCCGGAGAGCCCCACTCTCGGCGGCGACCTCCGGCTTTCTGTCCTCTTCGTAGCGGACGAAGCGAACGCCCATATCCCGGGCCCGCGTGTAGTGCTCCTCGAGCACGCCGTACGTTCGGATGTCACGGTACAGCACGGTGACCGCCGTCTCGGGCCGGATCTTCTTGAGGGCGATGGCGTTCTTCACCGCCTGCGCGCAGCAGATGCGGCTGCAATAGGGCCTCGTCTCATCCCGCGAGCCCACGCACTGGATCATGACGACGGACCGCAGCTCCTGGAGCTCCGGCCGGTTCTCGGCGATCCATTCCTCCAGCCTCCTCTGAGTCAGGACGCGGGGATGCTCGCCGTGCAGGTACTCGGTGGGCTCGTATTCCGTCGCTCCCGTAGCGACGATCGCGGCGCCGTGCTCCACCTTCTGGCGTGTGCCGTTGTGGGCGATGGTTGAGGTGAAGTTGCCCACCGACCCCTCGACGAGGGCGAGCGTACTCTCCAGGTGGACACTGATGCGGGGATGCGACGCCGCTCTCTCGATGGTCTCGGTCAGCGTCCGCCGCGGGTCGTCACCGTTGAGCGCTGTGCGAACGTGCCGGAAGTTCCCTCCCAGCTCGGGCCCCTTCTCCACCAGGTGCACCTGAAATCCCTGATCCGCCAGGTCGAGAGCCGCGCTCATACCGGCCATCCCGCCACCGACCACGACCGAGTCGCTGTTGACCTCCAGAGTGCCTCTCTCCAAGGGGTCCAGCATCCTGACCTTCGCGAGGGCCATCCGGACGAGGTCCTTGGACTTCTGCGTCGCTTTCTCCGGTTCGTGCATGTGCACCCAGGTGCACTGGTCGCGGATATTGGCCATCTCGAACAGGTACTCGTTGAGCCCTGCTTCGCGGCACGTGTTACGGAACAGCGGCTCGTGCGTGCGCGGGCTGCACGATGCCACCAGGACGCGATTGAGATCGTGCTCGTGTATGAGCTCCTTGATCGTCTCCTGCGTGTCGGTGGAGCAGGTGTAGAGATTGTCCGTGGCGTACACGACGTTCGGGAGCGTTCTCGCGTACTCGACCACGGACGGCACGTCCGCGATCCCGCCGATGTTCTTCCCGCAGTGACACACGAACACGCCGATGCGGGGCTCCTGTCCACTCACGTCCTTCTCGGGAGGGTATTCCTTGTGCGTGATGAGCGTGTCTCGCTCGTCGGCCAGCAGAGCCATGGCCCGAGAGGCGGCGGCCGATGCCTCGACCACCGTTTCCGGAATGTCCTTCGGGCTGGAGAACGGACCACACACGTACACGCCGGGCTGCGAGGTCTCGACCGGTGCGTAGTCCCGTGTGGCGGCGAAACCGTGCCGATCGAGGTCGATGCCGAACCGGTCCGCCAGCAGCTGCGCTTCGGCCGGCGGCCCAAGGCCCGTGGACAGGACCACCATGCCGAATCGTTTCTGCACGCGCTCGCCGGTTTCGCGCTGGTATTCGATGGTGAGGTCGTTGGTCCCGGGCACTTCCCGGATCGCGGACGGGGAGCAGCGAACATAGCGGACCCCGAGCTGTCTCGCGCGATTGTAGTACTCGTCGAAGCCCTTTCCGAACGCCCGCATGTCGATGAAGAAGATCGTGCAGTCCAGGTCCGGCTGATGCTCCTTGGCTATGATGGCTTCCTTGGTGGCGTACATGCAGCAGACCGACGAGCAGTAGTCACGGCCAGCTTCGCGCGACCCGACACATTGGATCCACGCCACGCTTTCCGGGTGCTCGTGGTCGGACGGCCTGAGCACCTCTCCCATGAACGGCCCGCTGGAGGAGAGAAGGCGCTCGAACTGCAGGCTGGAGATGACGTTGGGGTACCTGCCGTACCCGAACTCCTTCTTGAGGTCGGGATCGTAGTTCTCGAATCCGGGGGCCAGGATCACCGCACCGACATCGAGCTCCTCCAGCTCGTCCTCCTGGCTGAAGTCGATCGCGTCAGCCTCGCAGAACTCCTCGCACGCCCGGCACACGTCGTTGCGCAGCTGCATGCACGTCGTGGGGTCGATCGTGGCCACCTTGGGGATCGCCTGCGGGAACGGAATGTAGATCGACGGCCGTGGAGCGAGACCCATGTCGTAGTCGGACGTGATCGGTCTCGGTTCGTTGAGGCTGACCTTGGAAAGATCGACCACATCTACCGGGCATACGCTCTGGCAGGCACCACACGCGATGCAGATGGGGGAGTGGCGGTCGTACGGGGTGGAGATCCGACGGTCCGGCCCCCGGTTCAGGAAGGTGATCGCGCCGACTCCCATCCTCTCCTGACACACCCGCACACACAGCCCGCACAGGATGCAGTCCTCGTTCCGGCTCGGGAAACGGCTGCTCTGAATGCCCGCGTCGCTCGCAAGCTGCCGGACTGCGCCGGCCTCCGGAGCACGGGCAAGCAGCAGCTCCAGCATGACGCCCCGCGTCTTGAGAACCCGCTCGCTGTCGGTCCGGACGACGAGTCCATCCACGGCCGGATACACGCACGAGGCCTCGATCTTGGAGCCTCGGGACGTCTCCACCTCCACGAGACACACACGACAGGCCCCGTAGGGCGTCAGGGACCGGTGGTGGCAGAGCGTGGGGATGTTGATTCCGAGCTTCTCCGCGGCCTGGAGCACGGTCGATCCCGGCCTGACCTCCACATCCATGCCGTCAATGGCCAGTTTCACCATCTCGCATTCCCCGTGATGCACCCCGCCTGGATCCGTGCGACTGGTGCACCGTCTCTCCGGTGCTCGTATACGATCTCCAGCTCCGGCCGTCCCGCGCGAAGCGTGCGGAGCGTCTCCGGCATGTCGCCCAGCGGCTTCCGGTCCGGATGGCTCAGACGGAAGCGTGCCCGGATCGTGGTCCCGGTCCCGACCTCGGACATCAGTTCCAGGCTCCCATCGCTTTCTCTCGCCGCCTGAGCGAGCAATGGAAGGCCAAGACCGATCCGTTTCACCTCTTTGCCGCTGAAGAAGGGATCGAGCGCCCGCTGCGCGGTTTCCGCATCCATGCCGACGCCATCGTCCATGATCGCTATCATCAGGAGGTCGAGTTTCGTGTCCTCCACGATCCGAATCGCTACATGTCGGGCCGACGCCGCGATCGAGTTCTCCACCACATCGAGCACATGAAGCGAGAGATCTTCCATGTTCAGCCACTGGCTAGCTTGAGGATCCCTCGGCCTTCCTCGTTCCGGAGCGCTTTCCCGATCTCATCGAGCGTGGGTTCCTCGAGCAGGAACAGCGTGCTGCTCCTGCCGATGTCCCTGAGGACGTGCGCATCGGAGAACGTGACGACCGTGTAGTCAGCCCAGGCCTCAGGAGTCGAGTGGGGTGACACTTCCATCGCGTCGACGGAGAGCTCCTCGGGAACAAGACCCAGCTGGCCGATGAGACCGAATCTCTCACGATCGATGTGCGCGGCGATGGCCAGGCCCCCGGCTCCGTGGATCGCCTGCACCGTCTCTTCCAGAGAGAAGCCGGTGGCACCTATCAGGAGCTTCGTCGCATGGCCGACGAAATCGTCACGCTCGTCGACGATCGTCTGCTCTCCGAAGACATCGGGATCGTTCTCGCCGGGCAGGCTGCCGTAAACCAGGTGCTGTAGAGCGGACAGTCCTTCCTCGTCTCGGAACAGGGCGAGCACGTGGACTTCCTCCCGGGAGGTGATCTCCATTCCTGGAATCACGGGAAGGTCCTTCCTCCGGCCGGCCTCCAGCACGGCGCCCACGTTCTCGGCCGAGTTGTGGTCGCAGATCCCGATGACGTCGAGCCCCATGCGCTTCGCCTGATCGACGATGACGGTCGGTACCATCTCCGCCTCGGCGCATGGAGACAGGCATGTATGCACGTGCAGATCTGCCCTCATGGCTCGCATTTCGTCTTCTTGCCCCGTTCTCCGCCGCGGGCCGTGCCACCGGTGACGCCCAGCGCGTAGAGCCTGCCGATCACGTCGAAGGCGGTGAGCGGCGACACCATGATCGGGATGTTCTCGCTCTCCGCCCGCTCGACGGTCGCTTCCTCCGGTTCCCTTCCGTTCACCAGCACGATCCCGGCGAGCTCCTTGAGGCTCGCAACGGCGACCACGTTCTGGTGGATCTGGAGCGTGACCCAGACGTGGCCCTTCGCGGCATGAGCGATGACGTCGCTCATCAGGTCGCTGGCGTATCCCCCGCTCAGCTCCCGTTCCATGGCTCCGTCGCCGGTACGGACCTTCAGATCGAGCTCCTCCACCATCTCAGCCAGCTTCACTCTCGTCTCCCATCAGAAAGGTGATCGTCAATCGGGTGCCCTTGCCGGGAGCCGATTCGATCACCAGGTCGTCGGAACCGTTCCGAATGTTGTTCAGCCCCATGCCGGCGCCGAATCCGAGATCTCGCACCCACTCGGGCGCCGTCGAGAATCCCGGCTGCAGCGCCTTCTCGATATCCGGGATCCCGGGGCCCGCGTCGGACACCTCCACCGTGATGCGGAGCCTGTCGACCCGGACCGCGATCGTGCCCCCGTCCGTGAACACGATGAGGTTCATCTCCGCCTCGTACGTGGCGATGGCCACGCGGCGGACCGTGTCCGGATCCAACCCCAGGCCCTTCAGCGTGCGCTTGAGCCGGCTGGAGCTTTCACCCGCTCGATCGAAGTTCTGGCCCTCGACCTCGTACTCGAAGCACAGCGTGGTCCCGGCTGCAAGGATGTCATCGAGGATGCGGCCGGCCCGATCGCGATGCACTTCCTCTTCGTGATAGTCGATCTCCAGCTTCTTCAGCAGGCCGGCGACGATGTCTCCCTTGGTGATCACACCCACCAGCCTGCCGCTCGCCCGGTCGACGACGGCGAAACGTCCGAAGCCCGATTCGGCGAATCGGCTCACGGCGTGGACCAGGGGCTCGTCCCCGAACAGGAAGTCCACATCCGTCGTCATCTTGGCTTCGACGACGGAATTCTGCTCGCGGGCGTACAGCCACTCGATGAAGTCTTCCAGGCTGATGATCCCGACAAGTCGATCGTCCTCCACGACCGGCGCTCCGGAGATTCGCTTCTCACGGAAAACGTCCCGCATCACGCTCATGGGCGTGTCGGGTCGTACCGTGACGACGTCCCTGGTCATGACCTGGTCGACCTTCATCTCGTAGACCAGCTCCTGGGTCTTCGTGACCCTTCGATTCTCAGCCAACTCCCCGGTCCACGCGTTCGGATACGCCCTGGAGGCCGTGCTCGTACAGGCGGCCGCAGCTCTCGAACATCGGCAACGTCGTCCTCAGCAGCGGCAGACGCTGGCTGCGCGCCAGCCTCAGGCTGTCCTCGTCCGGCCTCTTCCCGCGGACGAAGCATATGGCCACGAGATCGGCCATTTCCGCCGTGCGCACGACCTGCTGGTTGGTCAACCCCGTGAGAAGCAGCGCACCTGGCTTGGCATACGCCAGGACGTCGCTCATCAGGTCGGCCCCGCAGGCCATTGTGGCTTCCGTGGACAGCAGGCCGTTCCCGGTCAGAATTTCCGCGTTCAGGACTTCCTTCACTTCCTGGAGTCTCATCGTGCCGCCAGTGCCTCCCTGTCACACCTGACGCACCGCTTGGCTTCCGCCAGCGCCATTTCCGCCGTGAATCCGAGCTGCACCTCCCGGAAGTCCTCCATCCGGTCCTCCACGTCGAGCTCCGGCATCGCGGGTCGCCTGAGCCGCTCGATCTCCTCCTCCGTCAGCTCGGTGACTTCAACGTCGAGCGCGGGCCGGGTCACGCGGTACTCCCGCCTGACCGGTTGGCCCTGGATGTAGAGGTGCATCATCCGGGCGGCGATCTTTCCGTGCGCCATCGCCTGTACCACCGTCGAGGGACCGGTGACCACATCGCCACCCGCAAAGATCCCCCGCATCCCCGTGTACATCGTCTCGGTGTCGACGGTGATCGTGTTCCACCTGGTGAGCGACAGTCCGTCATCTCCATTCTCGACGCCCAGGGTCTCGACGTCCGGCTGCTGGCCGATCGCCGGAATCAGGGTGTCGATCTCGACGGTGTATTCCGATCCTTCGATCGGAACCGGCCTTCGCCTTCCGCTCTGGTCGATGTCTCCGAGCTTCATCTTCACGCATTCGATGCCTTGCAGACAGCCGTTCCGGGACAGCACCCTCACGGGCGCGGCCAGGAGCTGGAGCTCGATTCCTTCCCTGTCCAGCTCCTCGATCTCCTCCCGGGCGGCCGGCATTTCACCTCGCGTCCGCCTGTACAGGACTTTCACGTCCTTCCCGAGGCGGCGCGCGACTCTGGCTGCATCCACGGCCGCGTCCCCACCGCCGATCACCGCGACCCTGTCTCCGATCTCGACCGAACGTCCCAGGTTGACGGCCCTCAGGAAATCGACCGCATCGATGACCTGGGGAGAATCCTCACCTTCGATTCCGAGCCTCAACCCTCGGTGGGCGCCGGTCGCGATGAAGACGGCCTTGTACGCCTCCTGCAGATCCGAAAGCTGGATGTCGGTTCCGACTCTCGTGTTGGTCCTGATCTCCACCCCGAGCTTCCTGATCATCTGTATGTCGTAGTCCAGGACTTCCGGAGGCAGGCGATAGTCCGGGATGCCCGTCGCGAGCATTCCTCCGGCGACGGGGAGCGATTCGAAGACCGTGACGGGGTAACCTTCGAGTGCGAGGTAGTAGGCACAGGTCAGCCCCCCGGGGCCGGCACCCACGACGGCGACCGGCTCCGGCCTTTCAGGCTTGGGTTCGGGGATCAGCTCGAGACCGTTCGCGCGCTCGTAGTCGGCCAGAAACCTCTTGAGCGACCGGATGGCGATCGGGTCTCCGCCTCCTTCACCCGACCGGCACTTCGCCTCGCAGGGGGCCGAGCACACCCGGCCGCAGATCGAAGGCAGTGGGTTTTCTATCCTGACGATCTCCACCGCCTGTTCGAGCTTTCCTTGCGCGATCAGGCCGATATAGCACGGCACGTCCTGTTCGAGGGGACAGGTGTGCTGACACGGCGAGGAGGCAATGCCCTTGCAGACCGCAGCCGGGCATCTCTTGTGCGCGATATGGCTCTCGTACTCGTTCCGGAAGTACTTGATCGTGCTCATCACCGGATTGGGGGCGGTCGCTCCGAGCCCGCACAGGGAGCCGTCCTTCACCGCACTGCCCAGCTCCTCGAGAAGCTCGATGTCACCGTCGGCACCCTCGCCGGCACAGATCCGGTCGACGATCCAGTGCATCGCATGTACGCCTTCCCTGCACGCCGTGCACTTGCCGCACGATTCATCGGCCAGGAACTCGAGGAAGTACCGGGCGACGTCGACCATGCACGTGTTCTCGTCCATCACGATCAGGCCGCCCGAGCCCATGATCGAGCCCACTTCCGCGAGCTTCTCGTAGTCAATGGGAAGGTCCAGTACCGAGGTAAGGATGCATCCGCCTGACGGACCTCCGGTCTGTACGGCCTTGAACTTCCGGTCGTTCGCGATCCCCCCGCCGATGTCGTAGACGATCTCCTTCAGGGTGGTGCCCATCGGGACCTCCACGAGGCCCGTGTTCTTGAGGTTGCCGACCACCGAGAAGACCTTCGTTCCCTTGCTGAACTCGGTGCCGATGCTGGCGAACCACTCACCGCCCCGGCGAATGATCTCCGGTATGTTGACCCACGTCTCGACGTTGTTGATGTTTGTCGGTTCGCCCCAGATTCCGGACTCCGCCGGGAATGGCGGCCTGACCGTCGGCTCGGGTGACCTGCCTTCGATCGACGCGATCAGGGATGTCTCTTCGCCGCACACGAACGCCCCCGCACCCCTGTGCATCGCTATGTCGAAGCGGAATCCCGTGCCCAGGATGTCGTCGCCCAGAAGACCGTATTCCCTGGCGTCCTCGATGGCTTTGATCAGCCTCTCGCGGGCCAGCGGATACTCGTACCGGATGTAGACGTGGCCCTCGGATGCACCGATCGCCACAGCGCCGATGATCATCCCTTCGAGAACGGAGTGGGGGTCGGACTCGATGATGCTGCGATCCATGAAAGCGCCCGGGTCACCTTCATCCGCGTTGCAGACGATGTGCTTCCGTGGCCCTGCTGCCGATCTCGCCAGCTCCCATTTCCTCCCGGTGGGGAAGCCCGCTCCACCCCGTCCTCTCAGGCCCGAGGTCTTCACCTCCTGTATGATCTGTTCGGGCGTCATCTCCGTCAGGGCCGTGACCAGGGCGGCGTAACCGTCTCTGGCGATGTATTCATCGATCCGCTCGGGATCGATCATTCCACGGTTGCGTAGGGCGATCAGCCGCTGCTTGCTGAAGAAGGGGATGTCTCCCATCAGCGGCACGGCGGTCTCGCCACCGTGAGGTGTGAACATCAGCCGTTCGACAGGCCTGCCCTTCAGGAAGTGCTCCTCTACGAGATGCGGGATATCCTCTACTCCCAGGAGCTGGTAGAAGATCTCATCGGGCTTGGTGACCATCACCGGGCCCTGTGCGCAGAACCCGTTGCAGCCCGTCAGCACGACTCCCACCTCGTCTTCCAGCCCGTGCTTGTGCAGCTCCTCCTGCAGGACCTCTCCGATCCTGAAGGACTTGTTCGAGACACAACCGGTCCCGGCACAGAGCATGAGGTGCACGCGATAGGGTTTCATTGCAGAATGCCCTCTAGCCTACGCGCTCGCTCCCGACGGCCAGCGCATGCTGCTCTACGACGACCCCGGCCAGCACGTGCTCCCGGAAGATTCTCTCCGTCGTGGCCTCATCCAGATCGACGTACTTCACGGGCGCTGCGCCTCTGAGCTCCACGGTCATCATCGGCTCCCGGCTGCACAGGCCGGCACAACCGGAGGTCGTGAGGATGACATCGGCCGTGTCGCACTCCTCCACCAGTGTCATGAGCGCGCTCATGATCTTCCTCGCGCCGGCCGATATTCCGCACGTTCCCATGTGGACGGTGACCCTGGCCCGCGCGTCGCTCTCGCGCAGATGCATGGTCCTGGTCATCGTCTCGCGGATCTTCTTCAGGTCGTCCGGCGTGATCTTCGGCACGATTCGTCCTCCTTCAGGCCGCGTACTTGCCGGCGAGCACGGCCGCCTCGGCCGGAGTCAGGTTCCCGTACAGATCCTCGGCCACCGTGACCACGGGAGAGAGCCCGCAACAACCCAGGCAACGGACCGTCTCCAGGCTGAACTGTCCATCTGCCGTGGTCTCACCGACTCTGATGCCCAGATTGCGCTCCAGTCTGTCCACGATTCTCGGCGCCCCCTTTACGTGGCAGGCGGTTCCCAGGCAGACCGTGACGATGTGCTTGCCACGTGGCGTGAGGCTGAACGCCTTGTAGAACGTGGCGATCCGCAGGATGTGCTCGAGCGGGATGCCCTTGGCTTCGGCGACCCGCACGAGGACCTCGGGAGGTAGCCAGTTGAGCTCCGCCACGATGTCCTGGAGTATGGGCACCAGGACTGCGCGTCCTCCCTCATATCTGTCGAGGATCATTTCGACGGCGGCGCGCGTTTCGTCGTCGATCTCGGGCGGTGGTGGTGGAGCCGGGGCTGGCCGCAGGTAGGCCACGTTCCGTGTGAGGCAGTTCTCGGTGCACGCGGCGCAGCCCGTACAGATGTCCGGGTTTACGTAGCGCGCCTTCTTTCGGACACGGGCCTTGAAGTTGCCCGCCGTCCCCTCGAGCGACTCGACCTCGCAGTACGTGAGTTTCTCGATGTTGAGATGCCCGCCACAGTCGACCATGCGTGGAGCCAGGGTGCACATGGCGCAGTCGTTCGTGGGGAAGGTCTTGTCGAGCTGTGCCATCACGCCGCCGATCGATGGGCCCTTCTCGACCAGGTAGACCTTGTAGCCGGACTCGGCGAGATCGAGAGATGCCTGCATGCCCCCGACGCCGGCGCCGACCACGAGAACGGCACCCACCTTTAGGCCATTCTCTGCAGCCATACGCTCCGCCTCCACTTGACTCGCCCTCACACGAAGACCGCGGAGAGCAGTTCCTTCGCAGCCACAAAGTGCTTGTGTATTCCGAGACGCTCGGCCGGTATCCCGAACGCGAGCCCCATGAGCTGTGTGAAATAGAAGACGGGCAGCCCGTAGCTCGCCTCGTACTCACGCTCGATCTCCGCCTGGCGTGTGTCCAGAGTCGCCTGACAGAGAGGGCAGGCGACCGCAATGGCGTTGGCTCCGATCGCCTTCGCCTCTTCGAGGAGATCGTGAGTCAGCTTCCTCGCGACGTCCGTCTCCGACAGCACGAGAGCGCCACCGCAACAGTCCGTCTTCCGGGCCCAGTCGAGTGTCTCGATGCCCGAGGCACGGAGGCACAGGTCCATGCTCATCGGGTACTCGCATTCATCGAACTGCATGGCCCTGGGCGGCCTCGTGAGGAGACAGCCGTAGTAGCACACGACCTTGAGCGCAGGCAGCTCCCGCTCGACCGCGCCGCGGATCTCGGCTCCGTTCGAGAGAATCTCGAGCGGGTGCAGGATGGTGACCGCTGTCGGAAGTGGACCCTCCAATACCTGATCCAGTTGCTCCGCCAGGTTCGGGTCCGTGTTCAACTCGTGGTGCGCGACCTTGAGACGCGCAAAGCAGGAGGCGCAGGGCGCGGTCACTTCCGTGAGCCCCTGCTCCTCCGCCAGCCGGAGGTTCTCCATCGGAAGGGCGACCGACAGAAGTCTGGACGTGGAGTGTGCGGGAGATGTGCCGCAGCAGATCCATCCCCTGATCTCCTGGAGCTCGATGGCCAGCCTCTCGCAAACGGCCGTTAGAGACATCTCGTATTCCGGGGCCGTAGAGTGCATACAGCATCCCGGGTAGTATCCGTACTTCATCCGGGCCTCTCTGCGCGCTGGTTCTCGAATCTCTCGACGCGCCTGAAGATCCTGCGGGCGGTGCGCGCTCCCTTGAAGCGGGGCAGAAGCTTCAACTTGCCTCGGCGGAGCATCCCGATTCCGAGCCCGGCGTCCTTCAGGATCTCGCGAGTGCGCAACTTGAGTCCCAGGATCAGTCCCAGCTCGTACATCCTCCCGTGGCTGCGGATGTTCCCCAGGGTCGCCTTGTGGAACGCCGAGACCCGCGGAAGGGCCGGCCGCAGGCCTCTCCGGACGGCGATGATCTTCGCCGCGTCCATCACCTTGGCGACCTCCACGTCGTGCGGGCAGCGGGTCGTGCAGGTCTCGCACGACGCACACAGCCAGATCGTGCGACTGTTGAGCACGAGGTCATCGAGTCCGAGGCGGATGGCGTGGATGAGCTGCACGGGCGAGTAGTCCATGGCATACGAGACCGGACAGCCGGCGCCGCACTTGCTGCACTGGTAGCACAGATTCACGTTCTGGCCGCTCTCGAGCAGGATCTCTTCGGTCAGCCTCGATCGAGCTGGAATTGTCAGCTCAGTCGCGATCATCATCCCTCCCCGTGCCAGAGAGCTCGCTCCGTGCGCATGCGCGGAAGCACGGCCGCGTCGCACTGACCGGAACTCCACCGGGATTCCGCTTGACCTTCCGGTCACGGAGGTGAGCCGAGAGTTGATGGTGCCTCGGGCGGAGGAGGGACGACCCGAGTGCCGACTAACGCTACGGCGGATCCAAGGAGGAGAATCCGCCTGTCTGTCCGCATAAGAGGGGGACTGCACCTTTTTTCACAAGCAAGAACCGTACCGTCGCTGCGAGTTCACCTCGCACGTAATAGTAAGTAATAGAACTAGTTACGGACTTGCACCATTTGGAACAAATGGCCAGTGGAGACAATCGCTCCCATGGCCTGTCATTATGACCCAGAGTCTGCGAGCCCGGCGGTCACGCCAACCGCGCTCGCGCCCTGGAGAGACTCGACAGGATCTCCTTCACGTGTCTGTCAATGTTGGATTCTCGGGGCGTCGCGCCCCGGACGGAGCGCGTACCATGAGCCGCAGCCGCGCTACTCCACGCGCACCGGCGTGTACCGGTAGCCCAGCCAGCAGCCGCCGATCGCAGCGAGGATCTGAACCAGAAGGGCCGCCGCGAGGCTGCGGGCGCCGAAGAACTCCCAGGCGCTGGCCCCCGTCGTGAGTCCGCCGAACACGAGGTTCAGAACGAACCACGCGACGAACGTGAACAGCGCCATGGCCGCCCCGTGCAGGATCGGAGCGGCTGCGGCCTTGAAGCCGACCACGAACCCTCCGAGAAACCAGCCCGCGGCCACGGCAATCGTAAGGACGATCGTCTCCTGCATGCCACCCGCCTCGGTCAGCCCGGCTCCGGCGAGCAACAGCAGCACGGCGGCGGCGGCGGCGAGGCCCACGAACCAACCGAAGGCCACCCACGAGATCTGCACGTTGCGAAGGTGCTCGGAGTGCATGCTCAGACCTCCAGCGGCAGATCGGGTTGCGCGATCGGCGCCCACGTATATCGGTGATGCGGCGTGGGCCCGTGCTCACGGATGGCCACGAGGTGACGGCGCGTGGCGTAGCCCTTGTTCTCGTCCCACCCGTAGACGGGGTAGCGGCTCGAAAGTCGTTCCATCAGGTGATCGCGCACCGTCTTGGACAAGATGGAGGCGCAGGCAATGGAAAGCGACAGCCGGTCCCCCTTGACGATCGCCGTGTGCTCCCCCAGCTCGGGCACCCTGCGCCCGTCCACGAGGAGCACATCCGGGTCGAACGGAAGCCGGCCTACTGCACGTCGCATCGCGAGGATGGTGGCGCGGCGGATGTTGAACCGGTCGATCTCACGCGCCGAGGAGGCCGCGATGGAGAACGCGAGGACCCGTTCCCGGATCTCCCGGGCGAGCTCCTCGCGCTGTTTCGCAGTCAGGGCCTTGCTGTCGTAAACGCCCTCGAGGTCCTGTCCCGGCCGGAGAGCCACGGCGGCCGCCACCACCGGTCCGGCGAGCGGACCACAGCCCGCCTCGTCGACACCCACCACGTGCTCGAGACCCTGCCGCCAGGCCTCCCTCTCATAATCGGTTGGCGCCGTGCGAGCCATCGGCCCGCGGCTATCCGGCCGTCTTCTCTGTCTCTTGGGCCGCCTGCGAGGCTTCCCCGGGAACGTTCTCCTCAGCCGCTTCGGCCGGGGCAGCGCTTTCGGCGGGAACGTCCGCTTCCGTCTGCAGCTCGATCTCCTCGACGTCTGCGGCGGTCTCCTCGGCGATCGCGTCCTCAGGCTCTGCCAGCCCCGCCGCGGCGGCCCCGGCTGCGGCGACCCCCGCCTGAGCGCTGCCGGTCTCCCACCATCGGCGCTCTCGAACACGGGCCCGCTTACCCCGGCGAGCCCGGAGATAATACAGCTTGGCCCGCCGGACCTGACCGCGGCGCACGACCTCGATCCCGGCGATGGACGGCGAATGCAGCGGGAAGATGCGCTCCACGCCCACGCCGCCCGAGATCTTCCGGACCATGAAGGTCTCGCTCAGGCCACCCCCCTTGCGTGCGATGCAGATGCCCTCGAACGCCTGGATGCGCTCCTTGGCGCCCTCCGTCACCCGTACCCGCACCCGGACGGTGTCGCCCGGCGCGAAAGCCGGCAGATCGGACCGCAGCTGGTCCTTCTCGATGTCCGCAATCCTGGGATCCACGATATCGCTCCTTCCGGGGTCGCCTGATCGCGACCGAATCTAACGGCTCTCTATCCACGTCTCCAGACGCCGGTCCCGATCCGCCGGGCGGGTCAGTTCCCTTCCCGCTCCCACAGGTCCGGTCGTCGTTCCTTCGTCACGCGTTCCGTCTCTCGTCGGCGCCACTCGGCGACTCGTGCATGGTCCCCCGAACGCACCACTTCCGGTACCTTCATGCCGCGATACTCGGCCGGGCGCGTGTACACCGGCGGCGCCAACAGTCCGTCATAGAACGAGTCCTGCGCCGCCGAGTCGTGATCGGTCATCGCGCCGGGCAGAAGTCGTACCACGGCATCGATTACAACCAGAGCCGCCGGCTCGCCTCCCGACAGTACGTAATCGCCTACCGACAGCTCCTCGGTGGCCAGTCCATCGGCCACGCGCTCATCCACGCCCTTGTAGTGCCCGCACAGAAGCGTCAGCTCCGGCTCTACCGCGTACCGCACGGCGGTGTCGTGGTCGAACACACGACCGCGCGGACTCAGCAGGACGACCGGCCCCTTCGGCTCAAGAGCGTCCAGCGCCTCGAAGAACGGCTCGGGCTTCATGACCATGCCCGCCCCGCCGCCGTACGGTTCGTCGTCCACCGTGCGGTGCCGGTCGTGCGTGAAGTCGCGGAGATCCACCACTCCGTACTTCACCAGCCCGGCGGCCGCCGCGCGCCCGAGGATGCTGGTCACCAGCGGAACCTCGAAGAACCCCGGGAAGATCGTGACGACGTTGATGTTCACGTCCGTCACACCTCCAGGAGTCCCGGCGGCGGGTCGATCACGATTCGCCGCGCATCCCGATCCACGTCCATCACCACCTGGCGACCGAACGGAACCAGGACTTCCCGCCCGTCCTCCGCGACACCGAGAAGCATCTGCCCGCCCGTCTCGTACACGGTCGCGACGGCTCCGATCGCGCTGCCATCCGCCCGCACGACCACATACCCCACCAGGTCGTGCAGAAAGAACTCGTCCTTCGCCAGCTCCCGCAGCTCGTCAACCGGAACGGCCAGGTCCAGCCCGCGCAGCCTCTCCGCCGCCGCGCGGTCCGCGATCTCTCGAAACGCGAGCAGCAGGCCTCCCCTGTGCCTCCGGGACGCCTCCAGGGTGAGTCGCTCCGGAGCGCCGCCCGCTCCTCCCATGACCAGGAAGACGCGCCCTTCCTCGAACACCGTCTCCGGATCTCCGGTCAACAACTGGACGAGCAACTCCCCGTCGAGTCCATGCGCCCTCCGCACGAGCGCCACAGCAATCACGTCCATCGTCGTCCGAATCGGAGTAGCTCCGGGTCCGCGACCCTCCGATCGCTCAGCTCTTCTCTTCGGTCTCTTCCTCGGTGGCGTCCGACGGCTCCTCCTCCGAATCGGCGGGGGACG
>JBDGXC010000038.1:0-24635 GCA_039584815.1 Gemmatimonadota bacterium
GGAATCAGTCTCCCGCTCGATCGCCGTGGAGATGGCCCACTTCGGGATCCGCTCCAACATCGTTCAGGCCGGCGTCACCGACACGGCGGCCCTGCGCATGATTCCGGGCAGCGAACATCTCAAGGCACAGGCTCGTACGCGGAACCCGTTCGGCCGCCTCACCACACCCGAGGACGTGGCCAACGTCATTTACCTTCTCTCCCTTCCGGAGGCGGCCTGGATCAACGGGGCGATCATCCGGGTCGACGGCGGCGAGCGCATATCGGGACTGACGCGATGAGCCTGTATCTGCACGGCCTGGGCCACTTCCACCCCGAGAACGAGATCACGAACCAGTTCCTCATCGATCTGGACATTGGCACGAATCAGGAGTGGATCGAGGAGCGGGTGGGGATCGACGCGCGGCGCACGGTGCTCCCACTCGACTACATCCGCGACACCCGCAACCTCGACCCCACGCAGGCGCTCGACGCCGCCTTGTACACCCACGCCGAGACGGGGCGGAGGGCTGCGGAGATGGCCCTGCGGCGCGCCGGCCTGGCGAGAGAAGACATCGGCATGCTCATCGCCGGCTCCTGCTCGCCGGACATGATGTCTCCGGCCGACGCCTGCACCATCGCCGCGGCGTTGGAGATGGAGATCCCGGCGTTCGACGTGAACTCGGCCTGCACGAGCTACCACGTGGCGCTGTACATGCTGTCGATGATGCGACCCGAGGGTCTCCCTGACTTCGTCCTCGTGGTCGCGCCCGAGAGCCTCACCACTGCCGTTGACTACTCCGACCGCTCGGCGGCCGTGCTGTGGGGCGACGGGACGACGGCCGCCATCGTCTCTACCAGGGTTCCCTCCCGAATCGAGATCATAGGGAACAGCCTGGAGTCCAGTCCGGCGGGACACGACAAGGTCGTCGTGCCACATTTCGGTCACTTCTGGCAGGAGGGCAGGACGGTCCAGATGTTCGCCATCAAGAAGACGGTGCGTATCCTCCGTCCGCTCCAGAAGACGTTCGCCGAGCCGGAGCGCACCTTCCACTTCGTGGGGCACCAGGCGAACCTCCGGATGCTGGAGTCGGTGTGCCGACAATGCGGCATCGAGGACGACCGGCACCACCACAACGTCGTGCACTACGGTAACACGGGGGCGGCCGGCGCACCCGGCGTGGTGTCGATGAACTGGGACCGCTGGACCGCTGCCGATGACATCGCCGTCGTGGGGGTCGGCTCGGGGCTCTCGTGGGCGGGCCATGTGCTTCGGTTCGGGGAGTCGCCGTGACGTACGCGGAGTTCCGGGAGCGCTCGCATTTCACGCGGGACGAGGTCCTGGCCATGGCGTATGGGCGTCTGGTCGAAGACCCCCCGGAGCAGTTCGAGGCCCGTCTCCCCCTGCCGCCGATGTTGATGGTGGACCGCGTTTCGGAGATCTCGCGCGGCGGGGCCAGGGGACGAATCGTCGCCGAGCGCGAGGTCCGTGTCGACGACTGGTTCTTCCACTGCCACTTTCTCGGCGACCCGGTCCAGCCCGGTTGCCTGGGCGTGGATGCGATCTGGCAGCTCATCGGCCTGTACTGCGCGTGGAGCGGGGCCCTTGGCACCGGGCGGGCGCTGGGCTGCAAAGAGGTCGAGTTCTTCGGTCAGATCCGACCGCACGACGGCGTGGTCCGCTACGAGATCGACATCGTCCGCTATCAGGACCTGGCCGCGTCGGGTTCGGCCGTCGCCATCGGCGACGCCAAAGTGCTGGTGGACGACCAGGAGATCTACGAGATCAAGCGGGCGAAGGTGGGAGTCTTTCGCGACATCGGCTATCCTGACTACCCGTGGCCCTCGCGGCACTCGCGAGGTGGCAGGATGGAGGAATGACGGCCCCGGGGGCCGGACTGAGGGGAGACACCGGCGACGCCGCCCGCGCGATCCTTCGCCCGGACGAAGTCCTCGCACTGCTGCCACAGCAGGAGCCCTTCCGCTTCGTCGACGAGATCCTTGAAGTGGACGAAGATCACATAGTGGCACGCTATCGCTTCCGGCCCGACTCCGACTTCTACCGGGGCCACTTTCCAGGCAATCCCGTCACACCGGGGGTGATCCTTCAGGAGTGCATCGCGCAGGTCGGCGTCGTGGCGCTAGGTATCTACCTGGTGGCGTTGGAGACCGGACGCGAGGCATTGGACAGGAGGCTGGCACTCTTCTCCGACGCACATGTCGAGTTCTCCGGTATCGTGAAGCCGGGGGAGCGGGTCACCGTATCGGCGCGGAAAGTCTTCTTCCGGCGCGGCAAGCTCCGCTCCGAGGCCGAGATGCACCTGGACGACGGGACCCTGGTGTGCTCCGGCACGATATCCGGTGTAGGAGTATCGAGATGAGGCTCGCTGCCGGGGCGCACGCCCGGTGCGGGAGCGCTTTCGGGGCCGGCGCGCCGGTTGGAAGAGGACACCTATGAAGCGCCGTGTCGTCATCACCGGGATGGGCGTTGTGGCCCCGAACGCGGTGGGCCTCGAGGCCTACGAGCGGGCCCTCCGTGAGGGCATCTCCGGGATCCGGCACATCCCCATGCTGGACGAGCTGAGTTTCGGCTGCACCGTCGCCGGCGTCCCCCCGGGCGTGGACGAGATCGCTGCCCGGTACTTCGACGAGGACGAGCTCCTCGCCATGAACTCCAGCCACCGCTTCGGCTGCATCGCGGCCGTGGACGCGTGGACGGACGCCGGCTTCCGGCGCCCGAGTCATGACGACGACCACGTCTTCTGGGAGGCCGGTGCGGTGATCGGCACAGGCATCGGCGGCGTCGACACGATCGGCGAGAGGATCGTCCCCCTGGTGGATTCCGGGCGCGTCCGGCGCCTGGGGAGCACGATGGTCGAGCAGACCATGGGCAGCGGCGTCTCCGCGCGGGTCTCGGGACTCCTGGCTCTGGGGAACCAGGTGACGGCGAACTCCAGCGCGTGCAGCACCGGGACCGAGGCGATCATCGAGGGAGCCATGCGGATCCGTGCCGGACTGGCGGAGCGGATGCTGTGCGGCGGGACGGAAGGCGCCAGCCATTACATCTGGGCCGGCTTCGACTCGATGCGGGTGCTGTGCCGGAAGCACAACGACGAGCCGGAAAAGGCGTCCCGTCCCCTGAGCGCTTCGGCATGCGGCTTCGTCCCCGGGAGCGGAGCGGCCATCCTCCATCTCGAAAGTCTGCAGAGTGCTCAGGAGAGGGGAGCACGCATCTACGCGGAGGTGTTGGGTGGAGCCCTCAACTGCGGGGGACATCGCAGCGGCGGCAGCATGACGGCTCCGAACCCGGTCAGCGTGCGCCGGTGCATCCGGCAGGCGGTGGACGACGCGGGAATCGATGCGCACGCGATCGACCTCATCAACGGTCACCTCACAGCGACCGGTGCCGATCCGAGCGAAGTGGCCGCGTGGGCCGACGCGCTGGAGGCGACTCCCGAGACGTTCCCGGTCATCAATTCGACGAAGTCGATGATCGGCCACGGCCTCGGGGCGGCGGGAGCGTTGGAGTCGGTTGCCTGCATGTTGATGCTTCGTGGCGGCTTCGCCCACCCCTCGCTCAACTGCGAGGATGTGCACCCGGAGATCGAGTCGTACGCCGGCTCCATCTCACACCAGGCACGGGAAATGACGGACCTGCGCACGATCATCAAGTCGGGCTTCGGCTTCGGAGACGTGAATGCGTGCGTGATCTTCCGCGGGTGGCCCGAGTAGAGTAACGTTCGGAGGTTCGAGGCATTCACCGCGACAGGAGAGAGAGCCGGATGTCGAGAGAGGAGATCTTCGCCAAGGTCATGGAGATCATCGGCCGCTATGCGAAGAACAGGGAGATCCTCGAGGGAGCGTCGGAGGGGACGAACATCCTCGAAGACCTCAAGGTGAACTCGGCTCGGCTGGTGGACGTCATCCTCGACTTCGAGGACGAATTCGACATCGAGGTCGCCGACGAGGACGCCGACGCCGTGAACACGGTGGGCGACGCCGTCACGCTCATCGAGGCGAAAATTGCCTGAGAACACCTCTCCGGCGATGTCGGAGATCCCCTTCCGAGCGCGGGCGACTCTGTGGATCCAGCGTGAGGTGGGAAGGGTCCTCTCCATCTTCTGGATCCCCGCCAGCGCCTTCGCCCTGCGCTTCGTAACGCGCTACCGGATCAAGAACGCCTCCCACCTGCGCAAGCGATTCCGGGCGCTCGTGCGCGAGAGCGACGAGCCCATCCTCATCTGCGCAAACCATCTCACGATGGTGGACTCGATGCTGGTGGCGTGGGCCCTCGGGGGGAGCTGGTGGTATGTGTTCAACTACCGCCGGATGCCGTGGAACCTGCCGGAGTATAGAAACTTTGCCTCTCTGTGGATCGGCCGGGCGGCCGTGTGGGTGACCAAGTGCATTCCCATCAAGAGGGGCGGCCGGAGGGAGGAAGTCTCCCGCGTGCTCAAGCGAGTGAGGTACCTGCTCTCACGGGGCGAGACGGCCTTGATCTTCGCCGAAGGGGGCCGCAGTCGCACAGGCAGGATCCAGCTCGATTCGATCGCCCATGGGATGGGACGGCTCGCCAGCTCCGTCCGGGGCTGCCGCGCTCTTGTCGTGTACATGCGAGGTGATCGCCAGAGGACCTGGTCCACCGTCCCGGCGTTCGGCGACTCCTTCTACGTGGACTTCGAGGTCTTTCGCCCTCACTCGGAGCGAACGGGCGTGCGCCGCTCGCGTGAGTACACGCAGCAGATCGTGGACCGTCTTGTCCGCATGGAAGAGAAGTACTTTGCTCGTCGGAAATGACGTGGTCGATCTCCGGGACCCGGAGAATCAGCCGGAGGCCATCCACGTGCGCTTCGACGAGCGCGTCTTCACCTGGGGCGAGCGGGCGCGAATCCTCGCGGCGGCGTCGCCGCACCGGATGCGCTGGGTGCTGTGGGCCGCCAAGGAGAGCGCCTACAAGGTGGCCCGCAAGATCGACCCCCGCGTCTGTTTCTCCCCCCGGGCCTTCGTGGTGCGGCTCCCCGGCGTTGAGATCGGAGCACGCCAGGCCCTTCTCGCCGAGGTGAGCCATGCCGTCGGCCGCTTTCAGGTACGGCTCGAGGGAACCGACGAGTGGGTGCACGCTGTAGCATCGGTCTCCGGCGCGGGCGTGTCCAGGGCCCGCTGGGAGCTGCGCTCGCTGGGCCGCGCGGCGCGGCGCGTGCATGGCCTGGAAGCAAGAGCGCGGGTGAGGCAGCTCGCCCGCTCGGCGCTGGCCACCACCCTTTCCATCGTTCCATCGGACATCGTCATCGCTGCGGCGGCGAAGAGGGTGCCGCGGGTGTGGTGGCGAGGACGAAGACTGGCGATCGACCTCTCCTTTTCCCATCACGGCCGGTTCGTGGCCTGCGCGTGGGGAAGATTGAGCCGGGGACCGTAACTCAGGTGCGAGGGGGGACAGGCCGGTCCTCCCTGCCCCTCGCGCTCCCGGCGACTCTGCCGGGAGCGCTGCAACGGGGCAGCGTGAGCCTCGCCCTGCGCTACGGCAGGTCGGGGAAGTTCGTCGCGTTGGCCAGGGCCGCGTACAGATCCTGCAGATCGGAGGTCGCCGTGACCAGGCCGGGGGGCATGGCGCCGGGCTCACCGAACTTGGCCTTGAACCACCCCTCCCACGGCTTTTCGCGCATGAACTGACCCAGGCTTCGGCCTTCGATGTCGACCGCCGTGCCGTCGGCCCCGTGACACGCGGCGCACGTGGCGGTGTACAGCGTCTGGCCGGCTGTCTCGTCGCCGAGAGCGCCCACGTTCGTGATGACGAGCTGAGGCACCACCAGGGTGTCCGGATCGGCCGAGTAGTCGACGTACATGGCCGGCCCCATCACCTCCAGATCATACAGATCCGTCGGCTCCACCCACTCCTCTCGCATGAACTTCACGAGGTTCCACACCTGGCCCACCGTCAGGTGCAGCGAGTAGTCCGGGTGGGTGTTGTCGAACGCGTCGATCGTGCGTCCCGGTGTGCGCACGATCATGTCGAACAGCGCCTGCACCGTGTTGCCCACGGCCGAGCTGCGAAGGTTGATCGAGGACACGTCCGGACGGTTCGCGTTCAGAGTGCTCTGCCCCGTCCGGTTCGCATAGGACGCTGCGTTGCCCATCCCGTCCCACGCGTGGCACGCCTTGCAGCGGTAGAAGTCAGTCGGCGCGGCGGTCCCCGGGTTTCCGCTGCCGCCTGCGTCCGTCTCATACCACTTCCCGTACGCCGCTCCGCCCAGGATGCCGTCCGCAGCCAGATACTCGGCGGGCAGCGGTCCGGGGAAGTCCGTGCCGTCGGCCCCATCGGCCCCATCGGCCCCATCGGCCCCATCGGCCCCATCGGCCCCGGCGGTCCCGTCCGCGCCGGCTGCCCCGTCGGCCCCGTCGGCCCCTGCAGGCCCCATCGGCCCTTCATCTCCCTTGCACGCTCCAAAGGCGAACAGGAGAACGGCCACTAGCAGGAGTTTCTTCATAGGTTGCCTCCCTGAGGCGAGACTGAGATGACCAGGCTCGTGTTCGTCGTGACGTTTTGGCCGAAAGGAGTTGCCTCGTCGCTCCCCGCGGTCCGAACCGAAGTCTTTCGCACGGATCGTACCAGTTCAACTTCGTTCGTAACATATGTTGGTGTATAGATTTATGATCGTGATACCCGGTGGCCGATGCGTCGACCGGGGGATACGACCCGGCCAGTTGGGGCATTTGACCAAACGGGGCGCGGGGGTAGGTCCCGCGTGGGCTCGGCTCTACTGCGAGGCGCCTTCGGGAACCGCTGCGTCTGCCTCGCTCGAGTACTTCGCGAGACGATAGCGAAGAGTATCACGGGACAGACCGAGAAGGCCCGCGGCACGCGTGACGTTGCCGGACGTTCGTACCAGGGCCTGGCGTATCAGGTCTCGCTCGACATCCTCCAGGCGAAGTCCCTCCGGGGGGAGCTCGCACAGGCAGGCACCGGGGGTGGCGGCGGCGAACGGTGCTCGCATTTCGATGGGTATGTCCTCCGCCCGGATCTCGCCGATTTCCTCGAGAATCAGGACGCGCTCGAGGACGTTGCGCAATTCCCGCGCATTGCCGGGCCAGGCGTAGCTCTCAAGCAGGTGCAGCGCCGACTCGGTCAGTGTGGCGGGCTCGCGCTTGAGATCTCGGGACAGTTGTTCGATGAAGAACAATGCAAGCGGAGCGATGTCATCCCTCCTCTCACGCAAGGGGGGGATATGGATGGGAACCACCTTCAACCGGAAGAACAGGTCACTTCGAAAAGCGCCGGTCGCGACCATCTCGTCGAGATCGTGGTTCGTGGCCGCGATCACCCTCGCATCGACTCTGATATCGGTAGTCCCACCGACACGCTTGAACCTGGAGTCCTCCAGGAAGCGCAGAACCTTGGCCTGCGTCGCGGCAGGCATGTCGCCGACTTCGTCGAGAAACAGCGTGCCACCGTCGGCGAGCTCTGCCAGGCCCTGTTTCCGAGAGCGAGCATCGGTATACGCCCCTCGCTCATGGCCGAACAGCTCTGATTCGACCAGGTTCTCCGGCAGGGCCGAGCAATTGATCTCGAGAAACGGTTGATCGGCACGGGGGCTGTGGGCGTGGATCGCCCGAGCCACGAGATCCTTGCCGGTACCGCTCTCGCCCGTCAGAAGCACGGCCGCCGACTGCGCGCCTGCCACCTTCCCGACCATCTGGACGATCTTCTGTATCGCCTCCGATCGGCCGACCAGGTCGATATGTGCGAATCGCCACCGATGTTGTTCCCGGAACACCGCCACCTGCCTGCGCAGTTTCCGCGTCTCCAGGGCCTTCTCGATCGTCAGGAGCAGAGCATCGAACTCGACGGGCTTCTCGACGAAGTCGTAGGCACCTGACTTCACCGCTTCCACAGCGGTGTCGATCTCGCCGTACGCCGTCACGATGATGACGATCAGTTCACGATCGATTTCGCGGAACTCCTCCAGCAGCCGGATGCCGTCCCCGTCCGGCAGGCGCAGGTCCAGGAGCATCAGGGCTGGAGAGGCGCTCGTGATCAGGTGACGACCCTCGGCCCCTGTCGACGCCGTCTCCACGGTGTAGCCGGCCGACCGCAGTTTCTCTCCCAGCCATGTACGGATGAGCTCTTCGTCATCGACGACTACGATCGATGCACTTTCGTTATTCAAGATCCCGGCTCCTCCTCGACGGTCGAGAGAACGAGAGTGAAGGTAGAACCGTGGCCCGGCGTGCTCTCGACCTCGAGCCGACCGCCGTGTCGCTCCACGATCGACCGGGTGATGGCCAGGCCGAGACCCGTGCCCCGGTGCTTGGTCGTGAAGAATGGCCTGAAGATCTCGTTCCTCGCGCTCTCAGGGATACCCGTGCCCGTATCGGTCACCGTCATCCGTATTTCATCACCCATGGGCTCGATACCGAACGTGAGCACGCCACCCGCGGGCATTGCCTGAATCCCGTTCAGCGACAGGTTGACCATGGCCTGCGTGAGAAGCTCAGGGTCGACCCTCACCCGTTTCGTCGCGCTCGCCGTGTCTTGCTCGATGCGCACACCGGCTGCCTCGGCCTGAGGCCCGACCAGCGTGACGACGCGCTCGACGAGCTGTCGGGGGGCAGCCCAACCCACCATCGGCTGCTTGGGCCGCGCGTAGCTCAACAAGTCTCGAAGGGCGGACTCGATGCGACGCAGCTGCGCCCGGACCTGCTTCATGAGGCTCTCGGACGACGGGCTCTTTGGCAGCTCCTGTTCCAGCATGTCGATACCGCTCGACACTCCGGCGAGCGGGTTCTTGATCTCGTGCGCGATCCCGGCCGCAAGCTCTCCCACCGAAGCCAGCTGCGCCGCCCGGCGCATGTCCTGCTCGTGGAGCTCATGGATCTCGGCGGCGGACTCGCGAAGTCCCTGCGTCATCTGATTGAACGTATCGCTCAGCTCGCCGAGCTCGTCATCGCTGTCCACGCGAACGTGCGCTTCGAGATCCCCGCTCCGAATTCGCTCGGCGGCGGCCACCAGGCGCCGTAGCGGAGAGACGATCGAACCCGCCACGACCCATACGATGCCGACGAGGGCCAGCGCGAAAACACCCTCCAGCGCGGCGGACAGGAGGCGGAGGCTACGGAGCTGGCCGAACGCGGTGCGAACCGGCAGCTCGGCGACGTATAGCCATGGAATGCCCCTGATCGGCAGGGATATGCCGATAACGTCCACACCCGCGTAGTTGACGTACCTCGCCGACGAACCGGGTGGAAGGTCAACCAGCGGTGAGGGCATGCGTTGGCCGTAATCCAGCGACTCGTGCGGGTGGGAGATGAACAGGGGTCGGCCGGCGGAGCAGAGGATGTACGCCTCTACGTTTCCGGCAATGCGCCCGGCCAGACTCAGGAACTCCGGCTGCTCATCCGGCTCGATCGTCGCTCCCAGGATCCCAAGCACTTCACCCCGATCGCCATGAATCGGCGTCGCGAGGCGGAACACGGATCGAGTGGCCCCGTGCTCCTCTTCCCAGTCTCCCACGAAGAAGCGGCCTTCCATGGCGGACGAGTACAGGGGGGTGCCCGAAAGATCGGACCCGACGCGCTCACGCCGGGTCCCGCCGATCAGTATACCGTTCGAATCCAACACGAACAGCTCGGAGACGGACGAGAGCTCGTCATGCTTGCGGGTGACGTAGGAGCGGAGGGCGATGGCCGCGGGCTCCTGCGTCCGCCCTGACGTGACGGCCGCCGAAACCGCGGCGATGTTCGCGGTCAGAAACCGGCTGTTGGCCACTGCCGATTCCAGGTTCAACTGGTGCAGCTCGATCTGGTGCGCCACGTGGTCCGCCTGAATTTGCACCAGGGCCTCCAGATACTGCTGTACATGCTCCTCGATGATTCTGCGGCTGACCCCGTAGCCCACCGAGTTCGACAGAAAGAGCGGCAGCAGGGAGAGCACGAGAAACCAGACGAGAATCCTGCGCCCGAGCCCTCCACGCAGTGGATGCGAGCGAAGAATCCTGGCTGGGTCACGCCTCTCGAGCATGTGGATCTCCGTGGGCGGCTCACCGTGGCTCCGGGCCGGATACAGGGGAAACTGCGGCAAGAAGGATGCCGGTCGCCGAAATCGCCCTTTTCAACAAGTTACCGCCGCAACGGCTCCGCCGACCAGGTCAAATCGGGGGAAATGCCCCGATCTGGCGCGGCACATGCCCCACCGGGACCGCTTCCGGGCCAGCGGCGCAGATCCGTAATCTCTTACGGAACAAGCGGTTGATCGCACGAGCCGGCGTGGTACGTGCCGTGCGCTTGCGTGCGGTGCACAGGGCGCCTCGCCTGCGCCTGCCGGTGACCGTCCAGCCAGGGAGGGACGCATCGAAGCCTTTCTCGAGCGCAGAGCGGCCCGTTGATCTCCGGGCGCCGCATTTCGATCCTGAGCAGCCGGCGCCTCCGATCCCTGCTTCTGCTCGCGAGCATGGCGCTCCTGGCCATCTTCGCCGTTCTCGTGACCGTCCGGCGAGGTCCCGCGGTTCCTCAGCCGATCGCGTTCAACCACCTCAAGCACACGGACGAGCTGGGACTGGCGTGTGATTTCTGCCACAAGTACGTGCGCACCGGAGCCCACGCCGGGCTTCCCGACGCCGGGACGTGCTCGCTGTGTCATCGAACTCGGCAGGGAGACTCGGCCGAGGCTGCTCGAGTGACCGAGCTCATCGAGGCCGGTGACCCGCTGCGCTTCAACAAGCTGTTCCGCCTTCCGGAGCACGTGTTCTACACGCACCGCCGGCACGTGGGCATCGCCGAGCTGGAATGCGCGAACTGCCACGGAGCGATCGCGGAGTCGGAACGCCCGCCCGAGCGAGCGCTCGTAAGGGTCTCCATGGACTCCTGCATGGACTGCCACCGCGAGCGCGGGCAGACACTGGACTGCAACGCCTGCCACCGCTGAAGGAGAGCCTGCAACCGTGACTCCAACGCGACGCGATTTCGTCCTGACGGCCGGCTTGGCCGGTGCAGCGCTCGCGCTCACCAGGCCGCAGGCCGTCTACTGGACTGCACCGGATCAAGAGCACCCGGGATGGGACCCGGGCCTCGAGGATCGGATCACGTCCGCGTGCCTCGTCTGTCCGGCGCGGTGCGGAATCCGCGGCCGCGTGGTGGATGGCCGGCTGGTCGAGATCACGGGGAACCCGCTCCACCCTGTGAGTCGAGGGGGAGTATGCCCACGCGGCCTTGCCGGCGTGCAGATGCTCTACCACCCCCGGCGGCTCACCGCACCGCTGGAGCGCGTCGGACCCCGTGGCTCGGGCGAGTGGCGCGAGATCTCGCGCGATGAAGCTCTGTCACTGGTCGTCGAGCGCCTCAGAGCCGTCCGTGAGGCGGGGCGGCCGGAGGCGCTGGCCCTGCTTTCGGGCTACTGCGCCGGCACGATGGTGGATGTGTGGGGACAGTTCCTCCGTGCGTTCGGCTCCCCCAACCACGTGCGCGACGAGTACGCCGACGGAACCGATACGATCATGGCTCTGGCACACGGCATCCCGCGTGCGCCGGGCTATGACCTCGATAGAGCCGGTCTCGTGCTCTCGTTCGGTGCCCCACTGTTCGAATCGTGGTGGTCGCCGGTCCAGGCGCTCGCGGCCTTCGGAGGTCGTGGTTCCGACGAGGGAGGACGTCCCCGCTTCGTCCAGGTGGACACGCGCTTCTCCCGCACCGCCGCGGCGACCCAGGAGTGGGTGGGCGTCCGGCCGGGCACACACGCCGCGCTCGCGCTCGGCATCGCCTACGTGCTGATACGAGATGAGCTGATTGACGATCGGTTCGTGGCGGAGCGCGTCTCCGGTTTCGAGGACTTCACCGACGCGCGCGGTCGGACACGAGATGGCTATCGATCGCTCGTGATGAGCAACTACCGCACCGAGGAGGTGTCGGGCGTCACCGGTGTCTCGGTGGAGCGAATCACGTCGCTGGCCCGCGCGTTCGCCCGAACCCGACCGGCCGTGGCCGTGTGCGGGTCGGACGTGATGCGGTCCCCCGATGGACTCCTCGCAGGCCTCGCGGTACACAGCCTCAACGTCCTGGTCGGCAACATCAGTCGGGCTGGGGGAGTCATGTTCGGCGATGAGCCGCCGCTGGAGCCGCTCCCGGAGCCGATCCTGGACGCCACGGCCCGTGCCGGCTTGAAGCGGCAGCCCATCGGTTCGTTGGAGGTTCCGTTCGAGGGAGGTGATCGGCCGTTGCGTTTCGCGGAGACCATAGCCCGTAGCTCCGAGTCCCGGGTCGAGACTCTCCTTCTCTACTATGCGAATCCGCTGGAGTCGTCGGCGCGCCCGGACCTGTGGCGTGAGGCACTCGATCGAATCCCGTTCGTCGTCAGCTTTTCGCCGTTCCTCGATGAGACATCAGGCTACGCCGACGTGATCCTGCCTGACCTCCTGGCCTACGAGCGCTGGCAGGACGCACCGACGCCCGCCTCCTATCCGTACCCGGTGTGGGGCGTGGCCCGTCCTCTAGTGGAACCGCAGGAGGGAGGCATCCATACCGGAGACGTAGTGCTGGCGCTTGCCCGCGATCTGGGCGGGAGCGTCGCCGACAGCCTCCCCTTCGGAGGGTTCGAGGACCTGCTCAAGGCCCGGGCCCGGGGTCTCTTCTCGACGCGTCGAGGCATGATCCTCGGAGACGAGTTCGAGCTCCGTCACCACCGCCAGATGGAACAGCGGGGCTGGTGGCTTCCCGAGCACAGCGATTTCGAGCGTTTCTGGGAGGAGCTGGTCGAGCGGGGGGGGTGGGTGGATCTGTTCTACGACGACACGGATCCCTCTCGTGTCAGCCGGAGGCCCGACGGTCGGATTGCCCTGATGCCGGAGGAGCTGCTGCGCTTCCTGGATGCGGATGGCCTCATGGGCGCACCGTTCAGTCCCGTGTCGCGGACCAGCCTCGCAGCCGCCGTGGAATTCCCCCTGCGCTTGATCCCGTATCGTCTGTCCACGCTGGCGTCGGGCACGCTGGCCCTGGAGCGATGGCTCGTCGAGCAACCGAGCCTTCTTCCGGAGGTCTTCTGGATTCCCTGGGTGGAAGTGAGCTCGGGGACCGCCAGTGAGCTCGGCGTGGCCGACGGGACCATGGTCTGGGTCGTGTCCGCTCGCGACCGTTACCGGGCACGGCTCAAGATCTATCCGGGCACGGCTCCCGGAACGGTCTGCGCACCCTACCGGCTCAGGCATCCGGACGGAAGCCAGGCGAACCCCCTGCGGCTGCTGGACGACTCGCGAGACCCGCTGACGGGACTCTCGGCCTGGTTCACGACGCAGATCCGCCTCGAGCGGGCTTGAGGAGCGGGGAGCTATGACGCGTTGGGGCATGATCATAGATTTGGACCTGTGTACCGGCTGCGGGGCTTGCGAGGTCGCTTGCAAGAGCGAGAACAACATAGCGACCGTCGCTCCGGATCAGGCCGAAATGGGCCGTGCGATAAGCTGGATGAAGGTGCAGAGCGAGTTGGAGGGGGAGTTCCCGGACACCGGCGTCCTCTTCACACCCCGCCCGTGCATGCACTGCGACAATCCGCCGTGTATCAAAGTGTGCCCGGTGGGCGCGACGTACATCAACGACGAAGGGATCGTCGGTCAGATCTATCCGCGCTGCATCGGGTGCAGGTACTGCGCTAACGCATGTCCGTACACCGCGAAGTACTTCAACTGGTACGGTCCCGAGTGGTCACCCTCGGAGCGCAGGCACTTGAATCCGGACGTCTCGACCCGGCCCAAGGGCGTCATCGAGAAGTGTACGTTCTGTCACCATCGGTTGCAGAAGGCGAGAGAGAACGCCAGGGTCGATCGGCGGGAGCTCCGAGAGGAGGACTACCAGCCGGCGTGTGCCGAGATCTGCCCCACGGGCGCCATCACGTTCGGCGACCTCGACGATCACACCCACCGGGTGGCCGAGTTGAAGGAAGATCCGCGCGCGATGCGGTTGATGGAGGATCTGGGAACCCGGCCGAAGGTCTACTATCTCGCTTCGAGGGAATGATATGCGCCGCGATGCCACCGGCCGGCTAGCGCACATGTCCGCGGATGAGCAGGTCCTCCTGAGGCCGCTGCTCGAGACCTCGCGCGGCTTCAAGATCACGGCCGCCGTGCTGGGGGGGATCACCCTGTGGGGCGCAATTGCCTACTACTTGCAGGTGCGTTACGGACTCGGGCGTACAGGGCTGAATCGGCCCGAGTACTGGGGCATCTACATCATCTGCTTCGTCTTTTTCATCGGAATCAGCCACGCCGGCACGTTGATCTCAGCCATCCTCAGGGTCAGCAAGGCGGAGTGGCGCCGCTCCATCACTCGTTCGGCCGAGTTGATCACCGTCCTCGTCATAGGATTCGGCGCCATTCAGCCGGTCATCGATCTCGGCCGCCCGGATCGCATGCTGAACATCATCCTGCACGCTCAGCTGCTCTCGCCGCTGCTGTGGGATGTGATCAGCATCGGCCTGTACTTCACGGCCTGCACCGTCTACCTCTACGTCCCGCTACTGCCTGACCTGGCGCTCATCCGGGACTCGGGCATCAAGGCTCCCCGCCTGTACGGGTTCCTGGCGGCGGGCTATCGGGACACGCCGTCGCAGCGCGCACGCCTCGAGCGTGTCATCGGGATCCTGTCCATCGTCGTGATCCCCATCGCCGTGTCGGTGCACACCGTGATCGGCTGGATCTTCGCGATGACCCTCCGGCCGATGTGGCACAGCACGATCTTCGGACCCTACTTCGTGATGGGTGCCATCTATTCCGGGATCGCCGCCATACTCGTGGCGATGGCGGTGCTGAGAAAGGCGTATGGGCTCCAGCAGTACTTCAAGGCCGTCCACTTCGACTACCTCGGACGGCTGCTGCTCCTGTTCAGTCTCCTATGGTTCTACTTCACGTTTGCCGAGTACCTGACAGCCTTCTACGGCGGAGAACCGGCCGAGATGCGAACGTTCTGGGCCAAGATCTCGGGCCCGTTCGCCATACCCTTCTGGAGCATGGTCGCGGGATGCTTCTTCATCCCCCTCACCCTCATGTGGCGCAAGTCGACCCGCACGCCGCGCGGCACGTTCGTCGCCGGGATCGCCGTGATGATCGGTATGTGGCTCGAGCGGTTTAATATAGTCGTCCCGACATCCGTCAACCCGCGCTGGGAGCTGGAGTCCATCGGACACTACATTCCCTCCTGGGTCGAGATGTCGATCATGTCTGCGACGTTTTCGGGATTCATCCTGCTGTACATGTTCGCCACCAAATTCGTCCCGATCGTCTCGATCTGGGAGATCAAGGAGGGCCGAGAGGAATCGGTTCGGCAGGTTGCCGATCGAGTGGCGAGTTACCTGCCCGACCTACCGGCCGCGGCTGCCGGGGGAGAGTCCACATGATTCCCCGAGCCCGGATCACCGTGCCCGGATTCGCGTGTCTCGTAGGGACGGTCATCTGCCTCTCGCTTTCCGGAGTCTCGGTGGCCGGTGCACAGCCTTCTCCATCCTTCACGGGCGATCCGATATCCGGTCGACGGATCTTCGTCGATCGAGGGTGCGTTCGCTGCCACTCCATCTGGGGCAACGGCGGCACCCTGGGCCCCGACTTCGCCCTCGTCGGCGCGGGACGGAGCCTCCAGCAGCTCGCCGGTCTGTTCTGGAACCACACTCCCAGGATGATCGACACGGTCCGGGATGAGGGCCTTCCGTGGCCGCTGTTCTCCGAGGAGGATCTCGCTGACATCATCAGCTACATCTACTACGTGAAGCTGTTTGATGAGCCTGGCGATCCCGACGCCGGCGAACGGTGGTTTCGGCAGAAGCGGTGTGCGGCGTGTCACACCTTGGGTGGCATCGGCGCGGCGACCGGGCCGGCGCTCGACAGCTACGCTCGTTACGTCGCGCCCATCATGCTCGCGGCGGGCATGTGGAACGCCGGTCCGGCCATGCGGGCAGCACAGTCCGGCCGGGCGGTTCCAATTCCCACGTTCGTGGGCCGGGAGCTGTCCGACATTCACGCCTACATCAGGCGCGCTTCCAACCTCCGCGAGCGTGAGGTCCTGCTGCTGGCGCCGCCCGACCCGAACGTCGGCCGGCAGCTCTTCGCGGACAAGCAGTGCGTCCGTTGCCATGGAGCGACCGGCCGCGGAACCGGGTACGGTCCGGATTTGCGAGTCGCGACCCAACGACTGCACGTTTCAGAGATCGCGGGGCAGCTGTGGAACCATTCGTACCAGATGGCAGCGGCGATGAGCGCTCTGGGCATCAGGTTTCCGGAGTTCCAGGGCGCGGAGATGGCCGATCTGATCAGCTACCTCTATTACCTCCGCTTCTACGAGTCGGAAGGAGACTTGACGGCGGGTGAGCGCGTGTTCGAAAGCAAGGGATGCTCCGCCTGCCACCCGGATGCGGGCGACTCGGCGGTCGGGCCCGCCCTCTCCGAGTCGGAGGCCATTCTCACGCCCCTCGGCCTGGCGACGGCCATGTGGAATCACGCGCCAGCCATGTACGACCTGATCGAATCGGAATGGTGGCCTCGCTTCGAAGGCGAAGAGATGCGCGATCTGTCTGTCTATCTGAGGAGTCTCTCATCGAGGCAGTAGGGGGCAGCAAGCGGGATGGATCTCGGTGGCTCGTCCGGGTGGCCGCGGCGGCGTGCGCGATCATCCTATTGATAACCTGGCCGGGACCCTCCGCGATGTCACAGGAGGTTCCCTCCGAACTCACGCCGAGTGCGCTCGCGGGCGCGAGCATCTTCGGAACGAAGGGCTGCATCAAGTGCCATTCGATCGCCGGACTGCGCGGCAAGATGGGCCTTGATCCGGAGGCGCCACCCGAGACCTGGAGTTTTTATGGGCTCGCGGCCGACATGTGGAACCACATGCCGGTGATGACAAGCAGCATGGACGAGCTCGGAATCGAGAGGCCCCACCTGGATCCGGGTGAGATCGCAGACCTCGTGGTGTTCATTTTCAACCGAGTGAACCCCATGGCTTCCGGCGATGCCGTCGCCGGTCGCTCTCTCTTCGGCGAAAAACGGTGCATCAGGTGCCACCAGGTGGGCGGCATCGGTGGGATTGCGGGCCCGAGCCTGGACCTCAGAAGCCGATTCCATTCACCGATTCGCCTCGCTGCGGCGATGTGGAATCATGGACCGGAGATGACGGAATCGATGCGGGCGGAGGGAATCCCGAGAAGTGCTCTCACCGGTTCCGAGCTCGTCGACCTGTATGCCTATTTCTCAGCCACAGCCGGCAGTTCACAGGAGGTCGCCGGACCCGTGCTTCCGGGGAGCGCAGGTCGCGGACGCGGCCTGTATCGGTCCAAGGGGTGCCGTGGATGTCACGGCTCCGAAGGACGTGGAGGACGGGGGCCGAACCTGGCGAGGCGAGACCGCGAGTGGGGTTCCGCCGAGTTTGCCGCCGCGATGTGGAACAAGGCTCCGGCGATGCTGGCCCAGATGCAGGCTGGCGGTCTGCGGGCTCCCCGACTCACGGCCGGAGAGATGGCCGACGTCGTGGCGTACCTGTATTCCCTCCGGTACTTCGAAGGGGCAGGCAGGCCGGAGCTCGGGCGCGTGACGATTCGCGACAGGGGATGTCTGGACTGCCATTCGCTCGACGGCGAAGGGCGCGAGGGCGCGAGGGACCTGACCCGGACGCCGGAGCTGGACACGCCCGTTTCGGTCATCGCGGCGCTGTGGAACCATGTCACGCTGCTCGAGGACCTGCCGCGGCATGGAGGCCAATCCTGGCCATCGTTCGACGAACAAGAGATGGCGAACCTGGTGTCCTTCTTCCAGGCGCAGCCCTGATCACGTCACGGTCGCGCTTCGGCCCGATCGGCAATGAACGGGAGCACGTCACGCGAGTAGTATGGCTCCTGCACCCCCCAGAAGATGTAGTCCAATCGCAGGGTATCCCGTGCGAAACCGTAGAGGTCAGCAACCGTCACCGGCTCCCCCGTTGAGGGATTCACGTCCTCGAGGTTCCCCCACTGGACGGCTAGCCCGGCTGCGACTCCCGGGCCCCGTGAGGCGATCAGGGGGTAGCTGTGGTTCCTCTGCCACTTCCGGTAGGGGAGCAGGTCAGGACCTCCGACTCCCGCGCCGATGCGCTCAGCGTGCTCGTAGAGACCGCGGAGGTAGCCCGCATCGCCCCCCGGAAGCCACTCTCCGGGCATGAAATTGGCGTACTGGATCACGTGAGACCGGGGAAACGCCTGACGCGCTGACGTCATGGTGGCTTTCACGCCCTCGGCGTAGGTCTCGTACGTGAACCCCACCGGGTGCAGCGTCCCGGTCTCGCCAAACCCGATCGAGGTCTCGGGCAGGCTGATGCCCTCGATCCTGCCGTCGAGCTGACGGCCCAGTGCCCGGAGAAGCTTCGAGAAGCGGGCGCGCACGGCGGGATCCCAGCGGCGAGCCACCCAGCCGTCGAACGTGGCGTCGGAGTCGTCGCTTTCTTCCGATTCGTACTTCCGCGCTGCGCCGCCCCCGTACCTGGGGTCCTCGACGACGTAATCGGGAATGTTGAGCCGCTCGTCGAACGATACGTCCTGCAACTGCACGAACAGCCGTTTGCCATGTCGCTCCAGGAACTCGAGGTCCTCGAGTATCCGGCCCACCTCGTAACGGTCTCGTTCGGGCTCCAGCTCTCGCCACGTGTACTTCAGCTGAGCACCCAACACCCCGCGGTTGGCCAGGAAGCTGATCTCGGAGATCCGATCCCGATCCCGGTTGAAGAAGATGAAATTCTGCGGCCCGGTGGTTCGCCGGGAATCCTGGCCGTGGCCGGCGGCCGTGAGGGCCACGAGCACCGTCAACGCGAGGCGCATTCCGCCAGTGGCTTTCTCGAGCCTCACGGCTCCTCCGTCCGCATGATCGAGTCTTCGAGAGCGCGTCTCGCGGCGGCGGAATCGGAAACCGTAAGCGCGCTCCTTACGCCTGCGGCGCCGGGAACGGCCGACTCGGCTATGGCGCTGTCACGGGCTCCCTGGCTCCGCACCTGCTCGGACCCTTCCGAGCCGCAGCCCGCCACGAGAACCAGAAAGAACACGCTGAGTACGAAACGCATGGTCACTTTCGCCTCTTTCCAGAAGGTGTAGGCCGCAGACGAGGGATGAACATCGGGACGTGCGCCCGGTAGTCCGCGTAAGCAGCACCAAACCGCCGTGCCAGCTCCGGCTCCTCAACCCACTTCAGCTCCGCCATGTGCACCAGCGCGTACGCCGGCGTCCAAATCAAGGCCAGCCCAGTGGAATGGAGTAGAAGCCCGAGCCCGAAGAGGGCCCCGAACACACCTGCGAGCATCGGATTCCGCACCCAAGCGTAAGGTCCACTCACAATCAGCTCGTCGGGAGGATTCAGAGGCACGGGAGTTCCCCGCGACCTGAGGAAACGCACCACGCACCAGCCGCACAGCCAACCGCCCGCCATCAGGAAGAGAACGCCGGCGACGGTGCCGGCGATCCCAGGCAAGAGCGGGGGCAGGTCCAGCCACCGGTCCGTGTAGAGGCCTCCGACGATCACGACGGCGAGCGTGCCACCGAAAACCAGGAACCCCAGCGGCGTCAAGCGTTCGCGTCGGCGCTTGGGCCCGGTCGCAACGGAATGGATGGTCTCAGCGAGACTCACTACCCCCTCCTCCATGCGTGCTCGTCCAAAGGTCGGCGCCTGAGCTGCGCGACGAGTAAGCCCTGCGCACACTCAGTGTGCGCCCCGATGTCCCTGCGCGCCAGCAGCGAACGACTGTCAGGCCCCTGCCTGCGAAGCCTCTCGGGCGAACCCTCATTCTAGGGGTTTCGGGATAGACCCGGCCGTCCAGACAGCGTAGAATTCGGATTGGAGGAGATGCACTTCATTTCGCCGCTCACCTGGCAGGAAGGGGTCCCCGATGTTGCTCCGAATTCCGGCATCCACCCGCCCTGTTCGAAGAGTATTCGCCCTTGCTGTCCTGACCTGCTGCGTGCCGGCTCCAGAGGTCACTGCGCAGGAGGTAGAAGGTGAGCAAGCCGTGCTTGTCACGGGAGCCAGTTCTGGAATCGGACTGCGAATGACAGAAGTCCTCTCGGAGAACGGGTTCTTCGTCTATGCCGGTGCTCGCAAGGCGGAGGACCTGGAACGTCTGGACGCGATGGCGAACGTGAAGTCCGTCCGCCTGGATGTGACCATTCAGAGCGAAATCGATGCCGCCGTCGAGCTGGTTCAAGCACAGGGAAGAGGGCTGTTCGGATTGATCAACAACGCCGGCGTAGCGGTCATGGGACCGCTCATCGAGCTACCGGAAGAGGACATGGATTTCCTACTCGGTGTGAACCTCTTCGGGCCATACCGTGTGACCAAGGCGTTCGCGGATCTGATCATCGAGAGTGAGGGCCGAATCCTGACGGTCGGCTCAATCGCCGGGATCCTATCGGGACCGTTCAGCGGCGCGTACAGCATGAGCAAACACGGCGTCGAGGCCTATACCGATGCCCTGGCCGCAGAATTGGCGGGCTTCAATGTGGCGGTCGCCGTTGTGGAACCCGGCAACTACAAGTCCCGGATCCTGGCCTCCATGGTGAAGCGGATGGAAGCATCGGGCTACACGGCTGAAGGTTCCAGATACGGTTCGATGCTCGACATGATCAGCGGTCCTCTCGATCGATCCCAGTACAAGGAACCCGATGATGTCGCTCTGGCGGCCCTCGATTTCTTGTCGAGCGATTCACCGAAGCGGCGCTACATGGTCGTTCCGAATCAGTACGAGGCTGACATCACCATCCGCCAGGCCATGCTGGAATTGGCTCAGCTCAACGAAGATCACGCGTTCTCGTACAGTCGCGACGAATTAGTCCAGATGCTGGACGAAGCGTTGAGCGAAGCACCGCCCTCGTCTTCGGTATCAACCCGGACGGCTTCTTCCGTGGGCCTTCACCAGGCAGTCCTCGAGGGGAATCTCGGAGCTGTTCGGGAGCACATTGAAGCCGGGTCAGACCTGAATGAAAGGGAGCCCTCGGGCGGATCGAGTCCCCTGATTGTTGCGGCGACGTTTGGCCAGACGGAGGTGGCCAGGGCGCTGATCGACGCGGGGGCCGACGTGAACCAACAGAACAACGACGGCTCGACCGCACTCCTCACCGCTGCCTTCTTGTGCCGCACCGAGATCGTCGAAGCCCTGCTCGATGCAGGTTCTGACAAGAGCATAAGGAACAACGCCGGGTCCACCGCGCTGGAGGTCGTGACTGTTCCGTTCGATGATATCCAGGGCATCTACGATTACCTCGGAGCTGTCCTTGGACCATATGGATTGGAGCTGGACTACGAGCGGATCAAGATAACTCGCCCCAGGGTTGCAGAGATGCTGCGACAGTGAGCGAGATCGAGCCACAATGCGGCACCATGCAGTCGCAATCGGGAAACGGAAGGACTGATAGAAGCAACGTAACTCTATGCCGGGGCTGGGATTCGAACCCAGACGGGAGGTAACTCCCAAGGGATTTTAGGTCCATCAGTGCATGTACACCCATGTAGTCTAGTGCAGCTTACACGCATAAGTCTGCTCATTCCGTAGTGAGTCCTGACTGCATGAGTGGATTTAGTTGGCACCAGACCGTCACAAAACCGCCACAGTTTGGCGCTCTCCTGCTCTCTCCTGAGCACCCTCCCAGAGGACCCCCGAAGCCCCCCCAGGGGCGGGTCGCGTGTATGACCGTGAACCTACCCTCAGGAATTTCCAGTGAGCTTAGAAGAATGCTCGCCGTTTATTCTTGGATCGGATGGCAGTAGTGAGGAATGATCGGCGAAGTGCGGGTCGAAGGTCGCGATGAGCCAGGCGTCCACCTGAGAGCTACTCCTCGTCCTCCAGCAGTGCCTGAAGCCGCGGATCGTTCCGCAGCGGCTCCCACAGCGGATCCAGCTCGATGACCCGCGGTGAGAGGACCAACGGAAGCGACATTACATGCTCGAGCTGTTCCAGCGCCGCGTCGTAGTCACCAACCAGGACGTACACTTCTGCCAGTACGAGGCCCGATTGCGGTCCGACGTACCCGTGGAACTCGCTGAGGTCGAGGCCCTTCCGTGCCGCGCGCACTGCGGCCACGCTATCCCCGAGTTGTGCGAGCGATCGTCCTCGAATCGTCCAGACCTTGGCACCGGCTAGGATTGAAGCTGACCCTGGTTCCGCAGCACGTCCCGCCGTAGTGAGCGTGTCATACCGGGCGAGGATGCTGTCGTGGTACGCTCCGGCGGCGCGGCCTCTTCCAGTGCCTCGTCGATTTGACCCTGATCCCACAGATATGACACGCTCGCGCGGAGCACCTCGAGATTCCCTGGCTCTGCCTGACGCGCACGGCGCAGGTGTTCTCCGGCCCCGCGCCCGGGGGCGAGGCCGTTGATGGCTCTCAGGCGATCGCGGGATCCTTCGCGGCGGATCGGGTGACCATGAGGGCCGCTGACAGCAAGACGGCGTCTTTGAGCAGGAACTCACCCGCCAGCGTCAGGTTCGGGAAGCCGGCCTCGCCATAGCTTACGCCCGGCGCGATGAGGAAGATCAGCAGCGTCCCGACGAAGAGGCCCGCGGCCAGGATCCCCACGTATCGGAGAGCGGCGCCAAAAAACAAAAGCAGAGCCGCCCCGACCTCGAACACGCCCAGCACGTAGACGAACGCAGGGAAAGCGAGGAAAGCCAGCGATGCCTCCAGCAAGCCCACCACCGGTGTCGGGTCGGCAAACTTGAGCGCTCCGATCCAGAGCAGCACCAGGGCCAGGCTCCAGCGCAGCAGGCGTGGAGCCACCTTGTCCGTGAGTTCGAATAGTCTTTCCATCGCAGAGTCCTCCTTGGAGTATGTACCGCAAGTGGTCTCCCACTCGCTCCGCTTTCGTCACGATCGTGAGCGCCGGGGTCACGGCATGCTCGACGGGAAGAAGTTCCCGGCGAGCACGAAGGTAGTGTCCGCTTCTTGCGCCTGGTAGTTCCATGTCGAGTACCGACGTTTCGCCGTGCGTCCTGACCGGACGGTTCCGTTCTGGTGTGCCACTCCGGCCAATGGAACGCGCTGGCCCAAGACAGGTTCCTGGCAAACAGTCCGACGTGACACGAGTGAGCGTGTGAGCCCTCGGGCCGATCCATGACGTTGCCGCGGGCTACCGGGTTGTCGTGCGGGCGCGGCGCACGCGTCGGACGAGAGCGCCCACGAGGAGCGAGAGCGCGCCAGCTCCCAGGCCCGTGACCACCGCCTCCGTAATGCCGGGGCCGAGCATGCCGGGGTGCATGAAGTAATCCACGACCCCCGTGACCAGAGCCAGGACGATGGCGATGCGCCAGCGCACGGTCGTCCTCATCAGGAGGAGAGCGGTCGCGGCGATGCCGCCTGCGACGACTCCGGTCTGGGTGGCGATGGTCCAGTGGGTCAGTGACACCGCGAAGAGGTTGCCCTGGACCATGGCCACGAGGCAGGCCACGGTGGATTCACCGATGTTCTCGAGGAACGGGGTCAGCTTCCGCTTCATGACGGTCCGTCTGTGACGGTCGACCTTGTTGATGACGATCACCGGGTGCAGCTCCAGCTCCAGCGCCTTGCGATGCAAGTACTGAATACGGCAGAGTCACGTCGTGGGGGGTACGGCTTGGCTCGCCTCGGATTTCAAATGATACCATCCCGCCCGCCGCCGTGCGAGCAAAGCGAAGAGCCCGGCGTGATACCGGGCGCTGCCGGACTGACTTGCGTTTCCGGGGTGGCTTCGTCTCTGACAGGTTCATGATCGTCCGTGGTGCCGCGATAACCTCCCCTTCCGTCGATGTGTTGAAGAGAATGTTGCCGAAATGAGCCTGGCTAAGGCCGCTCCCGCGTTGAGCGGACCTTACCCGGCCGGTTCGGCCGAGAGGCGTCCCCCACGCACCGTCGCGCCCACAACGAGCGCCGCGCTCACAAACGCAACGTTCTTCACGATGTACTGGCCCTCCAACGTCAATACGAAGGGGACTTCCACGAACGTCTCAGCAGGCAGGATGAACAACGGGAGGGCCGTGCCGGGCATCTGCAGGAACAGCAGTAGCAGTGTCAAGCGCAGGGCGCGCCCGTGGATCAGGCCGAGGCCGATGACGCACTCCCAGCCCCCCAGCAGCGGTACGCTGAGCGCCGGGTGCACCACGCCGAGCGTCACCAGCTCGATGGTCCGGCCGGCCAATCCCTCCGCCGGGCTGACTCCCGGGAACAGCTTGAGCGCACCGAACCAGAAGAAGACGACGCCGAGCGAGAGCCGCAGCAGCGTCACGCCGTGGCGAGCCATCCAGCTGGTGAGTCTTCTGTCGAGGGGATCGAGCTTAGAAGGCAGGTCTCTCATGCTTCTCTCACTACTCGGACGTAAACGGAAACGGTGTAGCGGTCAGCGAGGACTTCTTGCAGGCGTTCCAGGAGGTCCGGCACGACTCCCTCTGATGGAACGAGGCGACAAGAACAGTATAGGGGAGATCAGACTACAGTGCTCGTTCCGCCCGACGCCGTGCGAGCAGCGTTGATGTGAGTAGGGGCAGCCCGTGTGAGCCGCCCCTACTCAGCGAGTTCTGATGCTACCCGGCGTGATCCGGGCGCTCGGAAGAAGTGGGCCTCGTAATCACCGAAACTGGGCCAAACTCTGCACCTGAGTCACTACGCGTTCTCACACGATACTTTCGGGTTCCAGTCCTCGAACATGCCGCTAGGATTCT
>JBDGXC010000039.1:0-34811 GCA_039584815.1 Gemmatimonadota bacterium
CCCAAGGGATTTTAAGTCCCTTGCGTCTACCAGTTTCGCCACCCCGGCACGACGCTTGTCACTGTAACTTACGGCGTTTGCCGCCATCTCGCGTTACCGCCGGTGGGTGATGAGCGGGTGGCGGCTGGCCCCTCGAGCAGCCCTTCTGATCGACCGGCCGGATCGAAAGCTCAGGTCGGCGGTCGGAATTCGACCTTGGTAACCCCGCCTTCCTCGACGATGATCTTCCGGTACACCCTGACCCCATCGATCTCGACGCCCAGGACGTGCTCTCCGGCGGGTACATCGCCGATGGCGAAGTGCTCCCCGAACATGGGGTCCGGGTTCCCTCGATCCTCGTACGTCTCCGCGAACGAGAAAGGCGTCTCGGCCGGATGCGGCTTGGTCACGCCATAAATGCGCGCTCCCGGCACGGGCGTGCCCGCGGAATCGAGCACGTGTCCGGCGATCACACCGGTTCCCGGCAGGGGCTGAATCCACAGCTGCGGGTTCCGAGAATGGGGCGGATACCGAACCTCCGGATCCACGACCTCCGACACGTCGGCCCCGGGCGTAGTGTGGATCTCGAGGTGCAAGTGGTCGTTGGTGGCGCGACCCGTGTTTCCGGCCAGGGCGATCACGTCACCTGGCGACACCGAGTCGCCGGCAGCGACACGCAGCTCGACGTTGTGATAGTAGGCCGACCACACGTGCTGGTCCTCCAGTTTCCGGTCGTGACGGATCACCACGGTGAGCGCTCCGGCCTCCGCTTCGCCTGCGAAGGCCACGACGCCGGGTCCGATGGACCGGATCTCCGTTCCCTCCGGGACGTTGAACTCCACTCCCTGGTGCTGCTGGAAGTTGCCACCCATCGTCGAACCGTACGTGTAGGTCTGGTCGAGATGCGGGTTGTCCTCGGGTCCCACCGGCCGCCGGAACCAGAAGTGGTCGCGCTCCCCGGGGAGGGCCGCGTCTCCCCCCGGGTCCTCGTAGCTCCGGGAGCGCTCGTCCCATCCGCACAGACGGCGCGTCAGATCCGTGGCGGTGCACGTGTCCTCGCGTGACGCGGGCCCGAGACTACGCGCCGAGTCGCCCGGTACCCGGCCACGGTGATCCCACGTCCGCCCGCCATCGGTGCTCTCGGACAGGCCACGCAGGTGCGTCACCCGTACCGTCGGCGGCATCGCGTCGCCCGCCTGCACGTCCAGTGACAGGAGGTACTTGCTCGGAACGCCCGGACCCCGGACGACGTCCCGGTAGGTAGCCCCATCGTCGGTCGTGATGCGGAGACCGTCGGCGGTCGCGATGTACAGGGTGTCGGCGAGTGTCCGGATGCCGTCGGGCGCGACGTACTGCCAGCGGGGTCCGAGCGTCCGGAACGTCCAGTTCTCCCAGGTTCGCCCTCCGTCCCGGGAAAGGCCCCACCCGTTACCGATCGTCCCGTACCAGATCTCTCCATCGGCGAAAGCGAACGAATTGACGAAATCCCACGAGATGGATGCGCTGTCGGCGGACGAGATGTGCTCCCAGTCCGTGCCGCTCCCGTCACGGCTGACGTAGATGCCGTCGCCGTAGGTCCCGACCCACACGGCTCCGTCCGGTGCCTCCGCCACGGCGAGGACGTGCGTTCCCCACCCGCTCGGATCCGGCAGTGGGGGGTCGGCGACGAGCCCACCCGTCGCCTCCCCGACCCCGGTCGACTCGCCGGGATCCGTGCAGGAAACGGCCGCGCACGCGACGAGCGTCGCCAGCACAGCATGCAACCAGGTTCGCATCATGTTTCCAGCCTCTCGGTGTTTTCGGGCGCGACCGGCGGTCCGCCCCGCCGTGCTCCGGGACCAGCCGACCCGCGGCATCGACTGGTCCCGCTGCTGCGATGAAAGGTCGGCCCGTTCGTTCTCCCGGAAAAGGTCCCGGCCCAGATCCGGCTTGTCTGGCGATCGCCGGATCCTGCGGGCTGTTCCCGCGACGGCCGTCGGTCGACATTGTTCTCCATGGCTCGCCCGCGCAACGGACCCTGGGCACTTCTCATCATCGCCGTCGTAGCGGCAGCTGGCTTCGTCCGTCTCGGACAGTGGCAGCTGGACCGCTTGTCCGTGCGGAGGGACGCGAACCGGGCTCGTGCCGCGCGGCTCAGCAGACCCGTCGTCGATCTTTCGTCCGACGCCGTGGCAAGCGCCGAAAGCCTGGCATGGCGGCGCGTCCGGGTGCACGGTACATGGGACTTCGGCAACCAGATCGTTGTGCGTGGCCGGGCGTTTCAGGGTGCTCCCGGTGTTCACGTTGTCACGCCGCTTCGCATCGCGCCGGGGAGGGCCGTCCTCGTCCTGCGAGGCTGGCTTCCCGCAGCCGACGGAGTCAGCGCGGTGCTCGAGGTGCCGGATCCGGCAGACGGCCGGCTTGGCGTGATCGACGTGTACGGCCTGGCGCTGCCGGGTGTTCAGGCATCGCCCGTCCCGGCCCGGATGCGCACGATCGACGGGGTGGAGCGTCTTGTTCTGGGAGCGCTGGTCCTCTCCGACGTCGCCGCCGCGATTCCCTACGAACTCAGTCCGTTCTACGTGCTCGCCGACTCCGGGCACGAGGCGACGGGATCCCCGCGCGCGGTAGCGGTTCCCGCCCCCACGGACGGGCCCCATCTATGGTACGCGATCCAGTGGTTCAGCTTCGCGGCCATCAGTCTGGCGGGCGCCATCATGTACGTCCGGTCGCGCCGCCCCCTCGACCCGGAGAGGAGCAGAACGTGAGCTTTCGCAAGTTCGTCGATCGCGACGGATACGCCTGGCTGGTGCGCGACCGCAGCCGTTGGGAGTGGCACTTCGAGCCGGCGGCGGGCAACCCGGAATCCGCCCGGGTGGCTCGTGCCCCGACACATCAGGACGATCCCTTCGAGCTTTCAGGGGAGGAGCTGCAGCGCCTGTTCGACGAGGCGCGTGCCGGTGCCCGGTCACGGGCCCCGAACCCGTTCGGCGACTGAGGCGACGGTTCGCGAACGACCCACGGGACGGATCTCTGGCTCGTCCGCACAGCGCCCGGACCCTGTCATTTTATCCCACGCATTGTCATATTGTCACAACAACGGAAGACGTTGGGACAATAAGGCGCGATCACGGCAGTGCGGACACCGGGCTCCAGCGAAGGAGAGGGTACCGGGAACCGCAGAGACATGCGTCCTTCCTCTGGTGCCGGGGCCGACGTGGGTCAGCGGGCCGTGCTGGCACACTTCCGGCAGGATGGACGGGGACGTATTCGCCCGCGGCGTGATCGACGGTCGATCCCGCCCGGCCCGCTGCGCATCGAGTGCCATGCCCGGTCGAGCGGGCCGTACCGGAGCTGCAAACGACCGCAGGCCTCGTGGCGGGGCCGACGGAGAACATATGCCCGAGGAATACACGAAAGGCGAGGTCGCCCCGCGCATCCTCGTCGTCGAGGATGAGGAAAACGTCCGCGACCTTCTTCTCACGGTGCTGGCCGAGAACGGATACCGGGTCGATGCCGTCCGCTCGGGCGAAGAGGCGCTGAGGGAACTTGACCAGCAGCTGTACGATCTCGTCCTGCTCGACCTCAACCTCCCCGGAATGCACGGGCTCAACGTGCTCGGCGCCGGGCCCGCGTTACAGACGGACGCACAGTTCATCGTGATGACGGCCTTCGGCTCCATCGACAGCGCCGTGGAAGCCATGAAACTCGGGGCCGTGGACTTCATCAAGAAGCCCTTCCGCACCGAGGAGCTGCTCCACATCCTGTCGCGGGCGCGCGAGGAGCTCGAGCTCAAGCGCGAGGTGGCCCAGCTCCGGAGTCAGACCAGCGCTGGGGTGCGGGCCCACCTGGTCGGAAAATCGCAGGCTATGCAGCGCCTGTACGGATTGATCGAGCGGGTCGCGCCGACCCGCGCCAACGTCCTCATCACGGGCGACACGGGGACCGGAAAGGAGCTCGCGGCGCGCGCCGTCCACGAGCTCTCGGGCCGGAGCCGGAGACCGTTCGTGGCCATCAACTGCTCCGCCCTTCCCGAGACGCTCCTCGAGTCGGAGCTGTTCGGACACATGAAGGGATCGTTCACCGGCGCCGTGCAGAGCAAGCGGGGACTGTTCGAGGAGGCGCAGGGCGGTACGATCTTCCTCGATGAGATCAGCACGGTGTCCGAAGGCGTCCAGGTCAAGCTTCTCAGGGTGCTGCAGGACAGAAAAGTCACGCGGGTGGGGGGTCGGGAGCCGATCACGGTGGACTTCCGCCTGATCGCCGCCACGAATCGCAACCTCGGGGAGCTGGTCGAGAAGGGCGAGTTCCGGGAGGACCTGTACTACCGCCTGAACGTCTTTCCCGTGCGTGTGCCGGCCCTGCGTGAGAGACGGGACGACATCCCGGTGCTCGCGCAGCACTTCCGCCAGCGATTCGCGGAGGAAAACGGGCTGGAGCCGCCCGACATCCCGCCCAAGACCATGACGCGACTCATGTCATACGACTGGCCGGGCAACGTCCGCGAGCTCGAGAACTTCATCGAGCGCGCCGTGATCATGCATGCCGGCGCCCGCGCGATCCCGTTCGAGCCCCCGGGGCAGCGCCCCGACCCGGAGCGCAATCTCCTATCACGCGCTCGCGAAGAGAAATGGGACCTCGAGCGGCTGGAGAGAGAGTACATCCTCGACATGCTCGAGCAGACGCAGTGGCACCAGAGCTCCGCCGCGGAGGCCCTAGGGATCAGCCGGCGTACCCTGTATCGGAAGCTCAAGCGCTATCGGGAACAGGGCATCCTGCCCGAACCACATCACGTCGCGCTGCGCGCCTGATCGCCGGGCCTGGGAGGTCGCTCGCCGCTCGCCCTGACTCGCCGGCTCCCGCGTGAGGCGTGTCAGCCGATCCACCCGATCCGACGCTCCGGCTCCCGGCCGTGGGGCATCCACAGGGTGAACGTGGACCCCTGCCCCGGCGCCGACTCCAGCGTCAGCGTACCGCCCATGTACTCGGCGAGTCGCCTCGAAAGGGTGAGACCGATTCCCATGCCCTTCCTTTTTCGGCCCGCGGCTCCCTTCTGATACTCGCCGAAGATCCGCTCCTGGTCCTCGCCCGGAATGCCAGGTCCCTGATCTGCGACCCCGATCGCGATCCATTGCTCGGCTCCGTCGACGACCTGTGGACCCTTCCGCCGCAGCTCCGCTTCCAGCCACACCTCCGTGCCCGCGGGAGAGTACTTGATGGCGTTGGAGAGCAGGTTCGTGATGACCTGGAGCACCCGGTCCGGATCCGCCACCATGCGTAGCTTGCTTCGATTGCGCTTGAGGCGGAGCCGCATGTTCTTCTTCTCGGCCTCCGGGTGAATCCCATCCATAGCGGCCTGAAGAAGGTCGTTGACCACGATCATGCGGGGCCACGTCTCCAGTCGGCCCTGCGCCAGGCTCTCCAGATCGAGCACGTCCTGGACGAGGCGCATGGCGTGCTCGCTCCCGCGCCGAATTTTCTCGGCCACGTCGAGGGTGTCCCCCGCCACGCTGCCGGCGAGCCGCTCGGACCACATCAGGACCCCGCTGCACGCATTGCGCAGATCGTGGTTGACGAACGCGTAGAACCGATCCCGTTGCTGCTGGGTCTCCCGAAGCTCGTCGAACAGGCGCTGCAGGGTCCGGAACTGCCGGGCGTTCTCGATGGAGACGGCCGCCTGGTCCGCCAGCATCGTGACGATCGTCTCGTCGCGTCCGGTGAACGCCGTCCCGCCCGCCTTGTTGGTCAGGTACAGGTTCCCGATCGGCCGGTCACCTATGCGAATGGGTACGCCGAGGAACGAGGTCATGTTCGGATGGCCGCCTGGAATTCCAGCTGAGCGGGGATCTGCGGACACATCCGCCACGCGAATCGCGTCGCTCGATCGAGTCACGGCGCCGAGCAACCCCAGGCCCCTGGGCGGTCCGCTCATCCTCTCCTGGTTCGCCTCGTCCATGCCGCTCGTGATGAATCGCTCCAGCTCATCGCCCTCCGGGTTCAGGACGCCGAGGGCCCCGTACGCCGCGCTTGTCAGCTCCCGCGCCTTGTCGGTCACGGTCTGAAGCACGGAGTCGAGCTCGAGGTCGGAGGCCACGGCGATTTCCGCCGCGTGCAGGTCCTCCAGCACCGTGACGTGGTCTTCGGTATCGGCCCTCAGCGTATCGGAGAGCTCCGCTCGGGCGGTCTCGGCCTCCAGCAGGCGGGCGTTCTGGATGGCCAGTCCGGCCAGGTGTCCGAACGCGTACATGAGGTCCGCGTCGTCCTGTCGGAACCCCTCGGACCCAGCCCGTCCCGCGACGACCAGTGATCCGAAGGCGCCCGCCCGCTCACGCAGCGGAACCGCGAGAACCCGGCGCGGCTGGCCGGGATCGAGAACGAGGGATTCGTAGAACGGATCATCCCCGACGTCGTTCGCGATGACAGCCCTGTCTTCCCGGATGGCTTGCTCGCTCAACGTCCCTTCGAACGGGTAGCGAGCACCGCGGACTCCGGCGAGCGATCCGCTGGCCCCGACGACGATCAGCTCCAGCGCCTCGCCGTCGAAGAACGCCACGGCGGCGCCCGCGCCGTCGAACAGATCACGACTGCGCTCGGTCACGATCCCCAGGATGCCCTGGAGGTCTCTCGTTTCGAGGATGGCGCTTCCCGTCTCGCACAGCCGGGCGATCCGGGAGCCGCCGTCGGTTCCCACCCTGCCGCTCTCGCTGTCAGTCAATGTCGATCGATGTCCCGAGCATCGGGTGGAGTCGTAGGGCACGATCCGGGAAAGATCCCGGACGCGCCGGCGCCGAGGCGCGATCGGAATCGATGAGACAATGTTTCACATCGGCGGGAGGGCCGCCAGAGCGCCGAACGGGCGCGCGGGGATCCCGGATGGACAGTCAGCGAGCTCGCGGAGGGCGAAGGAGCTCGGCGTACACGATGGCCCGAGCCGCCAACGGAAGGCCTTCGAGGCGGGCCAGTGGAGAGCGTGCCGGGGATCGCGAACCGCGAGCCGCGGACTGTGCGACGGGATCCGGCGCCGCGTTTCGCACACGCCGCGGCCGCTCGACAGGAGCGGCCGCGGACGGCACGAGGCCGTCCGCCTCCTGCTTCCGGGAAACTGGCTGCCGGCGGGGGATCGAGCGCGAGGCCCGCCGGTTCGGCTCCAGCAGCTGCGCGATCTCGGCATACGCTTCGCGGCGTTCCCGTCGGATCGGCGCCGGCCGGGTCGCCTCCCTGTGGTCGCCGAACCTCGGACGTGCAGCGTCGTCCGGACGGCCCCCAAGACCCTGTCGGGCCTCCCAGCGCCGGAGTGCCTCGAGGGCCCGCTCCTGAGCCTCCACCACCCGCTCGTTCGTGTCTCCTGTCACGTCATGCGGGCGATCAAACGGGTCGATTCCCGGCCGCTGCCGCTGGCCGCGCGTGGCGCCCCGGACGACCGCGAAGATGATGATCGCGAGGAAGATGAAGACCGGCTCCATGTCAGCTCTCCGAGTCGTCGCTCGTCCCCGCGATGGCGTCCCGCATACGGGTGTCCGCTTCGACGTTGCGGAACTGCATGTAGTCCATCACGCCGAGCCGGCCTCCACGGAAGGCCTCCGCGATCGCCAGGGGAACCTCGGCCTCGGCCTTGACCACCTCCGCGCGCATCTGCTCGACGCGCGCCCGGTTCTCCTGCTCCGTGGCCACCGCGAGGGCCCGCCGTTCCTCCGCCTTGGCCTGCGCGATCTGCTTGTCGGCCTCGGCCTGGTCGATCTGCAGCTCGGCTCCGATGTTCTTGCCCACGTCAACGTCCGCGATGTCGATCGACAGGATCTCGAACGCCGTGCCGCTGTCGAGCCCCTTGGCCAGCACGGTCTTCGAGATCTTATCCGGGTTTTCGAGCACCGCCTTGTGCGAGTCCGCGGAACCGATGGTGCTGACGATTCCCTCGCCGACCCGGGCAAGGATCGTTTCCTCTCCCGCGCCCCCGACCAGACGGTTGATGTTCGCACGGACCGTCACTCGCGCGATCGCGATCAGCTGGATGCCGTCCTTGGCCATCGCGGCCACCTTAGGTGTCTGGATCACCTTCGGATTCACCGAAACCTGCACGGCCTCAAAGACATCCCGACCGGCCAAATCGATGGCCGCTGCCTGCTCGAATCCGAGCTCGATGTTGGCCTTGTCGGCTGAGATGAGAGCGTTGCCCACGCGCGCCACGTCGCCCCCGGCGAGGAAGTGGGCCTCGAGCTCGTTCACATCCAGGCTCAGGCCCGCCTTGGTGGCGGCGATCAGGGGACGGATGATGCCCGCCGGGCTCACCTTGCGCAGCCGCATGCCGACCAGGCTCCCGAGTCCGACCCGAACGCCGCTCGCGAAGGCTTCGACCCACAGACGGATCGGAACCGCCCAGCTGACGATCATGATGAGGAAGAATGCGAGGAATAGGACGAGAATCGCACCGACGGCTGTCGTCTCGGTCATGGCTGTGTCTCCGTATCCGTGGACGGCCGGCCCACGAGCGGGCCGGGTCCGTGTGAGTCTAGAGTCCTAGGTACCGTACCCGCGAACCGATCTATTCATCGCCCTTCGACGCGGCTTCCGGGACGCCGCACGGTCACTCGTCACCCGGCGCGGGAGCCTCCATCCCGTGCTCCGGTGCGGTGCCCGGCTCCGCCCGACGCACGACGTGGCGGTAGCTCTCGGCGCGCAGTACGACGACCTCCCTTCCCTCCTCGATCCACGGTCCCTCGGTTACCACGTCGATCCGTTCCCCGTCGATCGCCACGGTGCCGGAAGGGCGAAGATCGGTCAGGGCCATCCCCGTCCTTCCCACGAGCTCCGAGCGATCCGGCGCGGACAGGTACCCCGCCTCCTGGCTCGTGGACCTCTCCAGGAACACGCCGGACATCGAGCGGCTGTGGGGCAGGTGGCGCACGACGGCGTACGCCAGGACGCCGAGGACCAGGAGCGACACGGCGATGATGCCCAGAATGCTGATCACCTCAGTCACGGTTGGACAACCCCCTGCAAGATCTCGGAGTAAGGGAAGGCCCTGTCCAAAGCTGCAAAGTAGCGCGACCGCGCCCGCCAACCAAGACACCGTAGCCGCTGGATTGTCGGGGCGCTGCCTGCCTCGATAGGTTGCAGGGCTGCGAAGCCGACGGAATCCCATTTGAACTGAGAGGAGCACGAATGGCGGACAGGTTGATTCAGTACGAGGTGATCGATGGCGTGGCGGTGATCACGATGGATGACCCGCCCGCGAACACCTATACACACGAGATGATGCGGGAGCTGGACGACGCGATCGTCGCAGCCCGGTTCGACCAGACGGTCCATGTGATCGTGATCCGTGGAGCTGGAGAGAAGTTCTTTTGCGCCGGCGCCAACATTGGAATGCTCCAGACCTCCGATCCCAACTTCAAGTACTATTTCTGCCTGCACGCCAATGAGACGCTCACCCGCCTGGAGCACACGCCCAAGCTGGTGATCGGGGCGCTCAACGGGCACACGGTGGGCGGCGGCCTCGAGATCGCTCTGGCGTGCGACATCAGGATAGCCAGGAAGAAAGGCGGCAAGATCGGTCTTCCCGAGGTCACCCTGGGAGTCCTCCCCGGAACGGGCGGCACGCAGCGCCTCGGGCGTCTCCTGGGCAAGTCTAAGGCGATCGAACTGATGGTGGAGGGACGCACGTTCGGATTCGATGAGGCCCTCGAGCTGGGGCTCGTGAACAAGATCTACGAGGGCGAGGGTTTCTTCGAGCAGGTCATGGAGTACGCCCGGCAGTTCGTCCCGCCGCAGAAGGCGTCTCGGGCCGTGGGACGCATCAAGCGAGCCGTGTCCAGTGGATGCGAGGTCCCGTTCTCGGAAGGTCTCGCGATCGAGCGTGAGCTCCAGCAGCTTCTCTTCCAGGGTGACGACGCCCGCGAGGGGCTGAACGCGTACATCGAAAAGCGGTCGCCGGAGTTCACCGGAACCTGATCCAGGTCGACCGGATCCGGTCCGGTACACCGTCACCGGGCCGGACCCGACCCTCCGCAGGAACACGCTGATCTCCGTCGGTGAAAGGACCCCATGGAGCTACGGACCAAGCTGTTGATCGGCGGCGAGTGGATGGACGGATGCGATCGCTTCCCCAGCGTGAATCCGGCCACGGAAGAGGTCATCGCAGACGTCGAGGAGGCCGGGGCTGCCGAGGTGGACGCCGCCGTCCGCTCGTCCCGCGAGGCGTTCGAGGACGCCGATTGGCGCGACATGGATCCCCATCGCCGCGCCGGCCTTCTGTGGCGTTTCGCCGACCTGATCGAACAGAACCTGGAGTTCATCGCCGGAGTCGAAACACGCGACAACGGGAAGCCGGCCTTCGAGTCGGCCAGGGTGGACCTGCCGTTCGTGGTCGCCAACTTCCGCTACTACGCGGGGTGGGCCGACAAACTGGCCGGCGACGTGATTCCGGTGTCGGGCCCGTTCCTCAGCTATACGCTGCGTGAGCCGCTGGGGGTCGTGGGCGCCATCGTGCCGTGGAACTTCCCGCTCAACCTGGCGTCGTGGAAAGTGGCTCCGGCCCTGGCGTGCGGGAACGCCGTGGTTCTGAAGCCCGCCGAGGAAACGCCCCTGACGGCGCTCCTCCTGGGAGAGCTGGCTCTCGAGGCGGGATTTCCGCCAGGCATCCTGAACGTGATTCCCGGCAGGGGACCCGTTACGGGCCAGGCGCTGGTCGCGCACCCGGACGTCGACAAGATCGCGTTCACGGGATCGACCGAGACGGGGCGGATCGTGATGCAGACGGCGGCGCAATCGCTCAAGAAGGTGTCGCTCGAGCTGGGAGGCAAATCGCCCAACGTCGTGTTCGGCGACGCGGATCTCGATGCGGCGGCCCGCGGCGTGACAACCGGCATCTTCTACGGCAAGGGTGAAGTGTGTGCTGCCGGCTCACGGCTGCTGGTTGAGGCTTCCGTCCGGGACGAATTCATGGAGCGCCTTCTGGGCCTCGCCGCCTCCATGACGGTCGGGGACCCGACGCACCCCAGAACGAGGCTGGGGGCCATCGTATCGAAGGCGCAGCACGAGCGCGTAATGTCCTACATCGAGGCCGGCGTAGAGGACGGCGCCACGCTGGTCGCCGGAGGGAAGCCAGCCTCGGTCGACGGTCGCGGGTACTTCATCGAGGCCACGGTGTTCGACGACGTGGAGCCGGACATGCGGATCGCGCGTGAGGAGATATTCGGGCCGGTCCTGGCGACCATGACGTTCGAGGACGAAGACGACGCCGTTCAGCAGGCCAACCAGACCATATACGGGCTGGCGGCCGGTGTCTGGACTCGCGACGTGGGCAGGGCTCACCGGTTCGCGCGCGCCGTGAAGGCCGGCACGGTGTGGGTGAACACCTACAATCGATACGATCCTGGAGCACCGTTCGGCGGATTCAAGCAGTCAGGCTTCGGCAGGGACCTTGGCGAGCGAGCGCTCCAGGAGTATACCCAGACCAAGAGCGTCTGGGTGGCGCTCGACTGATCCGGAGGGCGAGGCATGGCGGACCGATCCCCCGATCCACGTGATCCCCTGATCTGCGGGGCCGTGCGCACGCCCGTCGGACGGGCCGGCGGTTCCCTGGCACGCGCGCGTCCCGACGATCTGCTCGCGACGGTCATCCGCGAGCTCGTGCGCCGGTCCACCGTCCCTCCCGAGCGCATCGAAGACGTCGTGATGGGGGCCGCCAACCAGGCGGGAGAGGACAATCGCAACGTGGCCCGCATGGCGGCTCTCCTGGCCGGACTTCCGGTCGAAGCGGCGGGGCAGACGGTGAACCGCCTGTGCGGTTCCGGACTCCAGGCCGTCGTCACGGCGGGACACGCGATCCGGAGCGGCGAGGGCGACGTAGTCATCGCCGGAGGAGTGGAGAGCATGTCCCGGGCGCCCTGGGTCACTCTCAAGCCCGATACGGCGTTCCCCCGAGCCGCACCTGTCTCCGCCGACACGACGCTGGGATGGCGATTCACGAACCCGGCCATGCCTTCTCGATGGACCATCTCGCTCGGCGAGACGGCGGAGGTGGTGGCCGAGCGCTACGGGATCACGCGCGAGGAGCAGGACGCCTTCGCCGTCGAGAGCCAGGCGCGGGCCGCCCGCGCCATCGAGGACGGCCGTTTCGAAGACGAGATCGTGGCGGTAGACGTGCCGCAGCGTCGGGGAGACGCGGTGCGGGTGGACCGAGACGAGCATCCGCGGCCCGGCGTCACGCTCGAGGACCTGGCGCGACTCGGACCGGCCTTCAGCGCCCCGGGCACGGTGACCGCCGGGAGCTCCTCCGGTATCAACGACGGAGCGGCTGCGCTCCTGATCGCCAGCCGGCAGGCGGCCGCGGAGCTCGGGCTGCGACCCGTGGCGCGGGTGGGAGCCGCGGCGGTGGCCGGTGTGGATCCCTCGTGCATGGGGCTTGGGCCCGTGCCGGCGGTGCGCAAGGCGCTGTCCCGGGACGGGCTGAGCGTCCTCGACATCGATCTCGTAGAGCTCAACGAAGCGTTCGCGGCGCAGGCGATCGCCTGCGTGCGTGAGCTGGGCCTGGACCCGGAGCGGGTCAACGTGAACGGGGGAGCGATCGCGCTCGGGCACCCCCTGGGCTGCACGGGGGCCCGCCTTCTCACCTCGCTGCTGTACGAAATGGAACGCCGGGGCGCGCGGACCGGTCTGGTGACCATGTGCATTGGCGTTGGCCAGGGAATCGCCGCCGTAGTGCACGCCGAGGAAACGCAGTGAGCTCCGAGCCGCTCGTTCTGACCGGCGTGGAGGGGGCGATCGGCACGGTCACGCTCAACCGTCCGGCGAAGCTCAATGCGTTCTTCGGCAGCATGCGGGAAGAGATCGCCGATGCCTTCGAAGCCATGGCGGTTCGCCCCGACGTCCGCGTCGTCGTGGTTACGGGACGCGGACGGGCGTTCTGCACCGGAGCCGACGTCGGGTATTTGGCCGATCTCCTGACGCGCGAAGCGTACGACGAGGCCAACCTCCTGGTCAGCGCGGGACGCCGGGTGATCAAGGCGATCCTGGACATGCCGAAGCCCGTCATCGCCGCTCTCAACGGTCCGGCCGCCGGAGGCGGAGCCAACCTCGCCCTGGCCTGCGATCTGCGCATTGCTTCCGATCGGGCGGCGATCGGTCAGACGTTCAACCGGATCGGTCTGGCTCCCGACTGGGGGGGCAGCTGGCTGGTGCCGAGGATCGTAGGCCGGTCGAGGGCGGCCGAGCTCTTCCTCCTGGCCGAGATGGTGGACGCCCGGGAGGCGGAGCGCATCGGCCTGTTCAACCGCGTGGTCCCGCACGAGAACCTGTCGGGGGCGGTGCGTGAGATTGCCGAGCGCCTGGCCCGCAAGCCCGCGCTCGCCCTGGCTCTGGCGAAGAAGGCCCTGCGCCGCTCTGTGTCCTCGAGCCTCGACGAGATGCTCGCTTTCGAGGAGCGGGCTCAGAACATGGCGTTCCGGTCGGCCGATGCCCTGGAGGGTACACAGGCGTTCTCCGAGCGGCGTGAGCCTCGGTTTGGAACCGCAAGACCGGAAGAAGACGGATGAGCGCCGCAGGCCCGGCCCGGCGGGCCTCTCTGGACGACGTGGACGAGATCCTCTCCCTGTGGGCCCACTACATTCGGATCCACCGGAACAACCCGGCGTATCGGAATCTGCCGCCGGACACTCTGGCGAAGCGAAGGGACGTGTTCGAAGAGCGCATCCGCCGGGCTGACGCGGAGGTCTTCGTCGTCCCTGGCGAGGACGGGACTCTGGAAGGCATGATCTCGTGCTTCGAGGAGGCGAACGCTCCGTATTTCCACCCTCCGAAGTATGCTCGCTTCCAGACTCCCTTCGTGCGGCCTGAAGCCCGGGGTCGAGGCCACCTGCGCGTGCTGCTCGACGAGGCGTATCGCTGGGCCCGCGGACGAGAGCTCACGGAGGCCCGTCTTTACGTCAGCGCGTTGGCCGAAACGGCCAACCGGATCGCCGAAGAACATGGTTTCGAGGCCATCGCCGTGATCAGGCGGCGCGTCATCGAGTGGGACTATCCGTCGGATCCGGGTCAGCGGGAACGGCATGAGCTGTGACCCGGTGAGCCCGATCGCAGGGCCGATCGCCGTCCTGGGGGCTGGCACCATGGGGCACGGAATCGCCCAGGTCGCAGCCATGCGGGGCTTCGAGGCCCGCCTGTACGACACCGACCCCGAGGCCGGCGAGCGAGCCCTCGAGCGCGTGGCCGCCAATCTCGCGAAGGGCGTGGACCTCGGAAAGGTAGAGCCGGCGGCTCGGGAGAGGGCCCTGGCCAGGCTTCAGGTGGCGTCGGATCCGGCGGCGGCCGTGCAGGATGCAGATCTCGTGGTCGAGGCCGTACCCGAGGACATCGACCTGAAGCGGCGGGTGCTGGGAGACGTGGCGGCACATTGCGGGCCGCTCACCGTGCTCGCCTCCAACACTTCGTCCCTCTCGATCAACGCGATCGGCGACGGGATTCCGGGCCCCGAGCGAGTCGTGGGACTGCATTTCTTCAATCCGGTGCACATCATGGCACTCGTCGAGGTTGTTCGCGGCGATCGCACGGCGGAGCGTGTGGTCGAGCAGGCGCGCGGCTTCGTGGTCGCCCTGGGCAAGGAACCGATCGTGGTAAACGACTCTCCGGGTTTTGCGTCGTCTCGGCTCGGTGTGGCGCTCGGGCTGGAGGCGATCCGGATGCTGGAGCAGGGAGTGGCCACCGCGCCGAACATCGATCGGGCCATGGAGCTCGGGTACCGGCATCCAATGGGCCCGCTCCGCCTGACGGACCTCGTCGGTCTGGACGTGCGCCTGCGCATCGCCCGGTATCTGCACCGCGAGCTGGGGGAGCGGTTCCGTCCGCCGAGAATGCTGGAAAGACTGGTCGACGAAGGGAAGCTGGGTCGCAAGACCGGTGAAGGCTTCTACACGTGGTGACCCGGAGGCGGTTGACATGAGTGACGTACTGCGGCTCGAGAAGCTGGATGGACGCGTGGCGGTTCTTACGGTGGATCGCCCCGACAAGATGAACGCCCTCAACGTGGCGGTGCGCGAGGGACTGTTCCGCATTCTGGAGGATCTGAGGCACGATGACGAGGTGCGAGTGCTGGTGATCACCGGCGCCGGTGACCGGGCGTTCATCGCGGGCGCCGACATCGGCGAGTTCAAGGATGCCGGGGCGGTGGAGCAGTACCGGTCCATGCAGGAGGGCAACATCTACTCGCTCATGGAGGAGTTTCCGAAACCGATCATCGCAATGATCAACGGTTACTGCCTGGGAGGCGGGTGCGAGCTGTCCATGGCGTGCGACATCCGAATCGCATCGGACCGTGCCAAGCTCGGTCAACCCGAAGTGAATCTCGGAATCATCCCGGGCGGAGGTGGGACGCAGAGACTCCCGCGCCTGGTTGGAGAGGGCCGGGCGTCGCTCCTCATCATGTCGGGGATGCTGATCGGAGCGGAGGAGGCGCTGCGGATCGGCCTGATCGATCGGATGTATCCGCCCGCCGAGCTGCGGGAGCAGACGCTGGAGATCGCGCGTTCGATAGCCTGCAAATCGCCCGTCGCCCTGCAGGCCGCGAAGGAGAGCATCCTCGCGGCGCGCCGCATGCCGCTCGACGAGGGGCTGAAGTTCGAGCGGGCGTGGTTCGGCCTGCTCTTCTCCACCGAAGACAAGAACGAGGGAGTGGAAGCGTTCCTGGCGAAGCGCGAACCGGAGTTCGCGGGCCGATAGCGACAAGGGGTCCGGCCGGCTGACGGGAGGGACCTGCACAAAGCGGTCCCGGCCTCACGGGCCGGGACCGCTCGTTGTCGGCTCGAGGGAAAGCCCGACCCAGCTCAGCCGGACAGCACGTTGACGATCTTCCGGCCGCCACGCTGGTCGGCATACGCCACGACGCCGTCCGCCAGCGCGAACAGGGTGTCATCGTTTCCGAGACCGACATTGCGCCCCGGGTGGATCCGCGTGCCGCGCTGCCTGACCAGGATGCTCCCGGCCCGCACGCGCTCGCCGCCGTACTTCTTGACTCCGAGATACTTGGGGTTGCTGTCACGCCCGTTTCGACTCGACCCGACACCCTTCTTATGTGCCATATCTACGCCTCGCCCCGCGCTTTGATGGCCTTCTGCACGTCGCCCTTGAGGATCCGGCCGTCCTTGCCGGTTCCCACCATGTCCGACAGGTCGATCCCAGCCTCTTCCGCGAGAGCTCGGGCGGAATCGGTGACCAGAGTTTCCGCCGCCTCCGCACCCTTGTCCTTCTGAGGCTCGGGGGGCGCCACCGCCTTCCTGGCGACCGGCTTCTCGGCCTTGGCCTCGTGCTTCACGGCCGGAGCCGCCTTCCGCCCGCGGGCCGGTGTGGCGCCGGACTTCGGGCTCCCGAGATCGATGTCGACGATGCGGACATCGGTAAAGCCCTGCCGGTGGCCCTGCTTACGGCGGTATCCTTTCCGCCGCTTCATCTTGAACACCACGATCTTGTCGCCCCGACCGTGTCGCACCACCTCGGCGGCTATCGCCGCTCCCTCGAGCGACGGCGTCCCCACGATCACCCGGTCATCCCGCTGAGCGAGAAGAACCTGATCGAACGTCACGCGGTCGCCCGGCTCGGCGTCCAGGCTCGGGAGGCGAAGCGTGACCTCGGGCTCCGCCCGAAACTGCTTGCCCTTGGCTTCGAATATCGCGTACATCGCCTTCGTCTAATCTCCAGGGTACGAAGTGAAACGCAGCCTAAAAGGATAGGACGGGGCGGTGACGATGTCAATGTGATCGCGACAGCGCACGCGTCCTTCGGGCGGGATCACGCCACGGCGTACTTCGCCGTCACATCGGTATCCGCTGGACCCGCCAGCAGCTTGTACTCGTCGTGGCCCATTAGGGGATCGTCCCGAATGTCGAGCTCAAGCTTGAGCTCGCTGGACACGCTCTTCAGGAAGCGTGGCTCCTCTTCGAGCAGGTACAGGGCAACCTCCGGGTGGACGCGCACCGTCACGTCGCGCTTCTCACCTGCCGAACGAGCCCGCCGGAGAGCTCGTTCGACCCGCCGGACGATCGTGTCCGGGGCCAGCACGCGCCCCGTGCCGCCGCAGCTCGGACAGGGCTGCGTCGCGGTCTGGATGAGACTGGGTCGCACACGCTGCCGGCTCATCTCCAGCAGTCCCAGGTCCGAGATTCCGAACATCTTCGTACGGGCCCGGTCCCGACCGAGGTGACTCCTCATCTCATGCTGGACTCGCTCGCGGTATTCCTGTTCTTCCATATCGATGAAGTCGCACACGATGATGCCGCCCACGTCCCGGAGCCGCAGCTGTCGGGCGATCTCCGCCGCCGCCTCGACGTTCGTCGTGACGATCGTCTTCGCCGGATCCTTCCGACCCGTGAAGCGCCCCGTGTTCACATCGACCGCGACCAGGGCTTCGGTGTGCTCGATGACGATGTACCCGCCCGACTTGAGGTCGACTCGGCGCCGGAACGCGGCCCGGATGTCCTCCTCGATCCCGAACTCATCGAATATCGGCTGATCGCCCCGGTACACCTTCACACGATCGAGGAGCTCCGGACTCACCTGGCCCAGGTAGGACCGGACTTCCTGCGCCAGGGCCTCCGAGTCCACCGTGAGAGAGTCGATCTTTTCGCTGAACAGGTCCCGGATGATCCCGGAGGTGAGCGTCGCCTCGCGATGCACCGCAGCGGGCGCCTTCATGCTGGCCGCACGGCGCTGCACTTTCTCCCAGGTGCCGCGAAGCGACTTGAGCTCCGCCGCCAGCGTCTTCCGGTTGAGCTCCTCGCCCACGGTGCGCACGATCACTCCTCCCGGGCCCTTGCCGAGTGCGTCGCGCGCCAGCTTGCGGAGTCTGCTCCGTTCCTCCCGGTCGCCGATCTTCCGGCTCACACCGACGTGCTTCGAATCCGGAAGAAACACGATGAACCGGCCGGGGAGAGAGACCTGCGTCGTCACACGGGGTCCCTTCGTGCCGATCGGCTCCTTGGTGACCTGCACCAGGATGTCCTGACCTCGCTCGACGACCTCCTCGATCGGCGGGTGCTTGCGGTTACGGCGGCTCCCGTTCCGCGGTCCACCGTCGCCCCCGTTCCCGTTGTCGTCCTCTTCGTCCTCGTCTTCGGAAATATCGGATACGTGCAGGAAGGCTGATTTTTCGGTGCCGATGTCGATGAAAGCGGCCTGGATGCCCGGGAGGACCGCCTCGACCCTTCCGAGGTAGAGGTCACCCACGATGCGGTCCTCGTCCGATCGCTCATTCATGAGCTCGACGAGGCGACCATCCTCGATGATTGCGACTCTGGACTCGCTGCCCAGAGCGTTGATGACGATCACGCGTTGCATTGTGCAGTCCCGTGTGCCCCGCTTGCGGGGCAGGCCGCCGGCGCTCGTGGCGCGATCGGCCCGAATTCAACCGCGCGGCCGCCGCCCGGTCATGCTGCCGGGGACGACGCGCTCGCCATTCTTTGCCGTGCAAAGGAAGCGGGGCCGCGACCATGCGCGGCCCCGCGTCCGATCCCAATGTAGGGCCGGCTCGTCCGTCAGGCCACCGGATCAGCCCCCTCGGGACACGCCCTTCAGGAGCTCGCGAGCGATCAGCATGCGTTGGATCTCGCTCGTTCCCTCGCCGATTTCCAGGATCTTGGCATCGCGCATCATTCGCTCGACCGGATACTCCCGGGAGTAGCCGTACCCCCCGTGGAGCTGGACCGCTTCGATAGCGACGTCCATCGCTGTCTCGGAAGCGAACAGCTTCGCCATCGAGGCCTCCTGCTTGTGCGGCTTGCCTTCCATCCGCAGACGCGCGGCATGGTAGGTCATGAGACGTGCGGCATGGATACGCGTCGCCATGTCGGCGAGCTTGAACTGTATTCCCTGAAAACGATTGATCTTGCGCCCGAACTGCTCTCGCTCTTCCGTGTAGCGCAACGCCTGTTCCAGCGCGCCCTGAGCCAATCCGGTAGACAGGGCGGCGATTCCGATGCGACCTCCGTCCAGAGTGTCCAGAAAGATGCGGAAACCGTCGTGCTCGTCGCCCAGGAGATTCGCTGCCGGTACTTCGACGTTCTCGAAGATCAGCTCGCGGGTGTCCGAGGCGTTCCACCCGAGCTTGCGCAGCTTCTCACCCGCCGAAAAACCCGGCATGGGCTCGAGGTCCTCGCTATGGCCGAAGCCCACCTCGCGTGCTCTCTCGAGGTCGCACGTTTCCTTCGTCAGGATGAACGCGCTCACCCCCTTGTTTCCCTGCTCCGGATCGGTGACCGCGGCCACGACGAATATCTCGCCTACCCCGGCGTGTGTTATCCAGGTCTTCTGACCGTTCAGGATGTACCCGGACTCGTTCCTTGCCGCCGTGGTGAGCATGCGGCTCGCGTCCGACCCCGAGCCTGGCTCCGTGAGCCCGAAGCCCCCGATCACCGTACCGTTGGCCAGGGGCGTCAGGTACTCCCGCTTCTGCTCCTCTGTGCCCCACCGGTAGATCGGAGTGCCGCACAGAGACGTGTGCGCGCCGATGGTGATGGCGTGGCTCGAGTCCACCCGAGCCAGCTCCTCGGTCACGATCACCGCCGACATGAAGTCCATGCCGGCGCCCCCGTACTCCTCGGGCCACTGGATTCCGAACAGCCCGAGCTCCGCCATCTTGGCGGCGTTCTCCCACGGAAACTCTTCCCTCTCATCGAATTCCGCGGCGACCGGTGCGATCTCTTCCTCGGCAAACTCGCGCACCATGTCGCGGAGCATGAAGTGGTGATCCTCCAGGTACATATCCAGGTCGGTCATGTATCGAGATTCCCTCCGTGTGGAGCGGGCGCGGCGCGCGCCGGGCCCGGCCGGTGAGCTGTGCAGCGCGAAGAGGGCGACGTCTGGAGGGAACGCCGCCCGTCAGTCCAAAGTACCGTCCGGACCGGCACCGGGAAACCGGAACTCAGGTGCCTACAGCTCCGGACGGTCGTAGCGCTCCAGCCACTGGAAGCCGAGATCGTCGCCCCTTGCCAGGTAGACCGAACCTTCGCCGAACCCGACGACTTCTCGCCCCTCGGGCAGCGCAACCGCGCCGCGATGTCTACCGTTCGCATCGAAGACGTCGATGAGCGGTCTCTCGCCGGCCGCGACGCTGCGCATGACCCACAGATCTCCGTCCGGTGCGACCACGGCCGAGCCGGGCTCGAACGGCGGCTTGGTTTCCGGCCACTCGTACCCGTCGATCGAAGGCACGCCCCGGCCACCACCCCGACGCATGCGGGCGCTCAGGTTCCCGTTCTGGTTGGTGACCGCCATCATGACGCCCCGCGCCGCCGTGGTCTCCACCCAGGCTTCCTTGTCGGCCTGGCGGACGCGCACGGGCTCGTACGCCACCGGCGGGCCCGAGATCACGCGACCGTCGGGCCGGACCCAGTCGACATGGTAGTCGCCGACCCGCACGACGGCCACGCTTCCGTCGAGACCGACCGCCCAGCCGTCCTGCGGGCTCATGGGGACCTGTCTCACCTCCTGGTGCATGTTTCCGCCGTCGCCCGAGGTGCGCTCCGTCACGTCGGACAGCTTGATCCGGGCCACCTCGACCGGCTCCGCCGCCGAGTCGGGATTCCACCGCACGATTCCGCTCGTATCCCGGATCATGCCGTCGCCTCGCGGCTGGTAGTACACGCTACCCTCGGTGTCCACGTCCTGCGGGAGGATGATCTGAAGCCCGTCGGAGGCCTGCTGCACGACGGGGATCGTGCGACCGAAACCGTAGTCCGGACCGATCACCGTCAGGCGACCGTTTCCGAGATCCGTCATCAGCGTCGAGTCCCCGGGCCACGCATGGAGGGCGTCGGGCTGTCGGTACTCGTCTGGCCCCTGGCCGTTGCGGGCGATCTTGAGGGCCTCGCTCAGTGGGGCGTCCAGGGCGTACAGGCTCTCTTCGAGGGCGTCGGAGACGAGAACGCGCCCGTCCTCCAGTTCCCGGACGCCGCTGATCAGGCTGAACGGCTCGCCGTAGGCGGCCGTGGGCTCTTCCAGGGCTGCCGTGCTCTGCGCACCCAGGTCCGCCGGGTGAGCCCACAGACTCGAGAAGACGGCCGCGAGGGCCACCGCCACGCATCGAGCATGCTTCGAAGATCGCATCCCATGCCTCCATTCCGTTCGCTTTGGGCCGACAGTCGGTCAATCTGTAGACGGGCGGGACGGCATCATCGTTGCCCGGTTCCCGCGCATCGATCACATCCCGTGCACCGGGGTGAAGGTTCCCCGAAATACCTGGCGATCGCGGCCCGCCGGCAGTCGGAAGTCTCCACGTACCGCAGCATCGAGGCAAGCCGTCGTCTCGCTCGCCGCTTCCCCCGTGTCACGTGGGCCCGCAGGATCCCGACAGCCGGAGGGTGGATCCGCTCAAGCGACCCACGAACGCCCTCCCGAACACATCCGAGCTGCAACAGGATTCGGATCGCGGCCTCGCGTGGGTCGTCCTCCGCCGCCGGCCGCTGGGGGGTGGGGTCCCACGCGCGACCCGCCGGCAGCGTGCGCCACGCGTCGCGAACGGATCGCCAGTCAGGCCACTGCCTCCGAATCAGGGCCAAGTGGGTCTCCCGGTCAGTCGGGGTCGCCAGCAGCAGGCACGCCGCCGGCCGGCCATCCCGACCGGCCCGTCCCGCTTCCTGAACGTACGCTTCGAGGGCTCCCGGGACGCCGACGTGGCACACCAGGCGCACCCGTGGATGGTCGATCCCCATCCCGAAGGCGCTGGTTGCGCACACGACCCTGATGTCGCCGATCAGGAACGACTGCTGAACCGAGCGGCGGAACGCGGGAGGCAGCCCGGCGTGGTACGGGCAGGCTCGCACGCCGAGACGTCGGAGACGTTCGGCAGCCCGTACCGTCCCGGCACGAGTCGAAGCGTACAGGATCACGGCCCCTGTCGGGTCGGACCGCAGAACACTCCGAGCTTCGTCCGCCGCCGCCTCGAAAGCGGAGGTCCTGTCGGACACGCGGAGTGCCCGCCAGCGGAGGTTGCGGCGGTCGACCGAACATGTGACGCAGGATGGGCGGCGCAGGTCGAGACAGTGGCGAATGTCGTCGCGGGTGGGGGGCGTGGCCGTTGCCGTAAAGGCGGCGATCGGAGGTCGTCCCACCGCTTCCGCGAAGTCGCGGATCCGGCGATAGGACGGACGGAAGTCGTGGCCCCACTCGCTGATACAGTGTGCCTCGTCCACTACGATGCGGGTCAGACGCGCCCCGTGGGCAAGCGCCCGGAGCTCGGGTCCCACCAGGCGCTCGGGCGACACGTACAGCATTGACAGCCCGCCATCCTGGAGGTAGCGCCGGATCTTCCGCCTGCCGTCCGTGCTCGTGGTCGAGTCGAGACGTGCGGCAGCCAGACCGCGGCGCCGCAGTGCCGCCACCTGGTCCTGCATGAGCGATATGAGGGGACTCACGACGAATGTCAGTCCGGGACGCATCAGGGCCGGCAGTTGAAAGCATACCGACTTGCCGGCCCCCGTAGGCAGCACGGCCATGACGTCCCGGCCGGCCAGCATCGCTTCGACGATTCGCCGTTGCGGGGGACGGAACTCCTGGAAGCCGAAGAACCGGTGGAGAGCCGCTTCAGGCGTTTCAGGCGGCGCGCTCAGAATGTCGGGACACCTCCTCTCGTGGCATAGTGTCGGCCGTCCGCCTCACGAACGCCTCAAGACGAGGCGGCGTTGGCCTGTCCCGTTCGGAGCCGCACGTCGATGTTGACCGGTCGTTGAGGCGGACACCCGAAGCTCGCCACGCGCCTCGGGCCGCCGGGAGGGGAGACGACATGCGCCGCAGGAGGCGACGGGAAGCGATTCTGGACGCACTGACGGCTCTGGCGGCGATCGCGGCGTTGACGTTCCTGGCCCGGGAGCGCCTGGTTCCATGGATCGAGGACCGCGGGATCATCGATCCGGGTGACGCTGTCGAGGATCGAGAGGTTCTGGACGCGGTCACTGGTGACCCCATCGCGCTCTCGAGCGGTACGCCGACCCTGCTGTTCGTGTTCCGGTCAACGTGCCCGGCGTGCGCCGCCGCCGTACCCGCCTGGTCCGCCCTGTCGGGTGCCGGAGCATGGACGACCCTCGCGGTGGGACTGGAGCCGGCACACACGGCGGCTGCGTACGCGCACTCGTCCCTTCCGACCGTCCGGCCCGTCGTACCCCTCGACGCCGCGGAATTCGCCAAGCGATTCCGGATCCGGGTGGTTCCGACGACTCTCGCCATCGACTCCGGAGGCCGGCTCGTCATGCGGAGAGTCGGTCCGCTGGACGAAGAAGACCTGAAAGAACTGCGCCGTGTCATCGATGTGAGCGAACCGTAACCCTCGCAAAGGAGTGAACATGAGACGACTCATCCCGGCCCTCGCCGCCCTGGCCCTGGTCGCGCCAACCGCCGCTGGAGCCCGCACGATCTCCGGCCCGGTCCAGTGCCAGGACTACTGCGCGGAACGGGCCGCCGAGCACTGCGACCGCATCGACTCGTGGGGATGCACGTGGTACATCCTCGGCTGTCTCGCCGGCTGCAACCTCGCGTCGCTCTGAGCGGCGCTACTCGAAGGAGCTCGACATGAAACGCAGAGTGGAACTTCTCTCCGTCGTCGCGTTGACGGCGATCCTCGGCTCCGGGCCACCGACGGCCCGCGCGGCCGAGGTGGAGAGAACGTGGTGCATGACGTACTGCGACGTGATCTATATCGGCTGCAGCAAGACGTTCGGCTGGTTCGACGAGCAGGCCTGTGAGGAATGGAAAGAGGGTTGCATGGACGGTTGCCGGGCGGCCGCCTGAGATCAGCCCCAACGGCACACTCTGGAACGGCTCGAGGGAGTGCGCCCCTCCCTCCGTGCTGGGCCGGGTCGCCCTACATTCGCCGCACCAGAAACCGCAGCGCGAGCGCCGAGACCAGCACGCCCACCCCGAGGCCAGCGAGAAAACCGCTGTCGGCGACCACGCCGGCGTACCAGTCGGAGCCCCCCGCGTGCCTCCCGCGAAAGCGTCACCCGTATTCTCGGCTCAGTCCACCAGCGGTGCGCTCACTGGAGCCACGTCGGTGCGCTCACCCCATGAGATCACCCAGGCCGCCAGGATTCCCGCCAAGGCGTTACCGATCAGCACGAACGGGAACGTCAGAAGGCCCTGGCCCGTGCCGAAGATGCCGAATCCGAGGAACACAGGGTACACCACGAGCAGCGTGTACAGGCTGGGCAGCAGGCTGAAGGTGGCACCCTTCTGAATGAATCTCCGGCCGGGCAGGATCGGATAGAAGACGCCGAGCCCGAGACCCCATACGGAGCCCTTCAGAGCCCGCAGCAACCACTCCGCCGCCGAGAGATCCACATCGATGCCGACGCCCGCGAGCAGGGTGAGCCCGAAGCTGCCCGTAAGCGCTGTCAGACCGCCGTGCAGGAGGCCGCCCAGCACTCCCCCCAGAAGCCCGAGACCCATGCGGGCCGACAGGTCCAGAGGACCTTCCACGTCGGGGCCGAACGGGCGTCCGCCGATGGACACGGCAGCCAGTCCCAACGCCACGACGAGAAGGAGAACCCCACTCGAGATCCCGATCCGTGTTCCCAGCTCCATGAGCCGCGCACCTGCGAGACCGGCGATCAGGGCCAATACGCCCAGTGCACCCGGCATCAGGAAGCTGCGGTCGGACCGTGCAGCCGACTCCGCCACCTGTTCAGTCATCGAATCCGTGTCCTTTCCGTGTGCTCGGGCCCTGCCGCCGATCGAGGGCGGGACGCCGCCGCGTGCCGGTCTCGCCTTACGGTTCGCGGCTTCTTTCCAGGAAGCGGCGCACGCCCTCCCGGCAGTCCGCGGTGAGGCGGGCAATCACGTTGACTTCCGCTCCGGCCCGTATCGACGACTCGAAGCCGGCGCCGTCCATCTGGTACAGCAACCGCTTGGAGAGCATCAGTGCGCTCGCGCTGCGGCCCGCCAGCTCCGTGAGGAATTCCGCTGTCCGTTCCTCGAACTCCTCGGCCGGAAACACGCGGTGAATCAGGCCGTACCGGACGGCCGTCTCGGCGTCGATCGTCTCCCCCAGCGCGATGAGCTCGAACGCCCGACTCTCCCCGACCGAGCGACGCAGCATCGCCATCACCATGGCCGGCACGAAGCCGAGGCGCACTTCCGGATATCCGAAGCAGGCCTCCGACGATGCCACCACCAGATCGCAGGCCGTGGCGAGGCCGCAACCGCCCGCGAGCGCGCGTCCGTGCACTACTGCCACGACCGGCTTGTCGAGATGCCTGAGCAGCAGGAACAGCTCCCCGAGCGACTCCGCATCGGCGAGGCTGGCCTCCACACCGGCCTCCACCGTGTCAGCCAGCTCTCTCAGGTCCGCTCCGGCGCAGAAATCAGGCCCGGCTCCTTGAATGGACACCAGTCGTACCCGGTCGTCCTCGGCCGCGCCGGCCAGTGACTCCCTGAGCTCTCCCACCAGGGCTGCGTTCAGCGCGTTGCGTCGCTCCGGTCGATCGAGGATGACGCGCCCCACGCCCGTCTCTCCGTCCACTTCCGAGCGTACGTACCGCTGCATCTTCCTACTCCTCGGCCGTTGGTCGTCCGTGGGCCTCGCCCGCCAGCACCTGTCGACACGCCTCGACCACTGCCTCCGGAACGTCGATTTCGAGGCCGAGAATGCCTGCGCCAAACGTCTTTCCCTGCGCGTCCAGCATGAGAGACACGGTGCCACCACCACCCAGCGACTCATGCAACAGGAAGTTCAGCGCGTACAGGTTCGGCAGCTCGAAGCGCTCGACCGTGCCCCGGCACACGCCCCTGAAGTGTTCCTTCACACGCTCGGGCGTGACCTCGCGTCGCAGATGATCGTACGCGGCCGGCGCCAGCGCGACGACTCCGATGTTGGCGGTGTCCCCCTTGTCGCCCGACCGGGCGAACGCCAGGTGGGCGAGTGGAACCCTCATGGGTGCCTTCCGCGAGATGCCCGCGCCCGGCTACGCATCTGTCAGCTCCACCGCGAGACGGTCCTCGACGACGCCCCGATCGATGAGAGCGGGCCAGTAGGCCATGACCTCCTGCACGCGCGGGCGACCGCCGGAAAATCCCGTCACGGTGGGCGGGCCGCCGAGAATCAGTGGCGCGATCTCCCGGGTGAACCGTTCCACCGCGGCACGTTCCGCCGCCCGTACCCCGACCCGGAGAACCACCTCCGGAAGATCGCAGGCTCCCGGGCTCGGCTCGAGACCGAGACAGGCGCCGGCTCCGACGAACTCGGTTCGCACCTCCTCGAACGCGAGTCCCGCCCGCTCGAGTCTGGCTCGCAGCACCTCGTCGGCCCGCCGTGCCTTGTCGAGCGCATCGGGCCAGCCGTACGTGAGGGACCCCACCGCCTTGAAGCCGGCGTGGTACGCGATCGACACCTTCAGCATCTCGGGTCGCGGGCCGCCGCGCACGCCCGAGATCCGCACCCGGTCCTCGCCGAGGTCCATCACCTGTACGGTCGAAAAATCGGCCACGCAGTCGGGCGTGATGTATTCCGCCGGGTCACCCATCTCGTACACGAGCTGCTCGGTCACTGTGGCCCACGTGACGCGGCCGCCGAGGTCGGGGTGCTTCGTCACGATGAAGCTGCCGTCCGGGCTCGCCTCGACGATGGGATAGCCCGGCGCGTCCAGATCGGCGCCCCTCCAGTCGAAGAGCGTGTTACCGCCGGCCGCCTGCGCTCCGCACTCGTTGATGTGACCGGCGACCACGCCCGCGGCGATCCGGTCCCAGTCGTCCGGCGCCCACCCGAACTCGTGTACCAGCGGCGCGTACGTCAGCGCCGTGTCGGTCGAGCGGCCGGTAATCACCACGTCGGCCTTCCGGCGCAGGGCTCCGATCAGGGGATCCATCCCGATGTAGGCGTTCGCGCTGTACACGTGGTCCCGGATGTCGGTCAGCGGCGCTTCCGTCTCCATGTTGCGCAGCGGATGTCCGCCGGCGAGCATCTCGTCGAGACACGGCATCAGGTCGTCCCCCGTGACGATCGCGATGCGCAGCGCCCGGGACGTCGGGACCCCGGACAGCTCCTCGACCAGCGCGTCGCGGCACGCCGCCGGATTGACGCCGCCGGCATTGCTGATCACCTGCACGCCACCATCGACGATATCGGGCGCCAGATCGGCGATGAGCGGCACGAAGTCGTGTGCGTACCCGGCGGACGGGTCCCGCGTTCGTTGCTTCTGCATGATCGACATCGTGATCTCGGCCAGGTAGTCCAGCATCAGGTAGTCCACCGGGCCGTGGCGCACCTGGAGGCCTGGCGCCTCCTGCCAGTCGCCCCAGAATCCCTGACCCGACGCCACCCGAACGATCCGATCGTCCGTCACGCGTCGTCCGCCAGCGTGAACGGCCCGATATGGGGTGCGGGGTTCTCCAGCGCCGTGCGCAGGGCCAGATCCAATACGTCCCGCGTCTCTTCCGGCGCGATGATCGCGTCCACGTATCCGCGGGCGGCCGCGTACCTGGCGTCGAGGTCTCGCTCGTACTCGGCCCGCGTGCCCTCGATCGCGGCTTGTGTCTCCTCGTCGAGCGGCGCGCCCTCGGCCGCGGCTCGATCGATCTTCGGGCCATGTACGGCGCGCACCGCCGACTCACCCTCCATCACGCCCATTCGACCGGTGGGCCAGGTGAATATGAAATCAGGATCGAAGCCCTGACCGGCCATTGCGTAATAACCCGCCCCGCTCGCGTGCCCGATCGTGAGCACGATCTTCGGCACCCGAGCCACGGACATGGACTCCACCATCATCGCGCCGGCCCGGATGATTCCCGAGTGCTCCGCCTCGGTGCCGACCATGAACCCGCTCACGTCCTGCACGAACAGCAGGGGGATCCTGTGCCGGTCGCACATGTCCATGAAGTAGGCGACCTTCTCCGCGCTGTCTGCGTAGATGATGCCGCCGAATTTCGGCGGACCGCCTTTCGTGTCCTTGAACATGCCGCGTCGGTTGGAGATGACGCCTACCCGGCGGCCGTTGAGGCGTCCCACGGCCGTGATCATCTCCGGGGCGTAGCCCGCCTGAAACTCGTCGAAATGGTCCGCATCGAGGAACGTCTCGAGGAGCGATTCCATCTCGTACGGCTGACGATGGTCCGGTGGAATCAGGTCGTACGCCTGCTCCGCGGAGCGCGCCGGGGGCTTCGGCTCGTCGACGGGTGGCGGAAGCCGGGCCGGCGGAAGATCTGCCACGAGGTCCCGGATCCTCGAGATGCAGGCCTCGTCATCGGGTACCTCGTAATGCGCCACGCCGCTGATCCGATTGTGCGTGGACGCACCTCCCAGGACCTCGGCCTCCACATCCTGCCCGGTCGCGCCCTTGACCAGGTTGGGCCCGCCGAGGCCCATGAAGCTGCTGCCGTCTACCATGACGATCACGTCGGAAAGTGCCGGCAGATAGGCACCGCCGGCGATGCAGGGCCCCATGACGGCCGCGATCTGCGGCACGTCCAGATAGTGTCGCATGATGGAGTTGTAGTAGAACAGGCGGCTCGCACCGTACTTGCCCGGAAAGACGCCGCCCTGATACGGCAGGTTGATGCCTGATGAATCGACCAGGTAGATGATCGGCACGCGGCATCGCATGGCGATCTCCTGCGCGCGCAACTTCTTGGGAATCGTCTCGGGCCACCAGCTCCCCGCCTTCACCGTGGCGTCGTTCGCGACGATCACGACAGGCCGCCCGCCGACCTCGCCGACGCCTGTCACCACGCCGACTCCGGGAGCGTTGCCTTCGTACAGGTCGTAGGCGAGAAGGAGGCCGATCTCGAGGAAACCTCCCCCCGGGTCGATCAACCGGTCGATGCGCTCCCGCGCCGTGAGCTTGCCCTGGGCGTGCTGTCGCTCGATGCGCTTCGGGCCGCCGCCTTCGCGCAACCGATCCTCGAGCGCCCGTACTTCATCGACCAGGATCCGCATGCGCGACGAAGCCGCCATCAGGCGTCTTCGTCCGCCCGGTGCTCCTCGAACCAGCCCCGGATGTATGCAGCGGCATCGCCCGTCTCTGTCCCCGGCCCGAACAGACGACCGATCCCCATCTCCCGGAGTGTCTCCACGTCCTCCGGCGGAATGATGCCCCCGCCCGTGATCAGGACATCTTCCATCCCGTTCTGTTCGATCAGCTTCTGGACTCGGGGAAACAGCGTCATGTGGGCGCCTGACAGGATCGACAGGGCAACCACGTCGACGTCTTCCTGGAGAGCCGTAGCTGCGATCTTCTCGGGCGTCTGGTGCAGACCGGTGTAGATCACCTCCATGCCCGCATCCCGCAGGGAGGCGGCTATGATCTTGGCTCCCCGGTCGTGCCCGTCCAGCCCCGGCTTCGCTACGAGCACACGGATCTTTCTCTCAGCCATACGGACCAGCTCCGGGTGATTTCGGAGACCCGGGGACACGGCTTCCCCGCGGCGTCATCAAGGTACCGGGCGGCAGCCGGCCTCAAAAGCCCACGGGCTCTTGGAACCTGCCGTAGACCGACTCCAGCGCACCTCGGATCTCGCCGAGAGTGGCGTAGGCCCGGACGGCGTCCAGCATGGGGGTCATGAGGTTGTCGTCACCCTCGGCCGCGGCCGTCAGGGCGGCCAGAGTCCGATCGACCGCGGCCGGATCTCGCCGCGCCCTCAGCTCCGCGAGCCGTCGGCCCTGCTTTTCGGCGGCCGATTCGTCGATCCTGAGGATATCGATCTCGCGCTCGCCGTCCTCGCAGAACGAATTGACGCCCACGATGACCCGACGTCCGGCCTCCAACTCGTCCTGGAAGCGGCGGGCGGAGTGGGCGATCCGGGCCTGGAAGTACCCGGACTCGATGCCGGCCACGACACCGCCGAGCTCGTCGATCTCGGCGAACACGTCCTCGGCCTGCCGCTCCAGCTCGTCGGTCAGGCTCTCGACGAAATAGGAGCCCGCCAGCGGGTCGATCGTGCTCGGAACGCCGGTCTCGAACGCCAGGATCTGCTGTGTGCGCAACGCGATCCGGACGGCGTGCTCCGTCGGTAGCGCCAGGGTCTCGTCCATGGCGTTCGTGTGCAGCGACTGCGTGCCGCCGAGGACAGCCGCCAGTCCCTGGTAGGCGACCCGGACGATGTTGTTGTGCGGCTGCTGGGCCGTGAGCGTGACGCCGGCCGTCTGGGCGTGTGTCCTCAGGCGCCAGCTCTCCGGCCGCTTCGCACCATACACGTCGCGCATGTGACGGGCCCAGATCCGCCGCCCGGCTCGAAACTTCGCGATCTCCTCGAAGAAGTCGTTGTGCACGTCCCAGAAGAACGAGAGACGGGGGGCGAAGTCGTCCACGTCGAGTCCGCGGGCCGCGCCTTCCTCGACGTACGTGAAGCCGTTCTTCAGGGTGAAGGCAAGCTCTTCGACCGCGGTCGCGCCGGCTTCCCGGATGTGATAGCCGGAGATCGAGATCGTGTTGAACAGGGGTGCCTTCCTCGACGACCACTCGAAGATGTCCGTGATGATCTTGAGGGCCGGCTTGGGTGGGTAGATCCAGGCGTGCTGCGCCTGGTACTCCTTCAGGATGTCGTTCTGGATCGTCCCGCGGACCTTTTCGAACGGCACTCCCTGCCTCTCGGCCGCCACGAGGAGGAAGCAGAACAGCATGGCGGCCGGACCGTTGATGGTCATCGAGACCGACACCCGGTCCAGCGGGATGCCGTCGAACAGGGTCTCCATGTCGGCCAGGCTCGAAATGGCCACCCCGCACTTGCCGACCTCACCCTCGGAGAGGGGATCGTCCGAGTCGTAGCCCATCAGCGTCGGGAAGTCGAAAGCTACCGACAACCCTGTCGTGCCCCGCTCGAGGAGGAACTTGTAGCGCTCGTTCGTCTCCTCGGCCGTCGCGAAACCCGAGAACAGCCGCTTGGTCCACAGGCGAGTGCGATACATGGTGGCGTACGGTCCGCGAGTGAACGGATACTCTCCGGGAAGACCGATGTCTCGCAGATAGTCGTCGTCCGCCGTGTCGCGCGGCGTGTACAGTGCGCGTATGGGCTGCCCCGACACCGTGGTGAAGTCCGAGTCGTCGCGCACCGGTGCCCGTGCGGCGGCCTCCTCCCATAGCGCCAGCCTCGCCTCCAGCTCCTGCAGCTCGCGACGCCGGCGCTCTACTTCCCGTCTCAGTTCGGGCGTCGCCGGAGCGTCCGTATCCGTCACGTGACTCATCGCTTCCTTCCGCATAGGGGCGCTTGCCGTGGGCCGAAGCCGCATCGACCCCGCGCGCAGCTAAGGAATATACGCGCGCCGGGCGAACCCGATCCAGATACGGCGCCGACCCGGCACGGCAACGGCGGGACCGATCGCTCGCGGTCAGTCCTCGGACGCGGCGGGTATGGACCGCAGACGCGCCGCCAGCCGCCGGGCGATGGCGTACGGTGACCCCAGTTCCGCGGCCGGGTCCGCCGCCTCGTCCTTCACCCATCGCCTCCACACGGCGGTCGCCTCCCGCTGCACGCTTCGCTCCAGGACACGATGTGTGTGCTCGAGGGCCGCCACCCGCCGAAGTCCGGCCAGCCGCCCTTCGTCCTGCAGCCATGCGAAGTGCGCGTCTACGGCCCCGGCGAGCTCCGAGATTCCCTCGCCGAGGGAAGCGACGCATTTGAGCACCGGAGGCTCCCAGTCCACTCCGCCATCGCACTGCGAGGCGGAACCGGAAGACGCATTCAGGAGCCCTGTTTCGGAAAGATCGACGCCGTGATGGGCGGAGGCGGCGGGCGTCCGACGGCCTAGGCGCAGAGCCTGGACGACCTCGATCTCTTTCTGGAGACGGTCGGCGCCGGGTCGGTCGGCCTTGTTGACCACGAACAGGTCGGCGACTTCCATCAGGCCGGCCTTCATGGCCTGGATGCCGTCGCCCGACTCGGGCACGAGCACGACGATTGTCGAGTCGGCGTTGGTCGCCACCTCCAGTTCCGACTGGCCGACGCCGACCGTCTCCAGGAGGATGCGATCGTATCCGAAGGCGTCCATCAGGTCGGCCGCTTCACGGGTCGTCGTGGCCAGACCGCCACGCGAGCCGCGGCTCGCCATCGAGCGGATGAAGATGCCGGGCTCGATCGCCAGGTCGTCCATCCGGACCCGGTCTCCGAGGAGGGCTCCACCGGTGAACGGGCTGCTCGGATCCACCGCCACGATCCCCACCGTGTGCCCCCCGTCACGGAGGAGCCTGGCGAGCTGCGCGGTGAGCGTCGACTTGCCGGCTCCGGGCGGACCCGTGACCCCGATGCGTCTCGCCCGTCCTACCCCGTCGTGAAGCTCGTGTAGAAGGTCTTCGAATCCCGGGCTCTGGTTCTCCACGCACGTGATGCAGCGCGCGAGAGCCAGAGGCTCGCCGGCCCGGAATCCCTCGATGAGCTTCGCCAGGGCGGGCGTGAGAGTCGCGGGAGTCGATTCGTCCATGCCGGCGAAACTGCGGAGCGCTTCCCGGAGCGGCAAGAAGTCACGGCCGATCCCGACGCGCGAAAGGGCGGCCACCCCGGTCCCGCCGGGAGGGCCGCCCCCGCCAGATCGTCACGGCGTCCAGCGGGCTATTTCGTGCGCACGATCACCAGGTGCGGCACCACCGCCGTCGTGGAGAGGTCCGCCCCCGAGCCCGTCTGAAGCCGCAGGCCGCTCCCGGAGGTCGCTTCCGTCGCCGTCACGGTGACGTACTCCGCCGTCCCCGTGAAAAGGTCCCACGAGGCGGTGCTGGAGCCGGAAAGCACCCAACTCAGCGGAGTCAGGGGCCACCCCCCGGTCGGACTGATCACGAACTGGAAGCTCGGATGCTCGTAGAGCGTTCGCAGCTGGTACGACGACAGCTCCAGGGTGGACCGGACCGGGCCCACGAGGTCCGTGCGATCCTCCACGACCAGCATGGTACTCCAGTCCGCCGCCAGCTCGTTGAACGGCACGCCGAACACGTCGGCCACCGCCTGCCGGGAATCGAGGGTGCTCGCGTTGATCAGCTGTCGAGTCATCTGCCACTCGGTGGCCGGTGCGCCGAACCGATCGAGCAGGTAGCGTACGAAGCTCCACGCCGCCCCCCGCATGCGGAACGTGTTGTTGCCCAGCGGGTCCTCGGAGTTGAGCAGGGCGGCCGTATCGCCCGGAGCGTCCAGGTACTGGCCCAGGTTGTAGAAGTCATCCCGATAGTACTTGTTGAAGATGTCCGTCGCCGCCTGCGACTGAAGGAAGTCATTCGGACCCAGCTCGGCCCCCGGCTCGAAGCCGGCGAGGCCGGCGGCCGCCGCCGCGGCGTGGCCTACGATCTCCTCCGCCAGGTGCGACAGGCCCTCGTTGATCCACACTTCCTGTGCCGCGCCGGTGCCCGTCTGCGCGTTGATCAGGTGCTGGAACTCGTGCGCCACCGTGTTGTCGGTCAGCCGCCGCACCAAGTCCTTCGTGACGATGTTGGCGTCGCTGCCTGGCGTGTAGTCGCCGTCCGGATCCGGGACCATGACGTAGAGCATCTTGGCGTCGTTCCCGCCCGTCAGTCCGAGGTCCGTCGGACAGAAGAAGCCCGTAATGAAGCCCTGGCTGTAGTTCTCCGTCATGCTGTTCACGCCGGACGAGTAGAGGATCACCACCTGTCCCGGCGCGATGTCGCCCGACACGTCCTGGGGCGATCCGAAGTACAGCGTGTCCGCGCCGATGATCACGTCATCGAAGTTCGCCGCGATGGCATCGTACTCGACCGTCGTGAAGGACCCGGCCGCCAGGGTGTCCTCGAAGATGACCGCGTTGCCGCTGACCGACACGACCTCCGCCGTGATGGACGACGGCGCGTTCGGGAACTGCGCCTCCGTCACGCACGAGAAGTTGCCGGGCGCAGCGGGTCTTCCAGCCGCCGCAACTGCTCGTCCCACGCATACTGCGTGCGCCGGCGGTCCTGCTCCACCCGCCCGTCGGCCTGGAACGCCGACGCCGACGCGCGCGCGGCGAGGAGCGCATCCGGCGCAGTGACCTGCGGCGCCGGGGCGGCCGAGCCGGCCACGGCCAGCCCCATGTCATTGAAGCCCAGGGTCTGCGGCAACGGCGTGACGATCACCTCGTACGCGCCGACTGCCTGCGCCGGTAGCTGGACGCAGCCCACGTCGGCCCCCGTGATCACCACATCGTCGCCGGGACTCAGCTGCAGCGTCATCGGACCGGCGACACCGCCATACGTACAGGCAGCGAATTGCCGGGTCGCCGTGCTGGTGGACGCGCTCACTTTCACGACACCGTTCGTGTCGCCGAGCGTGAGAACCGTCTGGGCCGTCCCGTCGGCCGCCGTCGTCGCCGTGGTCGGAGCGATGCCGGTCCCCGTCCCCGGTGCCTCGGTCACTTGGAACGCGACCTGAACACCCGAGATCGGAGCGCCACCGCCATCGACGACTCGCACGACGAGGGGCTGTGCCAGGGCGGCCCCCGCCGGACCCACCTGCCCGTTGCCGGACACGATCTCAACCGGACTCGAGCTAGCCGTGGCCGAGAACGTGACCGACGACCCCTCGATCGACGCCCGGACCTGGTACGCTCCCACCGCAGAGCCCAAGGCAAACCAGTTCGCCGTTCGTCCGTCCGCGCCCGTCGTCGTGCTGGTCTCGCCGAGAGTCCAGTCCGAGGCGGCGGAAGACGGCACATCCCAAGTCACCGTGATGTCGGGCACGGAATCCCCGGCGCTGTTCCGCACCTCGACGCTCAAGGCCGACGGCAGGGCCCGGCCGGCCTGCCCCGACTGGTTGTCCCCGCTCAGGATCACCAGAGACTTACTGTCGTCCGGACCCGAGGGCCCATCGTCTCCCCCGCAGGCCGCGAGAGCCGTCGTGGCGCAAAGGACCAGCGCCGCCGCGCGCAGTGCGTTCATCGATGTCGCTCCGTGCCGCCAGAGTCGGGGATCGCTCCCGGACCG